>JBQCHI010000008.1:0-8915 GCA_051954835.1 Protaetiibacter sp. | reverse complement strand
CCGGATGCCGCGGCTTCCGGCGAGAACGGCACGAGGATGCGCCCATCCCACGCGGCGGCCGAGGCGCCGGCCGGCGTGATGGCGTAGTCCCACGAGCCGTTGAGGATCGTGAAGTGCCCGCGCCGCAGCTGCGGGCGCGGGTACTCCGGCAGCGGAACCTGCGCGGCCACCTCGCTCATCGCGCCCCGCGCTCGACGCGCGCGCGCACGAACGCCACGACCGGCACGAGCACGAGCACCGCCGCGGCCGCGAGGAACATCTCCGGCCCCGGCACGGGCTTCACGACGCCGAGGTCGACATACGTCTGACCCGCGCCCGAGATCACCCAGGCGCCGATGAACGGCCCCACGATCATCGGCACCATGATCGCCATCACCATGCGCAGCCCCTGCACCATGCCGGCTTGCCCCTCGGGCGTCTCATCGCGCACGGTCGCCGAGATCGAGGCGACGCCCAGCATCATGCCGCCGAGGGCCAGCGATGCCGCCACGATCACGAACACCATGTCGCGCGCCACGAACATCAGCACGAGACCGAGCGCGAACAGTCCCGCGGCGGGCAGCAGCATCCGGCGCTTGCCCACGCGGTCCATGACACGCCCGCCCAGGATGCTGATGAGCGACGCCGCGATGAGCGACGCCCCCAGCACGATCGCGTAGGAGTCGATCTGCAGCCAGCGCTGCAGGTAGATGATGACGTACGGCAGGAACACCTGGCTCGAGGTGCCGACGACGAGCCACAGCAGGAGCGAGAGGTAGAGCGCCGGCTGAGCCCGGATCGTCGCGGGGCGGAAGCCCTCTGCGATGCGCGCGAGGGTCGAGGCCCCGGATGCCGAATCGCTGCTCCGGGGAACGTCGCGCACGAGGAACCAGGCGACGATGCCGGTGAGGCTCGTGACCGCGCCGACGATCGCGAAGAACAGCCGCCACTCGCCGGCGCGAGTGAGACCGTCGAGGGCGCCGAACACGACGAGCATGGCGATGAGCGGCATCACCGCGAGCACGCCGTCGACGCGCCCGCGGGTGCGGGGCGTGGTGGCATCCGTGACCCACGCGCTGAAGGCGGCGTCGTTCGCACCGGAGCCGAAGATGCTCATGATGCAGTCGAGGGCGATCACGCCGATCATGGCCGCCATCACATATGGCGCCGCGACGGCGCCTTCGGCGGGGGCGAGAAGCCCGAAGCCGGCCGTGCAGACGCCCCACGCGAGGTAGCCGATCGTGATGAACACGCGACGCTTGCCGATGCGGTCCGACCAGGCGCCCACGACGATCGTGGCGATGGTCGCCGCGATCGCGCTGAGCGCGACCATGGTGGCGATCGCGGTGGGGTCGGGGGTGATCTCCTCGTAGAGGAACACGTTGAGGTACATGTTCTCGACGGTCCAGGCGAGCTGGCCCACGAGGCCGACGACGACGACCGTCCACCAGATGCGGGCGCCGGGGCGCTCCCGCGGCGGCGCGGCGGCGGCGCGAGGGGTTGTCGTGGCGGGGTTCGGAGTTGACATCGGCGGCAATCCTGGTCGGGTCGGGTGGTGGGAGTTTCCACGTGGAAAATCCGGTGCAACTCTAGTACGGTTCTTCACCGGAAGGGATGCCGTGGTCACCCAGCAAGACGTCGCCGAGCGCGCCGGCGTCGGCCGCCGCACGGTGTCGCACGTCATCACGGGCTTCCCGCACGTGAGCGCCGACGCGCGTCGACGCGTGCTGCAGGCGATCGACGAGCTCGGCTACGTGCCGAACCGCGCAGCCCAGCAGCTGCGCACCGGCCGCAGCGGCGTCATCGCCCTCACCGTGCCCGAGATCGGCGTGGGCTACTTCGGCGAGCTGGCCACCCTCGTCGTCGAGGATGCCGCGGCGCGCGGGCTCGGAACCGTCGTCGCGCAGACGCGCGGCATCCGGGAGAGGGAACTCGCCGAACTCGAGCGCATCCTCGCGCTTCAACCCGACGGCGTCATCATGAGCCCGCTCGGACTCACCGCCGACGACCTGCGGAGCATCGTGGCCCGGGTTCCCGTTGCGCTCATCGGCGAGCACTTCGTGGGGCGCGCGGGCGACGGAGCCGTACCGCCCATCGCGATCGACAATGCCGTGGCGGCCGCCTCGATCGCCGGGCACCTGGTCGAGCTCGGTCGTCGACGTGTCGCCTTCCTCGGCATGCCCGGCGGCGGTCCGCGTTTCAACGAGTTGCGGCGCACCGGGGCCCGCGACGCACTCGCGCGGGCGGGGCTCGCCCCGCTCGTCGACGTCGAACTCGCGGACTTCACCTGGGAGCACGGATACCGCGCCGGCACCGAGGTCGCCGCGCGGGTTCGTGCCGGGGAGGCGGATGCGGTGTTCTGCGTCACCGACGAGGTCGCGATCGGCGTCATCCGGGCGCTGCACGACGCCGGCCTCCGCGTCCCCGATGACGTCGCCGTCGCGGGCTTCGACGACATCCCCGAGGGACGCTTCGCGATCCCGCGCCTCACGACCGTCGCCCCCGACAAGGCCGAGATCGCCCGCCGAGCCGTCGCGACCGTGCTTGGTGAGGCGCCCGCTGCGCATGCGGTGCCCCACCGCCTCGAGCCGCGCGAGAGCACCCTCGGCCGTTAGGCCAGCAGCTCCGCGACCCGCTCGCGCAACGCGGGCACGACATCCGCCTCGAACCAGGGGTTCTTCGCCTGCCAGCGAAAGTTGAGCGGCGAGGGGTGCACGATGGGCAGGAACTCGGGCAGGTAGTCCCGATAGCCGCGCACCGTCTCGGTGAGCGAGCCCTGCCTGCGACGCCCCAGGTAGTACGCCTGCGCGTAGCTGCCGATGAGCAGCGTCAGCCGGATGTCGGGCATGAGCTGGAAGAGCGGCGGGTGCCAGCGCTCCGCGAACCCGCGTCGTGGGGGCAGGTCGCCGCCCGTGCCGCGGCCGGGGTAGTAGAAGTCCATGGGCACGAGCGCGAAGAGCGCGGGATCGCGGAATTGCTGCTCGGTGACGCCCAGCCAGTCGCGCAGGCGCGCTCCGCTGGCGTCGTCCCACGGCACCCCGCTCGCCTGGGCGAGCCGGCCGGGCGCCTGCCCGATCACGGCGATGCGCGCGGCGGCTCCCGCCGTGTAGATGGGGTCGTAGCCGAGCTCACGCATGGCCGCGTTGTCGGGGTGCTCGATGATCGCCGCCCGGACCGACGCGAAATCCGTCGGCTCGATCACGGGCCGCTCCCCTCCTCGGGCGGGTAGGTGAGCACGCCGTCGACGAGCACCATGGCGGGGTTCACCTCCGCGCGCTCGACATGGGTGGGCGACATGATGTGGAAGACCTCGGCGCCGGCGACGAGTGCCGCATCCGTGATGAGCCGCCGATGGCACCGCCACGGAACGGCCTCGCTGCACATGATGGCGGGTACGCCGTCCGCCGCTTCGGCGAGCAGGGTGTCGAGTCCCGCGTGGAACTCGGGGGTGGCCATGTAGTCGGCGTAGTCGCGGAAGGCCCGCACCCGCCACCAGCCGTTGGGGCTCTCCACTCCGGCGGGGGTGCGGCGCCTGCCGCCGAGGTCCTTCGCCCAGCGGTAGGCGATGTGCTCGGGCAGCTCGACCTCGATCGTCTCGCGGTCCCACTGGGGGAACGCGCGCGAACCGGGGAGCGAGCGTACGTCGACGAGCTCGGTCACCCCGTTCTGGTCGAGCATGCCGACCACCTCGTCGAAGTCGCGGGTGGAGTGCCCGATCGTGAAGATCGTCGCCATGCCACCTCCCCCCTCCGGTCTACCGAGGCGAAGGCCGAGCCGCAACCCACCGAGCTGCAACCCGCCGAGCGGCTGCCCGTCGCATAAACAGGCTCAACCGGTCGCAGCCGCGGCGGTCGGGCGTCGTCGAGTGTTCCAGCCTGTCATCGCAACCCGAGTTCAGGCGAGCACGATCTCCACGCCCGCGTCGCGCAGGCGCTGCAGCTGCTCCGGGTCGGCGGAGTCGTCGGTGATGAGGGTCGTGACATCCGAGATCTCGGCCATCTTCGCGAGCGCCGCGCGGCCGATTTTCGAGCCGTCGGCCACCACGATCGTGCGCTGCGCTTTCGACACCATGGCGTGGTTGGTGCGCGCCTCGGTCTCGTCGTGGGTCGTGACGCCCGCGGATGCCGAGACCCCGTCGGCCCCGAGGATCGCGGTGCCCACGTTGACGGCGCTGAAGGTGCCCTCCGCGAGCACGCCGACGAGCTCGAGCGACTGGGGTCGCAGGATGCCGCCCGTCATCACGACCTTGAGTCGCGGGTACGACGCCACGAGCGAGGCGATCGAGAGCGAGTTGGTGACGATCGTCAGGTCGGCGTGGTTCACGAGCTCGCGCGCGACGCCCGCGGTCGTGGTGCCGCCCGAGAGCGCGACGGCGTGGCGTTCCCGCGGGATGCGGATCGCGGCCGCCCGCGCGATGCGGCGTTTGGCATCCTGAAAGCGCGTGTCGCGCAGCGCGACCGGCAGCTCGGCGAGCGAGCCGGCGGCCTTCGCGCCGCCGTGGGTGCGCACGATGAGGCCCTGGTCGGCGAGCACCGTGAGGTCGCGGCGCAGGGTGGCCGCGGAGCTCTGGAACAGCTCGGCGAGCTCGGCGAGCGACACCTCACCGCGTTCGGCGATGGCGTCGAGGATGTCGGCCATGCGCCGGGAGCGCTTGGGGGAGCCGCCGAGTTCGGCGACGGTGCTGGTGCTGTAGGCGGTGGCCATGGAAAGCGAGCATGACAGATGAGCGAATGCGCGTCAATCCGCTCATTTGGTTGCGCGAGTCGCGCAGTCTCTCGACAATCGACACATGCCGACGATCGTCTTCCTCGGGGCCGGCAGCGTCGTATTCACCCGACAGCTGCTCACCGACCTGCTGCGCTTTCCCGACCTGCCCGTGCTCGACATCGCCCTGCACGACATCGACGCCGAGCGGCTCGAGGTCGCCCACGGCACCGCCCTCAACGTCGCGAAGCAGCTCGGGCGCGAGGTGCGGGTCACCGCATCCACCGACCGTCGGGAAGCACTCGCCGTCGCCGACTTCGTGATCAACATGATCCAGGTGGGTGGCATCGCCGCCACCAAGATCGACCTCGAGCTGCCCGCACGCAAGGGCCTGCGCCAGACCATCGGCGACACCACGGGCGTCGGAGGCGTGTTCCGCGCGCTGCGCACCTTCCCCGTGCTCACGGGCATCGCCCGCGACATGCGCGAGCTCTGCCCCGACGCCTGGTTCCTCAACTACACGAACCCGATGGCGATGAACATCTGGTGGATGTCGCACGTCGGCCCCGAGATCAAGGCCGTGGGCCTCTGCCACAGCGTCTACTGGACCGTCAACGACCTGTGCGAGCTCGTGGGCGTGCCGCTCGAGGGCACCCACTACCGCGCGGCGGGCGTCAACCACCAGGCCTGGCTCACCGAGTGGAGCCGCGACGGCGAAGACCTCTACCCCCGCCTGCGCGAGAAGATCGCATCCGACCCCGAGCTCGCGCGCCGCGTGCGCGTCGAGATCTTCCGCCGCATCGGCTACTACCCCACCGAAACGAGCGAGCACTCCTCCGAGTACCTCGACTGGTTCCTGCGGGATGACGCGCAGATCGAGCGCTTCCGCCTCGAGCCGCTGCAGTACATCGGCATCTCGGAGGAGAACGTGCACGAGTTCGACCAGGCCCGCGCGACGCTCGCGGCCGGCGGCGACGTGCCGCTGCACGAGGAGGGGGATGCGGCCGAGTACGCGCCGCAGATCATCCACTCGATCCTCACCGGCACGCCGCGCGAGATCCACGTCAACGTGCCGAACGCAGGGCTGATCGACAACCTGCAGCAGGGCGCCGTGGTCGAGGTTCCCGCCACGGTCGACGCCTCCGGTGTGCACCCGATCGCGTGGGGTGAGGTGTGGCCGGCCGGGGCCGCCGTCAATCGCACCTACCTCTCGGTGGCCGAGCTCACCATCCGGGCCGCCGCCGAGGGCGACCCGGAGCTCGTGCGCCGCGCCGTGCTCGTCGACCCGAACGCGAGCTCGACGCTCACCCCGGCCGAGATCTGGCAGCTGTGCGACGAGCTCACCGAGGCGCATGCGGCGCTGCTGCCCGTGGCGCTCGGCGGCACGCTCGACGAGGGCCGATGAGCCGCGTCTCCACGAGGGAGCTGCTGGACGCCGCGGTGGCGTCCGGCGGGGCCGTCGCGGGCTTCAACGTCATCACCCTCGAACACGCCGAGGCGATCGCCCAGGGCGCGGCCGAGGCCGGCACGGGCGCGATCCTGCAGCTGAGCGAGAACGCGATCCGCTTCCACGGGGGCGACCCGCGGCCGATCCTCGCGGGGTGCCGCGCGGTCGCCGAGGCGGCATCCGTGCCGCTCGCCCTGCACCTCGACCACATCGAGAGCCCCGAGCTGGTCACGCTCGCGATCGAGAACGCTGAGGTGTGGGGCCTCGGCTCGATCATGGTCGACGCGTCGAAGCTCGACTACGCGGCGAACGTCGCAGCGACCGCGGATGCCGGCCACCGCGCGCACGTCGCCGGCCTCTGGGTCGAGGCGGAGCTCGGCGAGATCGGCGGCAAGGACGGCGCCCACGCGCCTGGCGTGCGCACCGACCCCGACGAGGCAGCGGCCTTCGTACGGGCGACCGGGGTCGACGGGCTCGCGGTCGCGGTCGGCAGCTCGCATGCCATGCGCGAGCGCACGGCGGGCGTCGACACCGAGCTCGTCGCGCGGATCGCAGCGGCGGTGCCGGTGCCGCTCGTGCTGCACGGGTCGTCGGGGGTCGCGGATGACGTGATCCGGGCCGCGGTGGCGGCCGGCATCCGCAAGGTCAACGTGGGCACGGCGCTGAACATCGCAGGCACCGCGGCTGTGCGCCAGACGCTCGCGGAGCATCAGGATGCCGTCGACCCGCGCCCGTACACCGCGCACGCTCGTGACGCGATGGCGGCGGTCGTGGCGCACTTCGCGGGGTTGCTGCTCGCCCCGTGAGAAATGCAGGAGATCCCGGTCCCGGGGGTCACAGGCTGCAGCGCCTCGCTCGGGTGCGGCACCGCGAGTCCCCTCCCGGTTTCGCAACTCAGGAACATCCGCCCGCATGGGTGGTCTGGATGCCGCAGTGGCGCCTTCTTCCTGAGTTGCGAAACGAGGGCGTGACGTAACTCAGGAACATCGTTGAGTCGCGGGACCGGCGAGGCGCAGACCGCCGGGTGCTCCTGAGTTGCGACGACCCCTAGGCTCCCCCCAGCACCCGCAGCGCGTTGGTGCGGTACACCTGCTCCAGGATGTCGGCGGGCAGGCCGAGGGCCGAGACCGTCCAGCGGCCCTGCGGCGGCACGGGCTCCCCCGGCGCGTACGCGAACGCCTCGTCATGGGTCTCGAGGAAGCGGAAGTGCAGGCGGAACTGCTCCGCGGATGCCGGGTAGATGTCGGTGCCGAACAGCACGCGGTCGGGGTGACGCTCGAGCAGCTGGGTGAAGCGCCGCGGCTGGCGGCCGATCTCGGCCATCCGTCCGCCGATGTCGACCGTGTAGTTGGGGCAGTCATCCAGCAGCGCCTCGACGAGGTCGAGGTCTTCGGCCGCGCCCCCGACGTGCGCCCCGATGAACCGGGTGCCCGGGCACGCCTCCACGAGCCGCCGATGGGCGAGCATGAGGCGGTCGAAGCTCGGATGCACCGAGCGGTCGCCGAACCACCACTCCTTCATCTGCATGAGCTCGTCGATGCGCTCGTTGTGCGCGTCGAGCGGCTCGAAGAAGGCCTTCGGATCGGCCGTGTGGATGAGCACCGGCAGCCCGAGCGCGCCCGCGTGCTGCAGCACCGCGATCACGCGCGGGTCGTCGGGCAGGATGAGCGTGCCGTCCGAGTCGCGGATGGTGAGGCCCAGGTTCTTCCACACCTTCACGCCCCGTGCGCCCCGCGCGGCGCTGTCGTCGAGCGAGGCACGCAGCCGCTCCACGCCGTCGTCGGATGCGAGCTCCGCCCAGTCGAGCTGGCAGAAGGTCAGAAAGCGTCCGGGGTACGCGCGGTCGTAGCGCTCGACGTTCGCGGTGACCTCATCGCCCCACATGCCGTCGAGGTTGACGATCGTCTCGACGCCGCACGCGTCCATGATCGCGATGAGCGCATCCGGATCCTCGATCATCCACTCGCCGTCGCTCAGCCAGCGGCCGAGGTGGTTGTGCACGTCGATCGCCGGGAACGCGGCCCGCTCGACCTCGGTGGCCGGCAGCCGCAGCTGCGAGACGGGATGCCAGTCGGGCACCGGCAGGCGGCGCAACTGCTCCCAGGAGAGGGGCGGGGTGGCGTTCTCGGTCACGGGCGGCTCCTGTGCTCATCCGACGGGGTGCGCTCAGGTTATGGCGAGAATGCGCGTACGCAACGCAAGTGCACATCCGTAATGAGCGAATTGAGCAGTTTGCTTGGCAAACGATCATTCCGTCGTTCACCATTGAGCCACCCGCACGAGAGGACACAGCAATGCAACGACGCATCCCCTTGATCGCCCTCGCCGCCGCGACCACCATGGCCGCCGCAGCCCTCACCGGCTGCACCAGCGGTGGCGCGACCGAACTCGACACCGACGCCGACGTCACCATCACGTGGTGGACCGGTCAGAGCGACGAGGCCGAGAGCATCCTCGAAGGCCTCGCGGCCGAGTTCGAGAAGCTGCACCCGAACGTCACGGTCGACATCTCATCCGGCGCCTCCTCGACCGAGGAGCTGCTGCAGAAGCTGTCGGCCGGCTTCGCGAGCGACACCTACCCGAACATCTCGTACTCCTTCGGCTCGTGGGCCAGCGAGCTCGAGTCGTCGGGCCGCACGCTCGACCTGCGCGACCAGGTCGACGACCCGTCGTTCGGCTGGGACGAGTTCTCGGAGGCCGCCCGCGCGACGGTGCAGCCCACCGGCGAGAAGATCATCGGCTTCCCGGCGCTCGTCGACAACCTCTCGCTCATCTACAACAAGAC
>JBQCHI010000007.1:0-53012 GCA_051954835.1 Protaetiibacter sp. | reverse complement strand
GAGCACGACGTGCGCGATGTCGGACACCTTGATGCCCGCCTCGCGGATGACGTCCTGGAACGGCTTCTTGGTGCGGTCGAGGAGGTCGCTGGTCATCTGCTCGAACTGGGCGCGGGTGAGCGTCTCGTCCAGGTTGGCCGGGCCGTTCTCGGTGAGCGACAGGTAGGGCAGCTGGATGCTGGTCGACATGCTCGACGACAGCTCCTTCTTGGCCTGCTCCGCCGCCTCCTTCAGGCGCTGGAGGGCGATCTTGTCCTTCGAGACGTCGACACCGGTCGAGTCCTTGAAGCGCGTGATGAGCCACTCGACGATGCGCTGGTCCCAGTCGTCACCGCCGAGGCGGTTGTCGCCGGCGGTCGCCTTCACCTGGATGGTGGAGAAGCCGTCGTCCTTGCCCACCTCGAGCAGCGAGACGTCGAACGTGCCGCCACCGAGGTCGAAGACGAGGATCAGCTCGTCCTCCTTGCCCTTGTCGAGGCCGTATGCCAGCGCGGCCGCGGTGGGCTCGTTGATGATGCGCAGCACGTTGAGGCCCGCGATCTCGCCGGCCTCCTTGGTGGCCTGGCGCTCGGCGTCGTTGAAGTAGGCGGGAACGGTGATGACCGCGTCGGTGACGTCCTCGCCGAGGTACTGCTCGGCGTCGCGCTTCAGCTTCTGCAGGATGCGCGCGGAGATCTCCTGGGCGGTGTACTTCTTGCCGTCGATCTCCTGCTTCCAGTCGGTGCCCATCTGGCGCTTGACGGATGCGATGGTGCGGTCGACGTTCGTAACAGCCTGGCGCTTCGCGGTCTCGCCGACGAGCACCTCGCCGTCCTTCGTGAAGGCGACGATCGAGGGGGTCGTGCGGAAGCCCTCGGCGTTGGCGATGACGGTGGGCTCTCCGCCCTCGAGAACCGAGACGACGGAGTTGGTCGTGCCGAGGTCGATTCCGACTGCTCGTGCCATGTGTGTGTGCTCCTTGAAAACTGTCATGATGCGCGGACTTGAGCCGCGCCGTATCAAGTTTGCACCCCGCTCGGGGGGTTGTCAAGAAGGTTGAGTCAGAGCGACTCAACCTCGACCGGGAAGGCACGCGCGGGTCGCGCTACCCGCCGTTCACCGGGTCACAGTACGGTTGCCGCATGACCGACCCGACCGGCGACGGCGCCGCGGCCCCCGCATCCGGATCCACCCCTCCCACCCCACCGGCGGTGGCCGACACCGGGGCGATCGCCGCCATGGGGCTCGACCTGCAGGAGGGGCGCGTCATCCCCCGCAAGCAGGTCGTGTCGTGGGCTCTCTGGGACTGGGCCACGCAACCGTTCAACTCCGTCATCCTGACCTTCGTCTTCACGGCGCTCTACCTCACGACGGACGTCTTCCTGACGCCCGATCTCGCCGCGTTGCCCAAGGGCGACCCCGTCAAGGACGCGGGGCTCGCCGAGCTCGCGAGCGGTCTCGGCCTCGCCACGACCATCGCGGGTCTCATCATCGCCGCCATCGCGCCCGTGCTCGCGCAACGAGCCGACGCGAGCGGTCGCCGCAAGTTCTGGCTGCTCGTCTATACAGGGGTGCTCATCGTCACGATGGCGTCGCTGTTCTTCGTGCAGGGTGCCCCGCAGTTCTTCGTGCTGGGCGTGACGCTCATCGCGATCGGCACGGTGTTCAGCGAACTCGCGGGGGTCAACTACAACGCGATGCTCGTGCAGGTCGCCACTCCCCGGACCGTGGGCCGCGTGAGCGGGCTCGGCTGGGGCCTCGGCTACATCGGCGGCATCGTCGCGCTCGTGATCGTCGTGGTCGCGTACGCCTCCAACTGGTTCGGATTGCCCGAGGAGAACGGCCTGCCGTTCCGGCTCGTCGCGCTGGGCTGCGCCATCTGGACGACCGTGTTCGTCATCCCCTTCGTGCTCAATGTGCCCGAGCTTCCGAACCCGACTGCCACCCCGCGCGTCAACTTCTTCGCGAGCTATGTGGTGCTCGTGCGCGACATCGTCGCGCTGTTCCGCCGCTCGCGCCCCACCTTCTGGTTCCTGCTCGCGAGCGCCGTCTACCGCGACGGGCTGGGCGCGGTGTTCACCTTCGGTGCGGTCATCGCCTCCGTGTCGTTCGGATTCGAGTTCCTCGAGGTGGTGGCCTTCGGCATCGCCGCGAACCTCGTCGCCGGTGTCAGCACGATCATCGCGGGGCGTTTCGACGATGTGTTCGGCGCCCGAGCCGTGATCCTCACCGCCCTCGTCGGCCTCGTCGTGTCGGGCACCGCGGTGTTCCTGCTGCACGACGCCGGCAAGATCGTGTTCTGGATCTTCGGCCTCGCGCTGTGCATCTTCGTCGGGCCCGCCCAGGCATCCAGCCGCTCGCTCCTCGCCCGCGTCACGCCCGCCGGCCAGGAGGGCCAGGTCTTCGGCCTGTACGCGACGACCGGACGCATCGCGAGTCCGATCTCGTCGTCGCTGTGGACGCTGTTCATCGTGCTGTTCCAGGCGACGGTCTTCGGCGTGCTCGGCATCGTGCTCACCCTCGCCGCGGGTCTCGTGCTCATGCTCTTCGTGCGGATGCCCAAGCACGTGCGCGCCGCCTGAGCCGCGGGGTGCGGCCGCCCGCCCCCGCCCCCACCCGCCGCATCCGCCCGCCGCATCCGGCATCCGCCCGCCCCACCCGGCATCCGCCGCCCCCGATGTCGAAAATGCAGGAGTCGCCGACGCCGACCCCCGTGCTTCCAGGCCGGCCACCCACGACACGCCCGAGTTCTCCTGCATTTTCAACATGGACGGGAAGCGAGTGACGCGTGACGGCGGCGCCCGCGGCGGCTAGCGTGGGCACATGTCGACGCGGACTCTCGCCTACTGGCTCGCACTCGTCGACCGCCTCGTGGAACGCGGCTTCGCCGGGGCGCTCGAAGAGCACGGAATCACCCGGATGCAGTGGCGCATCCTCACGGCGCTGGGCGAGAGCCCGGCCACCGCCGACCAGCTCGATGTGGCGCTCGCCGATCTTCCGGCCTACGACGACGACGCGACCGCAGCCGAACAGCTCGGCGAACTCGTGGAGAGCGGATGGGTCGAGGCAGACGACGCGTACCGTCTCACCGAGCGGGGGCGCACGGCGCACGACCACATCCTCGACGCGGTGGCCGAGCTGCGCACCCGCGTGCTCACCGACATCTCACCCGAGGAGGAGCAGACGATGATCGCGCTGCTCGAGCGCATGGCGCGCAACCTCGGATGGGAGAGCTGAGCCGCCCACGGGGCGGCTAGTCTGTGGCCATGTCGCCCGCCAACGCACCTGCAGGCACCGAGCTCGTGCTGCTGCTCGACGACGACGGCAAGCCCGTCGGCACCGCGCCCAAGGCCACGGTGCACAGCTACGACACCCCCCTGCACTTCGCCTTCTCCTGCCATGTCTTCAACCCCGCCGGCCGGATGTTGATGACCCGTCGCGCGCTCGACAAGGACACCTTCGCCGGCGTCTGGACCAACGGCTTCTGCGGTCACCCCGCGCCCGGTGAGACGGCGATCGATGCCATCCAGCGCCGCGCCCAGGCGGAGCTCGGGGTGCCGGTGCGCGATGTCGAGATCGTGTTGCCGCATTTCCGTTACCGCGCGGCGGATGCCAAGGGCATCGTCGAGAACGAGATCTGCCCGGTGTTCCGCGCCGTGATCGACGGCGACCCGAAACCGGCGAAATCCGAGGTGCTCGAGTGGGTGTGGGGTGAGCCGATGTCGGTGCGGATGGCCGTGGCCGCCGCCCCGTTCGCGTTCAGTCCGTGGTTCTCGCTGCAGCTCGCGGCGTGGCCTGCCGACAAGTAGCGCTTACGCCCCGGGCGCGCCCGCATCCGTCACGGTGACATCCGTGCGGTGGAAGTTCTGCCAGGAGCGCGAGGCCGTCGGCCCGCGCTGGCCCTGATAGCGGTTGGCGTAGGCGCCCGAGCCGTAGGCGTTGAGCACCGGCGAACTCGTGCGGAAGAAGCACAGCTGTCCGATCTTCATGCCGGGCCAGAGCTTGATCGGCAGCGTCGCGACGTTGCTGAGCTCGAGCGTGACGTGACCGGAGAATCCGGGGTCGACGAACCCGGCGGTCGAGTGGGTGAGCAGGCCGAGACGGCCGAGCGAGCTCTTGCCCTCGAGCCGTGCCGCCACGTCGTCGGGCAGCGTGACGAGTTCGTAGGTCGAGCCGAGCACGAACTCGCCCGGGTGAAGGATGAAGGCCTCGCCGGGCTTGGTCTCGATGAGATGGGTGAGGTCGGGTTGATCCTCGGCGGGATCGATGAACGGGTACTTGTGGTTGTCGAACAGCCGGAAGTAGCGGTCGAGGCGCACGTCGATGCTCGACGGCTGGATCATCTCGCGGTCCAGCGGGGCGAGCCCGATGCGCCCGGCGTCGAGTTCGGCGGCGATGTCGCGGTCGCTCAGCAGCATGGGCGACAGTCTATTGACGGCCGCCCTGCCCCACGAACGCGAACGGGGCTCGGCCGAGCGGCCGGGCCCCGTTGCGAGCGGATGCGATCAGCGCGTCAGCCGGCGGCGGAACGCGAGCAGTGCGACGCCGCCGAGCAGCAACGCGCCGGCGATCGCGTAGGGCGCGGCGCCGAGGTCGGAACCGGTCGCCGCGAGCCCCAGCGAGACCGCATAGCTCTGCACCCCGCCGCTGCTCTGGCCGATGACGACGAGCGTGTGCGATCCGGGCGCAAGCGACGCGAGCGCGCTCGCGCCGAGCGGCACCTGCACCACCCCACCGACGACCGGGAATGTGCCGATGGTCACGGGGCTCGAGTAGATGTAGACGTCGACGAAGGAGTCGGGCGAGCTCCAGTCGAGACGGGCGGTGTAGTCCTCACCCGAGGCGAGCCCGCCCGCCGGCAGTCCGGCGCTCTGGGCCGTGCCGGGCGTCGAGCCGTTCGTCGAGAGGAACGCGGGCAGCCCCGAGGAGTCGGCGACGGGCGCCGGGCCGGTGGGCTGCTCGTCGGTGAAGACGACGTTCTCGGCGCCCTCGAGCACCACCGACACGTAGTCATCCGTGTAGCCATCGACGTGGCCGGTGACCATGACGCCGATCCAGATGCCGATGTAGTCGGCGTCGACGGTGTAGGTGTCGGCGGTCTCGCCGTCGATCGGCCCGCCGTACTCGCCGCCGTTGTAGAACCACTGGTAGCTGAGGGTCGCGTCGACGGGCCAATCGGCGACGTTCGCGGTGAGCACGTCACCGACCTTCGGGGTGCCCGAGATCGTGACGGTTCCGACCGCGATCGGCTCCGGGTCGGCGGCGAACGCGGGTGCCGCGGCGAGAAGGCTGCCGCCCGCCACGAGCGCTGCGGCCGCAGCGAGCGCGAAGGTGCGCGCCGCACGGGTGGGGGTGGTCATGACTGTGCTCCTGTTCGTCGATGGCGGATCGAGCAAGGTCTCCAGTCGCACTGCGCCTGCGCATACGCCGCATTCGAGATTACGGACGCGGGGCGACTCGTCCGGCGCTTCGGGCACCCCCGTTCCAGGGGGTGGACGGGTGAAATCTTTCTCGCGTCTCGTGCTCGGGCGGCCTCGTATAGGCTCTCCTCAGAGCCGTTCGCGGCTTCCGGGGCTGTAGTTCAATGGCAGAACTTCTGCTTCCCAAGCAGACAGCGCGGGTTCGATTCCCGTCAGCCCCTCGACAGCGTCGACGCGCCATCGTCAGCGGCTCGGGACCATTCCCTCCCGCCCGCCGCGCCCCCTACTGTGCGGGTATGAACATGGACATCCCGACCGCGCTCGGTGAGCTGCGGGTCCGCATCGAGGGCGATGGCCCCGCGACCGCCGTGCTCTGGCACAGCCTCTACGTCGACGACGACTCGTGGAGCAGGGTCGCCCCCGAGCTCGCGCGTGACCGCCGCCTCATCCGCATCACCGGGCCGGGCCACGGCGAGAGCGCACGCGTCACGCGCCCCTATACGCTCGACGACTGCGCCGCGGCGGCCGCGCACGTGCTCGACGCGCTCCACATCGCGGAGCCGGTCGACTGGCTCGGATGCGCGTGGGGCGGGCACGTCGGCATCGCGTTCGCGGCTGCCCAGCCGTCGCGCGTGCGCACTCTGGCCTCCCTCAATGCGCCGGTGCAGCCGCTCGGGCCCGACGAGCTGCCGCGGGTGCGGCTGCTCGTGCGCGCCTACCGGGTGATCGGCGCGCGTGGCCCCGTGCTCTCGGGGGTGACGGAGGCGCTGCTGTCGGTGCGCACACGCGAGGCGGATCCCGATGCCGTGGACTACGTGCACGCCTGCCTGCGGCGCCTCGACCGCCGTGCCCTGCTCACCGCGATCCGCTCCATCTCGCTCGGGCGCCCCGACCTGCGCCCGCTGCTGCCGCGCATCCCGGTGCCGACGCTGCACGTGACGACCGAGGACGACCCCCTGTGGACGCCGGAGCAGGCGGCGGCAGCCGCCGCCCTCTCGCCGCACGGCGCTTCGCGCGTGGCCGGGGGCGGCCACCTCACCCCGCTCGAGTCGCCGGCCGAGACGATCGAACTCGTGCGCGAGCTATGGGGCGTTACCGCTCGCTGAGCACGGTGCGCATGCGCACCTCGAGACCGCCCGGCACCTCGGCCACCTCGAGCGTTACGCGGATCGCGGCCACATCCGCGAGGCTCGTGAGATGGGTTCCGCCGCAGGGGATGCGCACCACGCCGTCCGGCAGTTCGCACACCCAGCCGCGGCGGGTGGAGATCTCGTCGCCGTCGCGCTCGATGCGGATGCGCGCACCCGCCGCCACCCAGCCGGCGAGCGCGGCGTCGGCGCGGGCCGCGACGGCATCCGGGTCCTCGAGCGCGGCAGGGTCGAACCCTTTGCGGCGCAGCGACTTGCCGACTCGGTAGACGTCGAGCGAGCCGAACGGCTCGATGCGTGAGGTCTGGATCGCGAGCTCGTCGAAAGCCGGGTTGCCCCGTGCGTCAGTGGCCACCGGCTTGCTCCACGCGCCGGCGAGCGCCGCATCGAGCGCCAGGGATGCGAGGTGACACGCCGTGTGCCCGGCGCTCAGCGCATGCCGATGCTCGGCCTCGACGGTGATCTCCACCGTCTCCCCCACCGCGGGCGCGGGACCCTCGATGACATGCCCGACCACGAAGGTCCACCCCGCGGTGCCCATCCGCACCGACAGCTCGGCACCCAGCAGCAGCTCGCCCTCGTGGATGCCGCCCGTCACCGCATCGACGACGGTGGCCGATCCATCCGCCCACCGCAGCGATCCGCGATCCGCCGGCTGATCGGGCCACGCGGTGTCGACCGGATGGAACGCCGTGCGGTCGAGCACGATGGCCGACCGACCCGCGCCGAGCGGCTGCACGTGCAGCACCGCGCCCGTCGAGACGAGATCGCCGTCGGGGTACGTGACGTGAGTGTCGGACGTCGGCAGCGCCATGCTCTCAACCGTATCCGCCGACCCGGCCGATGGCGCCCCGTCACGGGATCGGGGTCGGCGGCGCCGAGGGGGTGGCGCCGGGTTCCCCGAACAGCCCCACGCCGTACTCCGTGAGCACCTCGTACGCGTCGGCGTAGCTGTGCGGGTCGATGTGTCGAGGGTTCCCGTACTTGGCCAGCAACAGCCCGAGCAGGCCCTGGGCGGGTGGGCTGAGCGGCTTGTCGCGGTGCGCGTTGCCCGGATGCGGATCCTCGGCCTCCGGGTTCGGCGGCAGGTACTGCGGCGTCGTCGTCGGCCACGTCGACGGGTGCCGGGCCTCGGTGAGATTGACCGCGTTGAACAGCGGCGTCGCCTCCTCGTCGCGCCTGCTGAGCGGTTCGAGTCCGTGCAGCCGCTCGAGCGTGGCGGCCACGGCCCCGTGATGCATCCGGTCGTGCACGATGGTGCCCTCGGCCGTCCAGGCCGAGATCGCGATCGCGGGGACGCGGCAGCCCAGACGGTCGAACCGGAATCCCATCTCGCCCGGCGCGGTGTCATCCGGCGGCCGCTCGTCGGGCGGGGGCACGTGGTCGTAGGTGCCGCCGTGCTCGTCGAAGGTGATGAGGAGCATCGTGTTGAGGGCATTCGACCCGGCGCTCGAGGCGCTCGCCCGGATCGCCGTGTAGATGTTGTGCACGAGCAGCTCCCCCGCGCGCACGTCGGAGATCGCCGAGTCGATCACCTCCGTGCCGTCGACGTCGCTCTCGCGCAGCTCGCCGAAGGCCGGGTGGAAGTCGTTGTGGTTGTAGACCATGCGCGGCTCGATGAACGCGTACGCGGGAAGCCGCCCCTTCTCGACGTCGTCGTAGAACTGCGTCATCGTCGCGAAGTGGCCGGTCTGCCAGTAGCGCTCGAGCGAGGGCGCGTGCAGCACTCCCGTGAGCGAGACGAGCTGCAGCTCGTCGTAGTACACGCGCCAGTCGACTCCGGCCTCCTCCAGACGGGTGAACAGGGTCGGCACGGCGGGCGCGTCGAGCCACTTGCCGTAGCCGCCGCCTTCCTTGTTGGTGACGAAGCCGTGCGAGGTCGATGCGTGGAAGAAGGAACGGTTGCAGAACGTCTGGCTCGGCACCGCGGCGAACCAATGGTCGTACACGGCGAACCCGCGCGCGAGCGTCGAGAGCACCGGCAGCATGTCGGGGGTGAAGGAGCCCATGATCCGCGAGAGCTCCGTCGTGGTGGGCGGTTGCGTCGCCCCCTTCACCTCGGTCCAGTTGATCGCGTAGTCGGTGATGAAGCCCTCCATCGTGGGATGCCGGTCGTCGCGCGGTGCGTTGTACGGCGGCTCCACCACCCCGAAGAGCTGCGTGTTGACGTGCGGGTACGGCTCGCCGGGGTCTGGCTCGGGTGAGCGCATGATCTCGTCGGTCGTGCCGGTGTACGGATGCGCGGCGACGCGCGTTCCGTCGGGTGCGATGTTGGCATGGTCACCGAACGCGAGGCCTTCGAAGCGTTCGCCTTCCGGCAGGTTCGAGCTGTCGTAGAGGTAACCGAGCAGGTTGTCGAAGGAACGGTTCTCGCCCATCAGCACGACGAGGTGCGCGAAGCCGGGCTCGGTCTGCGGATCGGGAACGGGTCTCGCATCGCGCACGCCGGCTCCGTGGCCGATAGCGCCGCCGATCACGCCGCCGACGACCCCACCCGCGACGACCCCGGCGGCCGCTGCTCCGCCTGCGCGCAGGAAGTCCCGCCTGCTCGTGCCGTTCCGGCGTGGTTCGCCGTTTTCGTCCACGCGACCATCTCAACAGACGCGTGCCAGAAATGGTGGATTAGCGTGAACCCGTGACCGTTTTCGCCCCTGAGGTCGTCGAGGCCGTGCTGCATCACATGAACGACGACCACACCGACGACAACCTGCTCATCGTGCGCGCCTTCGCGGGACGCGATCCGGAGTCCGCCCGCATGATCGACCTGGACCACCGCGGTGGCACCTGGCGCTACTCGGTCGCCGGTGAGGAGGCCGAGCTGCACCTGCCGTGGTCGCAGGAGCTCAGCGAGCGCCCCCAGCTGCGCCGCGAGATCGTCGCGCTCTACGACGCGGCCTGCGGGCAGCTCGGCGTCGAGCCGCGGCCGCACGACTGATCAGCCGATGACCCCGAACCGGATCGCCGCGATCGCCGGAGCCGCCCTGTTCGCCATCGTGGGCGGTTGGGGTCTCGTGGCGGCGCTCTCACCCGCCGACCCGACGCTCGGGCCGCTCATCGCGGGCGTGTTCGGCACGAGCGTGCCGCTCGCCGTGCTGCAGCTCGTGCTCGCTCTGCTGCTCGCCACCGCCGGCGCCGGCGGGGAGCGACTCGCCCGCCCGGTCAACGTCGCGGTCGGCTCGCTCCTGCTCGCGCTGGGCATGTTCGGGCTCTTCGCCGTGGGCACGCCCGCCAACGTGTTCGGACTGAACGGCGCCGACAATGCGCTGCATTTCGCGGCATCCTCGGGCCTGCTGGCCACCGGGCTCGGGGCCGCCCGCCGGACATCGGATGCGCGCCAGGGCTAGCGGCCACCTTCAGGCACCCATAAGCTAAGGGCAACCTAACCAAAGGAGCCCCGTGTCTGTCACGCCCTTCTCACAGGCTCTTCGTGAGCGCACCTGGTCGGGGCACTCCGACAGCGAGGGCGCGGGCTTCATGACCGACCTCATGAAGGGGGCCGGCACCCGCGAGGACTACATCGCCCTCGTCGCTCAGCACTACTTCATCTACGAGGCGCTCGAGAGCGCCGAGGCGGTATTCGCCGCGGATGTCGTGGTTGCGCAGTTCGCGACGCCGCGCCTCACGCGGCTGCCCGCGCTCGAAGCAGACCTCGAGTACCTGCTCGGCGCCGACTGGCGCGCTTCGCTCACGCCGCTGCCGACGACCATCGCCTATGTCGACCGCATCCGCCGCGTCGCGGCCGAGCGCTGGTCGGGCGGCTTCGTCGCGCACCACTACACGCGCTACCTCGGCGACCTCTCGGGCGGCCAGTTCATCAGCCGCGTCATGCAGCGCCGCTTCGGCTTCGAGAGCAACGGTGTCGGCTTCTACCTCTTCGACGAGATCGCCGATCCGCAGGAGTTCAAGCAGACCTACCGCGACGAGCTCGACCGCGTCGACTGGGATGCCGCCGAGCGCGAGCGGGTGATCGACGAGGTGCTGCTGGCCTATCGCTTCAACACCGAGCTCTTCGACGACCTCGCGCGCGCGAAGGCCGCCGCGTAGCGGCATCCGCTCGCCGAGCAGCTTCCGCCGCGGCCGCGTCGAAGCCGATCGCCGCCTCACCCGTCTCGGAATCCGCACCCTCCGGCCGACTGCACACGGTCGACCTCCGCAACTCAGGAGGATCCCGCCGCCGGCAGCCTCCGCGCGCTCCCCGCCGACACGCATCCTGAGTTGCGTCGCCGCCGGCTTTCGCAACTCAGGACGAACCGCGACTCACGCGTCGGAGCCACCCGCTTTCGCTGCTTTCTCCTGAGTTGCGAGAACAGGGCGCGCACGCCGGATGCCGAGGCAGGATGCCGAGGCCGCTGCGCGGCGGCGACCCGGCGCCCTAGGCCCGGATGCCCGGGATCGGCTTCGCGCGCTCCATGAACCGGCGCACGTTGTCGTCGACGATGATGTCGCTCGGGCGCAGCGGACGCGAGAGGTACAGGCCGTCGAGCGCCGTCAGGCGGCTGAGCGCGACGTACGTCTGGCCGGGTGCGAAGCTGCGCTGCCCGAGGTCGACGATCGCGGAGTCGTAGCTCTTGCCCTGCGACTTGTGGATCGTCACGGCCCACGCGAGCCGCAGGGGGAACTGCGTGAACTCGGCCACGACATCCTTGGTGAGCTGTTTCGTCACCGGTGAGTAGCTGTACTTGTAGCGCTCCCAGGTGGCGGGGGCCACCTCGTGCCGCTCGCCGTCGATCTCGACAGTCACATTGTCGGAGATGCGCACGACCTCGCCGATCGTGCCGTTGACCCAGCGGCCCTCTCCCCCCGCGTCGTTGCGCAGGAACATGACCTGCGCCCCCACCTTCAGCTCGAGCTTCTCGTCGGCCGGATACGCGCGACCGCCGAAGTCGCCGTTCACGTCGGCGACCGCCGACAGCACGCGCCCGGGCAGCCGGCCGAGGGCCGACTGGTTGATGCGCGTCACGGTGGCGTTGGTGGTCGCGAGCGTGATGGTGCCGTCATCCGGCGCCGGGCGCGCCCCGACCGAATTGAGACGCCCGGCCATCTCGGCCGTCACCTGCCCGTGCCGCACGGCGTTGAGCAGCTGCTTGAACTCGAGCTCGTGCTGGCGGTGGATGGTGCCGAGTTCGTAGATCGTGAGGTCGGCCTCGTCCCACACGCGTGCGTCGAAGAACCACATCGAGCGGTAGCGGTCGGCGAAGTAGGCCCGCTCGTCGCCGTCGCCCGGCACCGGGGCGAGTTGGAACGGATCGCCGAACAGCACGAGCTGAACGCCGCCGAACGCTTCATGCGGCTTCTGCCGCGCCTGCCGGAGACTGCGGTCCATGGCGTCGAGCAGATCGGCGTTCACCATCGACACCTCGTCGACCACGAGCGTCTCGATCGCGTTGAGCAGCTTCTTCAGCTCGGCCGACTGCTCGATCTCGTGATCGGCGATGACCCCGATGGGCAGCCGGAACAGCGAGTGGATCGTCTGCCCGCCCACGTTGAGCGCCGCGACACCCGTCGGCGCGCAGACGACGAGCTGCTTCGAGGTGTTCCAGGCCAGGTACTCCAGCAGGGTCGACTTGCCCGTGCCCGCGCGACCGGTGACGAAGATGTGCTCGCGCGTGGTCTCGATCGCCTCGAAGATCGCGCGCTGCTCGGGGGCGAGATCAGAGCGCGGCATCCCAGCAGGCTAACCGAGGCGCGCCCCTCCTTCAGACGCACACGGCAGAATGTGCAGCGTGCGGATCGTGCTGGGCTGGGTAGGGGCGGCCGTCGTGCTCGCCTGCTCGATCGTGGCGGGCGTCGCGATCGCGAACGCCACCGTGTTCTCCGCATCCGGTTTCGCCCGCGACTACCTCACAACACTCGCCGACGGCCGGGTCGACGAGGTGCTCGCGCTGCCCGGCGTCGACGCCGAGGGGCTCGATCGACGGATGCTGGACCCGCTCGCGCTCGACACCTTCCGCTGGCAGCTCGTCGGCGACACCGAGACCGACGGGGTGCACCGCGTCACCGTGTCGTTCCACGCGCGGGGCATGCAGGGCCGCGCGACGCTGCTCGTCGAGCGCGTCGGCACCCGGTTCGGCCTGTTCCCCGAGTGGGGCTTCGCCCGCTCGCCCATCACGGCGCTCAGCGTGACGACGACAGGCGACGAGCGGTTCACCGTGGGTCGCCTCCCGCTCGAGGTCGCGGATGGCGGCCCCACGATCTTCGCGGCCCTCACTCCCGGCGTCTACCGCTTCTCGCACCGCTCGACGTTCCTGAACGCCGACGAGGTGACCGTCGCCGCGCTCGGCGGGGAGGCCTCCGTCGAGGTCGACATCGTGCCGAGTGCGACCTTCCTCGATGCCGCACAGGAGGCGATGGCGTCGGCCCTCGACGCCTGCGCCCGGCAGCCCGTGCTCTTCCCCACCGGGTGCCCGTTCGGCTCGGCGATCGAGAACCGGGTGGCATCCGACCCGGAATGGACGATCAGCCGCATGCCGCAGGCCCGCCTCGCCCCCGATGAGCACCTCGGCACCTGGGCGCTGATCGGGCCGGATGCCGTGGCCCACCTGCGCGTCGATGTGCAGTCGCTGTTCGACGGCTCGGTGTCGACGCTCGAGCGTGACGTGCCCTTCTCGGCTGCCTACCGCGTCGGCTTCGACGGCTCCACGGTCGTGCTCGCGCCCGCCGTCGATTCCGGCGACTGAACGTCGGCACGCTGCGCGAGCATCGCGTTGTACGCCGCGAGCTCCGCCTCGCCGTCGCGGTCGGCCGCGCGATCCCGGCGCTTGGCCTCGCGATCGTCACTGCGGGCCCAGAGCACCGACACCACCACCGCGAGCGCCACCGTGGGGATCTCGCCGACCGACCATGCGATCCCGCCGCCCCACGCCTGGTCCTCGAGCGGCGGCAAGCCCCAGGTGCGGCCCATCGCACCGAACCAGTCGGCGAGCATGAGCCCGCGGTCGGACATGATGGCAAGTCCGAAGAACGCATGGAACGCCATCGTCGCGAGCAGCAGCAGCAGGCGCAGCGCATACGGCGGCCGCTTGCGCACCGGGTCCGCGCCGACCAGGACGAGCACGAACAGGTACCCGGTGAGGAGGAAGTGCGCCACCATCCACAGGTGCCCCACGTGGTCGGTGACCGCCCACCGCAGGAT
This sequence comes from Protaetiibacter sp., assembly GCA_051954835.1. Classification (GTDB taxonomy): domain Bacteria; phylum Actinomycetota; class Actinomycetes; order Actinomycetales; family Microbacteriaceae; genus Homoserinibacter. The sequence goes on along the minus strand of JBQCHI010000007.1, from coordinate 39,333 downwards.
GGGGGTGTAGTAGAAGACCCAGAGCGATACCGCGAACAGCGCCGCGGCGACGATCGGGTTGGTGAGCACGGCGGCGACCGGCGACTGCACGGCCCAGAGGATCCACTCCCGCCCTCCCCGGCTGCCGTCGTCGCGCTTCCGGATGGCGCGCGCCGCGAGCGTGACCGGCGCGGCGAGCACGAGCAGGATGGGGATCGCCATGGTGAGCACCATGTGCCCGAGCATGTGCATCGAGAAGAGGTACTGCTCGTACACGGCAGGCGCCCCGTTCGTGACCCACACGAGCGCCGACAGCCCGGCGAGCCAGAGCAGCGTGCGGTACACGGGCCAGCGGTCGCCCCGGCGGTGCAGACGCCACACGCCCGCGAGGTAGAAGAACGCGGCGAAGGCGGCGACGAGCACCCACAGCAGTTCGAGCTGCCACTCGGTCAGATAGCGGATGGGGGTGAGCTCGGGCGGCAACGGCCGGCCGGTGAGGTACTCGGCCGGTGTCGGGTTCGCGAGCTCGGTGGCCGGGATCTCCTCCACGGGTGGCGCGGTGCGCGCGAGTCCGGCGGCGAGCCCCGACGCGACGCCCATGAACGCGACCTCGCCGAGCACGAGCATCCGGAACCACCAGCGCGACGCGCCCTCGCGCATCCGCCCGATCACCCAACGTCGCTGCACGGCACCGAAGGCGCCCAACACCAGCAGCGCGGCGACCTTGCCGAGCACGATGAGGCCGTAGGGGGTCAGCAGCTGGGGCAGCTCGCCGATGCGGATCGCGGCCGAGACGTAGCCGGAGACCGCGACGACCACGAAGCACACGAGGGCGATGCTCGAGTAGCGCGTCAGCACGACGCGCATGCGTTCGCCGTCGACCAGGCGCCGCACGAGCACGATCGCCAGCAGACCGCCCACCCAGAGACCGGCGAACATCATGTGCAGCCACAGGGCGCTCACGGCCACGTTGTGGTCGGCTGTGGCCCCGGCGTGGCCCTGCTGGGCGATGAGCAGCAGGGCGAGCATCGAGCCGCCCGCCGTGATCGCGAGCATCGTCGGGTTGCGCACGGCGAAGCACACCGCCGTGGCGGCGGCGGCGATGAGGGTCACGGCGAGCCAGGCCCGACCCGCGGGAACCGAGGTGAGGAAGGTGCCGAACTGCTGCCCATAGGCGTCGTCGAGGGTCGGCGCCGAGATGTGCAGGCTCTGGAACAGCAGGAACGCCATGGCCCCGGATGCGACGGTCCAGACCGCGGCGCCGGCTGCGGCCACGTCGACGGCGCGGTCGTAGGCCTTCTCACCGGGGGTGAGCGCGAACACGGCGAGCACGAGGGCCCCGATGGTCGCGGCGGCTCCGAGGTCGACGAGCACCGAGGCGATCGGAATGCCGTAGCGCACCACGGCACCGGGGTCGACAAGGGGCAGCGGAGCGGCACCCCCGCCGATGGCGAGCGCGACGAGCACCGCCGCGAGGGCGGCGAGAAGAAGAAGGGCGGGTCCGGTGACCCACGCGAGGCGCCGCACCCATCCAGCCTACGTGCGCGCGCGATGCCGCACCGACAGGGGCCAGACGCAGCAGAGGCCGGACGCAGCAGGCCCCAGACGCAGCAGGGGCACCGACCATCGATGGCCGGTGCCCCTGCGGAGTCGGGATGCGACTTACTTGACGGCAGCCTTGAGCTTCGAGCCCGCCTTGACGCTCACGCCGTTCGACGCGGCGATCTGAATGGTCTCGCCCGTCGCGGGGTTGCGGCCCGCACGGGCGGCACGGTGGGTCTTCTCGAACGACAGCCAGCCGGGGATGCTGACCTTCTTGCCGCCGCCGACCTGCGCGGCGACGACGGAGAAGAACGCGTCGACGACCTTGCCGACCGCCGCCTGGCTCTCGCCGGTCTCGGCGGCGATCGCGGCGACGAGGTCGCTCTTGTTGAGGGTGTCAGCCATGTGTCCTCCTCGGACGGTTTTCGTGTTCTCGATGCGACCTCCCCGGTGGGAAGGGCGCGGGGTCGGCCCGGAGGCTGTCGACCCCTGAACCGTGCTCGAAACTACCAGCGATCCCCGACATTCCCGGGCTTTTCGGGGCTTTTCGCGCAGGTCGACCTCAGGTGTTGGTTGAGGGTTGCGATCGCCGCCGGCACGACGAAGGGGCGCCGGCGCGATGCCGACGCCCCTTCGGACGTGAATACGGTGCGGTCTTACCAGCTGGACTTGGTGACGCCGGGAAGCTCTCCCCGGTGCGCCATGTCGCGGAAACGCACACGCGAGATGCCGTAGTTCGTCAGCACACCGCGGGGGCGGCCGTCGATGGCGTCGCGGCTGCGCACGCGGATGGGCGACGCGTCACGGGGCAGCTTCTGCAGGCCGATGCGAGCGGCTTCACGCTGCTCGTCGGTCGACTCGGGGCTGACGAGCGCCTTCTTCAGCTCGAGGCGCTTCGCGGCGTAGCGCTCGACGATGACCTTCCGCTGCTCGTTCTTGGCGATCTTGCTCTTCTTGGCCATGTCTTAGCGCTCCTCGCGGAACTCGACGTGCTTGCGCACGATGGGGTCGTACTTCTTCAGCACGATGCGGTCGGGGTCGTTGCGGCGGTTCTTGCGGGTCACATAGGTGTACCCGGTGCCGGCGGTGGAGCGGAGCTTGATGATCGGACGGACGTCCTGAGCCTTCTTGGCCATCAGATCTTCTCCCCACGCGCGAGGATCTCAGCGACGACGGACTCGATGCCGCGCGCGTCGATCACCTTGATGCCCTTCGCCGACACCGTGAGCGTCACGGTGCGCTTGAGCGAGGGCACGTAGTACTTCTTCTTCTGCACGTTCGGATCGAAGCGGCGCTTCGTCCGGCGGTGCGAGTGCGAGATGTTGTGTCCGAAGCCGGGCACGGCTCCGGTCACCTGGCACACAGCTGCCATGGTTTCTTTCCTTATCTGGCTACCGTGGGGCGAACGCCCCACCCAAGGTCACTTGTCGGCACGCCGATACCGTGAACTCTGCGAGTCGCGGCGGCGCACAAAGAAGCGCATTTCTGCGCAACCCTCCCAAGATACCGGACGGATGCGGCATCCGCCACTCGTGAGCCGACCAGGCTCTGCGGTTCGGCAGGCGCGCTCGCGAGCTGAGCCTCAGCAGTCCCAATCGAGGTAGCGGGGCGTCCAGATATCGGTGAGCGCACCGCCCTCGAAGACAGCCTGCGACCCGGCCTGCTCCGCGATGAGCTCGAAGCCGATCGCCGTGATGCCCTCGTTCGTCCACATCGGCGTGGTCTGCCCTGCGGCCGCGAAGAACTCGGCCTCGGTCTGACCGACCTCGACACCGTCGACGGTCGTGATCGACACGCCCGAACTCGTCGCCGGCGACGTGACGTGGATCTGGAAGGCGCCCGGACCGAAGTTGTTGGGTGTCTCGACGACGAAGCCGTCGAAGTCGTACCTCGTCGTATCCAGAACGCACATGGGGGACGGCGTCGACACGAACTCACCCGACACGTCGACGCCGAGCGCATCCGCGAGGCGCTCGAAGACCGCTGCGTCGCCCGACTGATAGTCCAGCTCGAGGACGGTCGATCCGGCCTCGTCGACCACGCGGATCATGGTGGGACCGATGACGATCGATGACGGCGCGGGCGCGGCGGGGGCGGAGACGTCCGAGCCCGCGGATGGTGTCGGCTCCCGGCTCGAGCCCGCCGTGGGGTCCGATCCAGGGGATGACGTCGCACAGCCGCTCAGCGCGATCAGCAGCGCCAGTGCGACTCCCGCGTGAGCGTGCGTTTTCATGGGCCCCCTCCCGTGCGTGGTTCCGCGAAGGTTATCGCACTGCGGCGTCCGCGCCGAGCGTCAGCGCGCCGCGGCCGCAGCGGTGCACTCGGGGCACAGCCCGAACACGTCGACCACGTGGTTCGGCTGGGTGAAGCCGTGCTCGGCGGCGACCTGACGAGCCCACGCCTCCACCGGATCCGCCGAGATCTCCACCGCGGTGCCGCAGCTGCGGCAGATGAGGTGGTGATGGTGGGAGCCGGGCGTGCAGGCGCGGTAGAGGCTCTCCCCCTCCTGCACGAGCGTATCGGCCTCGCCTTCGCTCGCGAGATCGGCGAGCGCCCGGTAGACGGTGGCGAGCCCGACCTCCGAGCCGGTTCCGCGCAGCGAGGCGTGCAGCGCCTGTGCCGAGACGAAGCCCTCGGTGCGGCCGAGTGCGTCACGCACGGCCTCTCGCTGCCAGGTGTTGCGCTTCACGCCCTCACCGCCTCCCTCGCCCCTAGGGTACGGCGATCGCGCCGACGCCGCCCCGCGAGCACGCAGACGACCCAGATGAGGAAGGAGATGGTCGTGACGTAGGGGCTGATCGGCACGCTCGCCCCCAGCGCCAGCAGGATGCCGCCCACGAGCGACACGAGAGCGAACGCCATCGACAGCAGCGGCACGACGATCGGCGAGTTCGAGATCCGGAGGGCTGCCGCGGCAGGCGTCACGAGGATCGACAGCACGAGCAGCGCACCCACGATCTGGATGCTCGCCGCGACCGCGAGCCCGAGCAACAGCATGAATGCGATCGAGATGCCGCGCACCGGCACGCCGCGTGCGGCCGCGACCTCGGCATCCAGGCTCGCGAACGACAACGGCCGCCACATCGCGAGGAGCCCCAGCACCACGACCGCGCACACGATGGCGAGCCAGCCGAGCCGTGGGTCGTCGACGGCCACGATCTGACCCGTGAGCAGCCCGAACTTGGTGGACGCGCGGCCCGGGTAGAGGGCAAGGCACAGGATGCCGAGGCCCAGCCCGAACGGCATGAGCACGGCGGTGATGGAGTTCCGCTCGCGGGCCCGCGCCCCGAGCACGCCGATGATGACCGCCGCGACGAGCGAGCCGATGATCGAGCCCTCGACGACCCCGACCCCGAACAGCAGGCCCGCCGCGGCTCCCGCGAACGACAGTTCGCTCACGCCGTGGACGGCGAATGCGAGATCGCGCGTCATGACGAACACGCCGATGAGCCCGCCCGCGATGCCGAGCACGGCGCCCGCGAGCACCGAGTTGTGCAGCAGGGCCAGCAGGGCGCCGTAGTCGCGGAAGTCGAAGAGCGCCGACCACCAGTCGCTCATGCGACACCTCCATCCAGCTCGGAGGCGTGCTCGTGTTCGTGATGCGCGCTGTCGGGGGTGCCGACGATGATCACGCGACCATGGGCGCGGATGACATCGATCTCGGCCTGGTAGAGCTCCGAGAGCACCGCGGAGGTGAGCACCTCATCCGGCGCCCCGATGCGGAATCGCCCGCCGGCGAGGTAGAGCACGCGGTCGACTATGCCGAGCAGCGGGTTCACGTCGTGGGTCACGAAGAGCACGCCGAACCCGCGTTCGCGGCGGTGCCGATCGATGAGCTCGCTCACGAGGCGCTGGGCGCGCAGGTCGAGCGAGCCGAGGGGCTCGTCGCACAGCATGAGCCGAGGGTCGCCCGCGAGCGCCTGGCCCACACGCAGCCGCTGCTGCTCGCCGCCGGAGAGCAGCGACACCGGCACTCTCGCGTAGTGGCTCGCTCCGACGGCCGCGAGCAGCTCGTCGACGTGTTCCCTCCGGGCCCGGCTCGGCCATCCGGTGCCCCAGCGTTCGCCGTCGACGCCGAGCCGCACGAGATCACGGCCCCGGATGCGCAGGGCCGGATCCTGCCCCCGCTGCTGCGGGATGTAGCCGATGCGGCGGTCGCCGCGCCGCACGGGCTCGCCGTCGAGACGGATCTCGCCGCGCGCGAGCGGATGCTGGCCGAGGATCGCCTTCAGCAGGCTCGTCTTGCCGGAGCCGTTGGCACCCAGCACGGCGACGAACTCGCCGGGCGCCACATCCAGATCGAGCGCCGACCATAGGGTGCGCGCGCCGAGCGTCAGCTGCGCATCGCGCACGCTCAACACGGGCTGGGTCACCGGCCCATGCTAGCTGAGAACCGTTCTCAGTGTGAGTGCGGATTCAGTCGAGCAGCAGCGCCGGCTCTTCGAGCACCGACGCGACATCCGCGGTGAAGCGCGATGCCACATCCCCGTCGACCACCCGGTGATCGAACGACGCACCCACCGTCGTGACGTAGGCCGGGCGCACCTCGCCGTCGATCACCCACGGCTTCTGCTTGATCGTGCCGAGCGCGACGATCGCGACCTCTCCCGGGTTGAGGATCGGCGTGCCCGTGTCCATGCCGAACGATCCCAGGTTGGTGATGGTGATCGTGCCGTTCGACATGTCGGCGGGCTGGGTCTTGCCCTCCCGCGCCACGAGAGTCAGCTGCTCGAGCGACTGAGCGAGCTCGAGCAGCGACAGGTCCTGCGCGTCCTTCACGTTGGGCACGATGAGGCCCCGCGGGGTCGCTGCGGCGATGCCGAGGTTGACGTAGTGCCGCACGATGATCTCGTCGTCGGTCCATGTTGAGTTGACCGTGGGGTTGCGCCGCACCGCCCAGATCACCGCCTTCGCCATGACGAGCAGCGGGCTCACCCGCACACCGGCGAAGTCGGGCGAGGCCTTCAACCGCTTGACGAACTCCATGGTGCGCGTCGCGTTCACGTCGGTGAACACCGATACGTGCGGCGCGGTGAACGCGGATGCCACCATCGCCTGCGCGGTCGCCTTGCGAACGCCCTTCACCGGGATGCGCTCCTCGCGCTCCGCGGGCCAGGCGGGCGTCTGGATGTTGCGGAACACGCTCGCCTGCTGCGCCTGGCGGATGACGTCCTCGCGCAGCACCTCGCCGCCGGGCCCCGTGGCCGTCACCTCGGCGAGGTCGACGTCGAGGTCCTTCGCGAGCTTGCGGATCGGCGGCTTGGCGATCACCTGCGCACCGGGCCGGCGCGGCACGACACGGGCGGGAGGCGGCGTCGTCGCCCCGGCAGAGTCGGCGATCCGCACGGCCGCTCCGGGACGGCGGCGGCGGGTGGCGGCGTGCGCGCCCTTGGAGCCGTAGCCGACGAGCACCGAGCCGGACCCGGCATCCTCGGCCTCGGCGCGCGCCGCCAACACCGCCGGGTCGGAGACGGTGCCGAGGCTCTCGGAGTCGTTGGCCGGCGCCTGCAGTTCGATCGTGCCGCCCGCGGAGTCGACGCGGATGATGGGCGCGCCCACCTCGACGGTCGCCCCCTCCTCGGCGAGCAGCTCGGTGACGGTGCCGGCGAACGGGCTCGGCAGCTCGACGAGCGACTTGGCGGTCTCGATCTCGACGAGCACCTGGTTGACGCTCACCTGGTCGCCGGGCTTGACCTTCCAGGCGACGATCTCCGCCTCGGTGAGGCCTTCGCCGACGTCCGGCAGCGGGAACTCTGCGTGGGCCACGGGGCCTCCTCGGTGTGTGTCGATGAGCGTGTGTGTCGAACGGGGGTGTCGAGCAGCGTGCTGGTCAGTAGGCGAGGGCGCGATCGACGGCCTCCAGGATGCGGTCCACATCCGGAAGGTAGACGCCCTCCAGTTTGGCGGGCGGGAACGGGGTGTCGAACCCCGAGACCCGCAGCACGGGCGCCTCGAGCGAGTAGAACGCCCGCTCGGCGACGGTCGCAGCGACCTCGGAGCCGACCGAGACGTTGCCCGGAGCCTCCTGCGCCACGACGAGCCGGCCGGTCTTCTGCACCGACTCGACGATCGGGGCGTAGTCGATGGGCGCGAGCGAGCGCAGGTCGACGACCTCGACGCTCGTGCCCTCGGATGCGGCCACCTCGGCCGCCTGCAGCAGCTGGGCGACCATCGCGCCGTGACCGACGAGCGTCACCTGCGTTCCCGTGCGCACGACGCGACTCTGATGCAGCGGGGTGGGCACGCCGTCGTCGGCGACCTCCCCCTTCTGCCAGTAGCGGGCCTTCGGCTCGAAGAACAGCACCGGGTCATTCGAGGCGACCGCCTGCTGGATCATCCAGTAGGCGTCGTTGGAGGTCGCCGGGCTCACGACCCGCAGGCCGGGGGTGTGCGCGAAGTACGCCTCGGGGCTCTCCTGGTGGTGCTCGACGGCGCCGATGTGGCCGCCGTAGGGCACCCGGATCACGACGGGGAAGCTGGCGGACCCCTCGTGGCGGTACGTGAGCTTGGCCAGCTGCGAGGTGATCTGGTCGAAACCGGGGAAGATGAACCCGTCGAACTGGATCTCGCATACCGGGCGGTAGCCGCGCATCGCGAGACCGATGGCGGTGCCGACGATGCCCGACTCGGCGAGCGGGGTGTCGAGCACGCGCTGCTCGCCGAACTCGGACTTGAGGCCCTCGGTCACCCGGAAAACGCCCCCGAGCGTGCCGATGTCCTCGCCCATGAGCAGCACCTTGTCGTCGGCGGCCATGGCAGCGCGCAGGCCCTCGTTGATGGCCTTCGCCATCGGCAGCATCCGTTCGGTCACTTGTCGACCCCCTCGAAGCCCGCCTCGTAGGCGGCGAACCAGGCCGCCTCCTCGGACAGCTGCGGATGCGGATCGGTGTACACGTGCTCGAACACCTTGGTGTGGGGCGGGTCGGTCAGCGCGAGGGTGCGGCGCCGCACATCGGAGGCGAGATCCTCCGCCTCGGTCGCGACCTCGTGGAAGAAGTCCTCGCCGACACCGAGCGCGCGCAGGTAGCTCTCGTAGCGCGTGATCGGGTCGCGCTCGCTCCAGAACCGCGTCTCGTCGTCTTCGCGGTACTTGGTGGGGTCGTCGCTCGTGGTGTGCGCGCCCATGCGGTAGGTGAGCGCCTCGACGAAGCGCGGTCCGCCGCCCGCGCGCGCGGCATCCAGGCCCTCCCGGGTGACGGCGTAGCTCGCGAGCACGTCGTTGCCGTCGATCTGCACGCTCGGGATGCCGAAGCCCTGCGCCCGCAGGTAGAGCGGGGTGCGCGACTGGCGCTCGACGGGCACCGAGATCGCCCAGTGGTTGTTCTGCAGGAAGAACAGCTGCGGGGTCTGGTAGCTCGCGGCGAACACGAACGCCTCGCTGACGTCGCCCTGGCTCGTGGCCCCGTCGCCGAAGTAGACGAGGGCCGCCTCGTCGACCTCGGGGTCGCCCGCGGGTGCACCGTCGAGGCCGATGCCCATGGCGTAGCCGGTGGCGTGCAGCGACTGCGATCCGATGACAAGGGTGTACAGATGGAAGTTGCCCGTGTCGGCCGGCACCCAGCCGCCGTGGCTGAGGCCGCGCAGCATCTCGATGATCTTCATCAGGTCGAGGCCGCGGATGCGCCCGACGACATGTTCGCGGTAGGCGGGGAAGATGTGGTCCTGCGCGCGCGCAGCGTATCCCGAGCCGACCTGGGCGGCCTCCTGGCCGAGGCTGGGGATCCAGAGCGCCAGCTGCCCCTGGCGCTGCAGGTTGCCGGCCTCGATGTCGAAGCGGCGCATGACGACCATCTGCCGGTGGAAGTCGAGCAGCCGGCTCTCGTCGAGCGCCGAGATGATCGGCAGGTAGGGGGCTGTCGCGTCGCTCTCGACGAGCGTTCCCTGGGGCGAGAGCAGCTGAACCGTCGCCTCGGTATAAGACATGGGCTCTACCCTATGCCGCGCTCTATTCCGCGGAAGTCAGAGGGTGCGCACAACCTTTCCGGCGGCTTCGATGAGCCTGTCGACAGACTCCGCCTCTCCGACGGTCACCCGGATACCGTCTCCCGCGAACACGCGCGCGACGATCCCGTGCTCTTCGAGCACCTCGGCGGCGGCGACGGTGTGCGCCCCGGTCGGCAGCCACACGAAGTTGCCCTGCGGTTCCGGGATCGTCCACCCCTGCGCGCGCAGGGCGTCGCGGATGCCGTCGCGGCGCGCGACGAGCTCGGCGATCTGCGCGCGGTACTCCTCTTCGTGATCGAGCGCCGCGAGCGCGGCCCGCTGCGCCGGCTCGGTCACCGAGAGGGCGATGGCGGTGGCGCGGCAGGCGTCGAGGATGTACGCGGGGCCGACCGCGTAGCCGACTCGCAGCCCGGCGAGACCGTACGCCTTCGAGAAGGTGCGCAGCACCACGAGGTTGGGGTGGTTCTCGAGGATCGGAAGACCGTCGACCGCATCCGGGTCGGTGACGAACTCGCGATACGCCTCATCGAGCACCACCAGCACGGTCTCCGGGACGGATGCCATGAAGGCCTCGAACGCCTCCGCGGTCACCGTGGCGCTCGTCGGGTTGTTGGGCGTGCACACGAGCACGAGGCGGGTGCGCTCGGTGATGGCGGCCGCCATCGCGGGCAGGTCGTGAGATCCGTCGGGCAGGTTGGGCACGGTGACGCTCGTGGCGCCCGACACCGTGACGATGCCCGGGTAGGCCTCGAAGGAGCGCCAGGAGTAGAGGATCTCGTCGGCCGGCCCGGCGGTCGCCTGGGCGAGCTGGTGCAGGATCGACACCGAGCCGGCGCCGACGTGCACCTCGTCGACGGTCACGCCGAACCGCTCGGCGAGTCGTACCCGGAGGGCCGTGGCCGCGCCGTCGGGGTAGCGCATGATGTGCGAGGAGGCGATCGCCTCGATCACCGCGGGCAGCGTCGGGAAGGGGCTCTCGTTGCTCGAGAGCTTGAACGCGTCCGCGGGCGCCGGACGCCCCTGACGGTACGGGTCGAGCGCGGCGATCTCGGGGCGCAGGGTCACGGGCATGGCATTCATGCTAGGCGCGGGGTGCGCGACGGGGGCGACGCTGGGATGATGTCGGCATGCGCTTCGTCATCCGCCTGCTCATCAACGCGCTCGCTCTCTGGCTCACCGTGCTCATCCTGCATCCGCACGTGCAGGTCACGTCGTGGGATTCCGCCGCCGACGGCACGAGCTGGTCCTGGCCGCTGTTCTGGACGTACGTGCTGCTCGCCGTGATCTTCGGCATCGTCAACGGCATCATCGGAACCGCCATCAAGATCGTCGCCTTCCCGCTGTACATCCTCACGCTCGGTCTCATCTCGCTCATCGTCAACGGCCTGCTGTTCCTGCTCGTGGCCTGGATCTCGACGCTCCTCGGCTTCGGGCTCTCGGTGGAGAGCTTCTGGTGGGGCGTGCTCGGCGCGATCGTGCTGGGCGTCATCGGCTGGCTGATCGGCATCATCCTGCGGCCGCTCACCCGCTCGCGACGCTGACGACGCGAGGCACCGCCTCTCACCCCGTCGGCACCCGCTCGGCGCGGTAGCTCATGGTCGTGATCTGCGAGCCGTCCTGGCTCGTGTACTCGCGAGTGAAGGCGTCGAGTGCGTCGAGTTCCGCGCGCACCTCGGGCGACTGGGCGGCGTCGAGGAGTCGGGCGGTCTCGGCGTACGCGCGCCGTTGGTGGGCGGGCGCCGGCAGATCGGTGGGGATCGAGGCGCCCTCGGGATAGGCCCGCCGCTCGACGATGGTGCGATCGCTCGGCTGCTGCGCCCCGCCGGTCGCCACGACGAAGTCGTCGCTGTGCCGCACGGCGACCCCGCGGATGCCCTCGGGGAGCTCGATCCCTCCACCGGGGTCGCCGTAGGTCTCGAGCCCGACCGTGTTCCAGCGCCCGGATGCCGCCACGGCATCCGCGACGAGGCCGCCCTGCGAGAACCCCACGAGCACGACCTCCGAGTCGGCCGTGATGCCCGCGTCGGCCATCGCCTGCTCGGTCGCCCGGATCGATCCCGCCGGGAGGCCGGCTACTCCCGCGACGTTGCTCGTGAGGTCCCATGGTTCCTCGCCGGCGACGGGTGAGAAGGTCTGCGTCGGGGCGACGTAGACGACATAGCGCGGCGGTCGCCCCGGGGTCGTGTACTGCTCGATGCGCACCTGCTCGTCGCCGGGCACGCGGTCGAGCCGCTGCGCGGCACCCGACGGCGCCGTCGCCGTCGGGCTCTCCGACACGCGTTCCACCCGCACGGGCGTCTCGTGGAAGGCGCGCCCCGCACTCGCGGAGCCGACGGCGATGAGCACGCCCGCGCTGGTGTCGACCCCCAGGATGCCGAGACCCTGCTCGCCGAGCATCATCGCGACCCACGGCGGCAGACCCGATGCGCCCAGCACGGCGTCATCGGTGTTCGACACCACCCGGCGCACGAGTGTCGCGAACTCCGGGCTCGTGATGAGCTCGGGGTGTTCGAGCAGCAGGCTCTGCAGCGCCTCCTTCTTCTGCGCGTCGCCGCCCGGCAGCCGCTTCCACGCCATCGCCGCGTTCACGCCGATGACCGGCAGAAGGGGCGGCGCGAGCCGGGCGAGCGTGCCCGTCGCCCAGGCGGATGCAGCATCCTGCAGCGACATCACGGTGCGTTCTCCGAGTTCGTAGCTGCTCTGGGCGATCGCGATGGCGCGCCGCAGCCGGCGCACTTCGTCGGCGAGCTCGATCCCGGCGAGCTCGCATCGCTCGAGCCGCGTGCGCAGGATGCCGTAGGGCGCGTCGAGGGCGAGCAGCGCGAGCCGGTGTGCGTCGGATTCGATCGCGTCGGCGAAGGCGTCGAGCTCGGGCAGGTGCGCGAGGAGCGCGTCGGTGGCCACGAGCGTCGACCGGCCGGAATGCACGACGAGCGGACTCGCGGGAGTGGGATCCGCCGGGGCGGCGTCGCGCGGCGGGTCGATCGTCGCGGTCTCAGCCGGCTGCATGGAGCACCTCCGCGCGTGCGGTTTCGACGGCATCCGCGAGCTCCTCCGCCGCGGTGCGGAGGCGGCTCGCGAGCTCCTCGACCCGAATGGTGTAGAGCTCGTAGGCCGGCCCGCGCCACGCCTCGGCGCCCAGTCGAGGCGGGTGCGTGGCCCGCAGCGCGGCGACGCGATGCAGGCCGACCAGGTGCACGAGTCGGTCGCGGGCACGCTCGAGCTCGAGCGGGTTGGCGGGCATCCGGGCTCCTTTCGACGACGTGACCATGCTGGGTGCCGACGCGGCACCGGGGAGCCGGGAGGCCGACATCCGTGCACAACTCGCAGCGGCTGCGATTCGGAAGGAGGGGTGCCGCACGCGCGGGTGACGCGCCACAATGGGCGGGTGAACGATCCGCGGGCGAGCGATCCGATCGTCTTCCGCATCTGCTTCGTGTGCACCGGCAACATCTGCCGCTCCCCCATGGCCGAGGCGATCATGCGAGACATCGTGCAGGCGAAGGGCTACGGCTCGATCGTCTCGGTGACCTCCGCCGCCACGGGCGACTGGCACGTCGGCGAGCGCGCCGATCCGCGCACCATCGCGGCCCTCGGTGCCCGCGGCCACGACGCCACCCGCCATCGCGCCCGGCAGTTCGATCCCGCGTGGTACCCGGAGCTCGACCTCGTCGTGGCGTTCGACCGGGGCCATGAGCGCATCCTGCGACACTGGGCGCCGAACGACGCCGACCGCAGCAAGGTGCAGCTCCTGATGAGCTTCGACCCCGAGGCATCGGGCACGATGGACGTACCGGATCCGTATTATTCGGATGCCGCCATGTTCGACACCGTGCTCGTCGCGATCGAACGGGCATGCGCCTCGCTGTTCCGGCAGCTCGAACCCGCCATCCGACAGGGAGTCCCATGAGTCCGCTTCCCCCGCAGCCGCTGAGTCCGCTCGACGGCCGCTACCGCGCCGCCGTCGAACCGCTCGGCGAGCACCTCTCGGAGGCGGGTCTCAACCGCGCCCGGGTGTACGTCGAGGTGGAGTGGCTGCTGTTCCTCGCGGACCGCGGGATGTTCGGGGTGGCGCCCGTCGCGGCCGACGACGCGAAGGCCTTGCGCGCCTGGGCATCCGGCTTCGGACAGGCGGAGATCGACGAGCTCGCGGGGCTCGAGGCCACCACCCGTCACGATGTGAAGGCCGTCGAGTACCTCGTGCGCGGGCGTCTCGCCGCCCAGGGCCTCACCCGCCTGGCCGAGCTCACGCACTTCGCGTGCACGAGCGAGGACGTCAACAACCTCTCCTACGGCATCACCCTGCGCGCCGCCCTGCATGAGGTGTGGCTGCCGCGGTTCGACGCCGTGCTCGAAAAGCTGCGGGACCTCGCGATCGAGCACCGCGCCCAGCCGATGCTCGCGCACACGCACGGCCAACCCGCCACCCCCACGACCTTCGGCAAGGAGCTCGCCGTCGTCGTGCACAGGCTCCGGCGCCAGCGCGAGCGCGTCGCCTCCGTCGAGTTCCCCGCCAAGTTCTCCGGCGCAACGGGAACCTTCTCGGCGCACGTCGCCGCGGAGCCGGATGCCGACTGGCTCGCCCTGTCGCGCGAGTTCGTGACCTCGCTCGGGCTCAGCTGGAACCCGCTCACCACGCAGATCGAGTCGCACGACGGCCAGGCCGAGCTGTTCGGCCGCATCGCGCACGCCAACCGCATCCTGCACAACCTCGCGACGGATGTCTGGACCTACATCTCGATGGGCTACCTCACCCAGATGTCGCAGGCGGGGGCGACCGGCTCGTCGACGATGCCGCACAAGATCAACCCGATCCGCTTCGAGAACGCCGAGGCCAACCTCGAGCTCTCCTGCGCCCTGCTCGACTCGCTCGCCGCGACGCTCACGACGAGCCGGCTGCAGCGCGACCTCACCGACTCCACGACGCAGCGCAACATCGGAGTCGCCCTCGGGCACTCCCTGCTCGCCCTCGACAACCTGCTCGAGGGCCTAGGCGAGATCGCGGTGAACCCGGATGCCTTGGCGGCAGATCTCGACGCCAACTGGGAGGTGCTCGGCGAGGCGATCCAGACGGTGATCAGGGCCGAAGTGGCGGCGGGGCGTTCGACGATCGCCGATCCGTATGCGCTGCTCAAGGAGCTCACGCGCGGCAAGCGGGCCACCGCTGACGATCTCGCCACCTTCATCCGTGCGCTCGACATCGGCGACGCGGCGAAGGAGCGCCTGCTCGCCCTCACCCCCGCCGGCTACACGGGCCTCGCCTCCGAGCTCGTCGACTACCTCGACTGAGCCCGGTCGCGGCTCGGCTCCGCGTGTCGCTCCGCGGGTCCCGCGGCTCAGGCAAGCCCGCAGCTCATCGTGCGGCGGGAGCACTTGCATCATCGGCGGGAGCAACCGCCGCACCGGGCGGCACGCACATCACGCGGCGGGAGCAACAACTCCCGCCGCGTGCATGTTTCTCCGCCCGCGCAGCCGGTGATCAAGCGACTCAGCGCTCGGAGACGACGGTGAGCACGATGCGTCGGCGTGACCCGATCACTCGGCGATCGCGGGCCGATCCCGACGCCATGCGAGTGAGTTCCGCGCGCAACTCAGGTGTTCGGGATGTCGTCACAGGGGCGGAGGTGGCGAGCGTTTCGTCGAGCGGGTCGGCGTCGAGCATGGGGGCTCCTTCGTAGTGAGTGTCTACTCCCACATGTCCGGTGCGCCCTCATCCGTCCACCCATGTCGAAAATGCAGGAGAACCGCCCGGAGGCCGATGGCGGGAGCCCGGATGCGGAGAGAACGCGCGCGAAGACTCCTGCATTTTCGACACAGCTGCCTCGACCTCGCCGAGCCCGAGCCCGAGACCCCAGACCCGCGTCGCCGCCGCGCGGAAGCGGCTCGCGCGTCAGTGGTCGCGCGGGCCCGGGTTCGGGTCGCGGTGCACCGACCCCGCAGTTCCGGTCGGCGCATCCGGATCCACCGGATCGACGCGGTCGCCGTCCTTCGGGGTGACGGCGATGAGCAGCGTGGCGATGATCACGAGGGAGGCGACGAACGCGACACCCGCCATGATGAGCGCGAGCCCCCACTCGCGCGTGCCCATGACGACGAAGGCGCCCACGAACACGCCGAACACGCCCGCCATGATGAGCAGCTCCACCGGGCGCATGCGGTCGCGACGGGACGGCGTCGGGTTCGTGTGATTCGTGTCGTTCATGCGTTCACCTTCGTGGAGACCGGACGCGGCGCGCGCAGCGAGAACGCGGCGATGGCGAGCTGCACTCCGAGGATGATGGCCCAGGCGCCGAGGATGCCCACCAGCAGGATGTCGGCCGTCACGGTTCCGGCGACGGCGCCCCCCGTCGTGCCCTCGACCGCATAGCTGTCGGCGTAGTCCTGCGGAACGAGCAGGAAGACCAGCCCGAGCATCACGGTGAGCACGCCGCTGAAGAGCCAGTCGCGCGCCGCCATGCGCGCGCGGCGGAACCGGATGCCGTTGACGGCCTCGAGTGCGCCCGACACGATCGCCCACGCGCTCACCACCGTCACGAGATAGCCGATGCCGCCGCTCGGGAGCACGAGCGCGGCGATCCCCGCGAGGGCGGTGACGACACCGTGCACGAGCACGACCCCTCGCACCGAGCGATCCGCTCGCAGCCCCGAGGCGAGAAGCACGGATGCCGTCACGATCGCGAACACCCCGAACCCGAGAAGTCCGAGGGTGGCGGAGTGGTCCTGGCTGAAGGTGATGACGAGCCCCAGCACGAGCGCCGGCAGCGCACGAGCAAAGGGAGCGACCCAGGTATCCGGCGCTCCGAGAGCGGAAGGGGCTTCGGGCACGGCTCCATCCTACGTTCGCCCGGCGAGGCGGGCCGCCGCCGGAGCCGAGCGGTCGGGGGCCGGCGGTCGAAGCCGCGGGCCCCCGCCGCACTCACTCCTGCATCAGAAGCTCCACCGCTGGGCGTCGGTCTGGTTGCACGTCCACAACTGCATCTTCTGTCCGTCGAACAGCGGCGCGCCGTTGGTGGCGTCGAGGCACTTCCCCGACTGCGGATTGCGGAGAGCACGGGTGGCCGAGTCGTAGCTCCACTTCTGCGCGCCCGTGCCGTTGCAGGTGTAGAGCCACACGACCGTGCCGTCGGTGGTTCCGCTGCGCGCCACGTCGAGGCACTTGCCGAGAGCCCGGATCGTGCCGTCGGATCCGCGCGTCCAGCTCTGCGCGGCGTTCCCGTTGCACCAGGCGAGCTGGATGCGGGTCGTGTCGGTCGCATCCGCCCACGGCACGTCGAGGCACAGGCCGGTGTGCGCGGTGGCACGGACGGTGCTCGTGCCGGTCGGCAGGCCGGCGCCACCGCCCCCGCCACCGCCTGTCGTCGATCCGTTGTCGAACACATGGATGTAGTCCACGAGCATCTGCTGCGGGAACTGCGTCGAGCCGTCCGGGTATCCCGGCCAGTCACCGCCGACCGCGACGTTGAGGATCAGGAAGAACTTCTGATCGAACACCCACTGGTTGGCTCCCACGCTCGCCCGGGTCACCCGGTGGTACTGCTGACCATCGACGAACCAGGTGATCTCGCCGGGCTTCCAGTCGACCGCGAAGGTGTGCCAGGTGTCGGCGAACGACCAACCCTGCGGATGCTGGTACGTGCCGCTGATTCCGTTCGCGCCCGAGTATCCGGGGCCGTGCACCGTGCCGTGCACGAGGTGGGGCTCGCGACCGATGTTCTCCATGATGTCGATCTCGCCGGAGTTGGGCCACGGCGTCTGCGGGAAGCCCGCACCGAGCATCCAGAAGGCGGGCCAGATGCCTTGACCCCGCGGGATCTTGATGCTCGCCTCGATGCGTCCGTACTGCAGCTCGACCTTGTCGTTGGTGACGAGGCGAGCGGAGGTGTACCCGGCTCCGTCGCGACGGGCCGTGATCACAAGGTTGCCGTTGCCGTCCATGGCGGAGTTGGCCCGGGAGTTGACGTAGTTCTGCAGCTCGTTGTTTCCCCACCCGCTCGCGCCGAGCTCGTGAGTCCACACGGCGGGGTCGGGTGCCGAACCGGCGGCTCCGTTGAACTCTTCGGCCCAGACGAGCTGCCCCGCTGCGGATGCCGCGGGCGCGGTCGCGAGGTCGGCGCCCGTCTGCAGCGGCACGACGAGCGCGCCGGCCGCGAGTGCCGCGAGAAGCAGACGGGAGCGTCGCCGTCGTCGTGTCGCGTGAGTGGGGGTGAGGACTGATCGTGCTGCACTGCGCTGGAACATGTGACCTCCCGGCTTCATCGCCGTCCGGGCCGTGCCTGGTGGTGACTCGTGTCACCCGCCCGGAATGAAGTTACAACGGCCCGGGGCCGGCCGCAAGACCGATGGATCAGGCCGGCGCCATATCCGCGAAGCGCGAGAAGGCGCCCTGGAAGGCGACCGTGACCGTGCCGGTGGGGCCGTTGCGGTGCTTGGCGATGATGAGATCGGCCTCGCCCGGGCGGGAGGATTCCTTCTCGTATGCCGACTCGCGATGCAGCAGGATCACCATGTCGGCGTCCTGCTCGAGTGAACCGGACTCACGCAGGTCGGAGAGTGCCGGCTTCTTGTCGACACGCTGCTCGGGGCCACGGTTCAGCTGCGAGAGGGCGATCACGGGCACCTGCAGCTCCTTCGCGAGCAGCTTGAGCGCGCGCGAGAACTCGGAGACCTCCTGCTGTCGGCTCTCGACACGCTTGCCCGAGGTCATGAGCTGCAGGTAGTCGATCACGACGAGCTTGAGGCCGGCCTTCTGCTTGAGGCGACGGCACTTGGCGCGGATCTCGACGAGGGTCATGTTGGGGCTGTCGTCGATGTAGAGCGGGGCGTCGGCGATCCTGCCGCGCGTGGATGCCAGCGTCGTCCAGTCCTCGCTTCGCACGTCGCCCTTGCGCAGCTTCTGCAGGAAGATGTTCGACTCGGCCGAGAGCAGTCGCATGGCGATCTCACTGCGCCCCATCTCGAGCGAGAAGAAGATCGCGGGCATGTCGTTGGTGATCGCGGCGGCGCGCGCGAAGTCGAGCGCGAGGGTCGACTTTCCGAGCGCGGGACGCGCGGCGATGAGGATGAGCTGCCCCGGATGCAGCCCGTTCGTGAGCTGGTCGAGCTCGGTGAAGCCGGTCGGCACGCCCGTCATGCTGCCGTCGCGGCCGCTCGCGTGCTCGATCTCCTCGGTCGCCGCTTCGATGGCCTGCACGAGCGGCACATAGTCCTCGGCCTCGACGCCGCCCGCGACACCGTAGATCTCGGCTTGCGCGTTGTTGACGAGGTCGGTGACCTCGCCCTCGCTCGCGTAGCCCATCTGCACGATGCGGGTGCCCGCCTCGACGAGTCGGCGCAGCACGGCCTTCTCGGCCACGATCGACGCGTAGTAGCCGGCGTTCGCCGCGGTGGGCACGAGACCCGTGAGGGTGTGCAGGTACTCGGGGCCGCCCGCGCGTTGCAGGTTGCCCGACTTCGTGAGCTCGTCGGTGACCGCGATCACGTCGGTGGGTTCACCGTGCGAATAGAGGGTGAGGATCGCGTCGAAGATGATCTCGTGCTTGGGGATGTAGAAGTCGACCGACCGCACGGCCTCGAGCACGTCGGCCACGGCATCCTTGCTGAGCAGCATGCCGCCGATCGCACTCTGTTCGGCGAGGAGGTCGTGTGGCGGGGTTCGCTCGCCCTGCCAGCCGTCACGCGGGCGCTCGGCCTCGGGTGCGAGTCCCAGATGGGCGATCGACACGGGCGCTCCTTTCGAGCCGAAAACTACGTGCAGCCACCGACATCGAGACGCCGGCGCGCCGTGCCTTCGGACGAGGGGTGGTGGCGATCGGGGTCGCGATCCCCGCACCGGATGTCACGGTATGCAGCCGCTGAGGGAGCTTCAAGCCGCCCTGTGGACAGGGCTGTGGACGATCGGCGGGAAACGCCGAGAGCAATGTGAAAAAGCTGTGGAACGATTCGGGGATAACTTCGGGAGTTTCGCGTGCATTCCCTACCTGACCTGGGTTTTCTGTTTTCACACGCTGTGTGTAGAAAGATGTTTAGAGTGACGGTTGAGGGTTGTGGGATTCCAGGTGCTGCATGTGGAGAGAACTCTTGACAGAGACCCCGAGAAAGCAGTAGCGGCGCACCCCCGAGGGGGCGCGCCGCTCACCGAGAACGCGGACTACTTGGCCGCGACGACCTCCAGCTGGAGTGCCGCGACGACGTCCTCGCGCAGACGCACAGTGGCCTCGTAGCGACCCGTCGACTTGACCGCCGAGGAGAGCTCGATGGTCTGCTTGTCGATCGAACCGAGACCGGCGGCCTCCACGGCGGATGCGACATCCGCCGTCTTGACCGAGCCGAACAGGCGACCCTCGCGACCGGCCTTGACGGTCAGCTTGATGGGCCCCTCTTCGAGCTTGGCCTTGAGGGCCTGCGCCTCTTCGAGCGTGGCGAGCTCGCGAGCGGCGCGGGCCGCCTTGATCTGCTCGATCTGCTTCTCGCCACCACGGCTCCACGACACGGCGAAGCCCTGCGGGATGAGGTAGTTGCGCGCGTAGCCGTTCTTGACCTCGACGACGTCTCCGGCCGAACCGAGACCGGTCACTTCGGAGGTGAGGATGAGCTTCGACATTCCGTTGCCTCCTAGCGGCCCGAGCCCGCGTACGGGAGGAGCGCCATCTCGCGCGCGTTCTTCACGGCGCGGGCGATGAGGCGCTGCTCCTGCACGGAGACACCGGTGATCCGACGGGCGCGGATCTTGCCGCGCTCCGAGATGAACTTGCGCAGGGTCGCGACATCCTTGTAGTCGATGACGCCGACCTTGATCGACTTCGCGGGAGCGGCGTTCTTACCGCCCTTGGGCCCGCGCTTGCGGCGGTCGTTGCCGCCGCTGCTCTTTCCAGCCATTGCTGTTTTCCTTCTTAGCTATGCGGTCTGATCGAATGCGGATCAGAACGGGGTCTCGTCGGAGTAGTTGCCGGGGGCGTTCCACACGTCGCCCGAACCGCCCGACGGCGCGGATGCCGCCCACGGCTCGTCGGCGACAGCACCCTGCGAGCGGCCTCCGCCGCTTCCGCCGGATGCGCGGGTCACCTGCGCGGTCGCGTACCGCAGGCTCGGGCCGATCTCATCGACCTCGAGCTCGATCGCGGTGCGCTTGTTGCCGTCACGGTCGTCGTAGGAGCGCTGCTTCAGGCGGCCGGTCGCGATGACGCGGCTGCCCTTCGTGAGCGAACCGGCGACGTGCTCGGCGAACTCGCGCCAGCACGACGCGCGGAGGAACAGCGCCTCGCCGTCCTTCCACTCGTTGCTCGCCCGATCGAAGGTGCGGGGCGTCGACGCGATCGTGAAGTTCGCGACCGCCAGGCCGGTCTGCGTGTAGCGCAGCTCCGGATCGGCGGTGAGGTTGCCCACGACCGTGATGATCGTCTCGCCGGCCATGGCCTACTCGGCGTCCTTGTCGGCCTTCGCGGCAGCGGCGGCCTTGGCGGGGCGAGCCGCCTTGCGGGCGGCCTTCGCCTCGTCAGCCGCGGCGAGCTTGCCGGCACGGGCCACGGCCTCCTCCGCACGCAGCACCTTCGTGCGCAGCACGGCCTCCGAGAGCTTCAGCTGACGGTCGAGCTCGAGGGTGGCCTCGCTCGTCGCGGTGAAGTTCACGACGGCGTAGATGCCCTCGGACTTCTTCTGGATCTCGTACGCCAGGCGGCGACGACCCCAGATGTCGACGTTCTCGATGGTGCCCCCGTCGTTGCGGATGACACCGAGGAACTTGTCCAGGCTGGGTGCGACGGTGCGCTCATCGATCTCGGGATCGAGAATCACCATCAACTCATACTGATGCGTCATTGACCCACCTCCTTCGGACTAGAACGGCTGCAGGATCTCTGCAGCAGGAGGGTTGATGCATCGTGCTGGCGCGCCGGACGGCGTGCGGGCAACCTGGCCATCTTACACGCCGGAGCGCGCAGCCCACCATGCCCTCAGCCGACGCTCGGCCTCGTCCGCGCCGAGCGGCCCCTCATCGAGCCGCAGGTCGAGCAGGTAGCGGTACGCCTCCCCCACCTCGGGCCCGGGACGGATCCCGAGAATCGCCATGATCTGCTCCCCGTCGAGGTCGGGGCGGATCGCCGCGAGCTCTTCCTCGGAGGCGAGCACGGCGATCCGCTCCTCGAGCTCGTCGTAGGCGCGTTGCAGGCGTGCCGCCTTGCGCTGGTTGCGCGTCGTGACATCCGCGCGGGAGAGGATGTGCAACCGCTCGAGCTGCGCACCCGCGTCGCGCACGTAGCGGCGCACCGCGGCATCCGTCCAGCTCGCATCCGCATACCCGAAGAACCGCAGGTGCAAGCGGATGAGGGTCGCGACCGCCTTGATGGTGTCGCCGTCGAGACGCAGCTCACGCAGCCGCTTGGCGGCGAGCTTCGCGCCGAGCACGTCGTGGTGGTGGAAGCTCACCGCGCCGCCGGGCTCGATCCTGCGGGTCGCGGGCTTGCCGATGTCGTGCAGCAGCACCGCGAAGCGCAGCACGAGGTCGGGTTCGTGACCCCGGGAGCGTTCGAGCGCGATCGCCTGCGTGAGCGCGGTGAGCGAGTGCTCGTAGACGTCCTTGTGGTGAGCGTGCTCGTCGATCTCGAGCCGCAGCGCCGGCACCTCCGGCAGCACGAGCTCGGCGAGGCCGGTGTCGACGAGCACGCGGATGCCGGGCACCGGATCGGATGCCAGCAGCAGCTTCGAGAGCTCGTCGCCGATGCGCTCCGCTGACACGATCGCGATGCGCTCCGCCATCGACTGGATCGCTGCCGTGGCCGAGTCGTCGAGCGCGAACCCGAGCTGGGAGGTGAAGCGGGCTCCGCGCAGCATCCGCAGCGGGTCGTCGCCGAACGAGACCTCGGGCTCGACGGGCGTGCGCAGGCGTTTCGCGAGCAGGTCCTCGAGGCCGCCGGACGGGTCGACGAGCACCTTGTCGGGCAGGCGCAGCGCCATGGCGTTGACCGTGAAGTCCCGGCGCAGCAGATCGCCTTCGAGGCTGTCGCCGAAGGCCACGACGGGCTTGCGCGTGACGCCGTCGTAGGCGTCGGCGCGATAGGTGGTGAGCTCGACGGTCTGCTCGCCGAGCCGGGCGCCGATGGTGCCGAACGCCCGGCCGATGTCCCAGTGCGCGTCGGCGACGGGCGCGATCACCTCGAGGATCTCGTCGGGCGTCGCGGAGGTGGCGAAGTCGAGGTCATGCGCCTCGCGGCCGAGGAACGCGTCGCGCACCGGACCCCCGACGAGCGCGAGCTCGAAACCGGCCGCCTGGAACCGCTCGGCGAGAGCACGGATGCGCGGCGAGTCGGCGAGGGCCCCGAGTCGTTCGACGGCAGCCGCGACGGAGTGCATAGCGGTCGAGTCTATCGAGGGGTGGGTTCGGTCATCGCCGGGCGGAAGCGGGAACATGCCGCTGGGGATGCCCCCAGAACGCCTCATCTAGACTTTCGACCATGTCGGCCGCGTGGATCGGAAGTGCCCCGCTGTGCCGTTGACGACCCGCCGCGCCCTCCGCGCGCTCAGCTCCGCGGTGCTCGCCGCGGGGCTGGCCCTCGCGAGCATCGTGCCGGCGGGCGCCGCATCCGGTCCCGACCCGGGGGGCGCGACAGCCGGCAGCACGCGACCCGCGAGCACGGCGGTCACCCCGGGAAGCGGGCCGGTCTCGGTCGCGGTCATCGCGCCCGTCAGCCTGCCCCCGACGACGACCGGCCTCGTGTCGAGCGACGAGCTCGAGACCCTCACCGGTCCGTTCGGAGCTCTCACCCGTCAACTCGACGCGCTCGCGGGAACGCGCGCGGTGATCGCGCTCGATCCGATGATCCTCGCGTCGATCCGCATGCTCGGCTCGTCGGCCCCCGAGTCGGCTCGGCAGTGGCTCGCCCGGCTCGGCGCGCTCTCGAACGAGGTCTTCCTGCTCGCGTACGGAGACGCCGATCTCGTCGCAGCGGTTCGCACGGGCACGCTCGACGCCCTCCGTCCCTCCGGTTTCGGCTTCGCGCTCGACGCGGCGAACTTCTCCCCCGCCGCGACCCCTGAGCCGACGCCGACACCCACCCCCACGCCGACAGCTCCCGTCGATCCGGATGCCGCGCCCCCCTTCCCCACCACCGACGACCTGCTGGCGTGGAGTTCGTCCCTTCCGAGCATCGCGTGGCCCAGCACGGATGTCGGGTCAGGTGACCTCGCGGCTCTCGCCGAGGCCGGGTATGAGAACGTCATCCTCTCCTCCACTACCACCGGCGATCCGCACGCTCCCCTGATCTCGCTCGACGGCATCCGGGGCATCGTCACCGACGACGCCATCTCCGAGAGCCTGCAAGCAGCGGCGGGAGCGGCGTCGTCGACCGTGCGCGCGACGGCACTGGACGCGCTCGACGCGCAACTCGCGGCGGAGACCGCGGCGGCGCCGGGTCGCGGGCTCGTGCTGACCCTCGACCGTAGTTGGCCCTACGCGCAGCCCGGCCTGTCCGACGCCCTCGCACGGCTGGCGTCGACCCCCTCGGCCCTCTTCGTGGGGCTCCGCGACATCCTCGCCACCACCCCGATCCCAGGCCACCTGGGCGAGGGCACCCCGAACGAGGAACGCGACGCCGTCTTCGCCGACCTCGCGCAGGCCGCTGCCGACGAGACCGCGTTCGCGAGCGTTCTCGACGACCGCTCGGTGCTGCTCGACCCCCGCCACCTCGAGCGCATCGCTCTCTACGCGCTGAGCTGGCGCGATGACGAGAGCGGGTGGACGGATGCGGTGGACGCGTTCCGCGCGCGATCGACCGAGATCGTCACCTCGGTCAAGCTCGAACAGGGCAGCGACATGGCCCTGCTCGCGGCCCACGCGAACATCAAGATCGCGGTGAGCAACGCCCTGCCGTACGCCGTGAACGTCCGTGTCACGGTCGATCCGCAGGGGCCGATCCTGCGCGTGGTCGAGTCGCAGCTCATCACCGTGGAGCCCGAGTCCACCGCGACCGCCGTGATCCCGGTGGAGGCCGTCGCCAACGGACAGGTCACCGTGCTGACCTCGATCGCGAGCCCGACCGGTGTGCCCCTCGACTCGGGCCATGCGAGCGTCGCGGTGCACGCCGAGTGGGAGGGCATCGGCACGCTCGTCGTGGTCGTCGTGCTCGTGCTCATCTTCGTGGCCGGCCTGCTGCGGCTCATCGTGACCCGACGGCGGGCGCGGCGGGCGCGTGACGACGACGACCTCGAGACGGCGGATGCGGCAGCCGGCACCACGGCAGCCGCCACCGAGGGTCGCGATGGCTGACGCCGCGGCGACTCGGGGCGGCATCGGCCGCGC
This sequence comes from Protaetiibacter sp., assembly GCA_051954835.1. Taxonomy (GTDB): domain Bacteria; phylum Actinomycetota; class Actinomycetes; order Actinomycetales; family Microbacteriaceae; genus Homoserinibacter. The sequence continues at coordinate 14,579 of JBQCHI010000007.1, read as the reverse complement.
GAGCGCCGTCATCGCCTCGGGCACCCTGGTATCGCGGGCGCTCGGATTCGTCAACGCGGCGGTGCTCGTGTGGGCCATCGGCGTGCAGAATCCTGCCGCGAACGCGTTCTCGGTCGCCAACACCCTTCCCACCAACATCTACGCGCTCATCGCCGGCGGCCTCACGAGCGCCGTCATCGTGCCGCAGATCGTGCGCGCGACGAAGCACGCAGACGGTGGCCAGGCCTTCGTGAGCAAGCTGCTGACTCTCACCGGGTCGGCGCTGCTCGTCATCGGGGTGCTCGCGACTCTCGCGGCTCCCCTGCTGATCGCGCTCTACACGACGCAGGACGCTCGCGGCGCGCTCGGCGAATCCGGCTTCGCTCTCGCCGTGGTGTTCGCGTACTGGTGCCTGCCGCAGGTGTTCTTCTACGCGCTCTACGCCGTACTCGGCGAGGTGCTCAATGCCCGCGGCGTGTTCGGGCCCTTCACGTGGGCGCCGGTCGCCAACAACATCGTGATGATCGGCGCGGTCGTGGTCTTCGCGAACGTCTGGGGAAGCGACCCGGCCCACATCGACCCGGCGGGCTGGACCTCGGCGCAGATCGCCGTGCTCGCGGGCGGGGCGACGCTCGGCATCGTGGTGCAGGCGCTCGTGCTCGTCGTGTTCTGGCCCCGCACCGGATTGCGGTTCCGCCCCGACTTCCGCTGGCGCGGTGTCGGGCTCGGTGCGACCGGGCGGGCGGCCGGATGGACCTTCGGCATGATCGTCATCACGCAGCTCACGATCGTCGTGCAGACCAACGTCGCGAGCCTTGCCGGAAAGTTCGATCCGTCGATCGCCGTACTCAACGTCGCCTGGCTGCTGTTCATGCTGCCGCACTCGATCCTCGCGCTGTCGGTCGCCACCCCGTTCTTCACCCGGATGAGCGCCTCGGCCTCGGCGGGCGACCTCAGCAGCTTCCGTGACGACCTCTCGAGCAGCCTGCGCACCATCCTGCTGCTCGTGGTCGGAGGCGGTGCGGCGGTGGGCACCGCCGCGATCCCCCTCGCGGCCTTCCTCAACCGCGACCCGGACAGCATCGTCGGCATCTCCTCGGTGCTGCTGGCCTACCTCGTCGGCCTCGTCCCGTTCTCGGCGATGTTCGTGCTGCAGCGCGCCTTCTTCGCGCTCGCCGACACGCGCACTCCCTTCCTCATCCAGCTCGTGCAAGGCACCACCGCTGTCGCCGCCCTCGGCTTCGTCGCCTTCGTGATCGCACCGGCCCGGCCGGATCTCGTCGGGGTCGCGGTGGCCGCGTGCACCTCCCTCGCGAGCGTCGTGCAGGCCATCGTGCTCGGGGTCGTGCTCCGCCGACGGCTGCGGGGCATCGACGGCCGCCGCGTGCTCGCTCGGCTGGCGCTGTTCCTCGCCGCCGCGGTCGTCGCGATCCTCGCGGGAGTCGGGATGCTCGCGCTGCTCGGCGGGTTCAACTCGGGCTTCGCGGTTTCCGAGCGCCTCACGGCGTTCGTCTCGATCGCGCTCGTGGGCGGCACGGTGCTCGTGGTCTACGCGCTCGCGCTGCTGGCCGTGCGCGTGCCGGAAGCGCGTGCCGGCCTCTCGCCGCTGCGCCGCATCCTCGGTCGCCGCTGAGTCGCGCGGCGCGACCCCCGCGCCGGCCCCCCGGAATGCCGCAGACCTAGGATGTGTTGTACCTCGCGACCCCCTCGACAGGAGAGATCCGGTGCGTCAGCTCATCATCATCGGTTCCGGCCCCGCCGGCTACACCGCCGCCATCTATGCGGCCCGGGCGAACCTCGAACCGCTCGTCATCGCGAGTTCGGTCGACTTCGGCGGTGAGCTCATGAAGACCACCGAGGTCGAGAACTTCCCCGGATTCCCCGAGGGCATCATGGGCCCCGAGCTCATGGAGCGCATGCAGAAGCAGGCCGAGCGCTTCGGTGCCGAGGTCGTCTACGACGACGTCGTCTCGCTCGAGCTCGACGGCCCGGTCAAGCGCGTCACCCTCGGCTCGGGCGACGTGCACGAGGCATCCGCGGTGATCTACGCCACCGGATCCGCCTACCGCAAGCTCGGCCTGCCCGACGAGGAGCGACTCTCGGGCTACGGCGTCTCGTGGTGCGCCACGTGTGACGGCGCCTTCTTCCGCCAGCGCAAGGTCGCCGTCGTCGGCGGCGGTGATTCGGCGCTCGAGGAGGCCACCTTCCTCACGCGCTTCGCCGACGTCGTCTACGTGATCCACCGCCGCGACAGCTTCCGGGCATCCGCCGCCATGCAGGACCGCGCCTTCGCCGACCCCAAGATCCAGGTGGTCTGGAACAACGAGGTCAAGCACATCTACGGCGACGAGAAGGTCACCGGCATCGGGCTCGTCAACACGGTCGACGGCACCGAGACGACCCTCGACGTGCAGGGGGTCTTCGTGGCGATCGGTGCCGACCCGCGCACCCACCTCGTTCACGGTCAGCTCGACCTCGCCCCCGAGGGCACCATCGCGGTCGAGGGGCGCACCTCGCGCACCAACCTCCGCGGCGTCTTCGCGGCGGGCGACGTGATCGATCCGACCTACAAGCAGGCCGCGACGGCCGCGGGTTCCGGAGTGGTGGCGGCGCTCGACGCCGAGCACTACCTCGCGGAGCTCGCGGATGCCGAGAAGGCGGCCGCCGTCGCCGTCGCCGGCTGACCTCCGCACCACCTCATCCCATCGAAAGGAAGAACATGTCCACCAAGGCAGTCACCGACGCCACGTTCGCGGACGAGGTCCTGAGCTCCGAGAAGCCGATCATGGTCGACTTCTGGGCCACCTGGTGCGGACCGTGTCGTGCCGTCTCCCCGATCCTCGACAAGATCGCGGAGGAGCACGCCGACAAGATCTCCATCGTCAAGCTCGACGTCGACGACAACCCCGAGACCGCCATGAAGTACGGGATCACCTCGATCCCGGCGATGTACGTGTTCCAGAACGGCGAGGTCGTCAAGCGTGTCATCGGCGCCAAGCCGAAGCCCGCCCTCGAGGCCGACCTGGCCGAGTTCCTGGCCTAGGCCACTCGCGCACCCGCGGCCCCTGCTCCCCCGTGGGAACAGGGGCCGTCGTGTTTGTACGGCTACCCTGGAGGGCACCGATCGAACGGACCGCGCATGACACAACCCCAGGGCACCAACCTCGACCCGTGGTACGGCCACTACGCCGCGCGCACGGCCGGCCTCGCCGCATCCGAGGTTCGAGCTCTGTTCGCCGTCGCGAGCCGGCCCGAGGTGGTCTCTCTCGCGGGCGGTATGCCGTACGTGTCCGCCCTTCCGCAGCACCTGGTCGAGACCGCCGTCGAGCGCACCGTCTCGGAGCGGGGGGCGGTCGCACTGCAGTACGGCTCGGGCCAGGGCGTTCCGCGACTGCGTGAGCAGATCCTCGAGGTCATGGCGCTCGAGGGCATCCACGGCTCGGTCGACGACGTCGTCGTGACGACGGGGTCGCAGCACGCGCTCGAGCTGCTCGCGAAGCTGTTCCTCGACCCCGGCGACGTGGTCATCGCCGAGGGACCGAGCTACGTGACCGCGATCACGGTCTTCCGATCCTTCCAGGCCGAGACCGTGCACTCGCCCATGGATGCCGAGGGGCTCGAGCCACAGGCGCTGCGCGAGACGATCGCCCGCGTCAAGGCCGACGGCAAGCGGATCAAGTTCCTGTACATGATCCCGAGCTTCCAGAACCCCATGGGCGTGACGCTCACCTGGGAGCGACGCGTGGAGATCCTCGAGATCGCACGCGCAGAGGGCATCCTCGTGCTCGAAGACAACCCCTATGGCCTGCTCTACTTCGACCAGGCGCCGCCGCCGGCCATGCGATCCATCGACGACGAGGGTGTCGTGTACCTCGGCACCTTCTCGAAGACCCTCGCCCCCGGGCTGCGGGTCGGCTGGGCGATCGCACCCCACGCCATCCGCGAGAAGCTCGTGCTCGCAAACGAGGCCGCCATCCTCTCGCCCTCGTCGTTCTCGCAGATCGTCATCTCGGAGTACATGGAGACCGCCGATTGGCGCGGCCAGATCGACACCTTCCGCGGTGTGTATCGCGAACGGCGGGATGCGATGCTCGCCGCGCTCGGCGAGTACCTGCCGTCGATGAGCTGGACCGTGCCGAATGGCGGGTTCTACGTCTGGCTGACGATGCCCGAGCACCTCGACTCGAAGGCGATGTTGCCGCGAGCGGTGAAGGAGCTCGTCGCGTACACCCCCGGCACCGCGTTCTATGCCGACGGCAACGGACGGCGCAACATGCGGTTGTCGTTCTGCTATCCGCAGCCCGACTTCATCCGCGAGGGGATCCGTCGCCTCGCGACGGTCATCAACGGCGAGCTCGCGCTGCTGGGCGAGTTCCACCAGACCGCGCCGCTCCCTGTCGCGCCTGCCGAGCGCGACGTCCTGCCCCCGTATGCCGGCTGACCCGGAGGTCCCGATGTCCACCGCCCCCCTCCGCATCGTCGTGCTCGCCGGTGGTATCTCGCATGAGCGCGACGTGTCGCTGCGCTCGGGCCGACGCGTCGCCGACGCACTCTCGGGGCACGGTGTACAGGTCGAGCTGCGCGACCCGGATGCGACGTTGCTCGCATCGCTCCGCGCCGACCGCCCCGACGTCGTCTGGCCGGCCCTGCACGGCGCGAGCGGCGAGGACGGGGCGCTGCGCGGGCTGCTGGAGTTCATCGGCATCCCCTTTGTGGGCTCGCGTTCGGGGGCGGCGCGCCTCGCCTGGGACAAGCCCACGGCGAAGGTCATCGTCGAGCGCGCCGGCGTGCCGACGCCCCGGTCGATCACCCTCCCCCGCGACGCGTTCCGTGAGCTCGGCGCCGACGCGGTCTTCGAGGCGATCTCCGACGAGCTGCCGGTGCCGCTCGTGGTGAAGCCGGCCCGCGGAGGCTCGGCTCAGGGGGTCACGATCGTCGAGGATCGCGCCGATCTGCCGCGCGCGATGGTGGACGCCTACACCTATGGGGATGTCGCGCTCGTGGAGCAGTGCATCCGCGGCACCGAGATCGCGATCGGCGTCATCGACACCGGGGATGGGCCCGTGGCGCTGCCTGCCGTCGAGATCGAGCCGCTGTCGGGCGTGTACAGCTTCGAGGCCCGGTACAACGCGGGTGAGACGCGGTTCTACGTGCCGGCGCGGCTGCCGGAGGACGTGGCCGCGCGCGCCGCGGACGCAGCGCTGACGGCGCACCGTGCGCTCGGCATGCGTCACCTGTCGCGCGTCGACCTCATCGTCGACGGATCGGGAACACCCTTCTTCCTCGAGGCCAACGTGCTGCCCGGTCTCACCGAGACCTCGCTCCTGCCCCAAGCACTCGAAGCAGCAGGGCATGACCTCGGGTGGATCTACGCGGCCCTTGCGGAGGACGCGCTGCGGGAGCCGTAAAAGGCACTCTGACCAGGCATTTTCATTGGCACCGGAACTCGGACGCTCAGCGCGCAGCGAACGGATCCTGTCCGAGCTCCGCCAGGATGCGGTTCAGGTCTCCGACGGTCGCGAAGTCGATCACGATGGTGCCCTTGCTGGCTCCCAGGGTGATCTTCACCCGCGTGTCGAGGCGGTCACCGAGCCGCTCGGCGATCTCGCTGAGGTGGTCCTGGCGCTTACCGGCGGCCGGCTTCGCCGGCTTCCTCGGCTTGCCGTCGGCGAGAGCGGCGGCGGCCTCGGCGGCGCGCACGGAGAGGTCTTCGTTGACGATCTTGTCGGCGAGCTTCTCCATGGCTGCCTCGTCACCGACCGAGAGGATGGCACGGGCGTGCCCGGCGCTCAACACCCCCGCCGCGACGCGGCGCTGGATCTGGGTCGGGAGCTTGAGCAGGCGCAGCGTGTTCGTGATCTGCGGGCGTGAGCGCCCGATCCGCTCAGCCAGCTGTTCCTGCGTGATGCCGAAGTCCTCGAGCAGCTGCTTGTAGGCGGATGCCTCCTCGAGCGGATTCAGCTCGGCACGGTGCAGGTTCTCCAGGAGCGCATCGCGCAGCATCGCGTCGTCGTCGGTGTGACGCACGATCGCCGGGATCGCTTCGAGGCCGGCTGCCTTCGACGCCCGAAGGCGGCGCTCGCCCATGATGAGCTCGTACTGCGCTTCCCCTGCGAGGGCCCCGGGACGCGGACGCACGACGATCGGCTGCAGCACGCCGAACTCGCGCACTGAGACGATGAGCTCTTCGAGCTCTTCCTGCCGGAACTCGTGGCGCGGTTGCTGGGGGTTCGGCACGATGTCGTGCGGAGCGATGCTCGCCAGCCGCGCCCCCGGGACGGCGACCAGATCGGGTTGCTCTTCGACATCCGCCGAGGGGAAGAACACATCTACGGGACGCTCGGCATGGTCATCCGAGGTCGGGATGAGGGCGCCGATACCCCGGCCGAGTCCGGTGCGCTTGGGTGCCGCCATCAGTTCTCCTCCTGCTTGGGAATGCCACGCCGTGCGATTTCCGCCGCTGCCTCGCGGTACGACAGCGACCCCGGCGAGTTGAGGTCGTAGCTGATGACGCTCTGCCCGTAGCTCGGCGCCTCCGAGATGCGCACGGAGCGGGGGATGAGGGTGTCGAGCACCTCGTTGGGGAAGTGCTCGCGCACCTCGTCGACGACCTGGTGGGCGAGGTTGGTGCGGGAATCGTACATCGTGAGCAGGATCGTCGAGACGGCCAGTTCCGGGTTGAGGTGCCGCTCGATGAGCTTGATGTTGTTGAGGAGCTGAGAGAGTCCCTCGAGAGCGTAGTACTCGCACTGGATGGGGATCAGCACCTCCTTCGCAGCGACGAACGCGTTGATGGTGAGGAGACCGAGCGAGGGCGGGCAGTCGATGAAGACATAGTGCGGCGGGTTCTCGCTCTCGGCGATGTAGGTCTCGAGAGCCGACCTCAGGCGTTGCTCGCGCGCCACCATCGACACGAGTTCGATCTCGGCCCCCGCGAGGTGGATGGTCGCCGGGATGCAGTCGAGTCCTTCGAACTCGGGGCTCGCCTGCACCACCTCGCGCATGGGAACGTCGTTGATGATGACGTCGTAGACGCTGACCGTGTCGGACCGATGCTCGACGCCGAGAGCAGTGGATGCGTTGCCCTGCGGGTCGAGATCGATGACGAGAACCCGAGCGCCGGACTGGGCGAGAGCGGCAGCGAGGTTCACCGCCGTGGTGGTCTTGCCCACGCCCCCCTTCTGGTTGGCCACGGTGAAGACGCGCGCCTGTTCGGGAAGGGGGAAGCTCTCGGCCGCCAAGGCGAGTCGGCGCCGGGTGATGTCGGCGACCTCACGCGCGAGCGGCGTCGACGCATCGAAGGGGCTGGGGGTGGTCACGAATCCCTCTCGGTGTTTCACGTGAAACATCGCGGCCGTCGGACCGCGACTCTCCACTGTAATCCAGGCCGCCCGAGACCGGGCGCCCGGTCGCTCGGCTGCGGCTCCCGCTCGGGCCGGTCCCGCCGGTCCCCGAACGACCGCACCCCTACTCGCGGCGTGAGAAGGGACGAGACCCCGGCCCCATCCGAGTGACCAGAGCTGCGAACAGCCGCACGCACCCGTGCGTTGACGGTCGCGGGAACCCGCGCGCACCCGCGGGTCGAGGAGCGGCGAAGCCGCGTCTCGTCACCGCTCCGTAGCCGCGCCCCGCGTTCCGCCCGCTGGGCCGCACCGGCCTCCGCCGAAGGTCGGGATCCGGCGGATCCGACGTCTCCGCAGCTGAGTGGCAGTGGGTCCCCGCCCACGTCCCCTCCGCGGCTCAGACGCAGCAGGCCGGCGCCCCGCGGATCGACAACTGCGATGTCCCGCCATCCCTGCGGGTTGAGAACTGCGACGCCTTGCCGACCCGCGCGGGTCGAGGAGCGGCGAAGCCGGGCCTCGAAGCCCCGACACACTCCCCCGTTGCCGCACCCCCCGCCTCCGACTGAGCTCGGGCAGCTGATGCTCGCCGCGGATGAGCGCCCCCGCTTCGCGCGTGAGCACCCCTGCAGCTGCTTCTCCACGGCGAGGGCTCCTGCAACCCTCGCGAGGTCCTGGGCGGAGATGAGCTCGACCGCATCCGGCCGCTCATGCGGGTCCTGCTCTCCCCCGCGGCGCCGTGCACGCGCGTCGAGGTCGCGCGCGGCACCGACGTCGCAGCTGCCTTCCGAGCAACGGAGGTGTGCAGGGCGATCATGGGAGTCATCCTGACGCGGCGACTCGCCCTGTGACGCGAATTGTCCAGGTTCTGGGGAGAGGCCTCGGAGTCCCGGGAGGTGGACGGGAGGTGGTTGAGACGGGCTTCGCCGCTCCGCTACTCGGCGAGACACACGGGAGATTCCGGTCCTCAACCGCCAGCGCTGGCGGCCATCATCGGAGCCGAAGCTCACGACCCGCGGGTTTCGAGACGCGGCTTCATCGCTCCTCAACCCGCCGAGACGCGCGCCGGAGACAGCGGCCATCGTCGGGGACGAAGTTCACGACGCGCACGGAAGCCCGCGCCGATGTTTCACGTGAAACGTCAGGGGCGGTTCGCGCGGAAGACGCGGGTGGGCTCGGGCACGATGCCGTCGCCGAGCACCTCGACACGCACGTCCCGGAGGGCGAGCTTGCGGATCACCTTCTGTGCCGCCGAGATCTCCTCGTCGACTCGCGCGCCCTTCATGAAGATGAACTCGCCGCCCGGGCGCAGCAAGGGTGCCGTCGAGGGCAGCAGCTTTGCCAGCGCCGACACGGCTCGCGCCGTCACCTGATCGAGCGGTTCTTCGAGCTGTGCATCTTCGGAACGCGCCCGCACAACCTCGACGTTATCGAGCTCGAGCGCAGCCGCTTCCTCTCGCAGCCAGTCCACTCGACGCTCCATCGGCTCGATGAGCACCAGATGGACATCCGGACGTGCGATCGCGAGCACCAACCCCGGCAGGCCGGCTCCGCTTCCTACGTCGCCCACTCGAGCTCGCGTGAGCAGGGGTGCGACGAGTGCCGAGTTCAGTACGTGCCGTGACCACAGCCGCGGAGGCTCAAGCGGGCCGATCAGGCCTCGCGTCTCCCCCTCGCGCGCGAGGTCAGCGGTGAACTGCCGAGCGATCTCGATCCGATCACCGAACAGCGACGCGGCGACTTTCGGCTCATCCTCGAGCGTCGTCATCGCGTCCACCGATGTTTCACGTGAAACATCGTGCTACTTCGCGGTGATCACCGTGTGGCGATCGCGACCTTCACCCTCGGACTCGGAGTGGTATCCACGGTCGCTCACGATGTCGTGCACGAGCTTGCGCTCGTAGCTTGTCATCGGCGGCAAGGACGCGGAGGCCGCGCCCCCTTCGATACGTGAGATCGCGTGGTCCACGATCGCGGCGAGCTCCTCGGCGCGGGCGTCACGCGAACCACCGATGTCGAGGATGAGCCGCGAGAAGCGATTCGTCTTGGCCTGCACAGCCAATCGTGTGAGCTCCTGCAACGCGGTCACCGTGTCGGGCTTCGCCAGCAGGCTCAAGTTCGAGCCGGCTGCGGCCGTCACCGAGAGGTATGCGCGCCCAGCGCGTGCGTCGATGTCGATGTCGCCATCGATGTCGGCGATGTCGAGCAGCTCCTCGATGTAGTCCGCTGCGATGTCGCCCTCGTCGACGAGGTCCTGCTCGGTCGGGGCGGTCGTCGCATCGGCAGCCAGCTCGGTCACGTTCTCGTCGGTCACTTCTTGGGTCCCTGCTTCTTGGCGCGGTTCTTTCCCACGGGCTGCTGTCGTTGTGTCGTCACCGGCTTGGGCGACTCCTCCTCGACGACCTCGGCGATCGCCGCGGCGTCCTCGGCCATCCGTCCGCGATTGCGCTTGGCGAGGCGAGCCTCGCGAGCGAGCGCCGCCTCCGATCCCGGAGTCGGCATGTTCCGGATGACGAGCGCCTGCTGCACCATCGTCCAGACGTTCGAGGTGAGCCAGTAGAACATGACGCCGATGGGGAAGGCGAGGCCCGAGAAGAGGAAGACGACCGGGAGGATGTACAGCAGGATGCGCTGCTGCCGGTACATCGGGCTGTTCTTCATCTCGGGTGTCTGGTTCTTCGACATGATCTGCAGCTGCGTGTAGAACTGCGACGCCGTCATGATCACGATCATGGCGATCGCGATCACCGCCACGGCGACATTTCCCTCATTGAAGGCGTCGACGAGGCTGAACTTGAGCGGCGCCACGTCGAAGAGCGAGGCTTTGCCGAAGTTGTCGGCGAGCTCCTGTGTGAGCAGTCCGACGCCGGCCTTGTCGTTCCGTGCCTCATTCAGCACCGAGAACAGACTGAAGAAGATCGGCATCTGGATCAGGAGGGGAAGACACGACGACAGGGGGTTGGTTCCTGCCTTCTGATACAGCGCCATGGTCTCGCGCTGCATGGCCTCGCGCGAGAACTGGTCCTTCTTGCCGCGGTACTTGTCCTGGATCTTCTTGAGCTGCGGGGCGACCTCGAGCATCTTCCGCTGGCTCTTGATCTGCCGCACGAAGATCGGGATGAGCGCCGCCCGGACCAGGAGCACAAGGCCCACGATCGACAGCACCCAGGTGAGGCCCCCGGAGGGATCCATCCCCAGCTGCGACAGCAACCAGTGGAAGCCCACGAGGATCGCCTCGATGACCCACTTGATGGGCCAGAGGATTGTTCCGAAGAAGTCCATGCGGCTTGATCAGCCCTTTCCGTGTCCCGCGGCGACGAAGCCGAACCGGGTGAGGTGGTAATGGTCGTGGTGACGCCGCGACTCGGGGACGTCGTCGATGCCGCCCTTCGCCCACGGGTGGCAACGCAGGATGCGCCACGATCCGAGCGCGACGCCCTTGATGACGCCATGCTGCTGGATCGCGCCCATGGTGTACGCGGAGCAGCTCGGATAGTAGCGGCACACGTCTCCATAGAGAGGCGAGATGACCGCGCGGTAGCCACGCAGGATGGCCACGCACACGTTCCGTGGCAGCAGCCAGAGGAAGGCTCCGACGTTCTTCATCGGATCAGTGCGGGGTCGAGGATCGCGTGCATCTCGGCGGAGAGACTAGCCCAGTCCCGCTGAGCAGATCCGGGAAGCGCTCGCACCACGACATCAGAACCCCCACCGCCCGCATCCACGATGGAACGACAGACCGCCCGCATCCGGCGCCGCACGAGATTCCTCTCGACGGCATTGCCCACCGTCTTCGCGACGATGAACCCGAAACGGGCGGGGTCGGCGGGGTCGCGCTCCACGCGATAGATGAGCGTGCTGGGCGTCGAGGCGCGTCGTCCCCGACGCACGATCGACCGGAAGTCCGAGGGCTTGACCACTCGGTTCGCCCGGGCCAGCACGTCTCTCGACTACGCGGAGAGCTCGGTGCGCCCCTTGCGACGACGAGCCGCGAGGATGGCGCGGCCGGCGCGCGTGCGCATCCGGAGGCGGAAGCCGTGCTTCTTGGCGCGGCGCCGGTTGTTCGGCTGGAAGGTTCGCTTGCTCATGGTGATATCTCCTGGCCCCGGTATGTGCGGTGACCGGGAAAGAACGGGGTCGGCGATCGGATGCCGACAACCTGTTAAAAATAGGGCCTCGACCCGCAACGGTCAAACCGTGATCCACGATAGCGGTGCACTCTCCACATCCGCCGGGAGACGGTTGTCCACAGGCGGCTATCCACAACTAAGGTGGTCGCATCCTCGCGCGGTCTCCTGACGCCCGTCAGAACCCGCGCGCCTTCCTGCCCACCCATGTGGACAAACCTGTGAATAACGACTGAGGAACACGCGACCGATGACCGACTCGACGGATCCGACCAAGGAACTCTGGACCGCCGTCCAGGCACGCCTGTCGTCCGACGATCGGATCACGCCTCAGCTGCACGGCTTCATCAATCTGGTGGAACCCAAGGGGGTGCTCGGCGAGACGATCTACCTCGAGGTACCCAACGAGCTGACCCGCGGCATGCTGGAACAACGCATCCGTGTGCCCCTCCTGGATGCCCTCGCCGACCTCGACGGCGACGTCACGGGATTCGCGATCGTCGTCAACCCCGACATCCAACCGACGCTGCAGCCCGTGGCCGACGACCCCATCGAGTCGACCTCCCCCGTGGAGCAGGTGAGCCCGGTCATCGAGCTCGGGCGCCGCAGCGATTCCCGGCTGAACCCGAAGTACAACTTCGACAACTTCGTCATCGGCGGATCGAACCGCTTCGCACACGCCGCCGCTGTCGCCGTGGCCGAGGCGCCGGCCAAGGCCTACAACCCGTTGTTCATCTACGGCGACTCCGGTCTCGGCAAGACGCACCTGCTGCACGCGATCGGCCACTACGCCGAGAGTCTCTACCCGGGCATCCGGGTGCGCTACGTGAGTTCGGAGGAGTTCACCAACGACTTCATCAACTCGATCGCGAACAACCGCGCCTCGGTCTTCCAGTCGCGGTATCGCGAGATCGACATCCTGCTGATCGACGACATCCAGTTCCTGCAGGGCAAGGACTCCACCCAGGAGGCCTTCTTCCACACCTTCAACACGTTGCACGATCACAACAAGCAGGTGGTGATCACGAGCGATCTGGCACCCAAGCACCTCACGGGATTCGAGGATCGGATGCGGTCCCGCTTCGAGTGGGGGCTCATCACGGATGTGCAGGCTCCCGACCTCGAGACCCGCATCGCGATCCTGCGCAAGAAGGCGCAGTCCGAGCGCCTCCAGGTGCCGGAGGACATCCTCGAATACATGGCGACGAAGGTGTCGTCCAACATCCGCGAACTCGAGGGAACCCTCATCCGCGTGACCGCGTTCGCGAACCTCAACAAGACGCCGGTGGATCTGGCGCTCGTGCAGACGGTGCTCAAGGACCTCATCACCCTCGATGAGGACAACGTCATCTCGCCGGTCGACATCATCAACCACACGGCCGACTACTTCAAGCTCTCCGTCGACGACCTCTACGGATCGTCGCGGTCGCAGGCCGTGGCGACGGCTCGCCAGATCGCCATGTACCTGTGCCGCGAGATGACGAGCCTGTCGCTGCCGAAGATCGGCCAGCTCTTCGGCAACCGCGACCACACCACCGTCATGTACGCCAACAAGAAGATCAGCGAGCTCATGAAGGAGCGCCGTTCGATCTACAACCAGGTGACCGAGCTCACCGCCCGCATCAAGCAGGACCAGCGCTACCGGCCGTAGCCTCCGAATCCACCTGGGAAAAGCCTGGGCGGTGGTTGCACAGTCTGTGGAACACCTTGTGGATAACTTCCGGATGACATGTGGAACGCGCCGCGTCGGCATGTGGAGAGAGAAATCGTCGCGGATCTGTTTCCCTACCCTCGCCGTCATTCCATCCGCAGGCGCTCCACATCTTCCACTCGTGTAGTTCTCCGACGTCAGCGGGTCAGCGCATACTTATCCACAGATCCCACAGGCGTTAAGACGATTACCTCTAGAGATTCTTTGCACCTCGTCCGATAACCGTGACGAGGGGAGTCCGTGCCAAGATCGTGGGACACGACCGTGCTCGGCACGGCTGTGCAGCCCCTCCCGAGTCAGACAGGAGTGACGCGTGAAGTTCCAGGTGAATCGCGACGTCTTCAGCGAGGCCGTGTCCTTCGCGGTCAAACTGCTTCCCCAGCGCACGACGCAGCCCATCCTCAGCGGTGTGCTGCTCGAAGCGGATGGTGCGTCGCTCACGCTGTCATCGTTCGATTACGAGGTGTCGAGCCGCACGGAGATCACGGCCGAGGTCGATGAGCCGGGCACGGCGCTCGTCTCGGGCCGGCTGCTCGCGGACATCGCGAGCCGTCTTCCCAGTGCACCCGTGGTCTTCGAGACGGTCGACGGCAAGATCCAGGTGAGCTGCGGCTCGGCCCGCTTCACGTTGCTGAGTATGCCGGTCGAGGAGTACCCGACTCTTCCTCAGGTCGACGAGCAGACCGGGGTGCTTCCCGCCGAGGAGTTCTCGTCCGCCGTCGCGCAGGTCGCCGTGGCCGCATCCCGCGATGACGTGACACCCGTCATCACCGGTGTGCAGCTCGAGGTCGGTGAGAACAACCTGTCGCTCGTGGCGACCGACCGCTACCGCGTCGCGGTTCGCGAGATCGACTGGGATTCCGGCACCTCCTCGGCCGCCGGCACCACGGCGCTCGTGCCGGCGCGCACGCTGTCCGAGATCGGGAAGACCTTCGCCCACTCCGGCACGATCGGGGTGTCGATCGTGCGCAGCGACGACCGCGAGCTCATCGCCTTCCGTGCCGACAAGAAGACCGTCACCTCGCTGCTCATCAAGGGCAACTTCCCGCCCGTCCGGCGACTGTTCCCCGACAACGTGGACAACTACGCGGTCATGAACACGGCCGAGCTCATCGAGGCGACCCGTCGTGTCGCGCTCGTGCTCGAGCGCGAGGCCGCGCTCCGCTACAGCTTCACCGCCGAAGGGCTCACGCTCGAGGCGATCGGCAGCGAGCAGGCCCAGGCGTCCGAATCGATCGACGCGATCCTCTCGGGCGACGAGACCGTGGTCTCGCTCAAGCCGCAGTTCCTGCTCGACGGTCTCGCGGCCGTGCCGAGTGAGTTCGTCCGGATCTCGTTCACGAAGACCGAGAACCCGAACAAGCCCGGGCCGGTGCTGATCACGAGCCAGACGTCACGCGAGCAGGCCGGCGCGGACACCTA
>JBQCHI010000006.1:0-148900 GCA_051954835.1 Protaetiibacter sp. | reverse complement strand
GGCGAGCTCGTCATCGAGCGGAGCGGGACCCAGCAGACGGGCGCACCGCCGGACCAGGCCGAGCGCCAGCGACCCGTTGACGCGCATCCGGTCCGGCCGCAGGTTCTCCGCCGGATCGAAGGGCGCCTGGCCGGCCTGCCGCTCGGCCGGGACGAAGACGGCGTCGAAGCCGAGCCGCACGGTGACGCTCGCGTTCACGGCCGCGAGCCGTTCGCGGGTCACGGTGAGCCCGGGCTGGGCCGCCGTGTCCAGGATCAGCGACACCACCCGGTCGTCCTGCGTCCGCGCGACCACCAGCAGCAGGTCGATCAGTCCCCACCCGGTGACCCACGGCGCGTCGCCGTCGAGCCGCCACCCGCCGCCGTCCGGCCGCGCGCGCAGCCGCGGCGGCCCGGGCAGCAGGCCGCCGAGCGCGATGCCGCCGCGCACCTCCCCGCGGCAGGCCGGGCCGAGCCACCGGTCGCGCAGGGCAGCCGGCGTGCCGTCGGCGGCCAGCGTCATGACCAGGCCGCGGTGCTGCAGCCAGACGAACGTGGTGGCCAGGCAGCCGCTGGCCAGTTCCTCGACCACCGCGCAGTAGGTCTCCAGGTCCAGGCCGAGACCGCCGGCCTTGGCCGGAACGGGCGCGCCGTACAGGCCGAGCGCGGCCAGCGCGTCAAGGTGGGCGACCGGCAGCACGTCGAGCCCGTCGACCCGCATCGCCTCGGGGAACAGCAGGTCATCGGCGAGCTCGCGGGCCGCTGCGAGCACATCCCGGGCCGTCGTGGTCATACGGTCCAGGCGGCGGCGAGCTTGTCCATCACCGCGTCCAGGGCCTGGTCGGTGACCTGCCGGGCCGGGTCGGCCAGGTACCACTCCACGATCTGCCTGGCGCCCTGCTCGAACGGGATCACCGCCCGCCAGCCGGGCACGATGCCGCGCAGCTTGGCGTTGTCGAACACCATCGAGTGCGCCTTGTCGCCCAGCAGCCCCGCGCCCCAGCCGGGATCCGCGGCCGCGATCGCGTCCGACGGCACGTGCACCAGGCGCGCCGTCACCCCCAGGGCCGCAGCGAGCGACCAGGCGATCTGGTTCCAGGTGAGCACGTCGTCCGAGGTGATGTGAATGGCCTCACCGAGGGTGCGCGGGTGGCCGAGCAGCGGGACGAACGCGCGGGCGAAGTCGTCGTGGTGGGTCAGCGTCCACAGTGACGTACCGTCGCCGTGCACGATGACGGGCTTGCCCGCGAGCATCCGGCCCAGTACCGTCCACCCGCCGTCGAACGGCACCAGCGTCTCGTCGTAGGTGTGCGACGGGCGGACGATCGTGGCCGGGAAGCCCTCGTCCCGGTAGGCCGCCACGAGCAGGTCCTCGCAGGCGATCTTGTCCCGGGAGTACTGCCAGTACGGGTTGCGCAGCGGGGTCGACTCCACGATGGGCAGCTGCGCGATCGGCTTCTGGTAGGCGGATGCCGAGGAGATGAAGAGGTACTGCCCGGTCCGCCCCGCGAAGAGGTCGACATCGGCCGTGACCTGCTCCGGGCGGAAGGCCCGGAAGTTCGCGACCACGTCGAACTCGCGCTCGCCCACCGCGGAGGCGACGGAGGCCGCGTCATCCGCGTCGCCGATGAGCACCTCCGCTCCGTCGTTCGCGGGCCGCGTGTTGGAGTGTCCGCGGTTGAGCAGCGTCACCTCGTAGCCGCGCTCGACCGCGAGCCGCGACACCGAGGAGCTGATGATCCCGTTTCCGCCGACGATGAGCACCCGCTGCGCAGCCATGCGCCGAGCCTACGCACCCCGTTGCGGCATCCGGCTCATGTATCCGCTTCGCGCCCGCCATCACCTCGCGGCGGGAGCAACCGCGGTGGCGGCGGGAGCAACCGCGGACGCGGGCGGCGAACCCGTCATGTGGCGGGGGCCGTTGCTCCCGCCGACTGTGCGCTTCTCCCTCCGGATGCGTGGGGTGCGTCGTGTGTGCGGCCCCCGGCTCGGGCGCGGAGGGAGAAACGACCAGTCGGCGGGAGGCGTTTCCCCCGCCGACGTGGCACAGCTCCCGTTGCGCCAGGGAGGCGCGAGGCGAGCGCGGCGGCGTACAGCGCCGGCGGCAACCGAGCGGCATAGGGTGAGGACATGACCGACGAGGCTCCCGCCGCCGCCGTCGACGCGAACCCGGGCACCGCATCCGGGATCGCCCTCGACGAGCTCGACCCCGCCATCCGTCCGCAGGACGACCTGTTCCGCCACGTCAACGGCAGATGGATCGCGCGCACCGAGATCCCCGCCGACAAGGCGCGCTACGGCTCGTTCTACCTGCTCGCCGAGGCCGCCGAGCTCGCCGTGCGCGAGATCATCGAGGAGGCGCAGGGCGCCGACCCCGGCACCGAGGAGCGCAAGATCGGCGACCTCTACGCGAGCTTCATGGACGAGGAACGCATCGAGGCGCTCGGCTGGGAGCCGATCCGCGCCGAGCTCGCCGAGGTCGCGACGATCGACGACATCCCGAGCTTCCTGCGCGCCCTCGGCGCCTTCGAGCGCACGGGCGTCGGCGGGTTCTTCGCGGCCTTCGTCGACAACGACCCCGGCGACCCCGAGCGCTATCTCGTGTTCCTCGAGCAGGCGGGCCTCGGCCTGCCGGACGAGTCGTACTACCGCGAGGAGAAGTTCGCCGACATCCGCGCGGCCTACCTCGCCTACCTGGAGCGGATGCTGACCCTCGCCGGGTTCGACAAGTGCCCCAAGCGCGCCGCCCGGGTGCTCGAGCTCGAAACCGCGATCGCCTCCCGCCACTGGGACAACGTGCGTACGCGCGACAGCCAGGCCACCTACAACCCGATGTCGTGGACGGATGCCGCCGCGCTCGCGAAGGACGCCCCGCTCGACGCGTGGCTCGAGGCGCTCGACGTGCCAGGCGGCGCGTTCGACACCGTGGTCGTGCGCGAGCCGAGCTTCATCGAGGGGCTCGCGGAGCTGCTCGTCGACGACCGTCTCGTGGCGTGGCGCGACTGGCTGCGCGTGCAGCTCATCCGCTCGGTCGCGCCCTACCTGCACGGCGAGGTCGTGCAGACCAACTTCGACTTCTACGGCACGACGCTCACGGGCGCCCCCGAGCTGCGGGCCCGGTGGAAGCGCGGGGTCAGCCTCGTCGAGGGGGCCATGGGCGAGGCGGTCGGCAAGGTGTACGTCGAGCGTCACTTCAGCCCGGCCGCCAAGACCGCGATGGACGAGCTCGTCGCGCACCTCGTCGACGCCTACCGCGACTCGATCGAGACGCTCGAGTGGATGACCGACGAGACGCGCGGGCGCGCGCTCGAGAAGCTCGCCAAGTTCACGCCCAAGATCGGCTACCCCGTGAAGTGGCGCGACTACTCCGCGCTCGCCGTGGTGGCATCCGATCTCGTCGCGAACGTGCGGGCGACCGCGGCGTTCGAGTTCGCGCGCGAACTCGGCAAGATCGGCAAGCCGATCGACCGCGACGAATGGTTCATGACGCCGCAGACGATCAACGCGTACTACAACCCGGGATTCAACGAGATCGTGTTCCCGGCGGCGATCCTGCAGTACCCCTTCTTCGACGAGAACCGGGATGCCGCATCCAACTACGGCGCGATCGGCGCGGTGATCGGCCACGAGATCGGGCACGGCTTCGACGATCAGGGTTCGCGTTTCGACGGCGACGGCCGACTCACCGACTGGTGGACGGAGGCCGATCGCGCCGCGTTCGAGGAGCGCACCTCGAAGCTCATCGCGCAGTACGACGCCCTCGAGCCGGCCCAGCTGCCGGGTCATCACGTCAACGGCGCGCTCACGATCGGCGAGAACATCGGCGACCTCGGCGGCCTCGGCATCGCCTGGAAGGCCTACCTGCTTTCGCTCAGGGGGCAGGAGCCGCCGGTGGTGGACGGCCTCACGGGGGCCGAGCGCTTCTTCCTGAGCTGGGCCCAGGCCTGGCAGATCAAGGTGCGCGACGAGGAGGCGCTGCGGCTGCTCTCGATCGACCCGCATTCACCCAACGAGTTCCGCTGCAACCAGATCGTCCGTAATCTGGACGTGTTCTCCGAGGCGTTCGGGCTCACCCCCACGGACGCGCTCTGGCTCGCTCCCGACGACAGGGTGACCATTTGGTAGATGCCCCCGTGCTCACCGGACGGCGCGCGCGTGTGCAGGAGGCACGTGCGCCGCGCCACCGTGCGGAGCGCGCGGAGCCGAGCTTCTCGGGCACGTTCCAGTCGCTCGGCGAGCTCGCCTACAGCGGGGCGCAGGTGTCGGCGTCGGCGATCGACCTCGACTCCGACGAGCGCATCCTCTCGATCGACGACCGCATCGTGCTGCCGACGGCATCCGTTGGCAAGATCCTGCTGCTGATCGAGGTGTCGGCACGCCTCTCGGAGCAGGCCGTGCCGGCGATCGAGGTGCTCGACAAGACGCCGAAGGATGCCGTGGGCGATTCGGGCCTGTGGCGGCACCTTCAGGCGCGGTCGCTTCCGCTCGCCGACGTCGCCACCCTCGTGGGGGCGACGAGCGACAACCTCGCCACGAACGTGCTGCTGCGCGAGGTGGGCCTCGATGCGGTGCGTTCGCGCACCGAGGGGCTCGGTCTGCTGCGCACGGCGCTGCTGGATCTCGTGCGCGACACCCGTGGGCCGGACGACGCTCCGCAGCTCTCGGTCGGTTCGACCGCCGAGCTCTCCTGGCTCTTCGCGGCACTCGCGCGCGGCCAGGTCGTCGACGCGCTGACCTCGTCGCGGGTTCTCGGGTGGCTCTCGCTCAACACCGATCTCTCCATGGTGGCGAGCGCATTCGGCGTCGACCCGCTGTCGCATCGCGGCGTCGATCACGGCCTGCAACTGGTCAACAAGACGGGCACGGATGCGGGCGTGCGTTCCGAGGCCGGCATCCTGCGCGGCCCGCGGCGCGGCATCGCCTACGCCGTGTCTGTGCAGTTCAGCGACCGGTCGATCGCGGCGCGACTGCGGGTGCTCGAGGCGTTGCGGGCGACGGGGCTCGATCTGCTCGAGTACGTGCACTGAGTCGTCGAGGCGGTCGGCCGCGCGCCTCCCGATCCGGCGTTCTACCCCCGTTGTCCACAGTTCCGAGTGCGGGTCTTGCGCCCCCCATATGGGGGGCCCTAAGTTGAGGTTCGCCCCGGTCGGTCCGTACCCGCGGAATCCCACCTGCCCGGTGCGTGCAACGCCTGCTTCATCCCCCCGATAACCCCCCACATCGCTTACCCCCGTCTCGGATGCATCCCACTCCGGGCTGTCCCGGCGCGCCCGAGACGAGGGTGCGCGCCCGCGCGCCGCCATACGCGCGGGTCCTCCCTGCAAGGACACCACCGTGCTCAAGAAGATCTCGGCGACCCTCGTCGCCTGTGCGCTCGCCCTCGGGCTCTCGCTCGTCGCCGCCGGACCGGCGACCGCGGCCGTCGACGGCCGACCGTCACCGCATCACGGCTCCTCCGGCTCCGGCTCCTCCTCGTGGGGTGGCTGGGGAGGAGGCTCCGGCTCCGGCACCAGCTCCACGAGCTCGCCTGCTCCCGCGCCTGCTCCCGCTCCTGCTCCTGCCCCTGCCCCCGCGCCTGCCCCTGCGCCTGCCCCTGCGCAGGGCAGCACCTCATCGAAGACCCTCGCCCCCTCGACCCCGACGAGCACCGCGACGTACGGCGTCGCCCTGTACGTCTACAAGAAGATCGACGCGACGAAGCCGGCATCGTGGGCGAACTCCGGTCCGCAGCGGCTCCTGATCTCGGATGTCGACAACACGAGCAAGGCTGGCAACCCCTGGTACCCCGCGCTCGACGCGTCGCTGCTTCCCGCCGACGTGTGCGGTCCCGGGTGGGGCGTGCAGCAGGACAAGGTGTCGTTCACCGGCTCCTTCACCTTCCCCTCGACGATCACGCCGCCCGTCGACAACATCGGCTGGCCCCCGCTCTATGCCGCCCAGCACCAGGAGCTCTCCTCGCTCGTGCAGGTGCCCGCCTGCGCTCCGCCGCCTCCGCCGCCGAGCGCGAGCTGCATCCCGACCTCCGCGGTGAGCTACAGCTACGACGCAGCGACCAACAGCGGTGTCATCACGGTTCCCGGGCGCGCCGGCTCGACCGGCGAGCTGTGCTCGCCCTTCTGGGTGACCGCGACGAGCTGGAAGTACCTCGGCACCAGCACATGGATCCAGAAGCTCGATCAGGTGCAGAAGCTGGGTGAGATCTCCGCGCCCGGCAGCTATCCCTTCGCGGCGCCCGTCACGTGCGGGCAGGGTGACATCTACGCGTCGTTCCGCGGCGACGATCCGACGCTCGACCCGACGCCGTATCTCTCGGGCCCCGACGACCCGTTCGACGAGCACTTCCTGCACCAGATGGGATTCACGGGCCCGACCCCGACGTACATGCAGACGAAGCTCGGCTGCAACGAGATCGTCGCGGTACCCACGAGCGTTCCGCCGAGCTGCACCGGCTCCGGTGGGTTCTCGCTGCCGAGCGTGGAGCACGTGCGCTGGACGCGTGACGGCGACCCGGTGGCAGCCGGCGACTACGACGCGACCACCGGCAGCAGCGTGACCATCACGGCGATCGCCGACGAGTCGTGGGTGCTGCCCGGCGGCACGCAGGACCCCGCGACGCACGAGTGGTCGCTCAGCTGGACCTTCGCCTTCCCCGCTCCGACGGGATGCCAGAGCGCTCAGCTCGTGGGCTCGATCACGGCGCAGTGCCGGAACGACGTGCCGATCCTGAGCTACTCCGTGACCCTCGTCGACCCCGACCACCAGTCGACCGGTGACACGGCGACGCTGACGCTCAGCGACGGCACCCACAGCTACGTCTTCGACCCGGCGCTCGGCACGCTCCACGACGGTGAGACCCTCACGGGCACCCGCATCTGGCCCGGGGCGAGCGTCGACGGTGCCGGGAACGCCACCGGATGGCCCGGTTGGGAGTTCGACGGCACCACCTGGAAGGAGACCACCGGCAACTTCGCATGGGCCCGTGCCGGAGTGCTCACGGCGACCATCGCCGTCAACCCGGAGCTCGTCGCGAGCGTGACGTACCCACCGGGCGACCCGAACTGCATCCCGCGCCCCCCGCAGCCCCCGCAGGATCCGCCGACTCTCGGGCTCTTCCCCACCAACGCCCAGCTCTCTCCGCAGTGCACGACCGACGGACGCGGCGTGCTGACGCTCGGCCTCGTCGACGGCGTGTCGTTCTTCGACGACGTCGCCTATTTCGTCGACGGCGTGCGCGCCTCGAGCGCGACGGTGTACCTGAGCCCGGGCAGTCACGAGGTGACGGTGACCCCCAAGAACGCGAGCGACGGGCTCGACGGCCCGACGGCATGGCAGGTCGAGGTGACGGGCGGTGGCGTCTGCGGTGAGCTCACGACGCTCGCCCTCACCGGCTTCGACCCCGGCTATCTGGTGGCCTTCGCCGCGCTGCTCCTCGCCGCGGGAGCGTCGATCGTCGTGATCCGCCGGGTGCGGCCGGAGGCGTGAGGATCCGGGTCCCGTCCGCTGCAGGGGCGGACGGGACCCGGCTCACGCACGATGCGGCGCCGAGGAGCCCGTCGGCAGGTCGGGCTCAGGCGGTCGCCGCGTTCTCGGCGGACGAGCCCGCGTCGGCGCGGTCGACGGCGACACCGTAGACGGCATCCAACCCCGCCACGAAGTCCACGAGGCGATCCCGTGTCGCGAGCTCCCGCGCTCGCTCCGACGGTCCGTGCATGAGCACACCCGCGAAGTGGCGCAGCGCCGCCTCGACGGAGCCGTCATCGCCGCGGGCGCGGGCCCGCGCGATCTCCGCCTCGAGCAGCACGTCCACGTGACGTCGCAGCGCCACGATCGCCGGCGCCGCGGCGGCATCCGCAGCGAACCCGGCCGCCGCATCCCCGACGAGCGCCTGAGCCGGCCCCGCCAACTCCGGCACCGGTGCATGCAGGGCGAGCAGTTCGAGATCGATGAGCTCGACCGCCGGGAGCGCGGCGACCTGGGGGTCGACATTGCGGGGCAGCCCCAGATCCACCACGAGCAGGCGATGCCCGGCCGGGATGTCGGATGCGGCGATCGTGTAGCGCGAGGTGCAGGTCACGACGACGTCGGCATCCGCGAGTGCGGCGCCGAGCTCGCTCTCGGCGCGCAGGCCGTACTTGGCCGCGAACATCGCCGCGCGGCCCGTGGCGGAGAACACCCGCAGCTGCTCGGCTCCCCGGGCGCGCAGCGAGGCGATCGTGGTGGCGGCGTAGCGGCCGGTGCCCACGAGGAGAACGCGGGCCGTGGACCAGTCGGCGACGCGGGCCGAGGCGAGATCGAGAGCCAGCCGCGCGACGCCGCGGTCGGCGCGGCTCTGGTCGGCGACACCGCGCACGGTGCGCGAGGTGCGAGCCGCCTGCTGGAAGAGGCGTTCCAGGGGCGCGCTCACGGTGCCGGCGGCGCGCGCCTCCTGCGCGGCGCGCTGCACCTGACCGGCGATCTCCTCCTCGCCCACGACCATCGACTCGAGCCCCGCCGTCACGGCGAACAGGTGCCGGACCGCGCTCTCCCCCAGATGCGTGCGTGCACTCGCGCGCAACAGCTCGGCGTCCGCGGGCGAGTGCTCCGCCAGCGCCGCGACGACCGCCTCGGCGGCCACCGCATCCGGGGCCGCGAGCGGGTCGTCCAGGTCGAGGTAGGCCTCGAAGCGGTTGCAGGTCGCCAGGACGACGGCACCTCGTACGAACTCGAGCTCGGCGAGTCGACGGGATGCCGCGGTTGCTGAGGTGCGCGAGATCCGGTCGAGGAGCTCGAAGTCGGCGTTTCCGTGGTTCGCCGTCAGACAGAACAGCACGCGCCCATCGTAACGAGCCCGTTCCGGGCGTCCGCCGAGTATCCCGATGCGAGGATGGATGCGTGCTTCCCGCCTCGCATCCTCTCTCCGACGGCCGCACCGCGGCATCCGATCTCGTGCGGGCTGTGCGCGGTGAGCGCACCGAGCGCACCCCCGTGTGGTTCATGCGTCAGGCCGGGCGCTCCCTGCCCGAGTATCGCGCCGCCCGCGTGGGCGTCGACATGCTCGACGCGTGCCTCACACCTGAGCTCGCGGCCGAGATCACGCTGCAGCCCGTGCGTCGCCACGGCGTGGATGCGGCCATCCTGTTCAGCGACATCGTCGTTCCCGTGCTGCTCGCGGGGGTCGACGTGCGCATCGTGCCCGGGCGCGGTCCGGTGCTCGACGCGCCCATCCGCACCGCATCCGACGTGCTGCGCCTGCGACCGATCGACCCGGGCGCGCTCGCGCCGATCTCCGAGGCCGTGCGGTTGACGGTCGCCGAACTCGGCAGCACGCCGCTCATCGCGTTCGGCGGCGCTCCCTTCACTCTCGCCTCCTACCTCGTCGAAGGCGGCCCGTCGAAGGACCAGCTGCGTGCTCGCTCGCTCATGTACAGCGATCCGCACGCCTGGGCCGCGTTGCTGAACTGGTGCGCCGACGTGACCGGAGCGTTCCTCCGCACTCAGGTCGAGGCGGGCGCGAGCGCCGCCCAGCTGTTCGACTCGTGGATCGGGTCGCTCTCGCGGCGCGACTACCAGCGCCGCGTCGCCCCGCACTCGAAGCGCGCCCTCGACGCCCTGCGGGGGTTCGATGTGCCCCGGCTTCATTTCGGCGTCGGCAGCGGCGAGGTGCTCGACCTGCTTCCAGGCCTCGGGGTGGATGCGATCGGCGTCGACTGGCGCATCCCGCTCGATGAGGCGAGTGCGCGCCTCGGCGGCGGGGTGCCCCTGCAGGGCAACATCGATCCGGCATTGCTCGCCGCGCCCTGGCCGGTGCTGCGCGCGCACGTCGAGGACGTACTCGACCGCGGCCTCGCCGCCCCCGCGCACATCGTGAACCTCGGCCACGGCGTGCCACCCGAGACCGACCCCGAGGTGCTCACACGGATCGTGGAGTTCGTGCATGCCCGCTCCTGAGCGGACGGTGGTGGTGGGGGGCGGGGTCGCCGGCCTCGTCGCGGCGCGCGAGCTCGCGCTCACCGGACGTGAGGTGCTGCTGCTCGAGAGCACCGAGCGGCTCGGAGGGCAGCTCACATCGCATTCCGTCGCCGGCATCCACCTCGACGCGGGCGCGGAGGCGTACGCGCAGCGCGGCGACGATGTGCCCCGCCTGTTGCGCGCGCTCGGACTCGACGCCGACATCGTGACGCCGCGCGACGCCCCCGCCTGGCTGCACCGGGCCGATGGCAGTGCCGTGCCGCTGCCCGCGACGAGCCTGCTCGGCATCCCGGGGGTGCCGCTCGCTCGTGACGTCATCGCGGCGATCGGCATGCGCGCCGCCTTGCGCGCCGAGCTCGACAACCTGCTGCCGGGCCTCGTCGCGGCGAAGGCGGAGACGGTCGAGCAGCTCGTGCGGCGGCGGATGGGTCGCGGCGTTCTCGAGGGCCTCGTGGCCCCGGTGGCCCGCGGGGTGCACTCGCTCGCACCGGGTGAGCTGCCCGTCGAGCAGGTCGCACCGGGGCTGCGCGCGCTCATGCTGAGCTCGGGCAGCCTGTCGGCCGCCGTGCGGGCCCGCCGCGCGAACGCGCCTGCAGGGTCGCTCGTCGCCTCGCTGCGCGGCGGGCTGTTCCGCCTCGTCGAGGCGCTCGAACGCGATCTCGTTCGCTTCGGCGTGGAGGTGCGCACGGGCGTCGAGGTCACGGCCGCGGACGCGACCGGGGTGACCACGATCGGTGGCGAACGCATCCGAGGCGACGTGGTCGTGGCGGCGCCGCTCGACGCCGACGCACCCCGCACGCGCGTCACCGTGGTGACGCTCGTCGTCGATGCGCCCGGCATCGCGGATGCTCCGCGCGGCTCGGGCGTGCTCGTCGCGCGCGGAGCTCCCGGCGTGGCAGCGCGCGCCCTCACCCACCTCTCCGCGAAGTGGCAGTGGCTCGCCGACGCGTCGCCGCTCCAGTTCATCCGGCTCTCCTACGACGACGACGTCGAGGTGACGCCGGAGCTCGCCCGTCGCGACGCGGAGGCGTTGCTGGGCGCCTCCCTCCCGCATCCGGTCGACACCGCGACGGTGCGATGGCAGCGCGCCGGACGACGCACGGACACCGCACATGCCATTGACGGAATGCGTCGAGTGGGGGAGGCTGAATCCGGTACCGGCCTCGCCGCCGTCGTCTCATACGCGCGATCGGTGATCGGCGCAATCCCCTCCGCCGGGGAGGGCCCCGAGGGTTAGTCTGGATCGGAGCCAGGTCACCTCACCGCGCCAGCGGGTCGCGGAGAACGGAGCACCATGAAAGGCAAGATCCTCTTCCTCGCCGGACTCGGCGTGGGCTACGTGCTCGGCACGCGTGCGGGTCGCGAGCGCTACGAGCAGATCAAGGCGGCCGCGTCGAACCTGTGGAACGCGCCCCTCGTGCAGCGCCAGGTTGACAACGTGCAGGACTTCGTGAAGGACAAGGCGCCCGAGGTCGTCGAGTTCGTCGCCGACGGCGCCAAGAAGGTCGCCGCCCAGGTCTCGGGTCGCGACAGCGGCACGAAGACGAACGGATCGCGTAGCTCCTCGGCGAGTTCGCGATCGGCGGGTTCGCGCTCATCCGGTACCCGGTCGAGCACAAAGAAGCCCGCGAGCGGCTCCACGAAGTCCTCGGGCGGCTCTACGAAGTCCTCGGGCTCGGGCTCGAGCTCCTGATCGGCACGCGATGACCGACTCCGCAGCAGAATCGAGAACGCGCAAGCGTTCGCTGTTCGAACTGCTCGGCAGCGTGCCCGAGCAGGTGCAGCAGCTCGTGCAGCGCGAGATCGAGCTCGTCAAGACCGAGATCGTCGAGAAGCTCAAGGCGATCGGCACGGGTGCCGGGCTGCTGCTCGGCGCCGTGGTCGTCTTCCTGTTCTTCATCGGCGTGCTGCTGACCCTCGCGATCATCGGCCTGAGCGCCGTGCTGCCGGCGTGGGCGGCGGCCCTCATCGTGGCCGGCGTGCTGCTCATCATCGCCGTGATCCTCGGGCTCGTGGGCTACCGCATCCTCATGCGGGGGATCCCACCCGTGCCCACCGAATCCATCGCATCCATCCAGAAGGACATCTTCGCCATCAAGGGCGAGGGGAGACGAGGTAGAGATGAGTGACGCCACGGCGGCCGCGAAGGCCGCTGCCACCCAGGCCCGCCACCAGCTGGCCGACACCCTCGACGAGCTGGAAGACAAGTTCAACGTGCCCAAGCGCACGGGCGAGCTGGTCGAGAAGGCCAAGGTCGCCTACGAGAAGAATCCGGTGCCGTGGATCGTCGGCGGCGCGGCCGTCGCGATCATCGCGATCGGGCTCGTGGCGTGGGCGATCTTCGGCGGAGACGACGACTGACGCTCGATTAGCACCCTGTCGAGGATGGGGGGAGGATAGGCACGTGACGTCCTCGCCCCCCGTCTCACCCGATCGCGAGCCCACCGGTTTCACCCTGTGGGCCGTCTGGCGCCGCGACCCCGCAGCGCGCGGTCCCGTCGACACGGGCGGTCTCGCGGATGCGGTCGCCGCGGTCGAGGCCTCCGGCGTGGCGGTGCGCGGCTTCTACGACGTCTCGGGTCTGCGCGCCGACGCCGACCTCATGGTCTGGCTCACCGGAGACACGGCGCAGGCGCTGCAGGCGGGATTGCGGATGCTGCGCCGCGTTCCGGCGATCGCGGCACTGCTGCCGAGCTGGAACGTTCTCGGCACCCACCGGCCCGCCGAGTTCGCCCGCGGGCATGTGCCGGCCTTCTTGCGCGGGCTGCCGCCCAAGGGCTGGCTCACCGTCTACCCCTTCGTCCGCAGCTACGACTGGTATCTGCTGCCCGACGAGCAGCGCAGCGCCATGCTCTCCGACCACGGGCGCAAGGGCGGGGAGTTCCCCAGCGTGCAGGCGAACACGGTCGCGAACTTCGCACTCGGCGACTACGAATGGGTGCTTGCGCTCGAGGCGGATGACGTGCTCGACACGGTCGACCTCATGCGGCACCTGCGCAAGACGGAGGCCCGCATGCACATCCGCGAGGAGGTGCCGTTCTTCACCGGTCGGCGCATCGATGTCGACGAGGTCGCGGAGGTGCTCGGATGAGCATCACGAACGGTCGGGGCACAGCTGCCGTGCTCGCGGCGACACCCGCTGCCCAGGACGGGCCCGAGCACGTCGAGCAGCCGGTCGCCTACGACGCGATCGTGCTCGCCGGCTTCGGCGGCCCCGAGGGGCAGGACGACGTCATCCCGTTCCTGCGCAACGTGACGCGCGGGCGCGGCATCCCCGACGAGCGGCTCGAAGAGGTGGCACACCACTATCGCCACTTCGGCGGCGTGAGCCCCATCAACCAGCAGAACCGCGCGTTGAAGGCCGCGCTCGAGGCCGAGCTCGCCTCGCGTGGCATCGAGCTGCCCGTGATCTGGGGAAATCGCAATTGGCAGCCGTACCTCGCCGAAGCGCTGCAGGAGGCGCATGCACGCGGGTTCCGCACCCTCATCGGTCTCGCGACGAGCGCGTATTCGAGTTTCTCGAGTTGTCGGCAGTACCGCGAGGACTTCGCCATGGCACTCGAGCAGACGGGCCTCGAGGGCGAGCTGCGTATCGACAAGGTGCGGCAGTTCTTCGACCACCCCGGATTCGTGACGCCGTTCGTCGAGGGTGTGCGAACCGCCCTCAGCGAGCTGGCCGCGCGCGGCGTCGCGGAGGACGGCATCCGGGTGCTGTTCGCGACGCATTCGATCCCCACGGATGACGCGCTGCGCTCCGGAGATCGCAGCGTCGACTACGGCCCGGGCGGCGCGTACGCCGCACAGCACCGCGCGGTCGCCGAGGTGGTCATGCGCGAGCTGGGGTCGTCGCTGCCGTGGCAGCTCGTCTACCAGAGCCGTTCGGGTCCGCCGAGTCAGCCCTGGCTCGAGCCCGACGTCAACGAGGTGATCGCGAACCTGGCGGATGCGGGGGCCGCCGCGGTCGTGATCGTTCCGCTCGGTTTCGTGTCGGACCACATGGAGGTGCTCTGGGATCTCGACACGGAAGCCGTCGAGACCGCGGAGCAGCACGGTCTCATCGCGGTGCGCACGCCGACTCCCGGCACGCATCCGGCGTACGTCGCGGGACTCGTCGATCTCGTGCTGGAGCGCGTGAACGGCACCCCGACCGCCGAACGGCCGGCGCTCACGCCGTTCGGGCCATGGTTCGACGTGTGCCGCCCGGGATGCTGCGAGAACGTGCGCGCGGGCTTCAAGCCGGCGATCGCCGGGGTGGCACCATGAGCGGGCTGCGCCTGGGAACCCGCGGCAGCGCGCTCGCGCTCGCGCAGGCCGGTACGGTCGCCACCCGGCTCGGCGCCGAGCTCGTCGCGATCGAGAGCGAGGGCGACCGCTCGAGCGCTCCGCTCGCCGACCTCGGCGGTGCCGGCGTCTTCGCCGCGGCGCTGCGCGAGGCCCTGCTCGCAGGCGAGGTCGACGCCGTCGTGCACTCGTACAAGGACCTGCCCACGACCCCGCTGCCGGGGCTCACGGTGGCGGCCGTGCCGAAGCGGGCCGACGCACGCGACGCACTGTGCGCATCCGGGGGTCGCGACCTCGACGAGCTGCCTCCGGGCGCACGGGTCGGCACCGGGTCACCGCGTCGCCGCGCCCAGCTGCTCAGCCGCCGTGCCGACCTCGAGGTGGTCGACATCCGCGGCAACATCGACACGCGCCTCGGCCGCCTCGACACCGCCGATCCGGAGCGCCGGCTCGACGCGATCGTGCTCGCCGCGGCGGGCCTCGAGCGACTCGGCCGGCTCGGGGCAGCGACCGAGGTGCTGAGCCTCGCCTCGTGGCCGACCGCGCCCGCGCAGGGTGCGCTCGCCGTCGAGACGCGAACGGGCGATGAGAAGCTCGTGGCGAGGCTCGAGCACAAGCCCAGCCGTCTCGCCGCAGAGGCCGAGCGCGGCGTGCTCGCCCGGCTCGAGGCCGGATGCGCGGCCCCGCTCGGCGCGACGGCCCTGTTCGAGGACGGCCTGCTCTTCCTCTCGGCGCGCGTCTACGCACTCGACGGCTCGGCGCAACTGACCGCATCGCACGCGCTCTACCCCGAGGATGCCCGCGACCCCGCCGGCGAGCTCGCCGCACGGGTGGCCGAGGAGCTGCTGGCCTCCGGCGCCGCCGACCTCGCCCCGCTCGGAGGGGACCGCTCGTGAACGCGCCCGGCACGAAACCGTCCAAGCCGCTCTCCGGCTGGCGCGTGCTCGTGCCACGGGGCGGTAAATGGGGCGACTCGGTCGCGGCCTCCCTGCGGAGTCATGGCGGCATCCCGGTGATCGCTCCGCTCATCAACTTCGCCTCGAGCGACGATCCGGCGACCCTCGCCAACGCCTTGCACGAGCTGCAGGACGGTCAGTTCTCGTGGCTCGTCGTCACGAGCGCCACGACCGTCGACGTGCTCAACGGGCAGCGGGTGAAGGTGCCGGAGAACACGCGGATCGCCGCAGTCGGCGAGACGACGGCATCCGCGCTGCAGCTCGCGGGATACCGCGTCGACTTCGTGCCGACCTCCGACAACTCGGCGCGCGGCCTCGTCAAGGAGTGGCCCGACCCCGCCGCGGCAGGGCGGGTGCTCGTGCCGCAGTCCGACCTCTCCGATCCGACGCTCGTCGCAGGGCTCACCAAGCTCGGCTTCGCCGTCGAGTTCGTCACGGCCTACCGCACGGTGGGCGTGCCGGTCTCACCCGACGTCGCTCGCGATGTCGCCTCCGGCCGCATCCGCGCCGTGCTCGTGACCTCGGGCTCCGTCGCGCGGCAGGTCGCCGCGCAGCTGGCACCCCTGCCGGATGACACGGTCGTCGCGTGCATCGGCCCGCGCACGGCGTTCGACACGCGGGCTGCCGGACTGCCGGTGCACGTCATCGCCGAAGAGCGCAGCACCGAGTCGCTCATCGAGGCGCTCATCGAGTACGCGGAGGCCGGATGAACGGCGCGCCTGTGATCCGCCCGCGACGGCTGCGACAGTCGGCGGCGTGGCGGCGTCTCACGCAGCAGACCCGCGTGGATGCCGCGCAACTCGTGCTGCCCATCTTCGTGGCCGAGGGCGTCGACGAGCCGCGCGCCATCGCATCCATGCCGGGGGTCGTGCAGCACTCGCTCGACTCGTTCCGCGCCGAGCTTGAGCGGGCGGCGTCGGCGGGCATCGGAGGCGTCATGCTCTTCGGCGTTCCCGAGCGCAAGGACGCCCAGGGCTCGGGCGCGACCGATCGCGACGGCATCCTCAACGTCGCGACCCGCATCGCGGCGAGCGAGGTGGGCGATGCGCTCGTCGTGCAGACCGATCTGTGCCTCGACGAGTTCACCGACCACGGGCACTGCGGCGTGCTCGACGACCGCGGACGCGTCGACAACGATGCGACCCTCGTGCGCTACCGCGAGATGGCGATCGCGCAGGCCGATGCGGGCTCGCAGCTGGTGGGGCTCTCGGGCATGATGGACGGCCAGGTCGCGGCGGTGCGCGCGGCGCTGGATGCCGCCGGCGCCCACGACGTGCCGACGCTCGCCTATGCGGCCAAGTACGCATCCGCCTTCTACGGGCCCTTCCGCGAGGCGGTGCAGTCGTCGCTCGTGGGTGATCGTCGCAGCTACCAGCTCGACCCGGGAGGCCGCCGCGAGGGGGCACGCGAGGTGACTCTGGATGTGGCAGAGGGCGCCGACATCGTCATGGTCAAGCCCGCCATGAGCTACCTCGACGTGCTCGCGGATGCCGCGGCCGCCTCACCCGTGCCCGTGTGGGCGTACCAGGTGTCGGGGGAGTACGCGATGATCGAGGCCGCCGCCGCGAACGGCTGGATCGATCGCGACCGCGCCGTCGACGAGTCGCTCACCTCCATCGTGCGGGCGGGTGCGGACGTCGTGCTGAGCTACTTCGCGATCTCGGCGGCCGAGCGCTGGGCCCGCACGTGAGCGTGCCCGCATCGTCCGCCTCGAACGAGTCGGCATTCGCGCGGGCGCAGGCGGCGCTGCCCGGGGGCGTGAACTCGCCCGTGCGCGCCTACGGCTCGGTCGGGGGCACCCCGCGCTTCCTCGTTTCGGCGCGCGGAGCGACGGTCACGGATGTCGCGGGCCGCGAGTACGTCGACCTCGTCGCGTCGTGGGGTCCGGCGCTGCTCGGGCACGCGCATCCGGAGGTCGTGGCGGCCGTGCAGGACGCCGCGGCCCGCGGACTCTCGTTCGGAGCCTCGACCCCCGCCGAGACGGAGCTCGCGGAGCTCGTGCGCGAGCGCCTCGGCCCCGCGAGCGGCGTCGAGAAGCTGCGGCTCACCTCGACCGGCACCGAGGCCACCATGACGGCGATCCGCCTCGCGCGGGGCGCGACGGGGCGCGATCTCGTGATCAAGTTCGCGGGTCATTACCACGGCCACTCCGACGGGCTCCTCGCCGAGGCGGGATCCGGCGTGGCCACCCAGGGCCTGCCTGGCTCGGCGGGGGTGCCCGCACCGGTCGCGGCGCAGACGCTCGTGCTGCCCTACAACGACCTCGCCGCGGTGCGCGCCGCGTTCGCCGCGCATCCAGGGGCCGTCGCCGCGGTGATCACCGAGGCGGCCGGCGCGAATGCGGGGGTGCTCGCGCCCGCGCCGGGCTTCAACCGTGCGCTGCTCGAGCTCGTGCACGCCGCGGGGGCGCTGCTGATCCTCGACGAGGTGCTGACGGGCTTCCGGGTGGGCCCGGAAGGCTGGTGGGGGCTCGAGGGGGCCGCCGAGGGCTGGGCGCCCGACCTCTTCACCTTCGGCAAGGTCATCGGCGGCGGCATGCCGCTCGCCGCCCTCGGCGGTCGCGCGGCGCTGCTCGACCTGCTCGCACCGCTCGGCCCCGTGTACCAGGCGGGCACGCTCTCCGGCAACCCGCTCGCGGTCGTCGCGGGCCTCACGACACTGCGCCTCGCCGACGCGGCCGTCTACGCCCGCGTCGACAGCGCCGCGGATGCCGTGGCGGGCTGGGTCTCGGAGGCGCTCGATGCGGAGGGGGTCGCCCACGTCCTCCCGCGCGCCGGCAACCTGTTCTCGATCGCCTTCCGAGAGCAGCCCGTGCGCGACTACGCCGACGCGAAGGCGCAGGACGCCTGGCGGTACCCGCCGTTCTTCCACGCCCTGCTGGATGCCGGGGTCTCGGCACCGCCGAGCGTGTTCGAGGCCTGGTTCCTCACGGCCGCGCACGACGACTCGGCGCTCGAGCGGATTCGCGCGGCGCTGCCGGCGGCGGCGCGGGCGGCGGCAAGCGCCCGCCCTTAGAAGCGCGAACCGGCGCGCACCCAGTACTCCACCGACGACATGATCGCGGTGCGCATCGCCGTCGGGCCCGAGCGGCGCGCCTCGAGTGCCCAGTAGGCCTGCTCCGCGGTGCTCGCGGAACGGCCGAGCAGCACCTGGTAGGCCTGGGCGACCCGCTTGCGGAGCGTCTCCTCCGCCATCCAGATGCCGTCGACCACGCCTTCGCGGCCCTGCGTCGCCAGCACCTGCGACCAATACGCCACGCCATCCGATTCGGGCGCGCGGCCGAGAACATCGTCATAGAGCGCGGCGACGTATCCGGCAGGCGTTCCGCCACCCTGCACCTCGTAGAACTCGGAAGTGGTGAGGAACGTGTGATGCGCGTCGTCGGGCTGCACGAGACCGCTCCGCATGGCATCGAGCCACCATTGGCGCCCGCTCGCCTCCGGGCTGCGCCCGAGAACGTCGTGGTAGGCGGCGTCGATCATCTGGAGGCGATACTCGTCGCTGCCGGTGAAGCCGCCCGCGACCGCGCTGCGGGGCGCGCCGTTCGCGAGTGCTCTGCGCCAGAACGTCACCTCCGAGCCGCTCGTGCTCGGGGTGCGTCCCAGCACGTCCGTGTAGCACGCGAGCACGAAGGCGGTCGCCCCGGTGTCGGTCGATGCGTACTTCGCGAACACCTGCGTGAAGAAGCGACCGTTCGGACCCTCGTAGTACCCGATCCCGATGTCGGTGAAGTCCCCCACCATGTTGGCGTAGTGTCCTGGCGAGTTCCGCCACCCCGTGACGACGGTCGTGTACTGGTAGTTCCAGGCGACGTTCTCACCTGCGCGCGACCATCCCGTCGGTATCTGGGACGAGTAGCTGGGGTTGTGCGACATCGTGTTCGCATCGTGCTGCTTCTTCGACCACGCCATGGCGACCGCATCCATCGCCGCGTTGCGCACGAGCGGGACGGCGTCCGCTTGCGCGCGGACCGCGTTCGTGTCGCTGAAGATACGAGCCGTCGCGATGGCGGGGTCGACGGCCGCGAAGGCGGGCGACGGCATGGCTGCAGCGAGCAGCCCCGCGATGAGCCCGAGCACGAGCACGAGGCCCGTGCGCGGGAACGGACGACGATGAACGTGCACGGATATCTCCCCCTGCTCGCTCTCCCCCGAGCGGCGATCCTGCGACGCTATCTCATCGGCTGGATCTTCGAAACCGTGAGGCGCAGACGCGAGCCCAGGCCCGGGCTCACGCTCCTGCTGTCGCGAGGCCCGCGGCCAGGAGCACCACGGCGACGAGCGGGGCCGCACCCTGCACGAGCGCTGCGCGCAGCATCCGGCGATTGGAGGTGACGAGCACAAGAGCTGCGAGCACCATGCTGACACATACGAAGAGGGCGAGCACGAGGCCCGCGAGCTGCAGCCCCGACCACAGGAGCACGAGAGCGACGACGACACCGAGCGCGAGGAAGAGGTTGTAGAAGCCCTGGTTGTAGGCCATCGGGCGCAGCGTCTCGGAGTCGGCAGCGCTCTTCACCCCGAAGGTGCGGCGCGTCGACTCGCTCGTCCACAGCACGCTCTCGAGCAGCCAGATGTAGATATGGACGAGTGCCGCGAGGCCCGCGAAGACGGATCCGAGGACGAGAACCACCGTGTTCACGGCTTCAGTCTGACACCCGAACTGCGATCCGTCCCCGCGTGTCGCCCGCGAGGATGCGACTTGCGTGCGCGGGCACCTCGTCGAGGGTGATCTCGGTCGTGAGGCTGTCGAGCAGGCCCGTGTCGAGGTCGCGTGCGAGGCGCTCCCACACCCGCGCGCGAGTGGGGAGCGGTGCCTCCACCGAGTTGATGCCGAGCAGCGAGACCCCGCGCAGGATGAACGGCATCACCGTCGTGGCGAGCTCCGCGCTCTCGACGAGGCCGCAGCTGGCCACGGCGCCGCCGTAGCGGGTCTGGGCGAGCAGCGTCGCGAGGGTCGTGCCGCCCACGACGTCGACGGCGCCCGCCCACCGGCTCGCCTGGAGGGGCTTGCCGGCCTGCTGCAGCTCGGAGCGGTCCACGAGGCCGGATGCGCCGAGACGTTCGAGGTAGCCGCGGTCGCCGGTGTGGCCGGTCGCCGCGGCGACGTGCCGCCCCGAGGCGGCGAGCAGCATCACGGCGATCGAGCCGACGCCCCCCGTGGCGCCCGTGACGACGACATCGCCCTCGGGCAGCTCGGCCCGTTCGAGGGCGAGCACCGCCTGTGCCGCGGTGAAGCCGGCGGTGCCGATCGCTGCGGCGCGCCGCATCCCGAGCTTCGGCGGCACGCGCACGAGCGAGGCGGACGGCACGCGCGCTCGCGTCGAGTAACCGCCATTGCGGGTTTCACCGAGCCCGGCGCCTGTCAGCACCACCTCGTCACCGGCCACCCAGCGCTCATCACTCGATTCGGCGACCGTGCCCACGACATCGATGCCGGGGATGAGCGGCGAGATCCGCGCGACGCCCCGATCGCCGCGCAGCGCGAGACCGTCCTTGTAGTTGAGGCTCGAGTAGGCGACGTCGAGCAGCACCTCGCCCTCGCCCAGCTCGCTCTCATCCAGCTCCACGAAGGCGACCGTCGCGGCCTCGTCGCCGCGGGTCATCTGCAGTGCGCGCACCATGCCCCGAGCCTATGCGGCACCGTGCGGGCAGGCGTCACCTCACTCCGCCGGCTCGACCGTCAGCTTCTGGATGCGAGGGTTCGCCGTGGGGGTCATGAGGATGCCGCAGCGCAACGTTCCGCGCGGGCCGTGCAGCTCCCAGCGCGCGCGGGCCGGGGTCTCGTGCACGAGTTCCCCCGTGGTCGCGACTCCTCCGATGCCGTCGACGAGCTCCGTGAGCGCCGCGCGCCTCCGCTCGAGCGGGACATCGAGCGCGACGCACGCGTCGAGCAGCTCGGCATCCGGAAGCACCCCTGCCGCGAGGGCGGCGCGTGCCCGTTCCGCGGCCGCGACCGTCTCGGCCCACGGTGCGGACGCGGGCGGCGCGGGTTCGGCCGGCGCAGCATCCGGTGATCCGAAGGCCGCCGCGAACGCCGCCTGAACCACGGGCGTGAGGGAGGTGTAGCTCGCGTTCTCGAACACGACGGCGCCGATGCCTGCACCCTGCTCCCACTCCATGCGCGTCGTGAAGCCGGGGTAGCCGCCGCTGTGACCGACGAAGAGATGGCCGGAGCCGTCGGCGCGCACGAACAGCCCGAGCCCGTAGGCGTGCCACGGGCCCTCGGCCGACGGGTCGCCCGCAATCGCGGTCTCCGGATGCCGCATCCGCTCGGCAAGATTCGTCGGCAGCACGTCGCCCGCGCCGATCGTGCCCGCGAGCACGCCGCACCACCTCGCCAGATCCGTCGCGGTGCTGAAGAGCCCGCCGATGGGGGAGAAGGCGCCGGGTGCGCTGAACGGCAGCGGCTCCCAGCCGTCGGGTCCGCCGCGGTACCCCGAGACCGTGTTGCCGATCGATGCGTCGAACCCCGTGCCGGTGAGGCCGAGCGGCTCGAGCAGCCGGGTCTCGACGACCCGGCGATACGGCATGCCGCCGCGCAGCGCGATGATCCGCCCGACGATGGCGTAACCGAGATTCGAGTACTCGAACCGGCTGCGGGCCGGCCAGATGGTGCGCACGCCGGCCGCGAGCAGCTCCGCGAACGCGACGTCGCTGAGCGGCTCCTGCCGGTCGCCCCACGGGTCGTCGGTCGGGAAGCCGGCCCGCATGGCGAGCGCGTCGCGCACGGTCGGCGCGGGTCCGGCGGGACCGAGGATGCGCAGAGGAACGTCGAGGGCGTCGGTGAGCGGCTCGTCGAGGTCGAGGGCTCCGTCGGCGGCGAGCAGCAGAGCGGCTGCCGCCGTGAAGCTCTTGGTGCACGACGCGATGCGGAACGCGGTGCGTGCGGGATCCGACCCCGCGTCCCCCGCGCTCGTCACCTGCACGAGCATCCCGTCGCTGTGGACGCCGCGAACCTGCGCCGGGGCGACGGCGGCGACCCGGCTCCCCAGCGCACGAGCGAGAGCACGGTCGAGACGACCCGGCGTGGTCATGGTTCAGCCGAAGAGGATCGCGGCCTCGTCATAGCGCGACTGCGGCACCGTCTTGAGGCGGCCGAGGGCGTCTTCGAACGGCACCGTCACGATCTGCGTGCCGCGGAGCGCCACCATCTTGCCCCACTGCTCCTCGAGCACGATGTCGACCACGGCCATGCCGTAGCGGGTCGCGAGCACCCGGTCGTACGCGGTCGGGGTGCCGCCGCGCTGGATGTGGCCGAGCGTGGTGGCACGCGTCTCGATGCCCGTGCGCTCCTCGATCTCCGGAGCGAGGTGGTCGCCGATGCCGCCCAGCCGCGGCCGACCGAACGCGTCGAGACCGCGCTCCGAGTGGGCGTCGTCCATGGTGTCGAGCTGGAAGCCCTCCGCCACCACGATGAGCGGTGCACGCCCACGGGCACGGGCGGAGTCCACCCAGCCGCAGATCTCGTCCATGCTCGTCTTGCGCTCCGGGATGAGGATCGCGTGCGCACCGGCGGCCATACCCGAGTGCAGCGCGATCCAGCCGACGTGCCGGCCCATGACCTCGGCGACCATGCAGCGGCCGTGCGAGTCGCCCGTCGTGCGCAGACGGTCCATCGCCTCGGTGGCGATCTGCACCGCGGTGTCGAAGCCGAAGGTGTAGTCGGTGGCCGAGAGGTCGTTGTCGACCGTCTTCGGCACGCCGACGATCTGGAGGCCCTCGTCGGTGAGCCGCTTGGCCGCCGCGAGGGTGCCCTCGCCGCCGATCGCGACCACGGCATCCATCTCGGTCTCGGCCATGACCTCGCGCACGCGCTCGACGCCCCCGTACTCGAAGGGGTTGGTGCGGGAGGTGCCGAGGATCGTGCCGCCCTGCTTCGAGATGCCCATGACCTGTGGGCGGCCGAGCGGGTGCACGTCGGCCTCGACGAGGCCCTTCCATCCGTTCTTGATGCCCACGAACTCGACGTCGTCGTGCTGGGTCAGGCCCTTCAGCACGGCGCCGCGGATGACCGCGTTGAGGCCGGGGCAGTCGCCACCGCTGGTGAGGATTCCGATCTTCACCCGCTAATCATGCCCTGTTTTCCGGCCCCGCCTGTCGCGGGGGCGCGTCCCTGCTCGGTAGAGTTCCCCGAGATCGGGCCTCTCCGGTCGCCACCACCATCTCAAGGAGTCTCATGACCGACCCCAACGTCCCCGCCGCCCCCACGCCTCCGCCCGCTGCCGCTCCGGCCGCCGCGCCCGGTGACTACCCGGGCAAGACCCTGGGCATCGTGGGCCTGA
Source organism: Protaetiibacter sp. (assembly GCA_051954835.1). Taxonomy (GTDB): domain Bacteria; phylum Actinomycetota; class Actinomycetes; order Actinomycetales; family Microbacteriaceae; genus Homoserinibacter. Next base: position 125,453 of record JBQCHI010000006.1, on the reverse strand, counting down.
TCCTCAGCATCCTCGTCGCGATCGTCGGCCTCATCGTGAGCGCCGTCGCGCTCTCGAAGTCGAAGAAGGCCGGCTACAAGAACGTGCCCGCCGTCGTCGGTCTCGTGATCGGCATCCTCGGCACGATCGGCTGGATCATCTTCTGGGCCGTCATCATCGCGGGCTTCGTGGCCCTCGGCAGCGCGTGCGCCGAGCTCGGACCCGGCGTGTGGGACTACAACGGCACCACCCTCACCTGCAGCTGAGCTGCCTTCTCGACGGGCCGGCGCGGAGCGATCCGCCCGGCCCGTCGTCATGCCCGGGGGCTGTCGGGCGAGGTCGGCGCGCGGGGTTAGCCTGAGCCGGATGGATCCGGTCACCACCCGCTACGCGCCTGGGCACCGGCTCGAGCTGCGGCTCGTGCTCGGGCCGCTCGCGCAGGGACGCACCGACCCGACGATCCGCCGCGATGCCGACGGCTGGTGGCTCGCACTCCGACTGGCTTCCGGCACGGCGACCCTGCTGCTGCGCGAGCGCGCGGATGCCGTCGAGGCGCGCGCGTGGGGCGCGGGTGCCGACGAGGCCGTGGCGGGCGTGCCCGCACTGCTCGGAGCGGATGACGACCCGTCGGGGTTCGAGCCGTCACGGCATCCGCTGGTCGCCCGGCTGCACCACGAGACCCCCGGGCTGCGGCTGGCCCGCACGGGCCGAATCCTGCCGGCGCTCGTGCCGAGCGTGCTCGGGCAGAAGGTGACGGGCATCGAGGCCAGGAGCGCGTGGCGCGAGCTCGTGACCCGCCACGGCGACCCGGCGCCCGGGCCCGCGCCGATCGGCATGCGCGTCGCGCCGACCGCCGCGGTGTGGCGACGCATCCCGTCGTGGCAGTGGCATCGGGCGGGCGTCGGGCCGCAGCGCTCCGACACGCTCATGCGGGTGTTCGCGGTGGCGGATGCGCTCGAGCGGGCGGCGACCGCGTCAGCGGCTGAGGCGGGGCGCCGGATGCGGACGGTCGTCGGCATCGGCCCGTGGACGGTCGCCGAGACGCTGCAGCGTTCGCACGGTGACCCGGATGCCGTGAGCGTCGGTGATCTGCACCTCTGCAAGCGCGTCGGCACGGCGCTCGTGGGGAGCCGGGTCGATGACGACGGGATGCTCGAGCTGCTCGAACCGTGGCGCGGTCACCGGCAGCGGGTCGTGCGCCTCATCGAGGCCGCAGGCATCGGGTACGAACGCCGCGGGCCGCGTCTGACGATCCCCGCCCATCGCACGCTATAATTCTGTACATGCCGACGCTCTCCCTCGCCGACGCTCGCGCGAACCTCTCCAAGCTCGTCGAGTCGGCCCTCACGACGCACGAGCGCTTCGAGGTGACGCGCAACGGCGACCGGGTGGCCGTGCTGCTGAGCGCGGATGACTACGACGCTCTGCTCGAGACGGTCGACATCCTGAGCCGACCGACGGAGGTCGACGCGATCCGGCAGGGACTTGCCGACATCGACTCCGGCGACGTCGCGTCTGTGGATGAGGTGCGCGCCGCGATGAAGGCCCGTGGCAGGCTCTCCCGGTGACAGAGCGCTACGAGGTCGTCTTCACCGCCACGGCCCGACGCGCCCTGGAGTTCGAGTTGCCGGAGAAGATCGCGGCTGCCGCCTTCGAGTTCATCGTGGGTGCGTTGCGCGACAACCCGCGTCGTGTCGGGAAGCCGCTGCGAGAGCCGCTTGCGCCCCTGTACTCGGCACGCAGGGGGGAATACAGGGTGATCTACGACATCCGCGACCACCGTCTGGTGATTCAGATCGTCGCCGTCACCCATCGGCGCGACGCTTACCACCGCTGAGGTTGTGCCGAACCCACAGTCGCGTCGCGCATCCGCACGCGAGCGTCTAGCGTGCCCGCGTGGGTATTCTCCGTCGCATTCCTCGTCTGATCTGGCTCTCGACGCGGGCACCGAAGCTGCCGACTCTCGACATCTACGACGTGTGCCGCTCGCCGCGCCGGGTCACCCTCGGTGACCTCGACGAGCTGCGCCACATGAACAACGGCGCCTACCTGACGGCTCTCGACCATGCCCGGCAGGAGCTCGTCGTGCGCACGGGCCTCTGGAAGCGGATGCGGGATGCCGGCATGTATCCGGTCGTCGGCGCGCAGACGATCGCCTATCGCAAGTCGCTCGTGCTCGGCCAGCGCTACACGATCGAGTCGCGCTTCCTGGGGCTCGACGACCGGGCCGCCTACCTCGAGCAGCGCTTCGTGGTCGACGGGGAGGTGTTCGCGCGCGCCTACGTGCAGGGGCGCTTCCTCTACGACGCCGGGGGCACCGTGCCGATGGATGAGCTCTCGCGGGTGAGCGGCATGGATCCGGTGTCGCATCCGCTCCCCGAATGGCTGCACGACTGGGCCGGCCGGGTGCGCCTGCCGGGCACCCGCACGCCCGCCCCGTCGACGTGGGAGTGAGTCGAGCGGGTCAGCCCTCGAGCACGGCCATCGCGGCGTGGTAGCCGCCCAGGCCCGAGACGGCGCCGCCGCGGCGTGAGCCCGAGCCGCACAGCAGGACGCGCTCGTGCTGGGTGGCCACGCCCCATCGCTCAGCCGGGGTCGCAAGCGGATCGCCGTCTTCCGCCCACGGCCACGCGAGCGGGCCGTGGAAGATGTTGCCGCCCGGCATGCGGAGGCTCTGCTCGAGGTCGCGGGTCGTCGCGGTCTCGATGCACGGCCTGCCGTCGGCATCCGTCACCAGCAGCGGCTCGATCGGCTCGGCCAGCACCGAATCGAGCGAGTGCAGTACCGCGGCCTGCAGTTCGGCGCGCGCGGCATCCGGATCGCGGGCCTCGAGCAGGCGATCAGGCGTCTGCAGGCCGAACACCGTGAGCGTCTGCGCCCCCGACTCCCGCAGCTCCGGCGAGAGGATGCTCGGATCGGTGAGCGAGTGGCAATAGCTCTCGAGTGGCAGCGGCGACGGGACGCGACCCTGGCTCGCCGCGGCGTAGGCGGTGTCGATCGCCGCGAACCCCTCGTGCACGTGGAAGGTGCCCGCGAAGGCGGCGGCGGGGGCGGCGGATGCGTCGCGCAGCGCCGGGAGGCGCTTCAACAGCAGGTTGACCTTCACCTGGGCGCCCTCGGGACGCTCGGCCTCCTCACCGAGCAGGCGGGCGAGCTCGAACGGCGCGACCCCCGACAGCACGACGCGCCCCGCGAGCCGTCGCTCGGTGTCGCCGCTGCGGTAGACGACCTCGCCATCGGGCGTGACGGAGGTGACCTCGGCATCCGTCACGAGTTCGGCGCCCGCCTCGCGGGCGGCGCGTGTGAGCGCGCCCGAGACGGCGCCCATGCCACCGAGCGGCACGTCCCAGTGGCCGGTGCCGCCGCCGATCACGTGGTACAGGAAGCAGCGGTTGGCGGAGAGCGTCGCGTCGACCGCCGGGGCGAAGGTGCCGATGAGCCCGTCGGTGAGCACGACACCGCGTACGAGGTCATGGGCGAAACGGCGCTCGATCGTCTGGCCGATCGGCTCCTCGACGAGCTGGCGCCACACGGTGTCGTCGCCCACCGCCCGTCGGGCTTCGGCCCGGGTCAGGAGCGGGTCGGTGAGGGTGGGCCAGAGGGTGCTCGCGAGGCGCGCGGTGTCGTCGCCGAACGCGCTCCAGGCCACGTGGTCGGATGCCGCCCCGATCGAGGCGAAGCTCGCGGCGGTCGCCTGCTCGTCGCCGGTGTCCACGAGCAGACCCCGATCGCTGCCGGGCAGCGGCGTGTACGACGAATACCGCCGACGGGCGAGCTCGACGTCGAGCCGCAGCGCGCGGCGGATCCGCTCGGGCAGCAGGCTCACGAGGTACGAGTAGCGCGAGAGCCGCGCGTCGACCCCGGGGAAGACCTCCGCCGAGATGGCGGCGCCGCCCAGGTGCGCCTGCCGCTCGAGCAGGGTGACCGAGCGGCCTGCCCCCGCGAGGTAGGCGGCCGCCACGAGGGCGTTGTGGCCACCGCCGACGATGACGACGTCGCGCATGTCGCTCATGCGGCCACCCTAGGCCAGCGCGATGCGGGCGCCGTTGACCTCACCGGCGGGCGCGTCGAGCCAGGCGGCCACACGCTCGGCGAGGACGGCTGCAGGGGTCCCGTCCTCACCGAGCGAGCCGATCACGAAGACGGTGGCGGCCCCATCCGCGGTGCCCAGCCGGTCGGAGAGCTCCGCGACGAGCTCCTCGGCATCCGCTTTCGCTCGCGCATACGAGCTCGTCGCCCCCGGCCGCACGGCCGTCGAGCTGACGATCGCGAGGCGCCCCTCGGATGCGGCGAGCTCGGCCTCGAACGCCGCGATGACGTTCGCGAGGGTGTCGACGAGCCGCGGCCGCAACCACGCGTCGGCCTCCTCCGAGTCGCCGCCGCGCCAGCCGCCCACGAGGTGCACGACCGCGTCGACGCGGCGGTGCGCGTCGACGACCTCTGCGGCCAGCCGACGTGCCGCATCCGGGTCGCCGAGATCCGCCACCCGGCGGTCGGACGCGGCGACGGATGCGAGTCGCGCCGCATCCGTGCCGACCGCGACCACCGTGTCGCCGCGGTCGCGCAGCCGCGCGCACACCGCGTGCCCCGCGCTGCCGCTGGCTCCCGTGACGACGACGATCATGCGAGCGCTACCCGTTTCCGCGAGCGCTACCCGTAGACGAACCGCGCTCGCCGATTTCGGTAGCGCTCGCGGAGTGGGGGTCGCCGGTGATGCCGCGCGTCGACTCGATGACGTCGGTCATCTTCTTGGCGAGGGCCTCGTAGAACATCGAGAGGGGGAACTCGTCATCCAGCACCGCGTCGGTGTAGCCCTTCGGCGGCCCCGCGAGGATCTCGTCCGAGAGGCCGCGGGCCCACGCGGATGCCGGGTGCGGCTCGAGCGTGCCCCGCACGAGCTCGTAGGCGGCGAGCCAGTGCGCCGTCTTCGGCCGGTCGATCGAGCGCCAGTACAGCTCGTCGATCGCGTCGGAGAGCGCGATGACCGCGTCGGGCACCGCATCCCAGTCGAAGGCGAGCTGCGTGTCGGTCCAGTGCAGCACGTGATGCTGGTGCAGCCACGCGAACAGCAGCTGCCCGCCGAGCCCGTCGTAGTTGCGCACGCGCGAGCCGGTGAGCGGGAAGCGGAAGATGCGGTCGAACAGGATCGCGTGCTGCACGTGCACCGCGCGGTCACGCGTCTGCTCGTCGGCGCTCTCGTCGCGCGCGAGCTTCACGCACTCCCGGAAGGCGGTGAGATCGCAGCGCAGCTCCTCGAGCGAGTAGAGGAAGAACGGCATCCGCTGCTTGATCATGAACGGATCGAACGGCAGGTCGCCGCGCATGTGGGAGCGGTCGTGGATGAGGTCCCACATGACGAAGACCTGCTCGGCGAGATGCTGGTCGTCCACGAGCAGCTGCTGCGAGGGCAGCAGCTCGAGCTTGGTGATCTCGGCGGCGGCCTCGACCACGCGGCGGAAGCGGGCGGCCTCGCGATCCTGGAAGATCGCGCCCCAGGTGAAGGGCGGGATCTCGCGCATCGCCACGGTCTCGGGGAACAGCACCGCCGAGTTGGTGTCGTAGCCGGGCGTGAAGTCGACGAACCGCAGCGAGACGAACAGCTTGTTGCTGTAGCGCTCCTCGAGCTTCGCGATGAACTCGGGCCAGATCACCTCGACGATGAGCGCCTCGACGTGCCGGTCGGGCGAGCCGTTCTGGGTGTACATCGGGAACACCACGAGGTGGCGGAGGCCGTCTTCGCGGTGGCTTGCGGGGTCGAACGCGACGAGCGAGTTGAGGAAGTCGGGCACGCCGAAGCCGTCGGCCTCCCACTTCGCGAAGTCGGCAGGCAGCGCCTCGAGGTAGGCGGCGTCGTGCGGGAACGCGGGTGCGAGAGCGCGGATGCCGGCGACGATCGCGGCGACATGGTCGCGCGCCTCGGCGTGGGCGGCCGCATCCGGGATCGAGCCGTCCTTGTCCTGCAGCGCCTGCAACGCGGTCGCGGCGGACTTGAGCTGGGCCCAGGCGGCGCTGTGCTCGGCGGTGGAGGCGTCCTCGACGACCTCGGGTTCTCCGATGATGGACGGGGTGTGGGCGATCGTGGTCATGGCGCCTCCTCTCAACCTTCGAGCCTACGAAGGAACCCGCAGCGGAGGGTTGCCAACGACGCACGGATGTTGCGTGGACGCAACGATCCACGCACCTTCACGGCGTGGGCGCCCCTGCGGCGCCGGGAGTATCAGCAGACGCTGCGCCTCACAGCCCGTGACGGGCGAGCCAGGCCTCGAGCATGGCGGTGAAGCGCTCCGGATGCTCGACGTTCGGCAGGTGGGCGGAGTCGGGGAACCGCTGCTGCTCGGCGCCGGGGATTCCGGCGGCGAGCAGCTCGGCCGCCACCTTCGCGTCACTGACGTCGTGGTCGCCGATCACGATGAGCGTCGGCACGGCGATCTCGCCGAGCCGATCGACCGCCGGGTGCTCGGGCGGAGTCGCCCGCCCCGCGAAGTCCCAGTGCGCGGCGCCGACGTTGAGCTCGATCGCCCGCTCGAGGAACGCGGGGTCGACCTCGTCGGAGTCCCGATCCGGTCCCAGATCCCATAGCTGCACCTCGATGCGCACCAGCGCGTCGACATCCTCGGCGGCCTCCGCCTCATCCATCGCGCGCTCGAGCTCGCGCTCGTTGTCGGTGTAGTCGATGCCGTCATCGGTCATGCCGCTCAGGCCCGCACCGACGAGCACGAGCCCGCACACGCGATCGGGATGCGCGAGCGCCGCGTCGAGGGCGAAGCGGCCACCGCGTGAGGCGCCCACGAGCACCGCCTTCTCGACCTCGGCGGCGTCGAGCACCCGCAGCAGGTCGTCGACCTCCGAGTACGCGACGGCCTCACCGGGCGACCCACCGTATCCGCGGGTGTCATAGCGCACCACGCGCCGGTCGGACGCGAGCGCGTCGAACTGCGGATCCCACATGGCGCGAGTCGCGACGCCCGCGTGCACGAACAGCACGGCGGGCGCATCCGGCTGCCCCGCGACGTCGTACGCGATCGTCGCGCCCGGCACTGCCACCGTGGGAGGCACGCCGCCAGACTAGACGGCGCGGGGCCGGCGCGATAGGGGCCAGGTGGCGTCGTACCTACAGGCTGGACCCGCCGATCCGGCCGGCCGCGGCGCTCCGCGTGCCGATCGAGCCTGTAACTGCGACGAGCGGGCCGCGGTCAGGGCACGGCGCGCACGATTGCCCCGTCGGGGAACTCGACGAGGTAGCCCGTGCCCTGCTGCGGCTCCGAGGGCGGGAAGTCGGTCGACACGATCTGCGCGCCGGATGCCAGGGCCGCCTCCCGCTCGGCGGGATCGGTCGCGAGCTCGGCATCCGCGCGGGTGCGCACGATCACCCCGTTTGCGAGCGCCGTGGCGACGAGCGGGTCGTTCGGGTCGTCGATGATCGCGAACCGCGCATCCGCCGCCCCCGTCTTCGACGAGGTGAAGATGCTGCGACCGGCGAGGTCGGGGTGGCCCTCGAGGGAGAGCTCGCGCACCTGCTCGTTGTCGCCGAAGTAGAGCAGCACGCGGTCGCGCAGCTCGCCGACGGTGGGCCAGGCGGCGCCGAGGCCGCCGTCGAGATCGCCCGGGGCGAAGAGGCGCTCGCCGAGGGTGTCGGCCACGAGCGCATCGAGGGCGTCGGCCGCGGCTGCGTCGAAGTCCTGCAGGCGCGGGTCGAGGTAGGTGTAGTCGTGTTTGACCTCGACCATGATGCTGATCGGCAGGTGGTCGGTGTGGCGCTCCGACCACAGCGCGATCTCCTCGAGACCGAGGGCGAGATCCGGAGCCGTGGCGCGGTTGCCGACGAGCGGCACGTGCACCGACCAGAAGCGTTCGCCGTCCCAGCGGGCGTCGAGCTCGAAACTGCGGATGCCGGCGTCGAGCTGCTCGGTGAGCGTCGCGTGCTCGTACTGCAGCGCGTCGGCCTCGCCCGGCTCCACGAGCCTGATCACCTCGGTTTGCAGCCAGGTGGGCGCGAGGTTGTAGCTGTTGTGGGTGGCGACCACCTGCAGCTCGTCGTAGCGTAGCTCGTCGAACTCGTGGGTGTCGCCCGACGGGATGCGCTCGGCGTCGAGCTCGCGGAGCTGCTGCATGCGTGAGGCCTGCTCCCGCACCGAGTCGCCGCCGATGATCGCGAAGTGCGACACGAGAGCCGCGAACGCGAGCGCGAGCACTCCCACCACGACGCCCACGATGCGCAGAGCCTTCTTCATGCCGCCCCCTTGCTGCCCCCATGCCGGTCGCCCCACGCTAGCGGGTGCGCGAGCTCGCTCTGCGCTCTGCGCACGGAGGCCACCCCCTTCGCGCACATCGAGAGGGCGCAAACCGTGCATCCCGCAGCATCCGTACCACCGTTTGCGCCCTCTCGGCGGCGTACGCGAGCGCGCGGGAGGGCGTCGAGACGGAAGTTCCGACCCATCCGCGGCCCGTTTTCGGGTCGGTACTGCCGTCTCGGTGCGGTCGGCAGCGGACGCGATGCGGATCCGGATGCAGAGGCACCGCGAATCGCTAGAGTTCTCGCGGCGAGGAGGCCTCATGGAATCGACGATCGTGTACAGCGTGGAGCCGAGACCGCGAATGCTTCAGTCCGCGGTGTATCTCGTCCCCGCGCTCGCGGTCATCCCCATGCTCCTCCTCGCGCGGGAGATCGGCTGCTTCCACTTCTCGTGTGGGGAGGCCTCGTGCTCATCGCCGTCGTGATGATCGCCGGCGTCCACCGCACGAGGTTGGTGCTCGAAGACACCCACCTCACGGCCGTAGGCGTCTTCCGCACGCGGGTGCTGATCAGGGAACGCGTGCTCGGCCTCAGCGTGGCGTCGGGCATCCCCATCCTTGGCTGGCGGAACGAGCGCGGAGCTGAGCGCGCGTGGCCGTTGCTGGCGCTGTATGTCGCACCGATGTTCTCGCGGCTCGTGCCCGACGCGCTGCACCGCCGTCAGCAGTTCATCGACCGAGTGAATGCCTGGGCGGCATCCGCCCTCGACGCGCGCAGCTAGAAGATCATCGGGCGGTCGTCGTCGTTGGAGACGCCGAGGTCGAGGTCGACCACGACAGGCACGTGGTCGCTCGGGCCGTCGCCCTTGCGCTCCTCGCGGTGGATGGATGCGTCGACGACGCGGTCGGCGAAGGCCTGCGAACCGAGGATGAAGTCGATGCGCAGCCCCTCGTTGCGCGGGAAGCGCAGCTGCTTGTAATCCCAGTAGGTGTAGCCCTCAGGGCGGATGGGGCGCACCACATCCGTGAGCCCGGCCGCCTCGAGCGCGGCGAACGCCTCGCGCTCGGGCGGCGAGATGTGGGTGGAGAGGCCCGGCACGAGGCTCGGGTCGCCGACGTCGGAATCGAGCGGGGCGATGTTGAAGTCGCCCATGAGGGCGAGCGGCAGCTCCGGCTCGGCCGCGAGCCAGTCGCGCACGTCGGCGGTGAGGGTCGCGAGCCAATCGAGCTTGTAGAGGTAGTGCGGGTCGTCGAGCGAGCGGCCGTTGGGCACGTAGAGGCTCCACAGGCGCAGGCCCTCGACCGTGGCGCCGATCGCGCGGGCCTCGATCGGCACATCCGGACCCTCGTGGCCCTTCAGGAAGCCGGGTTGCCCGGGGAAGCCCACCTCGACGTCGGTGATCGGGTGCCGCGCCGCGATCGCGACGCCGTTCCACTGGCTGAGGCCGTGCAGCACCACCTCGTAGCCGGCGTCCTGGAACGCCTCGAAGGGGAACTGCTCCTCCTTGCACTTGATCTCCTGGAACGCGACGACATCGACGTCTTCGCGCAGCATCCAGTCGATCGCCCGGGCGTGACGCGTGCGGATCGAGTTGATGTTCCAGGTCGCGATGCGCATACCGCCCACGCTAGCGGGAGGTCACGCGAGCTGTGGCAGCCTGGGGGGATGCGCGTGCCGGAGTTCCTGCGGATATCGCTCTCGCCCCTGGTGCGCGTGCTGCTCGTACTGAGCGTGCCGGTGACCGTCATCGGCATGGGCATCGCCGTGGACGATCCCGATGGTGATCAGCTGTGGGGCCACGTGATGATCGCGCCCCCGCTGGTGATCGGATGCGTGGCGATTCTCGAGGTGGTCTGGCGGCGGTTGCCGATCAACCGCGTGCTCGAGGGGTTCCGGCGGATCCTGGTCGTACCCACGGCCGCCGGGCTGGTGACCGGCATCACCACCGGCATCGCCTACGCGGCATGGGGCATCGGCGCGCGCGTGACCGACCCGTACCATCACTGGTTCCCACCGGAGACGGGCAACCCGGGGGTGCTGACCTTCGTCAGCGGCACCGCGCTCGGGATGTTCGTGGCACTGTTCGCCTTCATGGTGGTCGCCGCGCCGCTGCTCACCCTCGTGCACGCGGATGAGTTCATCGCCTTCAACTACGGCGAGCTCGAGGAGGGGCAGCGTGGCGCTGCCCGTGGGGCCGTGCGGTGCATCGGCATCGTCGTGGCATGCGTCGTGCTCGCTCCGGGCGGGTTCCTCATGGACTGGCCCGTGTTGGGCTGGGTGGCCACCGCGGTCGGGCTCGCTGCCACGACGGCCACCGTCGCGCTGCAACGGCGCATCGGCCGCAGTCCGATCTGACGGCGACCTCTAGGCTGTACGGCGTGACCGACGCCCGTACCCAGCTCATCGAGCGCATCTCGCAAGAGGCCGTGTTCCACGGCGATTTCACGCTCACGAGCGGCAAGAAGGCCAGCTACTACATCGACCTGCGCAAGGTGAGTCTCGACCACCGGGTCGCGCCCCTCATCGGGCAGGTCATGGTCGACCTGATCGCCGAGCTGCCGGATGTGGACGCCGTGGGGGGACTCACCATGGGTGCCGACCCGATCGCGGCCGCCGTTCTGCACCAGGGGGTCGCGCGCGGTCGCGCCTACGACGCCTTCGTCGTGCGCAAGGAGCCGAAGGACCACGGGCGGGGCAAGCAGGTCGAGGGTCCCGACCTCGCCGGCAAGCGGGTCGTCGTGCTCGAAGACACCTCCACGACGGGGGGATCACCCCTCACGGCGATCGAGGCGCTGAAGAAGGTGGGCGCGGAGGTCGTGGCCGTCGCCGTGGTCGTCGACCGTGCCACCGGCGCCCAGGAGCGCATCGAGGCGGCCGGCTACCCCTACCTCGCCGCCATCCGCCTCGCCGACCTCGGACTCGAGCCCCAGTAGCCGGCGACGCGATGAACGACCGACCCCGCGACGACGACGAGCCCTCCGCGAGCGACTGGCTCGCTGCCCAGTTCGCTGCCGAGGAGCCCGAGCCCGCGCCGACACCACCGGTGTCGCGGCCGCCCGTTGTGCCGCCGGCAGCGCCACCGCCTTCTGCGCCTCCGCCTGCGGGGCCGCCGCCTGTTGCCCCGCCGCCTGTTGCTCCGCCGGCGGTTCCGCCTGCTGCCCCGCCGCCTGCGGGGGGCGGGTTCTCCTGGGGACTGCAGCCCGGCGGCTCTACGACTCCTCCAGCGCCTCAGCCCACAGCCGACCCGGCACCTGCCGCCCCCGCATCGGCGCCGCCTTCGCCCGTGCCTCCGGCCTCCGTGCCCCCGGCGCCGGTTCCCCCGCCGGCGGTTCCGCCCGCCGCCGCGCCGCCCGCTCCCGCCTCGCCCGTGGCGACCCCTCCTGCGTCGCTGCCGCCGACGCTCGTGCCTCCGCCTCTCGTGGAGCCCGCAGAGCCGCCGGCGACTGTCGCCTGGACGCCGCCGTCGTTCGCGGCCGCCCCGCCGCCCGCCGTCACGCCCCCGCCGCCTGCCGCGTCGAGCTGGGACGTGCCGACGCAGATGATGGATGCCATGCCGGCGCCCGCCGAGCAGCCCGCCGCCCAGCCCACCGGGCCCCTGGCCGCATCCGACCCGTTCGCGTCCGAGCTCGCGGCCACCGAGTTGCTCGGCGCGAGTGCCATCGCGCAGGACTCGGGCACCACCTCGGCTCTCGAGTCGCTCTTCGCCGAAGACAAGTTCCGCGACTACGAGGCGGAACCCGGGGCCCCGCAGGCGCCGTTCGGTCGTGCGCGTGCCGCCGAGGCCACGCCGGATGCGTCGCCGCACCGGGGCGAGATCTCGCGCGCTCAGAGGATCCTGCTCGGCGTCGCGGGCGGACTGGTGGCCGTGCTCGCCCTCGTCGCCCTGTTCCTGCTCGGAACGCGCCTTCCCGACCTCATCGGCCCGGCGGCGGCGCCGCTGCCGAGCGCCTCACCGTCGCCGAGCCCCAGCGCGTCCCCGACCACGCTGCCGGTCGGGCCGGTCGAGCCGGGCGTCTGGGCATGGGACGAGCTGCTCGGCGGCGAGTGCCTTGCGGACTATGACGACCCGTGGGCGGAGGAGTTCACGGTCGTGGACTGCGCTGAACCCCATCCGGCACAGCTCGTGTATCGCGGTGCCTTCCCCCCGTCGGCGGAGGGCGTCACCGACGATCCCTTCCCGGGCACCGAGGCCCTGCAGGGTCAGCTCGCGCTGCTGTGCTCGGCGCCGGGCGTGCTCGACCTCGCGGCCGCGGGGCAGTTCACCGACGTGCAGTTCCAGGGCAGCTACCCGGCCACCAGTGAGCAGTGGGATGCGGGTGACCGCAGCTACTACTGCTTCGTGAGCCGCAGCTCGGGCGAGCCTCTCACCGGCTCGCTCGCGGTGCCGCCGCCGGCTCCAGCCGAGGGCGAGGCGACCGCCGGCTGACGCCGAGCGCTACCGAAAACGGCGAGCGCTACCGGTCTACGGACAGCGCTCGCGGATTCGGGTAGCGCTCGCGGAAGGACGAGGCCTACGGCAGCAGCTCGTGCACGCCCGCGAGCGTCTCCGACGGGCGGAACGGGTAGCGCGCGATCTCGGCTTCGTCGCTGATGCCGGTGAGCACGAGCACCGTGTGCAGGCCCGCCTCGATCCCCGCGACGATGTCGGTGTCCATCCGGTCTCCGATCATCGCGGTGGTCTCGGAGTGGGCGCCGATCTTGTTCATCGCCGAACGGAACATCATCGGGTTCGGCTTGCCGACCACATACGGGTCCTTGCCGGTGGCCTTCGTGATGAGCGCGGCGATCGCACCCGTTGCGGGCAGCACGCCGTCGGCCGACGGGCCCGTTGCATCCGGATTCGTGGCGATGAAGCGCGCCCCGTCGTTGATGAGGCGGATGGCCTTCGTGATCGCCTCGAAGGAGTAGTTGCGCGTCTCGCCGACCACGACGAAGTCGGGCGCGGTCTCGGTCATCACGAAGCCCGCCTCGTGCAGCGCCGTCGTCAGCCCCGCCTCGCCGATCACGAAGGCGGAGCCGTTCGGGATCTGGCTCCTGCAGAAGTCGGCCGTGGCGAGTGCCGAGGTCCAGATGCGCTCCTCGGGCACCTCGAGCCCGGATGCGCGCAGCCGCGCCGCGAGGTCGCGCGGCGTGAAGATCGAGTTGTTGGTGAGCACGAGGAACGGGGTGCCCGACTCGACCCACTGGTGGATGAGCTCGGGCGCGCCAGGAAGCGCGCTGTTCTCGTGCACGAGCACGCCATCCATGTCGGTGAGCCAGCTCTCGATGTGCGGCCGGGCCTCGTGCTGCGGGGTCATGCGCCCAGCGTATCGAGGGCCAGGAACCTCGCGTGCGGCAGGCGCGCGCGCATCACCTCCACCGCATCCGGGTTGGCATCGACGAGCAGGAACCGGCGCCCGAGGGCGTGGGCCACGGCGCCGGTCGTGCCCGACCCGGCGAACATGTCGAGCACCGTGTCGCCGGGCGTGGTGGATGCCTGCACGATGCGCCGCAGGATGCCTTCCGGCTTCTGGGTCGGATACCCGGTGCGCTCGGCGCCGGTCGTCGTGACGATCGTGTGCCACCACACGTCGGTGGGCAGCTTGCCGCGCGCGACCTTCTCGGGGGTCACGAGGCCGGGCGCCATGTAGGGCTCGCGATCGACGGACGCGTTGTCGAAGTAGTAGGCATCCGGATCCTTCACGTAGACGAGGATCGTGTCGTGCTTGGCGGGCCAGCGACGGTTCGACTTGCCGCCGTAGTCGTAGGCCCAGACGATCTCGTTGAGGAAGCACTCCCGGCCGAAGAGCGCGTCGAGCGCGACCTTGGCGTAGTGGGCCTCTCGGTAGTCGAGATGGAGATAGAGGGTGCCGCGCGTGTCGAGCAGGCGCCACGCCTCGGCGAGCCGCGGTTCGAGGAAGGCCCAGTAGTCCTCGAAGCGGTCGTCGTAGCCGTAGAGCGTGCGCACGACGGTGCGGTAGCGCTCGCCGCCGTAGCCCGTGCGGTCGCCGTCGGCGTCGCGCACCGTCTGCACGGCGCGGTGCCGCTGGGTACGGCCGGTGTTGAACGGCGGGTCGAGGTAGATGAGGCGGAAGCTCGCGTCGGGCAGGTCGCGGGCCACCTCGAGGTTGTCGCCGAGCACGATCGTGTCGGGGCTCGCGGCGTCCCACGAACCCGGACCCCACGCCGCGTTCATGCCCATGCGCCGAGGTTAACGGACGGAGCGGGCGGAGAATGCCGCAGGCGGCGGGAGCAACTACTCCCGTCGCCCGCGCGTTGTGCCGCCCGCGTCGGCGGTTTCTCCCGCCGCACGGTCACGGCTCCGCAGCGAGAGGTGCGCCGCCGCGCTCAGGCGGCGGCGAGAGCCTCGAGGCGGTCGTAGCCCTCGCGCATGCCGTGCTCCATGCCCGATGCCACCATGCCGTCGCGGGCCTCGAGCGTGGGGTAGACCGCGTGGCCGGAGAGCCGGCTGCGACCGTTGCCGAGGTCCTCGAAGCGCAGCGACTCGATGCTCACGGCATCCGGGTAGCCGAGGAACTCGAAGGTCTGGATGGCGAACTCGTTCTCGCGCACGGTGTGGAACATGCCGCGGAACTCGTAGGCATTGCCGTCCGGGTCGCGGTGTACGTAGCTCCACGTGCCGCCGGAGCGGAAGTTCCACTCCGTCATGTCGATCTGGTAGCCGTCCGGCCCCATCCACTTCGCCACGAGTGCGGGGTCGCGATGGGCCGCGAAGACGGCCTCCACGGGGGCGTCGAACTCGCGCTCGAAGTCGACGAACGGCAGGCCCGCGGGGGCCGTGACCTTCAGGGCGTTGCTCATGATTCCTTCTCCTTGGTGTCGGCGGTGGATGCGAGCAGGGCGTCGAGGGAGCGGTACCGCCGCTCCAGCTCGAGGCGGTAGCGGTCGATCCACGCGGTGAGCCGTTCGAGCTGTGCGGGCTCGAGGTGCACGGGGCGGCGCTGCGCGTCGCGACTGCGCGTCACGAGACCCGCCTGTTCGAGCACCTGGATGTGCTTCGACACCGCCTGGAGGGTGATGTCGAAGGGCTCCGCGAGCTCGTTCACCGTGGCGGGCCCCCGGCTGAGCCGCGCGATGATCGCGCGCCGCACCGGGTCGCCGAGGGCGAGGAACGCGCGGTTCAGCCGCTCTTCCGTGCCCGTCTCGTCATCCACTATTCAACTATATCATTGATCAAGCGATCTGTTGAATAAGATAGGGCGACGACGCGAACGCGTCAACCCCGGATGCGGACCCGCGGCGGACGCGTCAGAGCTTGCCGAGGCCGGCCTCGCGCGCCACCACCACTGCGCCACCGCGATCGTCGACGTGCAGCTTGGTGAAGATCATCGACACGTGGTTCCGCACGGTCTTCGGGGAGAGGTAGAGCGCCGCTGCGATCTGCGGGTTCGTGCGGCCGGCGGCGAGCAGGTCGAGGATCTCGCGCTCGCGCGGGGTGAGCTGCGGGAACGGCGGCGCTGCGGCGGAGGTCGCCGCGCGCGCGAAGTAGTCGCTCATCCGCGAGGCGACGGCCGAGCCGAAGATGACCCCGCCACCGGCCACCGCGCGGATCGCGAGCGTGATGTCCTCCTGGTTCGCCGCCTTCAGTAGGTATCCGCGAGCGCCGGCCCGCATCGCCTGGAAGACCGACTCGTCGTCCTCCGACATCGTGAGCACGATGATCCCGGCCTCGGGATCGGAGGTGATGATCCGGCTCGTCGCCTCGATGCCATCCATGATCGGCATCTGGATGTCCATCACGATGACGTCGGGGCGATGCTCGCGCGCGGCCTCGACCGCGGCCGATCCGTCACCGGCGACGGCGACGACGTCGAATCCGGGGATCGAGGCCAGCAGCACTTCGAGACCGTCCCGGTAGATGGGATGGTCGTCGACCAGCAGGATGCGCACCTCCGCCTCAGACACGAGCCACCTCCACGGCTGCGCCGCGGCGCGGGATGGTCGCCTCGATCGAGGTGCCCGCGGCGTCGCTCGAGATCGCGAGCGCCCCGCCGAGCTCCGCGGCGCGCTCGCGCATCGAGCGGAGTCCGAGGCCTCGCCGAGCGTCCGCCGCGATCCCCGACCCGTCATCCGCGATCCGCACCGTGATCGCGTGCTCCGACTCCGCGACGACGACGCGGATCGTGGTGGCGCCCGCATGCCGGCGCGCGTTGCTGACCGCCTCGCTCGCGATGCGGTACACGGCCACCTCGAGCGCGGGGGGCAGCGGATCGCGGAGCCCGTAGTCGAGCACGACCGTCGCGCCCGCACCGCCCCACGACTCGCACACCTGCTCGAGCGCACTGCGCAACCCGAGGTCGTCGAGCGTCGGCGGGCGCAGGTCGTGCACGATCCGGCGGATGTCCGCCACCGCTTCCGTGGCGGTGCGCGACGCGACCTCGAGGATGCGGTCGGCCGCATCCGGATCGGCACGGGCCACGTTGCGCGCCGCATCGATGCGCACCTTGACGGCGGCGAGAGCCGGGCCGAGGCCGTCGTGCACGTCGCGTCGCAGGCGGCGGCGTTCCTCCTCGCGGGCCAACACGAGTTGCTCGCGGCTGCGCTGCAGCTCGTCGTTGAGCACCGTCGCCCGCACGGCGGCCGCGGCCTGCCGCACGACATCCGCGAGCAGACGCTCATCGCGGCGTGAGAGGAGCGCGCGGCGGGCGGGCGCCATCGCGAGCTCGCCGATCGTCTCGCCGCGGTAGCTCAGGGGCAGCACGACGGCGTCCGGGTGGGGGTGACCGTGGCTCGCGGTGAGCGGGGTGCCGTCGGGCTGGTCGACCCGCACGGCCACATAGGGGGTCGCGAACGCGCGCGCGATGGAGCGCACGACATGGTCGAGTTGGTCGTCGGTGTCGTCGGAGTGCTCGAGGTTGTCGGCGAGACCGGCGACGACGCCGTACGGGTCCTGCCGGCGTCCGTAGATCGCGCGCGTGATCCAGGCGAGCAACGGCTCGCGCAGCGGTGCGGATGCCACGAGCACGACGATCGCGGCCAGCAGGGCGACGGTGTTCTCGCCCAGTGCGCCGCCCACCACCGCGAGCAGCACGATGTCGAGGAGCACGACGACGACGAGCAGGATGCCATAGAGCACGGTCCAGCCGATCACCCGGTCGATGCTGCGAAGGCGGTACCGCGTGATCGCGATCCCCACCGCGACGCACATGATCGTGGCGGCGATGATGATCGAGACCTGCCACGCCACCCAGGTGAGAACGAACGGGCCCGCGGCGAGCACCACGACGAGCAGCGCCCCCGCCCACGCGATCCAGCGCAGCTGAGCGCGCAGCTCCTCGCCCGCGCCGAGGCCGCGACCGACGAGCACGACCACCCCGAGGACGGGCGCGAGCACCCACGCGACGTCGATCACGCGGTCGACGGCGACCCAGGTCTCGGGGTCGAGCGCGAGCCCCCAGCCGGGGCGGTACCACGGACGCACGATCGGGTCGGGCTGACCATCGGTCGCGGCGATGATCTCCCACGGTTTGAGGAGGGTGGACACGATCGACGCGCCGGCGAAGGCGATCGCGGTGATCGCGACGGCCCGCAGTCCGCGTGGCCGGGGCAGCCGTCCGTCCGGGAACAGCACGAGGATGAGGGGCACGGCGATGATCGCGCCGTCGTAGAGGCGCTGATTCACGAACAGCGCGAGCTCGCCCAACGGCGCCCCCGGCCAGAGCAGGAGAGCCGCACCGACCCAGGCGGAGGCGAGCGAGGCGAATGTACCGAACGCCCCGAAGGCGAGCATCACGACCGCGATCGGGTGCCACGACAGCCGCAGCAGCAGCACGCATCCGACGACCGCCATGGGCAGGAAGGTGAGGCCCGTCCATCCGGGCGCGACAGGACCCTCCAGCCCTGCCTCGGCGAGCGCGACGTCGATCGCGATGGCGGCGGCGGCGCAGGCGATCGCGACGGCCAACCCGGCGATAGCGGTCGCGCGAGCGGCGGTCCGGGCGGTCATGGGCTCCATGGTGACAGAGGGATGTCCCTGCTGACCCGCGACGGACGTCCCGAGTCGTCAGGGACAGATGGTCGGTGCGATTCGTGAGCGCAGCCCTTCCCGTGTGGGACGCGCGCTCGCGAGTCTCGGAGGGCCGGAGAGACCGGCTCGAAGACGCAAGGAAACCACCATGACCACCACCACAGCCAGGCCCCCGCTGGCAGAGCCCGCGCGGGACGCGCTCGCCCGGCCCGGCGCAAGCGCTGTCATCCGCGCACTGGGTGCCGGTTCGGCACTGATCGTCGCCGTGCACCTCGCCCTCGTGATCACCTTCGTGCCGCGCTGGCCCGAATCCACCGAGCTGGTCGCCTGGTCGGCCGTCGGGGTGCCGCTCGCGATGATCGCGATCGCGATCGCGATGTGGCGCACGGGGGCCGCGCCGCGGCCGCTCCTCGCTCTGCAGATCGTGGCGGCGGCGCTCGTCGCCGCGTCGTCGATCCTCGCGGCAGCCACCGGGGCCGAGGTGTTCGACGAGACCCTCGACATGTGGACGATGCTCGCCGCGCTCGTCGTGCAGTACCTCGTCGCTCTCGCCGTGCTCGCGCGCGGTGCGTGGACGGGAGCGTTCCGCATCCTCCCGATCGCCGCCGCGAGCTGGGCGATCGTGGTGGCGCCGCTCGCCATCATCGCGGGCGACTCGGAACTCGTGTGGTGGCCGTTCATCGTCTACCTGTGCGTGGGCCTCGTCGCCACGGGCATCGCGCTTGCGATCCGCCCCGACGGCGGCAGCTCGCGGGGGATGCGCTGATGGGCGGCGTCGTGCGGGCCGTGCTCGCGGGAACCGTCGCCCTCGCTCTCGTCGGCGGCCCGGTGACCGCCGCCGGGGCGCTCGCGGATGCCGATGAGACCCAGGAGGTGCGCGTGGAGACGCCCGTCACCCTGCCGCCGGTCGAGGAGCCCATCCCGGCCGAGGTCGAGGAGCCCGCGCCCGCCGTCGAGGAGCCCGCGCCCGCCGAGGTCGAGGAGGCCGCCCCCGCGATGCACCTCGCGGCGGCTCCTCTCGCAGCGGAGGACGACACGACCGCACCGGTCGTCCGCGTCGGCGGGCTCGACCGCAACTGGCCCTACGAGCTGGGGGCCGAGTTCGTGCTCGAGTTCTCGTGCGAGGACCCGGAGTCGGGCATCGTCAGCTGCACCGAGGAGCACGGCTACCAGTCGGGCGACACCGTGCGCCTCTCGATCGACGGCCTGAACGCCTTCCGCGTCACGGCCGTCAACGGCCAGGGAATGGAATGGACCAGCTCGCTGGAGATCTGGGCCCAGATCCCCGAGATCCAGGACATCAAGGTCGTCTTCGACGGTGGCCGGGAGTCGCGCAACGGCTGGTTCGATGCGTCCATCACCGCCACGCTGCGTGCCTGGCGCGACGACGAGCTGTCGATCCGCGAGATCCAGTACCGCATCGACGGTGGCGAGTGGGCCACCGCGCCGGGCGCCGAGGCGCAGGTGCCGTTCCCGGATGAAGGTCGGCACCTGATCGAGTTCGTCGCGTTCGACGCCGACATGGGTCTGTCGACGCTCCGCCGCCAGTGGGTGAACGTCGACCTGACGGCTCCCGACATCATCCACCCCGACGGGATCGACGGCGGAGTGTTCGCGCTCGGCGCCGAACGGGGGCTCTGGATGGAGTGCGGTGATGCGCTGTCGGGCGTGGACGTGTGCGCGTTCGACGAGGGCGACCGACTGCCCACCGATGTGCCGGGCGTGCACACCGTGACGGCGCGGGCCGTGGACGACGCGGGCAACACCATGACCCGCACGCTCCGCTACACCGTGCTCGCCGCCGACGGAGAAGTGCCGTCGGATGACGACGACGACCCCGTCGGCCAGCCCGCATCACCCATCCGACCCGCGGTGTCGGCCCCCGTCCTGGCCTCGACGGGCGCGGACGAGCTCGGCCTCGGCGTGCTGCTCCTCGCCGGCATCGGGCTCGTCGGCCTCGGCGCCGGCGCCGCGTTCCTCACCCGCAGGTCACGACTGTCCTCCTGACCTGGGCGGGTGAGCGGAGGGAGGCGGTGTGGAGGCCGCCTCCCTCCTTCGTGCGCGGCTGTTCCGCGTGCGGGACGATGGGCAGATGGAGCACGGCGAGGAGCACGAGCGCGACCGTACCGATCGCGCGCCGATCGGCGTCGGGCCGTGGCCCGGGGGGCGCGCGGCGTGGCCCGACGACCCCCGGTACGATCCCGAACTCCTCGAGAACGGCGACGCCCGCAACGTCGTCGACCGCTACCGCTATTGGCGCCTCGAGGCGATCGTCGCCGACCTCGACGCGCACCGGCATCCGTTCCACGTCGCGATCGAGAACTGGCAGCACGATCTCAACATCGGCTCGATCGTGCGCTCGGCCAACGCCTTCGCCGCGGAGGCCGTGCACATCGTCGGCCACCGGCGCTGGAACCGCCGCGGTGCCATGGTGACCGACCGTTACCAGCATGTGCTGCAGCATCCGAGTGTCGACGACCTCGTCACGTGGGCGCGCTCGCGCGGGCTGCCGATCGTCGCCGTCGACAACACGGACGGCGCGGTGCCGGTCGACGCGTTCGCGATGCCGCGGCGGTGCGTGCTGCTGTTCGGGCAGGAGGGCCCGGGGCTCACGGATGCGGCGCTCGCCGCCGCGGATGCCCACGTCGAGATCCGGCAGTTCGGCTCCACGCGTTCCATCAACGCGGCCGCCGCGGCCGCGATCGTCATGCACGAGTGGGTGCGACAGCACGCGAGCGCCCCCGCGGCGCGGGGTGATCCGAGCGGTCTAGGCCCGAACGGGGGAAACCGCGGCGTCTCCTCGCCTGATTGACTGAGTGGACCCGACACCCGAAGCCCGCGACGCCTGCTGCCCTGCTGCGTCGTGACGGCCCATTCGCGACGCCCGCGCCCCGTGGGGCGTTGTCGGCGTGCGCGAGGGCCGACACCTGGAGACAGCTGTGACCCCCGCTCTGGCGAGCCCTGCGCCCCTTCCGACCCGTCGTTCCCTGCGCCGTCACCGCGACAGGCGGCGCTGGCCCGCTCTGACGCTCGTGCCGGCCCTCGTGCTGTCGTCGATCGGCTTGGCGGTCTGGGGCGGGGGCGCCCTGTCGGCGACGGCCGCGATCGATCCGCCGGTCGCCTCGCTCACGCGCTCGGGCGAGGTGGTGCTGGCGGGTGAAGACGCGACGTTCGCCGTGACGCTCGCCAACGAGGCCACGGCCGACGGCTTCAACATCGGCTTCACCGTGCTGCTGCCGAACGGCGTGACGTTCGAGTCGAGCCCCATGGGTACGCCCGTCGTCTACGCGAGCGGGGCGGCGCTGCCCAACAGCGCGACGGCACCGGCGTTCGCGACGGTACCGCTCGGCTCGCAGCTCTGGGTCTTCGAGGACGTCGCCGACCTCCCCATGGGTGCCCGCTACGCGTCGAGCATCACCGTCCGACCCGACGCGGCGCTCTTCCCGGTGGGCGCCGTGCTGCACGCCGACCTCACCGGCTATGTGTCCTCGGATGCGGCCCTCCGGCCGATCTTCGACGGCTCGACGGGCGTGGGCGGCGCGGCGGGCCTCGCCGCGACATCCGCGGATGTCAGCGCAGCCGATGTCCGCGTGCAGCCGCTCCGCGTGAGGAAGTCGGAACCGAGCCCGGAGGACGAGCTGCTGCGGGGCGTTCACGCGAACCGCACCACCTACACGCTCACGATCGAGAACACGCCGCAGGGTCCCACGGACGACGTCACCGTCGTCGACTACCTGCCGGCGGGCCTCGAGTTCCTCGGATGCGGTGCGGTCGACAACACCCAGTCGTCACCGCTGCTCGCCGGAACGGCCGAGTATCCGGGCGCCGGCAGCATGGCGGGCACCGCACTGCCCGGCTGCATCGAGCCCGACAGCGTCGAGACGGTGAACAGCGGACTGCCTGCCGATCTCGCGCCGGGTGTCTACACGAAGGTCACCTGGACGATCCCGGCGCTTGCGGCCGGCACGCCGCAGAGCTACCCGGGTGCGGCGGGCGTCGCGGGCGAGCGGACGCTCAGCTATGTCGCAGCGGTGCCGCTGTTCGAGAACACCATGAGCTTCGTGACGGCCGAGACCTCGTCCGCGCCGACCGCGGCGAGCCTCGGCCAGACGGCGAATCTCAACAACAACAACGGCGCGTCGACGCGGCAGGGCCCGGGCGCCGGTTTCGGAGACGGACGAAGCTACGTCAACACCGCGACCGTGAGCGGGCGCTACGGTGGGCTGCTCGCGGCGGGCGCCTCCGCATCCGTCTCGGCGAGCGACACCGAGCGCATCGTGGCGATGGATCTGCGGGTGCTCAAGAGCGTCGACACCGGCTCCGGTGGCACCACGTTCGACACGGGACGACTCGCGACCTTCCGGCTGCAGCTCGACACGGGCGAGTACACCTCGGCCGATCGCATCACGCTCGTCGACACCCTGCCGAACGGGCTCTGCCCGGCGATCCCCGGCGGCCCGGCCGTCACGGGCGACGCGCTGCCCAGCGAGTGCGAGACGATCTCCGGCTCGGCGGGCGCACCGGTGCTCTCGGGAGCGACGGTCACGAGCATCGACTACGACGCCGCCACGGGCTCATTCGCGATCACCTTCGTGCCGTCTCCGCAGACGATCGCGGCCGACGGCACGCTCACGATCACCTACACCGCGCTCATGCGCTCGGGATACGACGCGCACGAGCAGTGGACGGGCAACACCTCCTCGGGCGACAGCCTCGTCAACCGCGTGGAGTTCGACGGCTGGACGAGCGCGATCGACGCCCTCGACGGGGTCACCAACGGCGACGCCGTCGCGGCCGGGGGTGAGCAGGATGTGTGGGACGACTCCTCGGCCCGCATCACCTCCGACTACTCGAGCATCTCGAAGCGGGTGCTCGCTCGGGATGCGGTCGTCGCCGGCCCGGCCACGGCTGCCGACGCATGCGCCGTGGCCCCGACGAGCCCGGCGTGGGCCGACACGCTCGCCGACGACACCGACATCCCGTTCCACCAGGGCGACCTGGTCTGCTACGAGCTGACGGTCGACTTCGCCACCCAGATCGACGTGCGCAACCCCATCGTCACCGACTTCCTCCCGGCGGATGTCACCTACCTCGACTCGGCCGTGTTCTCCGGTGCGGGTATCGACGTGGGCGCCCCCGCCCGCAGCGGGCAGCGTGTGCAGTGGACCGTCGGCACCGTGGGTTCGGATGGCGACCGCTTCGTGCCGCTGGGCTCGAGGCTCGTGCTGCACGTGCTCGGCACCCTCACGCACATGACCTCGGCGACCGCGACGGCGCTCGACAAGCCCGAGAACCTCATGAAGTACCGCCAGGAGAACGTGCTGGGCGACGTGTTCTTCCAGCGCGACGCCTCCGCCATCCGCGCGGGGCAGGGCCCGACCCTCGTGAAGGGCGTGCGCGACATCGACGACGCGACAACCCGGGGCGCCCAGTCGCAGCTCGCCGCCGACGGGTCGGTGTTCGGCTCGAACCGCGACGGGATCCAGGTCGTCCAGGGCGACGTCGTGACGTACCGCATCGACCTCACCGGCGGGGGCACGGATGCCGCGCTCACCGTCTGGGATGCCCTTCCCGCGGGAATCTCGGCCGCCGACGTCACCGACACGGGCGGCGGAGTGGCCGTCGACCCGGGCGACCCCGGCTACCCCGCGAACAGCCAGTACCCCACGCGCTCGCTCGTGATCTGGACGGATGTCGACGTCGCCGCGGGCGCGCAGCGCGCGCTGCTCTACGACGTGACGGTGCCCGTGGGCGTCGCGATCAACACGACGCTCGGCAACACGGCGTCCATCACGAGCTACGACGTCGACCTCAACTCCGGCCAGACGGGAACCTTCTACCCCGCGGGATCGCTCGACCGCACGACCCGCGGTGCCGACGAGGTGGTGCCGGGTGAGGGCACCCGCGACGACTCCGCGGTCTACACGCCGACCGCGAGCATCACCAAGACGCTCGTGCGCACCGAGGTCGGTGCGGGGGCGGCGAACCTCGACACGCGCAACGGCGACGGGGCGATCGTGCAGGGCGAGCTCGTCACCTACAGCTACAGCGTCACCGTGCCGGCGCACACGAGCGTACGGAACGCCGTGCTGCGCGATCGCGGAACCCTCACCGGCAGTGCGAGCGCCTTCACCGTCGCGAGCGGCAGCTGGAGCTCGACTGCTCTGACGGGGGCCGTGGCATCCGATTTCGGCTTCGCCGCGATTCCCGGCAGCGGGTCCTTCCGGGGCGTGCTCACCTTCCCGAGCACGTACACGAACACCTCCGACGACCCCCAGGTGTTCACGGTCACCCTCACGGGATACGTGGGCGACGCCGGCAACAACAACGCCACCCTGACGAACCAGGCGCAGTTCCGCAGCGCGACCTGGGATGGCGACGCCACGCGCACGGTCACCTACCTGGAGCCCAATCTCGACATCACCAAGGCGGCCACGAGCCCCTCCGGCACCTCGAGCGTCTCCGTGAGCGACACCGTCACCTACACCCTCACCGTGCCGAACAACACCAACCGGGTGAAGAGCTACGACAACACCGTCGTCGACACCGTGCCCGCGGGTCTTCTCGTCAACACCGCATCACTCACACCCGCCCCGGCATCCTTCAGCCCCGGCATCGCGACGGGTGCAGGCGGCACGATCACCTGGAACATCGCCGAGATCCCCGCGACCGCGACGCTCAGCTACACCGCGCAGATCGACCCCTCGGCGGGAGCGGCCCAGAGCTACGTCAACTCCGCGACCGTCACCGGCTACACCCTGCCCGCGACGGTCGGCACCGACAGCACGACGGCACGCCGCGGCACCCGCACCGACACCGCCACGGCCACCATCACGGCCGCCACCGCCGCGATCGACAAGGGCGTGCGCGTCGTCGGAGGCTCGAGCTACGGCGCCAGCGCGAGCGCACCGATCGGGCAGACCGTCGAGTACCAGGTCGTCACGACCCTGCGCGCGGGTGTCAACTACTACGACCCGACGATCGTCGACGACCTCCCGGCCGGCGTCGTGCTCGACACGGCGAGCATCTCGGGCCCGACGCCGAGTGACGGCTCGATCTCGGGCAC
This sequence comes from Protaetiibacter sp., assembly GCA_051954835.1. Lineage (GTDB taxonomy): Bacteria > Actinomycetota > Actinomycetes > Actinomycetales > Microbacteriaceae > Homoserinibacter. The sequence goes on along the minus strand of JBQCHI010000006.1, from coordinate 100,208 downwards.
CTGGACGCGCACCTTCAACGCGGCATCGAACCTGTACACCTGGACCTACTCCGGCGACATCCCGTCGGCGGCCGTCGAGCGCACGCTCACCCTCAGCTACCGGGTGCTGCTCGCGAACACCGTGGGCGCGGGCGTCAACTCGCTCGTCAACTCGGCGCAGTTCTCCTGGAATCGCACCAACGACACCCCCGCCACCCGCACGTCCGTCACGGACAGCACGACGGTCATCACCGTGCTGAACCCCGTGCTCGCGATCGACAAGACCGTCTCGAACGCCGCCCCCGATCCGGGCGCGAACTTCGATTACACGGTCACGGTCACGAACACCGGCGGCACCCCGGCATACAACCTCGTGGTCACCGACACGGTTCCCGACGGCGTCATCGTCGACCCGAGCTCGATCAGCGCCGGCGGGACGATCACCGGGCAGGGCGCGACCGGCGGCGGCGTCATCACCTGGGATGCGAGCGACCTGCCCGGCCCGCTGCACCAGCAGAGCTCGTCGAGCACGCCGAAGAGCTTCGTCCTGACGTACACGGCCACTCTCGCACCGAGCGCCGCACTCGGCGACACCGAGACGTTCACCAACACCGCGCGGGTCACCCGGTTCGAGTCGTTCCCGTCAGGCGGCCGCGTGACCACTCCCGCCAACATCACCGACACGGCGGTCGTCGACCCGCGATTCCCCAACATCACGCTCGACAAGACCGTGAGCTCGGGCGATGTCGCGTACGCGGGCAGCCCCTTCGGCTGGACGCTCACCCTCGTCAACACGGGCGACGGCCCCGCACAGACGATCTCGGTGCGCGACGTGCTGCCGAAGCACTGGGACTACGACGCCGGTTCGGCGCGCATCCGGCTCGGCACGGGCGCTCAGACCGCGCTCGCCGACCCCTCGGTGACCACCGCGGGAGACGTGCAGACGCTCGCCTGGACGACGGGCCAGATCTCGGCGGCGACGCCGGCGCTGCCGGGCACGGCATCCGGTGCGACGCTCACCGCGCGCACGATCGTCATCACCTTCACCGCGACCCCCTCGGATGACGCGCTCACGGATGCCGGGACGACCACGCCCGCGGGCGTGCGGGTGCCGCACACCAACTCGCTCCGTGCTGTGACGACCGACACCTCCGGCGCGACCGGCAACGAGTCGGGTTCCTACACCGCGGCCGACGACACCGCATCCGCCTACATCCACGCCGCCGACCTGCGGATCACGAAGACCGCGGCCGCCTCGCCGCGCGTCGCGGGAACCACGGGCACCGGCTGGACGATCGTCGTCACCAACGACGGACCGGACACGGCCGTCGGGCCCATCACGGTGAGCGACACGACGGGCGCCCTGCCCGCCGGTGTCGTCGTCACCGGTGCGAGCGGCACCGGATGGAGCTGCGACGCGCCGACGCGGGGCGCGGGCGGCGTGACGACCTTCGACTGCGCCCGCAGCAACCCCGCCGACACGCTCGCGAACGGCGCGAGCTTCCCCGCCATCCAGGTCGCCGTGCAGCTCGCGGCCGACCAGGCGGCGACGCAGGTCGACAACACCGCTGTCGTGACGCCCGGTCGCACCCACGACCCCGACCCGAGCGACAACGACGACAGCGACCCGCTCGACACGACCACCGCGGCCGATCTCACGATCACCAAGACGGTCAGCACCGCGGCTCCCAACGCGGGATCCGCGATCAGCTGGCAGCTCGCGCCACGCAACCTCGGGCCGTCGGTCTCGGTGAGCGCGAGCGGTGCGCGCATCGTCGTCACCGACACGATCCCCGCGGGCATCGTCGGCGTGACGGACCCCTCGACCGCGGACTGGGCGGCCACCGTCACCCGCGCCGGGAACCCGAGCACCTTCCCCGCCCGTGCCGGCGACGTCATCACCTGGACGTACCAGGGCACCGGCCTCGCGGTCGGCGCAGCGCCCGTGATCACGCTGAGCGGTCAGGTGGACGCCGCGTGGACGCCCACCTCGGGTCCCGGCGGCGATGGCAGCATCGTCAACGAGGCCCGCATCGTCCCGGGCTCGACCTCCGACCCGGTGACGACGAACAACACCTCCTCGGTGCCCACCACGCCGGGCGACGACACCACGGTCGGCGTGACGAAGACGCGCGTCGTGTGGGACGCCGACGCCAGCGCATGGGTCACGGCCCCCGCGTCGAGCGACGTGGTCCCCGGTGAGACGGTGAGCTACCGCGTCACCGTCGTCAACAACGGTCCGGCGGATGCGCGCACGGTTCGAATCGTCGACGAGGCCCCCGACGGGCTCAGCTACCGCAGCCACGTCAGCGAGAGCGGCACCTGGACGCGCACGGCAGGCGCCACGAACCGCGCGGGCACGAGCGATGCCGCGTGGGACACCTTCGCCCTCACCGGCCCCCAGCAGTCGGGCGCCGCGAACGCGCGGACCTTCGTCGTGAGCTACGACGTGGACCCGGCGCTCGACCCGACGGCCGCCGTCGTGAACTGGGCCGAGGCGACGGCCGCCAACGCGAGCAACGCGCCCCGCGACGACGACTCGGTCGGCCCCTCGCGGGTGGCCGACCTCTCGATCGAGAAGTCGCACACCGGGTTCGCGACCGCCGGCTCCACGCTCGCGTACCGCATCGTCGTGACCAACGAGGGACCGAGCTCCTCGAGCGGCGCGATCACCGTCACCGACACCCTGCCGACCGGCTTCTCCTACGTCGCCTCGAGCGCCCGGATCAGCATCGCGGGCGGCACCGCCGTGCAGCTCGAGCCGACCGTGACAGGTCAGCTGCTGAGCTGGACCCTGCTCACGGCCGCGGGCGCCTCGCTGCCGCTCGGCTCGACGATCGTGGTCGACCTCACCACGGCGATCGCCCCCACCGTCGCCCCGCAGCTCGCGCTCGTCAACGTGGCCCAGGTGAGCGGCCCCGAGGATGACGACGTGAGCAACAACCGCGCCGAGGACCCCACCGAGGTGCGCACCGACGCGGACGTGTCGATCACGAAGACGGTCGCCGCCGGTCCGTGGATCGCCGGTACCGACGTGACCTTCACCCTCACGGTGACCAACGCGGGTCCCTCGGCCGTGGCGGCGACCCTCACCGACACCCTGCCGACCGGTCTCACCATGGTGTCGATGTCGGGCGCGGGTTGGGACTGCTCGACCGTCGCGGCGGGCGACCAGGACGGCGAGTGCAGCTACACCGCGAACAGCGGATTGCACCCCGTGGGCAGCGCGAACGCCACCACGATCACCGTCGTCGCCCGCATCGCCGCGAGCGTGCCGACCGGCACCGACCTCGTCAACGAGGCGCGCGTCGCCTGGGTCGACAGCAGCGGCCCGCGTGACGACTCCGACACCGCGCAGATCACCGTGACCACGAACGCCGATCTCGCGCTCGTGAAGACGGCGATCGACGAGGACGGCGACGAGATCACCTCGGCCGTCGCGGGTACCTTGGCGCGCTACGAGCTCGTCGCCCGCAACCTCGGGCCGAGCGACGCCATCGGTTCGCTGACGGTCGTCGACACCCTTCCCGCGGGAGTGACCTTCGTCGGGCTCACCACCGCCTCCGCCCTCGGCTGGTCCGCGTCGGCGGGCGCCGTCGACGCGTCGACGGGCGAGCAGCTCGTGACCTTCACGCGCACACCGAGCGGCACCGGCCTCGCCGCCGGCGCGAGCGCCCCGGCGATCGTCTTCGACGTGCAGCTCGCACCCGAGCTCGATGCCGTCGACTCGCCCCGCACGAACGTCGCCACGGTGAGCTCCGGAACCCCCGACGCCACCCCCGGCAACAACACCGACGACGCCGAGCTCGACATCCGTCGCGAGGTCGATGTGCGCATCGTGAAGAGCCACGATCCGGCTGAGGTGCGGGTCGGCGACGACCTGCCGTTCCAGGTGGACGTCGCGAACGACGGGCCCTCGGAGGCGACGGGGATCACGGTCGCCGACACGGTTCCGGCCGGACTCACGGTCGTGAGCGCCCCCGGCGACGCCGTCGGCACCGGATGGACGCTCGTCTCCGTGACGCTCGTCGACGCGGCCGACCCCTCCGCCGGCGCCGTCGTGGTCGCGAGCTACGCCGATCCGCTCGGCCCCGGCGCGCAGGCCCCGACGCTCACCCTCATCACCAACGTGACGGCGGCCGCCTACCCCGAGGTCGTCAACGTCGTCGAGGTCGACGTGAGCGAGACCGACACCGTTCCGGCGAACAACGAGGCCGACGACACCGTGACCGTGCCGCCGCTCGTGACCCTCGTGATCGAGAAGACCGCCGTGGGCGCGTTCCAGGTGGGCCGGATCGGCACCTACCGGATCACCGTCGACAACACCGGTCCGACCGATGACCCCGGCCCGATCACGGTCGAAGACGTGCTGCCCGCGGGGCTCCGCTTCGCCTCGTCGCCGGACGCCGGCGTCGCCGTGTCCGGCCAGACGGTCACCTGGACGGTGCCCGGCATCGCGATGGGCGACACCGTGGAGCTCACCCTCCTCGTGCGCGTCGAGGAGGCGGCCTACCCCCGCGTCACCAACGAGGCGACGGTCTCCACCCTCAGCGAGCTCACGCTCGCCTCGGTCACGGCATCCGATGCCGCGGTCGCCGTCGCGGCGGCCCCGCCCCGGCTGCCGTTGACCGGATGGGATCTCGCCCTGGCGGGTGCACTCGCCCTGCTGCTCCTGCTGCTCGGCGCGATCGGCGTCGTCTGGACGCGCCGCCACGACGCATAGGATCTCCCGCGGGTGAGGCCCCCTCCTCACCCGCGGGAGACACATCCAGGGGCGTGTCGATAGGGTGGGGTGTAATCCCATCCGCATCCGAGGGAGATGACCTATGCCCGCGATCGTGCTCATCGGCGCCCAATGGGGCGATGAAGGCAAGGGCAAGGCGACCGACCTGCTCGGCGACCGCGTCGACTACGTCGTCAAGTTCAACGGCGGCAACAACGCCGGACACACCGTCGTCGTCGGCGACCAGAAGTACGCCCTGCACCTGCTGCCCTCGGGCATCCTGAGCCCGGGCGTCGTGCCGGTGATCGCCAACGGCGTCGTCGTCGACATCGAGGTGCTCTTCGACGAGCTCGAGGCGCTCAGCGCCCGCGGAGTCGACGTGTCGAAGCTGCTCGTGTCGGCCAACGCCCACGTCATCACGCAGTACCACCGCACGATCGACAAGGTCACCGAGCGCTTCCTCGGCAAGCGCCAGATCGGCACCACGGGGCGCGGCATCGGCCCGACGTACGCCGACAAGATCAACCGGGTCGGCATCCGGGTCCAGCACCTCTTCGACGAGAACATCCTGCGGCAGAAGGTCGAGGGCGCCCTCGACCAGAAGAACCACCTGCTCGTCAAGGTCTACAACCGTCGCGCGATCGGGGTCGACGAGGTGGTCGACGACCTGCTCGGCTACGTCGACCGGCTGCGCCCGATGGTGGCCGACACCTCGCTCGTGCTCAACCAGGCGCTCGACGCGGGCAAGACGGTGCTCTTCGAGGGCGGCCAGGCCACGATGCTGGATGTCGACCACGGCACGTACCCGTTCGTCACCTCCTCGAACGCCACGAGCGGCGGCGCGGCAACGGGCTCCGGGGTCGCTCCCAACCGCTTCGACCGCGTCATCGCGGTCATCAAGGCCTACACGACACGCGTCGGATCGGGCCCCTTCCCGACGGAGCTCTTCGACGACTCGGGCGAGTTCCTGCGCAGCGCCGGCTTCGAGTTCGGCACCACGACGGGCCGCCCGCGTCGCACCGGGTGGTACGACGCGCCCATCGCCCGTTATTCGGCGCGCATCAACGGCGTCACCGACTTCGTGCTCACCAAGCTCGACGTGCTCACGGGCCTCGAGCGCATTCCCGTGTGCGTCGCCTACGACGTCGACGGCGTGCGTTTCGACGAGGTGCCGGTCAACCAGTCGGACTTCCACCACGCCACCCCGGTCTACGAGGAGTTCCCCGGCTGGTCCGAGGACATCACCGGCGTGCGCTCCTTCGACGAACTGCCCGCCAACGCGCAGGCCTACGTGCTCGCGCTCGAGGCGATGTCGGGCTCCCGCATCTCGGCCATCGGCGTGGGCCCCGGCCGCGAGGCGATCGTCGTGCGGCACGACCTGCTCTGATTCTTCCCGGCCGCGATAATCCGCGGCCTGCGCCGGTTTCGGGCACGAGCGCGGTCGCGCCCGAAACCGAGTGCGCACACCGACGAGCCCGCGGGCTCACCGCTCCGGCACGTGCAGCCGCGCGAGGAAGCGCTCGGTGCCGCGCGGGATGCCGCGGCGGTCGAGGCACGATACGAGCAGCATGGTGAGGGTCGCGAGCGGCACCGTCCACGCGGCGGGCTGATCGATGAGCGCCCCGGCGAGACCGGCATCCGGCAGCAACCACGCGAACAGGATGGCGCTGCCGCACGCGACCGCGCCCGTCGCCATGCCCGCGACCGCCCCGCGCGCGGTGAGCCCGCGCCACCAGATGCCGAGCAGCAGCGCGGGGCACAGGGTCGAGGCGGTGAAGGCGAACACGAGCCCGACCGACCCGGCGAGCCCCGCCGACTCGGTGACCGCGGCGATGATGAGCGGGGCGATCACCGAGAGGGCCGCCGCGATGCGGAAGCCGCGCACCGAGCCGGCGAACAACTCCTGCGACACGACGCCCGCAAGCGAGACCACGAGCCCCGACGAGGTGGAGAGGAACGCGCCGAACGCACCGGCGATCACGAGCGCCGTGAGCGCCTCCGCCCACGGCGACGGCAGCACCGCTCCGGGCAGGAGCAGGAGCAGCGCATCCGGATCGCCGCTCGCGAGCTCCGGCCGGAAGACGCGCCCCAGCATCCCGATCGCGATCGGGAACAGGTAGAACGCCGACAGCAGGCACAGCACGATGAGCGTCGTGCGGCGGGCGGCCGGGCCGTCGGGGTTCGTGTAGAAGCGCACGAGCACGTGCGGCAGGCCGAGTGTGCCGAGCAGCAGGGCGACGAGCAGCGACACCGCGCGGTACACCGTGTCGGGGTCGGCGACCGCGAACGGCGGGAACGCCTCCTCGAGCGCGACCCGCGCATCCGGGGCGGCGCCCGGCTGCAGCAGCAGCACGAAGACGACGGGCGCCGCGACCGCGGTGAGCTTGAGCCAGTACTGGAATGCCTGCACGAAGGTGATCGAGCGCATGCCGCCCGCCGCCACCACGACGCCGACGATCACCGCGACGCCGACCGCCCCGACCCAGCGGGGCAGCCCCGTCGTGATGCCGACCGTGAGCGCCGCGCCCTGCAGCTGCGGCACGATGTACAGCCACCCGATGACGATCACGAGCACCGAGGTCACCCGACGCACCCCGCGCGATTCGAGCCTCGCCTCGGTGAAGTCGGGCACGGTGTAGGCGCCCGAGCGCCGCAGGGGGGCCGCCACGAACAGCAGCAGCATGAGATAGCCGGCCGTGTAGCCGATGGGGAACCACAGGGCCCGCTCGCCCTGCAGCAGGATGAGACCGGCGATGCCAAGCACGCTCGCTGCCGACAGGTACTCGCCCCCGATTGCGGAGGCGTTGAGCCACGGGCGCACCGTGCGGCTCGCGACGTAGAAGTCGCTCGTGGTGCGCGAGATCCGCACGCCGAAGAAGCCGATGAGCACCGTGACGAGCGTGACCGCGGCGATCGAGCCGTAGCCGATGACGGGCGTCATGCGTCGTCCGCCAGCGAGCGGTAGCGCGACTCGTTGCGGGACGCCGTGCGCACGTAGATCGCCGCGATCGCGATGAGCACGGGGAACAGGCCCGCCCCGAGCACGATCCACGACACGGGGATGCCGGCCACCCGCGCCGCGTCGAGGCCCGGCACGAGGGTGAACACGAGCGGCACCCCGACGAGCACGACGACGAACGCCGCGGCGCACACGATCGCCGCGCGCAGCTGAGAGCGGATGAGCGAGCGGATGTACAACGCCGCCGGATCGCTCGCCGTCGCCCCCGTCGGCGGTCGGCTGGTGTCCTCGTCGTGGCGCGGTGCCGTGATCCGCACCCGCGGCGGCGGGGCCGCGCGCCCGGGGTCGACCGGCTCCTCGGGGGATGCGCCAGCCGGCGGCGGAGGTGGCGGGGTCATCCGCCGGCCCGGAGGCGCCGGGCATCGAGCGCCTCGCGCAGCGCCGGCTGCAGTCGCCGCGACACCGGCAGCTCCGCCTGGCCGATCGTGACGGTCGCGTGGCCGGGCCCGCCCCGCATCCGCGTGACGTGGTCGAGCTGCACGAGGTAGGAGCGGTGCACGCGCAGGAATCCGGCCTCCGCCCACTGCCGCTCCAGGTCGGTGAGGGGGATGCGCACGAGGTAGCTCGACTCCTCGGTGTGCAACCGGGCGTAGTCGCCCTGTGCCTGCACGTAGCGCACGTCGTCGCGGCGGATCATGCGGGTCGTCCCGCCGAGCGTGACGGCGACGAGCTCCGGGCGCGGCACCGGTCCCGTGGCGGGCGCGGCCCGCATTCCGTCGATCACCCGGTCGAGGGTGCGGGTCAACCGCTCGAAGCGCACGGGCTTCAGCAGGTAGTCGACGGCCGCGAACTCGAAGGCCTCGAGGGCCTGGTCCTCATCGGCGGTGACGAACACGAGCGCGGGCCGGTGCTCGAAACGGCCGAGCGCGCGCGCGAGATCGAAACCCGAGAGCCCCGGCATGTGGATGTCGAGGAACGCTGCGTCGACCGTGCGCTCCGAGAGCAGACGAACCGCTTCGGCCCCGGAGGAGGCGCGGTGGACGGCGGCGATCCGCGGATCCTGGCCGAGCAGGTAGGCGAGCTCGTCGAGGGCGGGCGGCTCGTCGTCGGCGATGAGCACCGTGATGCTGCGCTCGGTCATCCGGCGAGCCTCCCCTCGCTCGCGTGCAGGGGCTGCGACTTCGGCACGCGCATCGTCACGAGGGTGCCGGCGCCGACGTTGGTCTCGACGACGAGCCCGAAGTCGTCGCCGTACACCTGGCGCAGGCGGGCGTCGACGTTGCGCAGGCCCACGTGCTCTCCGGCAGCCCTGCCTGCCAGCACCGCGCGCGCGAGCTCCGGGTCGATGCCGACCCCGTCGTCCTCCACGGTGATGAGCGCGCACGCGCCGGCGTCGGTCGCCGTGATGGTCACGCGCCCGCCCCGCTCGGTCGACTCCAGCCCGTGCCGCACGGCGTTCTCGACGAGCGGCTGCACCGAGAGGAACGGGATGACGGTGGCCAGCAGCTCGGGCGCGATCTGCAGCGTCACCTCGAGCCGGTCGCCGAACCGGGCGCGCTCGAGGCGCAGGTAGCCGTCGACGCTGCGCAGCTCCTCGGCGACCGTCGTGAAGTCGCCGTGGCGGCGGAACGAGTAGCGCGTGAAGTCGGCGAACTCCACGACGAGCTCGCGCGCCTTCGCCGGATCGGTGTGGATGAAGGAGGCGATCGCCGTGAGGGCGTTGTAGATGAAGTGCGGGCTGATCTGGGCACGCAGCGCCTTCACCTCGGCCTCGGCGAGCGCCGCCCGCGATGCGTCGAGCTCGGCCAGCTCGAGCTGCGTCGAGACCCAGCGCGCGGCCTCACCCGTGGCCCGCACGAGCCCGGGCCGTGCCCCGCGGGCGAAGGCCACGAGCGTGCCGGCCCGTACACCGCTTCGCAGGATGGGCGCCGAGACGGCGTCGACGGCATCCCGCCCCTGGCCGGTGATGGCACGGTGCAGCTGCGGCTTGGGACCGGATCGTGTGGCGATCGCCCGAGCGGCCGCCTCGCGGAACGCGTCGGCCCCGTCGACGGCGAGCACGCCTCCGACCCCCGCGATCGCGAGGCCCTCGCAGTCGAGCATCGCCCGCAGGTCGCGGGCGGCACGCACGGTATCGCCGTCTTCGAGGCCCGCCCGCAGGTGCTCGGCCGCGCGGGTGGCGAGGTGCAGGGTCGTGAACCGCGCACGCTCCGCCTCGGTGCCGAGCTCGCGCGGACCCGGGGCCAGCCGGCGCACGACGAGATACCCCGTGACCGCGAGCAGCGCGACGGCTGCCACGATCGCGAGGCCGCTCCACAGCGACTCGGCCATGCAGGCCAGGTTAACCGGTCGCTCGTCGTCGTCGCATCGCCGCTCGTCGCACGCTCACCGCCGCCCGCCGACGACGAGCGGCGCGCGTGCGCGCCCGGCTGGATGGGGTTCCACAGTGTTGCCGTTCATGTCGAGACGGTTGCGCGACGGCGCGCACCCGGGATGAGGAGAGATGATGGGCGAGGAAGCCCCCACCTCGGTCACGGAGACGGAAGTCGACTTCGCGCGGCTCCAGCAATCCGACCGCTTCCAGGAACTCAAGAAGCGGCACCGATCGTTCGTTTTCCCCGTGCTGGCCCTCGCGCTGCTGTGGTACTTCGCGTACGTGCTGCTCGCGGGCTATGCACCCGAGTTCATGTCGACGCCCGTGTTCGGGTCGATCAACGTGGGCCTGCTGATCGGCCTCGGGCAGGTGCTCACGACCTTCGTCGTGACGATGCTCTACGTCTGGTACGCGAACAAGAAGCTCGACCCGGTCGCGGAGGAGATCCGCGAGGGCGCGACGGCAGGGGAGGTGCGCTGATGGACGCGACGGCGGCGGGCGGCAGCCCCTGGCTCAACATCGGCATCTTCGCGGCTTTCGTGGTCGTGACGCTCGTGATCGTCTTCCGGGCCAGTCGCAACAACCGCACGGCGGCCGACTACTACGCGGCCGGCCGCTCGTTCACCGGGCCGCAGAACGGAACGGCGATCGCGGGCGACTACCTCTCGGCGGCATCCTTCCTCGGCATCTGCGGCGCCATCGCGGTCAACGGATACGACGGGTTCCTGTACTCGATCGGCTTCCTGGTGGCGTGGCTCGTCGCCTTGCTGCTCGTGGCGGAGCTGCTGCGCAACACCGGTCGCTTCACGATGGCCGACGTGCTGTCGTTCCGGCTCAAGCAGCGCCCGGTGCGCATCGCTGCGGCCACGACGACGCTCGTGGTGTGCTTCTTCTATCTGCTCGCGCAGATGGCAGGGGCGGGCGCGCTCGTCTCGCTGCTGCTCGGCATCCCCGACAAGGTCGGCCAGGGTGTCGTGATCGCCGTGGTCGGCGCGCTCATGATCGTCTACGTGCTCGTGGGCGGCATGAAGGGCACCACCTGGGTGCAGATCATCAAGGCCGTGCTGCTCGTGGCCGGCGCCGCGGTCATGACGGTGTGGGTGCTCGCACTGCACGGGTTCAGCCTCTCGGCCCTGCTGGATCACGCGGTGCAGACGGCGAACAACCCCGCCATCCTGAACCCCGGCCTGCAGTACGGCGCCTCGGATGCGAGCCGCCTCGACTTCCTCTCGCTCGGCCTCGCGCTCGTGCTGGGAACGGCGGCCCTGCCGCACGTGCTCATGCGCGTCTACACGGTGCCGACCGCCAAGGAGGCGCGGCGCAGCGTCGTGTGGGCGATCTGGCTCATCGGCATCTTCTACGTGTTCACCCTCGTGCTCGGGTACGGCGCGGCGGCGCTCATCGGCCCGGATGCGATCAAGGCCGCCCCGGGTGGTGTGAACTCGGCAGCTCCACTGCTCGCGTTCGAGCTCGGCGGACCGCTGCTGCTGGGTCTCATCTCGGCGATCGCGTTCGCGACGATCCTCGCGGTCGTCGCGGGCCTCACGATCACCGCCGCGGCCTCGTATGCACACGACATCTACGCCAACGTGCTCAAGAAGGGCAAGGCGGAGCCGGGCACCGAGGTGCGGGTGGCGCGGCGCACCGTCGTCGTGATCGGCGTCGTCGCGATCATCGGCGGCGTGCTCGCGAACGGCCAGAACGTCGCGTTCCTGGTGGCGCTCGCGTTCGCGGTCGCGGCGTCGGCGAACCTGCCGACGATCGTGTACTCGCTGTTCTGGAAGCGCTTCACGACGCGTGGCGCCCTGTGGAGCATGTACGTGGGACTGGGGTCGGCGATCCTGCTGATCCTGTTCTCGCCGGTCGTGTCGGGTGCGCCGACGTCGATGTTCCCCGACGCGCACTTCGCCTGGTGGCCGCTGTCGAATCCCGGCATCGTGTCGATCCCGCTGGCCTTCGTGGCCGGCTGGGTGGCGACGATGACGAGTCGTTCGCTCGAGGATCCGGCGAAGCAGTCGGAGATGGAGGTGCGCTCGCTCACCGGCATCGGTGCCGAGGGCGCGACGCAGCACTGAATCTCGGCGGGGTCGGGTGTGTGCCTGCACCCGACCCCGCCGTATGCGCCATGTTCGACGGGGTTCGCGGGGTGCCAGGATGGAGCGGTGACCGCGACCCGCCCCGAGCGCGCGCCCCTCATCGGCCGTTACATCCGCCTCGATCCGCTCACGCGCGACGACCTCCCGGAGCTCTGGGAGGCGATCGGCCGCCCCGAGGTGTTCGCGAGCGGATACGGCGGCGGCCCCGCCGCGCGGCCCGCGGATGCCGAGGCGTACGCCGCGTGGGCATGGAACCACTGGCCCCACGAACGCGGCAACACGTATGTGGTGCGCGTCGCATCCGGACCCCACGCGGGCGAGGTGGTCGGTGCCACGAGCCTCGCCGATTTCGACGAGCATCGCGAGTCGGCGCACATCGGCTGGACCGCCTACTCGCCGCGCGTCTGGGGAACCCAGGTGAACCCCGAGGCGAAGCTGCTGCTGCTCGAGACCGCCTTCGCGCACGGCTACGGGCGCGTCAAGATCCAGACGGGTTCGACGAACGTGCGCTCGCGCGCCGCGATCGAGAAGCTCGGCACGGTGTTCGAGGGCGTCGTGCGCCGCGAGCAGCCGCTCGCCGACGGCTCGTGGCGCGACACCGCGGTCTACTCGGTGATCGTCGACGAGTGGCCGACGGTGCGCGCCGGCCTCGAGGCGCGACTCGCGAGCTGGGGCGACCGCCCGGTGCTGTACCGCTCGGTGCCGGCAGGCTAGACCCGCACCGCCGCCCGGCCGCCTGGCCGGAACGGGACACCGGCCCCTGCCGCCCGGGACGCCCGGCCTGCGAGCGTGTCGGCATGGACTGGAGACCCGACGTGCTCGGCGGCTTCGAGCAGTTGCCGCTCACGCTCCCCGCCGACGAGGAGGGCGCCGTCGTGGCGACCCTCGTGCGCCCGACCGCCGCCAAGGCCGCGAGCTGGGGCCGCGAGCCGCACGGCTTCGCGCACGGCATCGACGTGCTGTACGTGCACGGCTGGTCGGACTACTTCTTCCAGGCCGAGCACGCTCTGTTCTGGACCCGGGCCGGCGCGCGCTTCCACGCCCTCGATCTGCGCAAGTACGGGCGCAGTCTGCTGCCGCACCAGACGCCCGGCTACACCGACGATCTCGCCGTCTACGATGCGGAGCTCGCTGCGGCGCTCGCGGCGATGGGACGTGACAGCGACACGCTGCGTCCCCTCGTGCTCGTGGGGCACTCCACGGGTGGTCTCACGCTCGCGCTCTGGGCTGCCCGGCACCCTGAGGCGGTGGATGCGCTCATCCTCAACAGCCCCTGGCTGGAGTTCCAGGCGGATGCGCTCGGTCGCCGCGCGATCGCCCCGATCGTCGCGCTCGGCGCGCGGCTGGGCACGCGTGCCGCGCTGCCCGCGATCGACCCCGGCTTCAACACGCAGGCGAGCTCGCGGCTCTTCGACGGCGAATGGGACTACGACCTGCAGTGGCGTCCCGAGCGCGGCTTCCCCGTGCACAGCGCCTGGCTCGACGCGGTGCTCGACGGCCACGCGCGTGTCGCCGACGGGCTCGACATCGGCGTGCCGGTGCTCGTCATGCTCTCCTCACGCAGCTGGCTGCAGCCCTCGTGGTCGCCGCGCATCTACGACTCGGATGTCGCCCTCGACGTCGACGGGGTCGCCGAACGGGCCACGCGGCTCGGCCGGCACGTGTCGGTCGTGCGCATCGACGGCGCGCTGCACGACGTGCTGCTGTCGCGTCGCTCGGTGCGCGCCTCGGCCTACGACGTCATGGCGCGCTGGACGCGGGCGTATCTTCCGGAGACCGCGAGCGTCGATCGCCTGCTGCACTCGCTCCGAGGCTGAGCGTCGCGAGCAAGCCCACCACGAGGAAGCCCGCGGCCGTGAAGGTCGCTGCCCGGGTCGCCTCGCTGAAGGCGTCGCGCGCGGCGGCCGCGGCATCCGGTGACTGCGCCTCGAGCCCGGGGATCGCCGCCCCCGCGGAATCGACCACCAGGTCGACGACCTGCTGGCGCAGGTCGCTCGGCAGCTGCTCGGGCAGACGATCGGCGAGCTGCGCCCCGAGCGAGGTGAAGAGCACGGTGCCGAGGATCGCGATGCCGAGCGCCGAGCCGACCTGCCGCGACGTCGACTGCGTTCCGGATGCCTGACCGCTCTCGCCGACGGGCACCTCCGCGAGCACGACGCCCGTGAGCTGCGCGGTCGCGAGACCCACTCCGAAGCCGTACACGGCGAGGCCGATCGCGAGGGGCCACCAGGCGGTGTCGGAGGTGATCACGAGGCCGAGCACGACGAGGCCGATGATCTCGGCGATGAGCCCGCCGCGCACGATCCACACGGGCGCGATCTTGCCGGATGCCGAACCCGCGAACCCGGACGCCAGGAACGACCCGCCCGCCAGGGCGAGCAGCAGGAAGCCCGTCTGCAGGGCGTCGTAGCCGAGCACGTTCTGCAGCCACAGCGGCAGCGCGAGGATCACTCCGAACTCGCCGAGCGACACGATGAGCGCCGCGATGTTGCCGTTGCGGAACGAGGTGATGCGGAACAAAGAGAAGGCGATGAGGGTCGGGCGGCCGCGACGCTCGCGGTGCACGCCCCACGCGATGAACGCGACGAGCGTCACGAGCGTGAGTGCGAAGACGAACGGGATGGGCGAGATGTCGAGGGTCCAGAAGCCGGGGGCGCCCTTCGCGGTCGTCCACCAGCCGTAGGTGCGCCCCTCGATGAGGCCGAAGACGAGGCTCGTGAACAGCAGCACCGAGAGCACGGCGCCCACGACATCCACCTGGCGCCGGTGCTCGGCACGCGACTCCTGCACGACGAGCAGCGCGCCCACGATGATGAGGATGCCGAGGGGCAGGTTGATGCCGAAGGCCCAGCGCCAGGAGAAGTCGGCGGTGAGCCAGCCGCCGAGCAGCGGGCCGACGGCCGCCATGCCGCCGATCGTCGACCCCCACACGGCGAAGGCGATACCGCGTTCGCGACCCGTGAAGGTCGCGTTCAGCAGAGACAGGGTCGCGGGCAGGATCATCGCGCCGCCGAAGCCCTGCACGACGCGCGAGAGGATGAGCAGCTCGCCCGTCGGCGCGAGGGCCGCGACGACGCTCGAGAGCGCGAAGAGGGCGACGCCGATCAGCAGGATCCGGCGGCGGCCGAAGCGGTCGGCGAGCGTTCCGAACACGAGCAGGAGCGCCGCGAACACGAGCGTGTACGACTCCTGCACCCATTGCACCTGGGTGGAGGTGATGGCCAGCTCGTCGACCACGGAGGGGATCGCGACGTTGACGATCGTCGAGTCGACGATGATGAGCGACACGGCGATCGAGATGACGACGAGGCCGAGCCACCGGCGGCGGTCGGGGGTTCCTGATGCGTTCACGGGGTCTCCATTACTAAGCGCGCTGAGTATCATACGCTTGGCGGGGAGGCGCCGCATGACGGATTCGATCGAGGACTGGCCCACGGGGCGTCTGCTGTCCGTCGCCGCCCGTCTCGTCGAGCAGCGCTGGCGCGAGCGCCTCGATCAGGCGCAGCTCACGCACGCCGGCCTCATCGTGCTGCACCTGCTCGCCGATAGGCCGCTCACCCTCGGCGAGCTCGCGCGACGGGCGCGGGTGACCGCACAGACCATGGGCCGCACTGTCGACAACCTCGCCCGTGACGCACGCGTGCGCATCGTCGTCGATCCCGGCGACCGTCGTCGTCGCCTCGTCGAGCGCACGGACGCGGGAACCCGCACGATGGAGGGCCTCGCCGGGCTCGAGGCGAGCATGTTCCCGCCGCTCGCGGACCCGACCGAGTTCCGCGAGCAGCTGCTGCAGATCATCCGCCACGTGGGTGGCGACACGCAGATCTCCTATGGCGACGCCCGGTAATCTCGCCCTATGACCGCCGACGCCCCCGAGCCGTCCGAGGATCCGCGCGCCGAGCTCCGCCGCTACCGGCAGAGCATCGACAACATCGACGCCGCGCTCATCCACCTGCTCGCCGAACGGTTCAAGGCCACCCAGGCCGTCGGCCGGCTGAAGGCCGCGAGTGGGATGCCGCCGTCGGACCCCGGACGCGAGCGCGAGCAGATCGCTCGGTTGCGCGCCCTGGCCGAGGAATCGCATCTCGACCCGGAGTTCGCGGAGAAGTGGTTCACCTTCGTGGTGGCCGAGGTGATCCACCACCACGAGCGCCTCGCCTCGGGCGGAGACGTCGAGGAGTGACGGCGGCATCCGCCTGGGATCCGCGCGCGCTGCCCTCGCTCGCCGGCCGCACGGTCGTCGTGACGGGCGGGAACGCGGGCATCGGCTACTTCGTGTCGGAGCAGCTCGCCACGGCGGGCGCGCGCGTCGTGATCGCGGCGCGCTCGGCCGAGAAGGCGCAGCTCGCGATCTCGTCGATCCAGACGCGCGTCGCCGACGCCTCGCTCGTCCACGTGCCGCTCGATCTCGCGTCGCTCGCCTCGGTGCGCGCAGCGGCCGAGCAGATCGCTGCATTCCGTCCGCTGCATGCACTCGTGAACAACGCGGGCCGGGTGGTCGCGTCGCGGCAGCGGATGCTCACCGACGACGGCTTCGAACTCACCGTGGGCGGCAACTTCCTCGGTCACTTCGCGCTCACGACCCTGCTGTTCCCCGCCCTCGCCGAGGGCGGGCGGATCGTGGGCATGGGCAGCGACTCGACGCGCATGGTGCGCCTCGACCCCGACGATCTCTGGTCGGTGCGCCGCTACAGCCCGTTCCGGGCCTATGCGTTCTCGAAGCACGCCGTCCAGGGATTCCAGCTCGAGCTGGCGCGCCGGCTGACCGCGGCGGGGGACCCCCGGAGGTCGTTGCTCGCGCACCCCGGCTGGGCCACGAGCGCCTATGCCGCACGACGCGCGGGCATCACCGATCGCGACCCGGCGGCCGGCCGCTTCTTCGAAGCGCTCACCGGCTGGGTCGGGCAGGGCAAGGATCGCGGCGCGTGGTCCGCGGTGCGCGCAGTCGCCGACGAGGATGCCATCAACGGCATGTACTTCGGCCCGCAGCGGATGCTCGCCGGTCGTCCCGTGCCCGTGCGACCCGTCGCGTCATCCGCCGCCCCCGCCTTCGGCGCCGCCCTCTGGTCCGACGCCGAGCAGAAGACCGGCATCCGCTTCCCGGTGTGAGTCACTCAGCTGGTCGAGGAGACCGCGCAGCGGTCGTCTCGCAGCCAGCGGCACGCGGCACGCGAGGTACGCGCTCGTCCGTCGGCGGGAACAACCGCGCCTTCGGCGGGGGCAATCGCCGCATCGGGCGGTGAACCGTTCACGCGGCGGGAGCAACTACTCCCGCCGCGTGGCGGCATCTCCGCCCGCTCGCCGCGCCAGCCGGGCAACGGGCGCGCCCGAGCGACAGGCGCGCCCGAGCGACAGGGGCGCCCGAGCGACAGGGGTGCCCGAGCGACAGGGGCGCCCACGACGAGCGTGCCCGGGCGGGGATGGATGCACCCGGCGGGAGTAGTTGCTCCCGCCGGCTGTACGTTGTGCCGCCCGCACCTGCGATTGCTCCCGCGGATGCGGTTGGCGGCGGCCCCGGCGCCGGAGCCGCAGGGGAGAATGCGGCGCGGAGGCGGAGCGCCTCGACCCGCGGCCGCCGACTAGGCGAAACGGGCGCGCAGCGGCTCGCGGTACGTCGTCGCGAGCTCGTCGAGGGATGCCGTGAAGGCGCCCTGCACCTCGAGCGCGGGTTCGGAGTCGGTCACGCCGATCCGCAGCACGGGGTAGCCCCGGCCCTCGCAGAGCCGCGTGAACTTGACGTCCTCCTCGCGCGGCACTGCCACGAGCACCCGGCCGGTCGACTCCGAGAACAGCGCGGTCGCGAGGTCTACCCCGTCGCGCTCGAGCAGCTCATCGAGGAACACCCGCGCCCCCACGCCGAAGCGCAGCACGCCCTCGGCGAGCGCGATCGCGAGACCGCCATCCGCGAGATCGTGCGCCGCAGCCAGCAGGCCCTCATGCGCCGCGGCGGCAAGCAGGCCGCCGAGCTCCTTCTCGGCAGCGAGGTCGACCGCCGGCGGGCGTCCGCCGAGGTGCCCGTGCACGACGCCCGCCCAGGCCGAGCCGTCGAGCTCGAGTGCGGTGGTGCCGAGCAGGTAGAGGTTGTCTCCCGCGTCCTGCCAGCCCGAGGGCACGCGGCGCCCCACGTCGTCGATCGTGCCGAGCACGGCCACGACGGGCGTCGGGTGGATCGGCACGTCGCCCGTCTGGTTGTAGAACGAGACGTTGCCACCGGTGACCGGGATGCCGAGGGCGAGGCAGCCATCCGCGAGCCCCTCGACGGCGCGCGCGAACTGCCACATGACCTCGGGGTTCTCGGGGGAGCCGAAGTTGAGGCAGTCGGACACGGCCGCGGGCACGGCCCCCGTTACAGCGACGTTGCGATAGGCCTCGGCGAGCGCGAGCTGGGCGCCCGCATACGGGTCGAGGTAGGCGTAGCGGCCGTTGGCATCCGTCGCGAGGGCGAAGCCGAGCCCCGAGGTCTCGTCGACGCGCACCATGCCGCCGTCGTCGGGGTAGCTGAGCGCCGTGTTGCCGAGCACGTACTTGTCGTACTGCGAGGTGATCCAGCTCTTGTCGGCGAGGTTGGCCGAGCCGAGCAGGCGCAGCACCTGCTCCTTGAGAGCCGACCCGTCGGCGGGTCGCGCGAGAGCGGATGCCGTGTCGGCGTTGACGTGGTCGATCCAGCTCGGGTAGGCGATCGGCCGCTCGTACACGGGCCCGTCGACCGCGACGGGGCGCGGGTCGACGTCGACGATGGTCTCGCCCTTCCAGTCGATCACGAGCCGGCCGGTGCCGGTGACCTCGCCGAGCACGCTCGCCTCGACATCCCACTTGCGGATCACCGCGAGGAACGCGTCGAGCTTCGCAGGTGCGACGACCGCCATCATGCGCTCCTGGCTCTCCGACATGAGGATCTCCTCGGCCGTGAGCGACGGGTCGCGCAGCAGCACCTCGTCGAGCACGATGTGCATGCCGCCGTCTCCGTTGGAGGCGAGCTCCGAGGTCGCGCACGAGATGCCGGCGGCGCCGAGATCCTGGATGCCCTCCACGAGCCCCTCGCGGTAGAGCTCGAGGCAGCACTCGATGAGCACCTTCTCCATGAACGGGTCGCCCACCTGCACGGCGGGACGCTTGCGGCCCGAACCTTCGTCGAACGACTCGGAGGCCAGGATCGACGCCCCGCCGATGCCGTCACCGCCCGTGCGCGCGCCGAACAGCACGACCTTGTTGCCGACGCCGCGCGCGTTGGCGAGGTGCAGGTCCTCGTGGCGCAGCACGCCCACGGCGAGCGCGTTGACGAGCGGGTTGGCCTGATAGATGGGGTCGAACCAGGTCTCGCCGCCGATGTTGGGCAGCCCCAGGCAGTTGCCGTAGAAGCTGATGCCCGAGACGACGCCTGGCACGACGCGCGCCGTGTCGGGGTGGTCCAGCGCGCCGAAACGCAGCGCATCCATCACGGCGACGGGGCGCGCGCCCATCGAGATGATGTCGCGCACGATGCCGCCGACGCCCGTGGCCGCGCCCTGGAACGGCTCGACGTAGCTCGGATGGTTGTGGCTCTCGATCTTGAACGTCACCGCCCAGCCCTCGCCGATGTCGACGACGCCCGCGTTCTCGCCCATCCCCACCATGAGGTTCTTGGTCATCTCGGGTGTGACCTTCTGGCCGAACTGCCGCAGGTGCACCTTCGAGCTCTTGTAGGAGCAGTGCTCGCTCCACATGACCGAGTACATCGCGAGCTCACCGCTCGTGGGGCGCCGGCCCAGGATCTCGCGGATCTGCTGGTACTCCTGCGTCGTGAGCCCGAGCGCCGCGTACGGCTGCTCCCGCTCGGGGGTCGCGGCGGCGTTCTCGACGGTGTCGACGACGTGCGTCGAGGGGGTGCTCACGGGGGATTGCTCCTTGCGCGGGAGGGGCGGGTGGCGACCCTCACATCCTACCGGCGGCCCCATCCGCCTCCCGGCGATGGCGTCAGGCCGCGAACGCGGCCCGCAGGCGCGCGATGGTCTCGTCGAGGTCGATACCCAGGCCGCGCGCTCGCACCCGGATGACGCGGTAGCCGGCCTCGCTCGCCCGGTCGAAGCGGCGGATGTCGCGGTCGTACTGGTAGGCCGAGGTGCGATGCTGGTCGCCGTCGTATTCGACGATGATGCGCAGCTCGGGCCAGACGAGATCGAAGTAGCTGATTTCGCGACCCTCCCGATCGCGCACGAGGTACCCGCATCGCGGCTCGGGGAGGCCCAGCTCGCGCACGAGGAGGCGCAGCGCGGTCTCGCGCGGAGACTCGACACCCTCGCGCACGAGTTCTGCGGCGGCGCGCGCCGTGCGGATGTTGCGGCCGGTCGAGGAGCTGAGCCAGGCGCGCAGCTCGCCGAGCGCGATATGCGGCCGATCCGGGTCGGCGGGGTCGAGCACCCTCGGATCCAGCACGAGGTGGTCGCCCACGGCAACGAGGTCCCCCAGTTCCAGGACGCCGGCGCATTCGAGGAATGCGAGCGCCGGAGGGGAAACGGGCAGGCCGAAGCGCACGAGCGGCACGGCATCCGGACCCCCGTGCCCGACGACCCCGGGCCGCCGCGTGCGGGTCAGTCCCGGGCCGGCGGTGACGTGCAGCGGGTGGGTGCCGCCTGGCAGCGGGGCTCCCCAGAGGGCTGCAGCGGTGGGGCCTGAGAACCGATCGCCCGGACGCAGGAGGGGTGCGAACGCGCGGGCGGCACCGAGCGCCGTGCCGTCGGCCAGGTGGGTCGCGACGCGGATGCCGTGGTGCGGTCGTGCGAGGTCGAGACTCCTCAACCGGTTCTCGCCGATGCCGGTCGCGACGGCATCCGCGACTCGGAAGGCGCGTGAGGTGAGCAGCGGATCGAGCGGAACGCGGCGGGGCACGCTTGATCCTGCCTCGCCCGCCTGAGGCGCCGCGCGTTTCATCCACAGCGGCGTCGAGAGGGCGCAATCCGTGGTTCCCGGTGGCACCATGCCACGGTTTGCGCCCTCTCGGCGCGGAGGCGCCGGCGTTTGAGGCGCCTCAGCGACCCGCCGCGATGAGCGCGTCGAGCGTCGCGAGGGTCTCGTCGGCCCAGGTGATCGCGGCGCGGGCCGTGTGCTCGCCCGCCGAGATCGTCATGAGCTGATACGCACGACCGGGCGCGCTGGCGTCCTCGGCCTCGGTCGCACGCCGCGCCGCGGCGAGCGAGGCGAGCTGGTGCTCGGCAATGCCGCGGTACTCGGCCACGAGGTCGCGACAGGCGCGCGCGCCGAGCACCTCGCCGAAGAACAGCCGCAGGAGCATCCCGTTGCGCGGCGGAGTGCGCACGGGGGCCTCGCGCATGAGCTCGACGAGCCGCGTCCGACCGGATGCCGTGAGCCGGTAGGTCGAGGAGCCCGTGCGTTCGCCGCCGCTCGCCTCGACGTGCCCCTGCTCGCGCAGCCGTGAGAGGGCGGGGTAGATCTGCCCGAAGCTCTCGCTCCAGAAGGCGCCGAGGTGTTCGAGGATCGCGTCCCGCAGGGCGTAGCCGGTCATCGGCTGCACGCTGAGGGCGGCCAGCACGGCGAGGTCGGTCTGAGTGGCGCGCATGGGCCAAGTATATCTGCTAGACATATATCTAACAGAGAGGATGCCATGTCGCTCGATCCGTTCACCCCCGTCGCCGGGGTCGTCGCCGCCGTGCTCTACCTGGCGCTCGCCGGCTTCCAGCTCGCGCTCGCGCTCGGCGCGCCGTGGGGCCGCGCGGCATACGGGGGGCAGCATCCGGCCGCGGTGCCGGCACGCCTGCGGGTCTCGAGCGCCGTCGCGACCGTCGTCTGGGCGGCGGTCGCGCTCATCGTGGCGCGCCGTGCGGGCTTCGCCCTCTGGGCCCCGCTGCCCGACGCGTGGCTGCCGGTGGCCGTCTGGGTCGTCACCGGGCTCGGCGTCGTGGCGATCGTGATGAACGCCATCACTCCCAGCCGCATCGAGCGGGCCATCTGGCTGCCCGTGTCGGCGCTGCTGTTCGGCTCCACGCTCGTCGTCGCCCTCGGCTCCAGCTGAGGAGCGGGAGGCGGGGTCCGACGCAGGTCGAACCGCGCCGATCAGACCCGAGCGAGCGTGTGCTCGATGACCGACTGGAAGAAGCGCAGCCCGTCGACGCCCGAGCGCATCGCATCCGAGGTATCGGGGCCGAAGCCGGGCTCGGTCGCGTGCTCGGGATGCGGCATGAGGCCCACGACGTTGCCGCGCTCGTTGGTGACCCCCGCGATGTCGCGCAGCGAGCCGTTGGGGTTCACGTCGAGGTAGCGGAACGCGACGAGCCCCTCGCCCTCGAGCCGATCGAGCGTTTCGTCGGTGGCGATGTAGCCGCCCTCGCCGTTCTTGAGCGGGATGACGATCTCGTCGCCCGCGGAGAACGCGTTCGTCCACGCGGTGGTGGCGTTCTCCACCCGCAGCCGCTGATCGCGGCAGACGAAGTCGCCGTGATCGTTGCGGATGAGTCCGCCAGGCAGCAGTTGCGCCTCGACGAGGATCTGGAAGCCGTTGCAGATGCCGAGCACGGGGAGCCCCGCGTTCGCCGCATCGATCACCTCGGCCATGATCGGCGCGTGCGCCGCGATCGCCCCGCACCGCAGGTAGTCGCCGTAGCTGAAGCCGCCCGGCAGCACGATCGCATCGACGCCCTGAAGGTCGTGGTCGGCGTGCCAGAGGGCGACCGGCTCGGCGCCGGCGAGCCGCACGGCGCGCTGTGCGTCGCGGTCGTCGAGCGAGCCGGGGAAGGTGACGACGCCGATCCGCGTGGCCATCAGGCCACCTTCACGGCGACGACGTCTTCGATGACCTGGTTCGACAGGAACTCGGTGGCGATGCGCTGCGCCTCGGCGAGCACGGCATCCGTGACCTCACCCTCGACCGTGAGTTCGAAACGCTTGCCGATGCGCACATCCGTGAAGGTCGTGGCCCCCTGCTTGGCGAGCGCTCCCGCGGTGGCCTTGCCGGCGGGGTCGAGCAACTCGGGCTTGGGCATGACCTCGACGACGATGGTGGGCACGGAGGACTCCCGGAATACGAGGGGGCGGGGAACGCCCCCAGTCTACGGGCAGCCCATGCCGGCGGGTGAAGCCGGGCCGCGGCGTCAGGCGTCGGTGTGCCGACCCGCGGAGGCGATCTCGGAGAGGCCGCGCGGCCACGCCTCCTCGATCGCCCAGCGTGCCCAGTCGCCGTACCCGGATGCGGACGGATGGAACCTGTCGCTGGCGAAGAAGTCCGGTCCGTAGGGCGGTGGCAGTGTCTCCGTGATCATCCACCGCGGATCGCGCGCGACGACGCGGGCCGCGACCCGCTCGAGGTTGCGCGAGTGGCGATAGAGCGTCGTGCGGGTCGGCTCGGGAATCAACTCGAATCGCGCGAAGACCGGCAGGTTCGACATGAGCACGCGGGCGTCCGGAAGGCGGTCGCTGACGGTGGTGAGCAGCCGGCGCAGGTCGCGGGCGAAGGCGCCGGCCGAGCGTGCGTGAAGCGCATCGTTGGCGCCGAGCGTGAGGAAGACGAGGTCGGCGGGGCGCGCGACCGCATCCGTGAGGTAGCGCTCGACGAAACCGCGCGTGTCGATGCCGTTCTCGCCGACCGCCCGCCAGATGATGCCGCGACCCGTGCGCGCGTGCAGTTCACGGGCGAGCGAGCCCGGCAGCGCCACCTCCTGGGTCGCCGCGCCCGTGCCGGCCGCGGTCGAATCGCCGATCACGACGAGCCGCAGCGGGTCGGGACCGTCGAGCTTGCCCTCCCAGGGCAGTTCGGCATCCGGCAGGCGCTCGACCTCGCGATCCAGGCGGCGCTTCTGCGCCAGGATGCGCGGCCCGTGCAGCACGAGGAAGGCCCGGCTCGCCCTCAGGGCGCGGGGGGAGACAGGGTCGTTCACGTTGCGAGTGTAGGTGAGCGGTGGTCCAGACGTGCGTCAGCCGCGGCCGGGAGCCGTCACGAGGATGCGGTTGCCCCACGGGTCGTCGAGCTCGACCGCGCGGCCGTCGTCGCGGGAGTCGACACCGAAGTGCGTGAGACGTTCGCCGAGCTCGCCGAGTGCGTCGGCATCCGGCACCTCGATGTCGACGCGGCCGAGGCCGAGCGTCGCCTGGCGGCGGCCGGCGCCACGCGAGTTCCACACGTTCATCGCCATGTGGTGGTGATAGCCGCCTGCCGACACGAAGATCGCCTGGCCGGGGATCGCGATCGTCTCATCGAAGCCCAGGCGGTCGACGTAGAAGTCGCGGGCGGTCTGCGTGTCGCCGACCGAGAGGTGCACATGGCCGACCCGCGCATCCCCCTCGAGGGGCCCTGCGAGGCCCTCCTCGGTGAGGTTCTCGCCGAGGAACCTGTTGGGGTCGAGGTAGATCGTGCCCATCTCGACCGTCCCGTGCACCCAGCTCCACTCGCTGCGGTCGCGATCCCAGTAGAGCTCGACGCCGTTGCCTTCGGGGTCGTCGAAGTAGAACGCGTTGCTCACGAGGTGGTCGGACGAGCCGGTGAAGGTTCCCGGATGCTTCTGCGCGACCGAGTAGACCGCTGCCGCGAGCGCGGCCTTGGTGTCGAACAGGATCGCGGTGTGGAAGAGTCCTGCCTCGCGCGGACCCGCGTGCCGCAGCTCGGGCGTGTGCACGAGCACGACGACGGGCCGGTGGGCGGCGGCGCGACCGAGCACGACGCGCGGGCCGGATGCGTCGAGCACGTCGAGCCCGATGGCGTCGCGGTAGTAGCGGGTCATCGCGTCGAGATCGGCGACGTTGAGGGTCACCGCGCCCATGGCGGTGTCGGCGGCGAAGCGGGTCGTGTCGGTCATGTCAGCTACAACATACTTGATGCGACAACTATTCCGTGTGGATCAGGCCGTCAGCCGCTCGATGAGCTCGCGGTAGCGGGCCGCGGTGCGCTCGACGATCTCGGAGGGCAAGGGTGGCGGGGTGCCCTGCTTGTCCCAGTTCGCGGCGAGCCAGTTGCGCACGATCTGCTTGTCGAAGCTGTCGAGGCGGTTCGCGCCGCCTGCCGCATAGAGCGTCGCGTCCCAATAGCGCGAGGAGTCCGAGGTGAGCACCTCGTCGGCGAGGGTGATCTCGCCCGAGGCGGGGTCGCGTCCGAACTCGAACTTCGTGTCGGCGAGGATCACGCCGCGCTGCTCCGCGATCGTCGACGCATCGGCGAACACCCGCAGGCTGAGCTCGCGAATGGCGGCGGCATCCGCCTCGCCCACCAGCTCGACGGTCTGCGCGAACGTGATGTTCTCGTCGTGCATGCCCATGGGCGCCTTGTACGCGGGTGTGTAGATCGGCTCGGGCAGGCGGTCGCCGTTCGAGAGGCCCGCGGGCAACCGGATGCCGCACACCGATTGCGACTCCTGGTACTCCGCCCAGCCCGACCCCACGAGGTAGCCGCGCACGACCGCCTCGATGGGGAACATCTCGAGCCGCTTCACGAGCATCGCGCGCTCGGCGAGATCCGGGGGCAGCGGGCTGCCGAGCGCGGCGAGCCCCCCGCGGGCGCCCGCGAGGTGATTCGGCACGTCGAGGCGGTCGAACCACCACAGGCTCAGCCGGGTGAGCAGCGCGCCCTTTCCGGGGATGCCGGGCTCGAGCACGTGATCGAACGCGCTCACCCGGTCGGAGGCGACCACGAGCGCGCGACCGGGTTCGGCATCCGAGAGGTAGAGGTCGCGCACCTTGCCCGAGTACTCGTGGCGCCAGCGCAGCGCCTCGAGCCGCGGATCGCCGTCGCCCGCGCTCATCGCACGACCCGTTCGGCGATGTCGTGGCGGTACTGGCCGCCCTCGAGATGGATGCGGTCGAGCGCCGTGTAGGCGGCATCGCGAGCCGCGGCGAAACCGGGGCCGCGACCGACGACGCCGAGCACACGACCGCCCGTCGCAACGAAGCGCCCATCGGCGAGCGCCGTGCCGGCATGCAGGATCGTGACGCCCGGCACCTGGGCCGCCTCGGCGAGACCTGTGATCTCGCGGCCCGTCACCGGGTTCTCGGGGTAGCCCTCGCTCGCGAGCACCACGACGACCGCGGCCTCCTCGGAGAACGAGGGGTAGGGCAACCGGGCGAGCGACCCCGTCGCGGCCGCGAGGAGCAGCTGCGACAGCGGGGTGGTGAGGCGCGGCAGCACGACCTGGGTCTCGGGGTCGCCGAAGCGCGCATTGAACTCGATGACCCGCACGGCGCCGCCGTTCGGGCTGCCCTCGTCGGTGATGATGAGGCCGCAATAGAGGAGGCCGATGAACGGCGTGCCCTCCGCCTCGAGCGCACGCACCGTGGGCAGCGCGATCGTGTCGAGCACCTCGTCGACGAATGCGGCCTCGGCTCCCCAGCGGTCGGCAATCCACGGCAGCGGCGAGTACGCGCCCATGCCACCCGTATTCGGGCCCGCGTCGCCGTCGAAAGCGCGTTTGTAGTCCTGGGCGGGGCTGAGCGGCACGACGTCATGGCCGTCAGCCAGGAAGAACAGAGACACCTCCTGGCCCGACAGGAACTCCTCGACGAGCACCGGCCCGTGCTGCAGGTAGTACTCGGCGTGGGCGATCGCGGCGTCGCGGTCCTCGGTGACGAGCACGCCCTTGCCCGCGGCGAGCCCGTCGGCCTTCACCACGTGCGGGGCGCCGAGCTCGTCGAGCGCTGCAGTCAGCTCCTCGACGGTCGTGGTGCGGATGGCGCGGCCGGTGGGCACGCTCGCCTGCTCCATGATGCGCTTGGCGAACGCCTTCGATCCCTCGAGCGCGGCGGCGGCCTTGCCGGGTCCGAACACCGGCACTCCCTTCGCACGCAACGCATCCGCGACGCCCGCGACGAGCGGGGCCTCGGGACCCACCACGACGAGCTCGATGTCGTTGTCGAGCGCGTACTGGGTGACGATGCGGCCGTTGCTCGCATCGAGGCTCACGGTCTCGACCCGCGCGGCGATGCCGGCGTTGCCGGGGGCCGCGGTGATCTCGTGGCCGGCCTCCTCGGCGAGGAGCGCTTCGACGATGGCGTGCTCGCGGGCACCGGATCCGAGGACGAGGATCTTCACCCGCACAGGCTACCGGGCGTCGCTGGGCCGCGGGCCCGCATCCCAAGTCACGGATCAACGCTCCCAAATCAAGGATCAGATGTGACGGATGTGCGCTGGCGGGGCGCGTGGGGCGGCATAGGCAGCGCGAGTCCTTGATTTGGGAGCAGCCGTAGCCGACGACCGCGGTAGCGTCGGAGCATGGCGGTGCGGCGACGGATCGACGCGGATGCGGGACGCACCGCGGTGCGCGCGTGGCAGGGCGGTGCCGATGATCGGCAGACCCTCGCCACGGCCGTGCGCTACCTGCTCGAGCAGCTCGCCACCGACCACGAGGGCAACTCGGTCGAGGTGCGCGTGCCGCCGTTCGGCGCGACGCAGGCGATCGTCGGCCCCCGGCACACCCGCGGCACCCCACCGAACGTCGTCGAGACGGATGCGGGCACGTGGCTTGCGCTCGCGACGGGCGCGCTGCGCTGGGAGGCGGCGGTGACCGCCGCGCGCGTGTCGGCATCCGGAACCCGCGCCGACCTGAGCGAGGTTCTGCCGATCCGGTGGGAGTGACCCCGATCGGCGGATGCCCGGTGCGGTGCGCGACAATGGACGGGTGAGCGAGCCCGAGAACCCCGCCGAGCAGGCCCCGATCGACACGCAGCAGGCGACGGTGCGTCGCGCGCCGAAGATCGGCGTGTTCCTCGTCGTCGGTGCGGCACTGGGCGCGCTTGTGACGCTCATCCTCACGAGCCTCTTCCCGGCCGACCCGAACGTCGGCTTCGCGGCGAGCTACGCCTACTTCCTCATCTACGGCGTGCCCGCCGGCGTGCTGCTCGGCGCGCTCCTCGGGCTCGCGCTCGACCGCCGCAGCCGCCGCCGCGCCCGCACGGTCACGGTCGAGCACCAGCGCGTCGACTGATTGCGGCGCCGCGTCGCAGCGGACGGCCGTGGCGGGGGAAACGACCACACGGCGGGAGGCGTTTCTCCCGCCGCCAGGTCACGGCTCCAGCCGTGCCACGAGGTCAGCTGAGCTGGTTGCGCTCGACCCACTCGAGGTACTCGGGGGTCACGGTGCCCGTGACGTACTCGCCCGTGAAGCAGCTCATCTCGAGCTCGGTGATGGGCGAGCCCTCGAGGATCGCCGCCTTCATGTAGGCGACCTACTGGTAGATGAGGTGGTCGGCACCGAGTGCCGTCGCGATCTCGGGGATCCGGCGTCCGGATGCGATGAGCTCGGCCCGTGAGGGCATGTTGATGCCGTAGACATGCGGATACCGCACGGGCGGCGCCGCGGAGGTGAACGTCACCGAGTTGGCACCCGCCGCGCGGGCCATGTCGACGATCTCCTGAGAGGTCGTGCCGCGCACGATCGAGTCGTCGACGATGAGCACGTTCTTGCCCTGGAACTCGGAGCTCATCGCATTGAGCTTCTGCTTGACGCTCTTCGTGCGTTGCTCCTGCCCGGGCATGATGAAGGTGCGGCCGACGTAGCGGTTCTTGTAGAACCCCTCGCGGTACTCGATGCCGAGCTTGCGCGCCACCTGCATGGCGGCAGGCCGCGAGGAGTCGGGGATCGGCATGACGACGTCGATGTCGCCGAGCGGTGCGTGCTTGGCGATCGTGTCGGCGAGCCGGTCGCCGAGGCGCAGCCGCGCGTCGTACACCGAGATGCCGTTCATGATCGAGTCGGGTCGGGCCAGGTACACGTACTCGAACGAGCACGGGATGAGCCGCGGGTTCTTCGCGCACTGGCGTGCGTACAGCTCACCGGACCGCGTGATGAAGACCGCCTCGCCCGGCGCGACATCCCGAACCACCTCGTAGCCGCCGTGCTCGAGCACGAGCGACTCCGACGCCACCACCCACTCGGTGCCCACGAGTCCTTCGCTGCGTCGCCCGAGGATGAGGGGTCGGATGCCGTACGGGTCGCGGAAGGCGAGCAGTCCGTGGCCCGCGATGAGCGCGATCGCCGCATACGATCCCTCGACGCGCTCGTGGAGGGTCTCGATGGCGTCGAAAACCTGGTCGGGGTCGAGCTCGCCCCCGCGGATCTGCGACTGGAGTTCGTTCGCGAGCACGTTCACGAGCAGCTCGGTGTCGGAGTTCGTGTTGAGGTGCCGGCGATCGGTGTGGAAGAGCTCCTCGGTGAGCTCGCGCGTGTTGGTGAGGTTGCCGTTGTGCACGAGCACGATGCCGTAGGGCGCGTTGACGTAGAACGGCTGCGCCTCCTGCTCCTGGGCGGCGTCTCCGCGCGTGGCGTAGCGAACGTGGCCGAGTCCCATGGTGCCGATGAGGCTGCGCATGTCGCGCGTGCGGTACGCCTCGCGGACCTGGCCCTTGGCCTTGAACATGTGGATGATCGAGCCGTCGGAGGTCGCGATACCGGTCGAGTCCTGGCCGCGGTGCTGCAGGAGGGACAGGGCGTCGTAGACCTGCTGGTTGACGGGGCTGGATGAGACGATGCCGACGATGCCGCACATGCTGCGGGCTGCTCCTGGGGTTCGGGGGCGCGCACCGGATGAGGTACGCCTCATCCTCGCATATGCCTTCGGCGGATTCCGGATGCGTCCGGCGCCTCCGTGGCCGGGCTCCGTTCGCAGGGTGGACAGATCGCTCTGTTCCCCATTGGGGGTCTGCCGGGGTGTGGCGATCGGCTGATTTGCTTGCGCGGTGCCTACCTCCCCCCTGCGCCGTTCGTTCGCGCTCGTCCTCTCCGTCATCTTGGGTGCCGCCCTGTCGCTCGGCGCGGTCTCCGCGGCCCACGCGGTCCCCGGTCCGGCCCTGACGGGCCTCGCGATCTCGACCGGCCCCTTCGACACCGCGTTCTCGCCGGGCACGACCGACTACACCGCGACGGTGCCGAGCACCGTGTCGTCGCTCACCATCACGGCGACGGCGGATGCCGGCTACACCCTCAGCGTCTACAACGGCATGGGCTGGCTCCCGGCCGAGAGCGGCGAGGCCATCACCGCATCGCTGCGGGGTGGTGCGTCTGCGACGACCAACGTGTTCCTGGTGTCCGTCACCGATCCCGGTTCGGCGACATCCGTGCAGTACACGATGATCGTCACCCGCTCCGCTCCGCCGGCGCCCGCCTACGACCCTCGGCTGACCTCGCTCGCCGTGTCGGACGGCACCCTGAGCCCGGCCTTCGATCCCGCGGTCACGGGCTACTCGGTCGAGGTGCCGTACGCCACGAGCAGCATCACCGTCACGGCCACCTCGGACGACACCGTGACGATCACGAACCCGAGCCGCCCCATGACCGGCGGCACGACCTTCCTGCAGCTCGGCGGCAACAGCGTTCAGGTCACGGTGACGGCGGCCGACGGCACGACCACCCGTGTCTACGACCTCTTCATCACCCGCGACTCCGCTCCCACCGCGAACGTCGACCTGGATGCGCTCCAGCTCTCGGCCGGCACCCTCACCCCGGCGTTCGACCCCGCCGTGACCTCCTACACCG
Source organism: Protaetiibacter sp. (assembly GCA_051954835.1). Taxonomy (GTDB): domain Bacteria; phylum Actinomycetota; class Actinomycetes; order Actinomycetales; family Microbacteriaceae; genus Homoserinibacter. The sequence goes on along the minus strand of JBQCHI010000006.1, from coordinate 69,637 downwards.
CGACGGTGCCGTACGCCGTGCGCTCGCTGCAGATCTCGGCATCACCCGCCGACGCTGCGAACAGCATGACGATCAACAACTCGGCGTTGGCCGACGGGGTACCCAGCACCGTCACCGTGAACTACAACGGCGGCAGCGGGTACGCGATCCGGGTGGTCGCCCCCAACGGCGCCGAGCAGAGCTACTCCGTGCAGATATTCCGTGACCCGCCGTCCGACAACGCGGACCTCGCGGCGCTCACGATCTCGGATGGCGCCCTCTCGCCGGTGTTCGCGAACGCCGAGACCTCCTACACGGCGACTGTCCCGTACCTCACCAACTCGATCACCGTCACGCCGACCGTCGCAGATGCGACGGCGATCGCGCGGGTGAACACGCACGACACCATCTCCGGCACCGCCTCGCAGCCGATCTCGCTTCGCGTCGGAGCGAACACCGTCACGGTCGAGGTGACCGCCGAGGACGGCGTCACCACGACGAGCCGCACGATCACGGTGACCCGCGAGGCGCCCGAGCTGCGCCTGAGCGACCTCACGGTGTCGGAGGGCGACCTCACGCCCGCCTTCGACGCCGACACGACCGCCTACGCGCTCTCGGTGCCCTACCTGGTCACCTCGATCGATGTCACGGCGACGGCGATCGAGTCCGCGTGGACGGTCGAGGTCGATGGCACGACGGGCGGCGCGAGCATCCCTCTCACCGTCGGCACCCGCACCGTGAGCGTCGTGGTCACCGCGGCGTACGGCGAGACGCGCACGACGACGATCCAGGTCACCCGTGAGCCCGCACCCGCGCCCCAGCTGACCTTCACGACGGGCCTCGCGGCCGGTCAGCTCGCCGGTGGCGCGCCCGTCGTGCTCTCGGGCAGCGACCTGCTGCCCGGCGGCACCGCGAGCCTCACGATGCATTCGACGCCCGTGCTGCTGACCTCGGCGCTCGTGCCCGGCTCGGCGAGCGTCACGCTCAGCGCGCATCTCCCGTCGACCGTTCCCGCGGGCGCTCATCGTGTCGTGTTCGAGAGCTTCGCGCAGGATGGCACGCCCGTGAGCGCGACGATCTGGTTCACCGTGCTGCGCGACGGCACCATCGGCGCCGTGTCGCTTGCGGGCCCTGTCGCCTACACCGAGGCGGCGCTCGCGGCGACCGGTGTCGAGACCGCGCCGGATGCGGCATCCGCGCTGCTGCTCGTGCTGCTGGGCGGCGGTCTGCTGCTGGGCCGCGCCGCGCGTCGCCGCATGCGCCGGGCCTAGTCGGCGGTTTCGTGCGAGGTGGCCGCATCCGGGCCCGGAGACGACCACCTCGCACGGTTCCCGGCATCCGCCGCGAGTCGGGAGCCGGATGCGCACCCCGGTACGCTGGGCGGGTGACGAGCCCCGCATCCGAGAAGGCAGGCCACGGCGACGCGAGCTATGCGGCGGCGGGTGTCGACACCGCGGCGGGTGACCGCGCGGTCGAGCTCATGAAGGCGTCGGTAGCCCGCACCCACGGGCCCGAGGTGCTGGGCGGCGTGGGCGGCTTCGCGGGGCTGTTCGACGCATCCGCTCTCACCGGCTACCGGCGGCCGCTGCTCGCGACGAGCACCGACGGCGTCGGCACCAAGATCGCGCTCGCGCTCGCGGTCGACAAGCACGACACGATCGGCCAGGACCTCGTGGCGATGGTCGTCGACGACATCGTCGTGGTGGGGGCCAAGCCGCTCTTCATGACCGACTACATCGCAACCGGCCGCGTGCACCCCGAACGGATCGCGACCCTCGTGGCCGGCGTCGCGCGCGCGTGCGAGGCGACCGGCACGGCCCTCGTCGGCGGCGAGACCGCCGAGCACCCGGGGCTCATGGCGCCCGACGACTACGACATCGCGGGCGCCGCGGTCGGCGTGGTCGAGGCGGATGCGGTGCTCGGTCCCGAGCGCGTGCAGCACGGCGACGTGGTGATCGCGATCGAGAGCTCGGGCCTGCACAGCAACGGGTTCTCGCTCGTGCGGCACATCCTCGACAAGCGCGGCCTCGCCTACACCGACCACGCCGCGGAGTTGGACGGCGTCGTCGGCGAGGTGCTGCTCGAGCCGACGCGGCTCTACACGGCGCCGCTGCTGCGCGTGATCGACGAGCTGCCGGGCGCCGTGCACGCGCTCAGCCATGTGACGGGCGGCGGCATCGCGGCGAACCTCGCGCGTGTGCTGCCGAAGGGCGCCTGGGTCGAGCTCGACCGCTCCACCTGGAGCCCGCAGCCGGTCTTCCGCACACTCGCCGAGTGGGGTGGGCTGAGCCTCGGCGACACCGAGGCGACCTGGAACCTCGGCGTCGGCTTTTTCGCGATCGTGGCCGCGGATGCCGCGAGCGCCGTCACGCACGCGCTCGGCGCAGCGGGACTGCCCGCGTGGGTTTCCGGGCGCGTGTCGACCGCATCCCACGACCTCGCCGGCTTCGAGCAGGGCGCCAAGGGTGTCGACGGCGGCGCGGTGCGGCTCGTGTCGAGCTACGCCGGCTGAGGGTCGACCTCAGGCGGTCTTGACCGTTCCCTCGTCGAGGTCGTCGTCTTCGTCGTCACCGTAGGTGTCGGCGTACTCCGGCCACTTGTCGAGGTCCTCTTCGAGGCGCGGGTTACCCGCGAGTTCGCGTTCGAGCGCGTTGTAGTTGGTGTCCGGGCTGAAGTACTTCAACTCCCGGGCCACCTTGGTGTGCTTTGCCTTCTGACGGCCGCGCCCCATGCGTGACCCCCTCGTTTCAGAGCTGCTCAAGTTGACGGGAAAAACTCCGGGGAGTCTATCACGCACGCGCGTTCTCGCCCTGGTCGCGGGCTGGGTGCCTCACGCGCTCGCGGCGCGTCGGGCGGCCTTCCGCGCGCGCCGTTCGGCGAGCTTCGCGGCGGCCGCCTTCGCGGCAGCGGTGGCTTTCTCGTTGGCCTTGCGTGCGCTCTCGAACTCGCTGCCGAGCATCGCGAGACCGCCGAGCGCGACGAGCGTGCCGGGACCGGGCAGCGGCATGAGCACGACGCCGAGCGCGACGGTCGCACCGCCGGTCACTCCGACCGCGGTGCGGTACGCGCGATCCGCCGCGGGACGGCTGCGGATGCCTTCCCGCGCCCGTCTCGCGGCTCGCTTGCTGCTCGCGACGGCCGCGCCCACCATCCGTCCGGCGGCTGCGGCGGTCGACGTCGGCGCGCCGTTCAGGTCGTCGGAGTCGGGCATGACGGACATGCCGCCAGGCTACGGGCCGCGGCTGAAGATCGCCTGCCCGCATCCAGGCGCCGCCGGGTAACGTGGGGCGGGTGACCGAGCGGCCGACCGACACCTCCGTGGTGATCATCGGCGCGGGGCAGGCGGGCCTCTCGGTGGCCTACTACCTGCGCCGACTCGGGCTGGATCCCGGCAACGACTTCGTGCTGCTCGACCGCGGGCCCGGGCCGGGGGGCGCTTGGCAGTTCCGCTGGGAGGCGTTGCGTCTGGGCTCGGCGCACCGCGTGAACGACCTGCCGGGCATGGACGAGCTCGGCCTCAGCTTCGACACCGCCGACCGCACGCTGCCCGCGCGCCAGGTGATCGCCGACTACTACGGCCGCTATGAGCAGCACTTCGGGCTCAAGGTCGTGCGCCCCGCCGACGTGACGCGCGTGCGGGCCACCTTCGACGGCTTCGAGGTGACCTTCGACGACGACTACGGCGACCAGACCTTCTCCACCCAGGTGCTCGTCAACGCGACCGGCACCTGGGGTGCACCGTTCGTGCCGTGGTACCCGGGCATGAACGAGTTCGCAGGGCGCCACCTGCACACGGTCGACTACACGGATGCCGAGAGCCTGCGCGGCAGAGATGTCGTGATCGTCGGGGGTGGCACGAGCGCGATCGGCTTCCTCATGGAGCTCGAGGGGGTCGCCGGCAGCCTGACGTGGGCCACCCGCCGCCCGATCGAGTTCCTCGAGGAGCAGGAGCTCAACATCGAGGGCGGCACACGCGCGGTCGCGCTGCAGGATGCCGCGGCCCGCGAGGGGCGAGCGCTCCCCTCGATCGTGTCGACGACCGGGGTGCCCCGCACGCGCCGCATCCAGTCGGCCATCGAGCGTGGACTGTTGACGCCCAAGCCCATGTTCTCGAAGGTCGAGGCCGACGGTGTGCGCTGGGCCGACGGAACCTTCCAGCACGCCGACGCGATCATCTGGGCGACGGGCTTCCGCCCCGAGCTGCGCCACCTCGCCCCGCTCAAGTTGCGCGAGCAGGCCGGCGGCGTGACGGTCGAGGCAGGGGCCGCGTACCGCAACGCCAACGTGTTCTTCGCCGGCTACGGGCCCACGGCATCCACGATCGGCGCCAACCGGGCCGGCCGCACGATCGCGCGGCAGGTCGTGTCGGCGCTCAGCGCGCTGGGCTACTGAGCCGCGGTCCCGAGCGCCTCGAGCACGACGATCGAGGCGGCCGCCGACCAGGCCTGCGGGCGGCAGGCGGCAGGGTAGGGCACCGGTCGCGGCACCTCGGATGCGGCGTCGCCGCCGTGCAGTTCCGGCATCCGGTAGTCGAAGGCGGCGGCGGCGCGCAGCAGACCCTCGGAGAGGGTGCGCGCCTCGGCGTGGAAGCCGTCGCGCGCGAGACCGCGGATGGCGATGGCCGTGTCGTGAGCCCAGATGCTGCCGCCGTGGTACGAGAGCGGCCAGTAACCCCCTGAGCCGGTTGCCAGTGTGCGGATGCCGTATCCCGCGTCGAGCCGCGCCGAGACGAGCCGGGTCGCCACGAGCCGCGCCTCCCCCTGGTCGAGCAGGCCCGTGCCGAGCAGGTGGCCGATGTTGCTCGTGAGCGAGTCGACGGGATGCTTGTGGGCGTCGAGCGCGATGGCCGGGTAGCGACCCTCGGCATCCGACACCCAGAACGCCTCGCGGAACCGCGCCGCGAGGCGTGCCGCCCACGCCCGCCACTCGCTGCCGTCGTCGCCGAACTCCTCGAGCAGCGCCGCACCGCGCACGGCGGCCTCGTGGGCGTAGGCCTGCACCTCGGCGAGCGCGATCGGTCCCTCGGCGAGCGAACCGCCCTGCCACTGCACCGAGTCGCCGGAGTCCTTCCAGCCCTGGTTCGAGAGCCCGCGCCCCGACTCGTCGACGTACTCGAGCAGACCGTCGCCGTCGCTGTCGCCGAAGTCGCGCATCCAGGCCAGCGCGGCGCGCAGGTTCGGCAGCAGTTCTCGCGTCTCCGCATCGCCGAGCCCCTGGTCGCGCGCGTCGGCGAGCAGGCAGATCCACAGCGAGGTCGCATCGACCGTGCCGTAGTAGTAGGGAGGCAGTTCGACGCCCTCATCGGGCAGTTCGAGCGTGGTGCGGCGCACCTCGTGGATGATCTTGCCCGGCTGCTCGGCGGTCGCCGGCACGCGTTCGCGGCCCTGCAGGCCCGCGAGGGTGCGGAGGGTGCCGTGGGCGACGCCCGTGCCGAGCGGAAGCAGGAAGCGCGCCGCCCAGATCGAGTCGCGACCGAACAGGGTGAAGAACCACGGTGCCCCCGCTCCGAGGAACTCGTCGTGCGAGCCGACGCGTGTCAGGCGCAGGGCGTCGAGGTCGCCGAGCGAGCGGTCGACCCAGCGCTGCAGGCGGTCGTCGACGCCGTCGAGTGGCGGTGCGGTCCAGGGGGCGGGTGCGTGGGGCGCGGCCACCACGGCGAGATCGTCGCGCACCTCGAGCCCGACGCCTCGCGACGCGGTTCCGTGCGCCGGTACGGTGACCGCCCACGAGAGCCGGATGCGCGCGCCGTCGCGTGCGATGCGCGCGTCGGGCGCCCGCAGCGTGGCCGACACGGCCGCGTCCCCCCACGTGACTCCGGCATCCGTCTCGTGCGGCGTCGCAGCCACCGGGGCCCGCCCGGTCTTGACGACCTCGACCGGGGTCAGCTCGGCGACGAGTTCCACGACGAGGTCGACCCGCAGCTCGCGGTCGAGTCGGGACGCGATCACGAGCTCGTGATCCACCCCGTCGCCGCGCGCGACGCGCGTGACGGTGAGTCGCACATCCGGGTCGGCGCCCGGGTCGTCGAGGCCGCGCAGCAGCGACACGAAGCGGATGCGGTCGGCCGCGTCCTCGAGGGTCGCGATGGGCTCGGGGGTGGCGGCGTCGACGCGCACCGTCCAGCCGCCGGCGACCCGCACATCCGAGACGTAGATGCCGTCGATGGGTGCCGTCATCTCGCCGCCGGGCCTGGACCATGCCTGGGCGGGCGCGCGCAGCACGACAGCCGCGTCGTGCAAGAGGGGCTGCCGGCCCGTGGCCTCGTGTGCGCTCATCGGCACGACCTTCGCTGCTCGTTCCTGCGGTCATCGAGCGGGGCCGGTTGACAGCCCGGGCTCGCCAGGTAACATAACACCGACAATTTGATCGATCAAACCCCGGATGCCGAATCCGGCTTGGATCGTTCAAGATGCGGGCCAAAGGAGGTCGGTGTGGCACAACTCCCCACGGTGGAGGACGTCGCGCGCCTCGCCGGCGTCTCGCGGCAGACGGTCTCGAACGTCATCAACACGCCCGAGATCGTGCGCCCCGAGACGCGCGAGCGCGTCGAGACCGCCGTGCGCGAACTCGGCTACCGGCCGCACGCGTCAGCGAGGCGGCTGCGCACCCGCACGAGCTCGACGATCGGCATCCGGCTCGACCCTCTGCCGCGCGGCATCTCAGGCGCGATCCAGGACCGCTTCCTGCACGCCTTCACCGAGCACGCGGCGAGCCGTGGCTTCCGCGTGACGCTCTTCACGGCGCGCGACCCCCAGCACGAGATCGAGCAGTACCGCAGCCTGCGCGACGGTGCCGACGTCGACGCCTTCGTGCTCACCTCCACCGTCTCCGACGACCCGCGCATCGAGTGGCTCGCGCGGGAGCGCATCCCCTTCGTCTCCTTCGGCCGGCCCTGGGGCGCCATGGATCCGGGCGACGCCGACCTCCGCGATCCCGAGCGGCTCTGGGTCGACGTCGACGGTCGGGCTGGAACCGCTCTGGCCACCCAGCACCTCATCGAGCGCGGCCTGCAGCGGATCGGCTTCCTCGGCTGGCCCGCGGGTTCCGGCACGGGCGACGACCGCCGCACCGGATGGCGTGAGGCGATGCGCCACGGCTTCCCCGATCTCACGGATGCCGACTTGGCCGAGTTGTCGTTCGAGACGGTAGAGACGGTGGCCGCCGCCCGTGTCGCCGTCGAGCAGCATCTCGCCGCCGGCCTCGAGCTCGACGCGCTCGTCTGCGTGAGCGACTCGGTCGCCCTCGGCGCCATGATGGCCGTGCGTGAAGCCGGGCGTCCGCACTTCCCCGTCATGGGCTTCGACAACACCCCGGTCGCGCAGGCCGTCGGCCTCTCGAGCGTCGACCAGCGTCTCGACGAGGTCGCGACGGGCGTTCTCGATCTCCTGCTCGGCGCGACCGGTCGTCGCGTCCTCCCGCACGGGAGCGGGGCCGATCCGCTCGGCCACCGCCTCGTGACCCCCCAGCTTGTCGTGCGCCGGTCGAGTCACCTGGCGCCCGTCGAGGAAGCCGACGGCACCTCGCCCGGCGATCACATAGAGAAGAAGGAAGAGCAATGAGCAAGAAGACGTGGAGCGGCGCCATCGCGCTCGCCGCGGCCTCCGCCGTCGTGCTCGCCGGGTGTTCCGGCGGAGGCGGCGGGAACGACTCCGGCAAGGGCAGCGAGCTCACGATCCTCATCGGATCGAGCGGACCGGCCGAGACGAAGGCCGTGCAGGACGCAGCAGACACCTGGGCCGCCGACAACGACGCCAAGGTCAAGGTCATCGCCGCCGACGACCTGAACCAGCAGCTCAGCCAGGGCTTCGCCGGAGACGACGCGCCCGACCTGTTCTACATGGCATGGGACCAGTTCGCGAACTACGCCGGCAACGGATACCTCGACAGCTACGCGAAGGACCTGAAGAACGCGAAGGACTTCTACCCCTCGCTCGTGGACACCTTCACCTACCAGGGCGACTTCGTGTGCGCGCCGAAGGACTTCTCGACCCTCGGTCTCATCGTCAACACCGACAAGTGGGCCGCCGCGGGCCTCACCGACGCCGATGTGCCCACCGATTGGGACAGCCTCGAGGCGGTGGCGAAGAAGCTCACCACGGGTGATACCGTCGGCCTCTCCTTCGGCCTCGAGTACGCGCGTCTCGGCGTCTTCATGAACCAGGCCGGCGGCACGCTCGTCGACAAGGACGGCACGAAGGCCACCGCCGACTCGCCCGAGAACCTCGCGGGCCTCGAGTACGTGCAGAAGCTGCACGACGAGGGCGTACTGAAGTTCCCGAGCGAGCTCGACGCCGGATGGGGCGGCGAGGCGCTCGGCGCGGGCAAGGCCGCGATGGTGATCGAGGGCCCCTGGATCAAGGGCATCGCGAACGACTACCCCGACACGAAGTGGGCCGCCTACGAGCTGCCTGCCGGACCTCAGGGCACGTCGACCTTCACCTTCACGAACTGCTGGGGCATCCCGGCGAACTCCGACACCCGGGATGCCGCGGTGTCGCTCGTGGAGTTCCTCACCTCCGACGATCAGCAGCTGGCCTTCGCGGACGCCTTCGGCGTCATCCCGTCGACCGAGTCGGCGGCGAAGAGCTACGCCGACAAGTACCCCGACTACGCCTCGTTCGTGGCGAGCAACGACTACGCCGTGAGCCCGGTGAACTTCGCCGGTTCCGCCGCGGTCGTGGGCGACTTCAACGCGAAGATCGAGGGCATGGCCTCCGGCGACGTCGATCTGAAGGGCGTGCTGGCGTCGTTCCAGGAGCAGTTGCAGGCCGCCCTCGACGAGGCGAACGGCTGATCCGGCTCACCGACTGAGTCCGCACGGCGAGGGAGCACGAGGAGCACACGATGAGCAGAGGCATCCGCGGCAACGAGACGCGCTACGGCTGGGCGTTCACCGCACCCGCGATCCTCATCATCGGCGTGTTCCTCGTGCTCCCCATCCTGCTCGCCCTCTGGGTGAGCTTCAGCAACTGGAACGGGCTCGGATCCCCGCTCGGCAACTCCCAGTTCATCGGCGGCACGAACTACGCCAAGGTGCTCGTCGACTCGGGCCTCGCGCAGCGCGACTTCGGAACCTCCATCCGCAACAACCTCTACTACGTGCTGCTCGTGGTGCCCCTGCAGACGGCGCTCGCGTTGTTCCTCGCGGTGCAGGTGAACCGCCGGATGCTGCGCGGTCGCGGGTTCTTCCGCACCGCGTTCTACTTCCCCTCGGTCACGAGCTCGATCGCGATCACGACGATCTTCATCTTCCTCTTCACCTCCTCCGGCGCCGTCAACCAGGTGCTCGGCTGGCTCGGGGTGAACGGCCCGAACTGGTTCGCGGATCCGCGGGGGGTGCTGCACCTGGCGCTCGGCGGGCTCGGGGTCGACGGCTCCGGTGCGGCATCCGCCGCAGGCCCGCTCGGCCTGAGCTGGTGGGACTGGTTCGCGGGCCCCTCCGTCGCCATGTGCGTGCTCATCGTGCTGGCGATCTTCACGACATCCGGCACCTTCATGCTCCTATTCCTCGCAGCCCTCCAGAACGTCGGGGCCGAGATCGAGGAGGCGGCGGCGATGGACGGCGCGGGACCGTTCCGCACCTTCTTCTCGGTGACGCTGCCGATGCTCAAGCCCACGCTGTTCACGGTGCTGACCCTCGGGCTCATCGGGACCTGGCAGGTGTTCGACCAGATCTACCTGACGGGCCGCGGCGCGCCCGCCAAGACGCTGCTGACCCCCGCGTTCCTCGCCTACGACACCTCCTTCTCCGACCTCAAGTGGGGGCAGGGCGCCGCGATCTCGTTCATCCTGTTCGGCATCATCGTGGCCCTCACGCTGTTCCAGCGCTGGGTGCTGCGGGATCGTGATGCCGGGCGGGCGGGGCGCCGCCGCGAGGTGCGCGCCGTGGCCCGGCTGCGTCGCGACGCGGCATCCGTGCGGGCGGCGGGCACCGCCGTGCCCGACGCGCCTCCGACGGAAGGGGGCGGGCGATGAGCATGACGATGCGCCCCGGCCGCCGCCGTCTCGCGACGATCGGCCTCGCCCTCAGCTACGTGCTGCTCGTGGCGCTCGCCCTCATCTACATCTACCCCTTCCTCATCTCGATCTCGGGCAGCTTCAAGACGGATGCCGAGGCCACGCAGCAGCCGCTCGGGTTGCTTCCCGCGACCTGGACCTTCGCCGCCTACGAGCGGCTGTTCACGAGCGTGCCGCTGTTGCAGTGGGCGGGCAACTCGCTCTTCATCACCGTCATCGTGACGACGGGCCGGGTGTTCTTCGACTCGCTCGCCGGGTATGCGCTCTCGCGCCTGCACTTCCGGGGCCGCGCCGTGATCTTCGCGTGCCTCGTGGCGGTGATGGCCGTGCCCAACGTCGTGCTGCTCATCCCGCGATTCCTGATCCTCAAGGAGCTGGGCCTCTACAACTCCTATGCAGGCATGATCGTGCCGATCATGATCGACGCCGCGGGCATCTTCATCATGAAGCAGTTCTTCGAATCGATCCCCGTCTCGGTCGAGGAGGCGGCGCGCATCGACGGGGCGGGCGTCTTCCGCACATTCTGGACGATCGTGCTGCCGATGGCGATGCCGGCGCTCGTGACCCTCTTCATCCTGAGCTTCCAGGGATCCTGGAACGAGTTCGCCCACTTCGTGGTGTCGCGCAACGATCCCGACCTCAACACCTTGACGACCGGTGTGGCGTCCCTCACCTCGGGTCAGCTGGGATCGGGCAACCAGTACCCGCTGCAGCTCGCAGCGGCCGTGCTCATGTCGATCCCCGTGGCGGTGCTGTTCTTCGTGTTCCAGCGCCGCATCATGTCGACGTCGGAGGGCGGCGAGAAGGGCTGAGCTCCGCGTGCGCCGTCGTCACCTGCGACGGGCGCGAGCGGGTGCCTGCGGGGCACGCAGGGGAGGGCGGATGGGCTCGCCGCGCCGGTCCTGCCCGGGCAGCGGTCGCGAACGTCGTCCGTAGAGCAGGTCCGACGAGTCGAGCAGCCAGGGCACGAGCGCCACGACCACCCCGTGCACGAGCAGGAGCTTGTGCCGGATGCGGCGGGCCTTGTGGTTGTGCAGCACATTCTCCCACCAGTGCCCCACGATGTACTCCGGCAGATACACCGTGACGACCTCGGAGCCGTGCTCCTCACGGTGCGCCTTGATGTACTTGATGAGCGGCATCGAGATGTCGCGGTAGGGCGAGGCGATGATGCGCAGCGGCACCCGGATGTTGTGCTCCCGCCACTGCCGCTCGAGCTGCTCGCTCGCCGTGTCGTCGATCGAGACGTGCATGGCCTCGATGGAGGCGTGCCGGGCCGCGATCGCGTAGTCCAGCGCCTTCAGCACGGGCTTCGAGAGCCTGCCGACCAGAACGATCGCGTGGTCGCCCGACGAACCGAAGACCGTCGTGGCATCCGGGGCGATCTCGCGATCGACGTCACGGTAGTACCTGTTCACGCCCAGCATGAGCACGATGAGCACGAGCATCACGACGAAGACGATCCAGGCGCCGTGAGTGAACTTCGTGACCGTCACGATGATCAGCACGGATGCCGTCATGAGCGCGCCGAGAGCGTTGATCGCGAGCCCCCGCCACACCGCGGCCGGCGGCTCCGATCCCTCGCGCAGCACGCGCGCCCAGTGCCGCACCATGCCGATCTGCCCCAGCGTGAACGAGATGAACACGCCGATGATGTACAGCTGGATGAGGGTCGTGACGTTCGCCTGCGCCCCCACGAGCAGTACGACCGCCACGGCCGAGAGCGCGATGACGCCGTTGGAGAAGATGAGCCGGTCGCCGCGCGTGGCGAGCGCCTTGGGCGCGTAGCCATCCTGTGCGAGCACCGAGCCGAGCAGCGGGAACCCGTTGAAGGCGGTGTTCGCGGCGAGCAGCAGCACCGCCGCCGTGCTCGCCTGCACGATGAAGAACAGCACGGTGCTGTTGCCGAAGGTCGCGGATGCGATCTGGGCGATGAGGCTGCGCTGCGGTTGGGTGGCGCAGTCGTCGAATCCGATGAGGTCGCACGCGGTCTCGGCATAGTGCACACCGGTGATGAGCGCGACGGCCGTGAGGCCCGAGAACAGCACGATCGCGATCGACCCCATCGCCACGAGCGTGCGCTGGGCGTTCTTGACCTTGGGGCGCCGGAATGCGGGGACGCCGTTCGAGATCGCCTCGACCCCCGTGAGCGCCGCGCATCCGCTCGCGAAGGCGCGCAGGATGAGCAGGATGAAGGCGGCCCGGGTGAGCTGTTCGCCTTCGACCGTCCACCCGGCGCTCTCGGCGACGGGAGCATCGCCGAGGGCGACGCGGATGAGGGCGGTCACGATCATGACGCCGATCGAGCTGATGAAGAGATAGGTCGGCACCGCGAAGGCACGTGAGGCCTCACGGACGCCGCGCAGGTTGATGGCGGCGAGCAGCACCACGAAGCCGACCGCGAGCTCGACGCGCCACGGATTGAGCGCGGGGATGGCGGAGATGATGTTGTCGACCCCCGAGGCGACCGACACGGCGACGGTGAGGATGTAGTCCACGAGCAGGGCCGCTGCGACCACGACGCCGGCATGCTCGCCGAGGTTCTTCGACGCGACCTCGTAGTCGCCGCCGCCCGAGGGGTACGCCTTGATGAGCTGCCGGTAGGAGGCCACCACCACGACGAGCAGCAGCACGACGGCACCCGCCACCCACGGCGCGAAGCTGAGGAACGCGAGCCCGCCGAGCAGCAGGATCATGAGCAGCTCCTGAGGCGCGTAGGCCACCGAGGAGAGCGGGTCGCTTGCGAAGATCGGCAGTGCGAGATGCTTGGGAAGAAGCTGCGCTTCGAGCCGCTCGGTGGGAAGCGGATCGCCGATCAGCCAGTGCTTGGCGGAGCGCGGTGCGTCGTCCGAGGCGGGTACGCCCTCATGAGTCACGGCGGGAAAGCATACGCCTCCCGCGGCTCACGTCAATGGGGCACCTCGGTAGGCCCATCGACCCTGAATCCGCACAGCGGCGCGGACCTATGATCGTGCGGTGACGAGTGCGCGGCGCAGACGGCGGTGGCCGTGGATCCTGGGTGCGGTCGTGCTCGTGCTGCTCGTGCCGGCGGCCGTGCTGGGGCTCCCCATCCTGCTGCATCAGAACGGCGGCGCCGCCAATCAGCAGCAGCCCGGCGACGCATGGCCGACCGTCGTGACCGCGAGTGGCGACGACGGTCGCGATCGCGAGCTGCGGGTGCTCTCGGCCGAACCGGGCGGCGAGGTCGACACCACGGCCCTCCGGGTCGGCGAGCACCTCGTGGTGAGCGGAACCGGATACGACGCGGGCCAGGGCATCTACGTCGCGATCTGCGCCATCCCCTCCGACCCCGCGACCAAGCCCGGACCGTGTCTGGGAGGCGTGCCGTCGACGGAGCCGACGGGCGACCCCGTCGCCTCCGATGTCGTGGAGTGGGCCCCGAGCAACTGGATCAACGACGACTGGGCCTGGAAGCTCTTCGGCGCGCGCGCCTACGACGACGTCGCATCCGGCACCTTCACGGCCTACCTCGAGGTCGTCGATCCCGTCGGCGAGGGCGTCGACTGCACGGTCGACGCCTGTGCGATCTACACGCGCAACGACCACACGGCTCTCAGTGACCGCGTGCAGGACCTCTACATCCCGGTGCGCTTCGCGGGATGACCGGACCCCTCAGCGGCGGAGCGCCGCCGTGACCTCGCGGCGCACCTCGTCGAGGCGCCTCGTGAGCAGCTCGACCGCGTCAGGACCGAGTCGGGCCGCGGCGACCTGCGAGCGCAGCTCGCTGCGCAGCTCGGCGCGGAAGCTCGTGAGCGCGGCCTCGGCCTCGTGCAGCAGCACGCGGCTCGTGACGCGCGCGTCGGATGCCGCATCGCCACCCGCGGATCCCGTGGCCGCCGCTCGGGGGGCCTCCGTGCTCGCGTGCGCCCCTCGGGCCGCCGCGGCGAGATCGGCCTTGAGCGTGCGCATCGCGTCGTTCACCGAGCTGCGCACCTCGTCGGCGAGCCGACGCACCGAGTCGGTGACATCCGTCTCGATCGCATCGAGCTCGTCGCGGCGGGCGGCGAGCTCGGCACGACCCGCATCCGTGATGGCGTACACGGTGCGGCGGCCGTCGGACTCCTTCGTGACGAGCCCCTCCTCCTGGAGCTTCGCGAGCCGCGGGTAGATCGTGCCGGCGCTCGGCACGTAGGTGCCGCCGAAGCGGTCGCCGAGGCCCTGGATGAGCTCGTAGCCGTGCTGCGGGCGCTCGTCGAGCAGGCTCAGCAGGTAGAGCCGCAGGTGGCCGTGGGCGAAGACGGGGGGCGTCATGAGCGCACCGCGTGCAGCACGCTCACATCGCCGCCGACCGTGTTGATGCGCACGTCGGTCCAGCGCTCGTCGAGCTGGCCGTGGCGCGCGGTGTAGCGACCCTTGACGACGGTGATGCTCTGGGCGTCGATCTGCAGCTTGCCGCCGACCGTCTGCACCGTGTAGCTCGCGGGGGTGTCGGGTTCGAAGCGCACGGTCACGGCGCCCGAGACCGTGTTGACGCCCACGACATCCGGAATCCCGGACGCGTCGAGCATGACGGCGCTCGAGACCCCATCGACGTCGAACTTCGTGACGGCACCGGATGCGATCACATCGCCCGAGACGGTGTTGATGCCCACGGGTCCCGCGTGGTCGCGCGCGGTGACTTCGCCGCTCACCGAGTTCGCGGTGAGCTTGCCGGTGAGACCGTCGGCGACGACGTCGCCTGACACGGTGTTGAGCTGCACGTCGGCCTCGAGCCCGGCGACGAGCGCCTCGGCCGAGACCACCCCGAGCGTGACGGCGACGCTGCGCGGCACGAGCACGCTCACCTCGGCCTTGATCGAGGAGCCGAAGTTCTTGAAGACGTCGATCCAGTTGTCCCAGCGCAGCTGGGGGTGGTCGATCTCGAGGCGGTCGCCGTCGACCTGCACGAGCAGTTCGCGGCCCGTCACCGAGTGCACCTCGACACGCACGCCGGGCTCGTCGTGTCCGACGATGTCGACGTGCCCGCCGACGAGGCCGACCTTGAGCCGGCGGATGTTCTCGAGGTCGATCGTCTTGGGGCCGTCGAGCAGCCACTTCTCCTGAGCCATCTCGGGCTCCTTCCCGTCTGCAGCCCCGCATCCGGGGCGAATCTCGCGATATATCGCGTCTATTGGCACTCACGATATATCGCGTCTGCGCCGGGCGCAACCCCGCCCATCCGCATCCACTGCCGGGAGCTCGTCTGTCCGAACTCGGCTGCCCGAATCAAGGAGTCGATTGCCCGAATCAAGGACATTTCGCGGCGGATGCGCCACATCCGCCCCACGGGACCACACCGGTCACAGCCGCTCCTTGACGTGGGCAATCGGCTCCTTGATTCGGGCAATCCAGTCCTTGACGTGGGCAATCCAGTCCTCGACGTGGGAGGAGGAGCACGCCCGCCCGGGGGCTTGCGGTTGACGCAGCGTCAACGGCTAGCGTCGGACGCGACACCACCGGCACGGCAGAAGGGAGCAGCGGATGGCGCACAGCATCCAGGAGGTCGCGCGGCTCACCGGCGTCACCAGCCGCACCCTGCGGCACTACGACCACATCGGACTCGTGCGGCCGAGCGGCACGGGATCCGGCGGCATCCGCTACTACGACGCGGATGCGCTCGTGCGGCTGCAGCGCGTGCTGCTGCTGCGCGAACTCGGGCTCGGCCTGCCGAGCATCGCCGAGGTGCTCGCGGGCGAGACCCGCGACGTGCACGCGCTGCTCGCCCATCGCGAGTGGCTCGAGCAGGAACGACAGCGCCTCGCGCGGCAGATCGCGAGCGTCGAGGCGACCATCGAGGCTTTGAAGGGAGGTGAGGAACCGATGGCAGAGAACATGTTCGACGGCTTCGATCACACGCAGTACAAGGAGGAGGTCGAGGAGCGCTGGGGCAAGGACGCGTACGCGACGTCCGACGCCTGGTGGCGCGGCATGAGCGACGCCGAGAAGGCGCAGTGGCAGGCCCGCGTGAGCCGGCTCGGTGCCGACTGGATGGCCGCGGCGGCCTCCGGCATCGCGCCGGATGACGACGCGGCCCAGGAGCTCGCGCGTCGCCACGTCGAGTGGCTGGCCGACATCCCGGGCACGCCGGGCGCCGTGAAGGAGTACGTGACGGGCCTCGGCGAGATGTATGTCGCCGACCCGCGCTTCGCGGCCAACTACGGCGGCGCCGAGGGCGCGACCTTCGTGCGCGATGCGCTCGCGGTGTACGCCGAGCGTCACCTCTAGACAGCCGCGTGGTCCCGGATGCGTCTTCACCCGCATCCGGGACCACGCCGGTCTGTGCGCCGCCGGGGGCCTACGGCAGCAGCATCCGATCCACGGGCACGTGTCGGTAGCCGTCAGCCGCCGTCACGACGGCCGTGGCGATGATCGCCCAGAGCGACAGGGCGCCGAGCGAGAGCAGCACGATCATGCGGTCACCTCCCCCGCGGATTCGGGCGTCGGTTCGGTGCCGGCCGACGCAGTCGACTCGGTCGCGGGCGCCGGCCGCGCCGGGGCGATACGCGGATGCGGCACCGCGAGCAGCGGCAGGGTCACGCCGACCATCGGGCCGATGAGCAGCGCGAAGGCGAGCGTTCCGATGCCGACCTGGCCGCCGAGCAGCCAGCCGACGGTCAGCACCGTCACCTCGATGCCGGTGCGCACGATCCACAGCTTCCAGCCCCAGCGGTGGTGGATGCCGGTCATGAGCCCGTCGCGCGGGCCCGGTCCCAGGCGCGCGCCGATGTAGAGACCGGTCGCCACGGCGAGCAGCGCGAGCCCGGCGAGGAACACGAGCCCCTGCAGCAGCGGCTCGTGCTGCTGCGGGATGACGGCGAGGCCCACATCCGCGGCGGGGCCGATGAGCAGCACGTTGAGCACGGTGCCGATGCCCGGCTTCTGGCGGATCGGGATCCACAAGAGCAGCACGACCGCGCCGATGATGACGGTGAGCAGCCCGAACGAGATGCCGGTCTGGCGGTTGAGCCCCTGCGTGAGCACGTCCCACGGGGCGACGCCGATGCCCGCGCGCACCATCATCGCGATGGCGATCCCGTAGAGGAACAGGCCGACGAGCAATTGCGCGATGCGGCGGGTCCAGATGAGGCGCGGGGTCACGCAGAGCAGTCCACCGGAGTATTGGCCCTTGAACAAGAGTCCAATCGGGCTACACTGGCCGCGTGAACACGCTGTCGGCTCGTGCATTGGCCCTTCTCATGGTCGATTGGCGGGGGTCCACAGGTCCGGCCTACCTGGCACTCGCCGACCGCATCCGCCTGCTCGTGCTCGACGGCCGCATCCCGCTGGGCACGCGCCTGCCCGCCGAGCGGGAGCTCGCGAGCCACCTGCGCCTGAGCCGCACGACCGTGTCGGCGGCCTACGCCGAGCTGCGCGACAGCGGCTACCTCGAGAGCGTGCGCGGCTCGGGCAGCACCGCGCGGCTCCCGCAGGACGCGACGCCCGACATCGACCTGCTCGCGGATGCGCCCATCGACTTCTCGAAAGCGTCGCTTCCCGCGCTCCCCGCCGTCGCGCAGGCCGCGCAGGCCGCCGTGGACCGCTTGCCGAGCTTCCTGCCCGACAGCGGCTTCGATCCGTTCGGGCTGCTCGTGCTGCGTCGCGCGATCGCCGAGCGCTACACGGAGCGCGGCATGCCCACCGACCCCGAACAGCTCATGATCACCGTCGGGGCCCAGTCCGCGATCCACCTGCTCGCCCGCACGTTGCTCGGCCGCGGCGACCGTGCGATCGTCGAGTCGCCCGGCTACCCGCACGCGTTCGACGCGCTCAAGGCGGCGGGCGCCCGTCTCGTGCCCGTGGCCGTCACGACCGACGAGGGCTGGGACGTGGCGGGGCTCGAGCAGGCGTTCCAGCGCACGAGCCCCACCGTCGCCTACCTCATGCCCGAGTTCCACAACCCGACGGGGCGCACGATGGATGCCGCGACCCGCGCGCGCGTGCTCGAGCTGTCGCAGCGCGAGGGCACAACCCTCATCATCGACGAGACCATGACAGGTCTCGGCCTCGACGGGCAGCCACGGCCCGAGCCGTTCCCGGTCGCCCGCAACGTCGTCACCGTGGGATCGGTCGGCAAGTCGATCTGGGGCGGCCTGCGCATCGGCTGGGTGCGGGCGGAGCGCGACCTCATCCAGCGCATGGCACGCGTGCGCTTCGCAAGCGATCTCGGCACGCCGATCCTCGATCAACTCGTCGTCGCCGAGCTCGTGCCCGGCTACGAGCAGCTCCTCGCCGGCCGCCGCGCCTACCTCCGCCAGGGCCGCGACCATCTGACCAAACGTATCCGCCAGCAGCTGCCCGAGTGGCGGATGCCGCACGTCGAGGGCGGGATCGTCGCGTGGGTGGGCCTCGGCGCGCCGCTGAGCTCGCAGCTCGCCCTCGCCGCCCGCAACGAGGGCCTCGTGATCGGCGCCGGGCCGCGCTTCGGACTCGACGGCGTCTTCGAACGCTTCCTGCGCATCCCCTTCGGCATGCCGCCCGACCAGATCGACCGCGGGGTCGACGCGCTCGCCGCAGCCTGGGCCTCCGTCACCCGGAGCAGCATCCGTCTCGACGACGCCAACCTGGCCCACGTCGTGTAGGAGCCCTGCACCTTCAGGGGATTGGAAGGTGGGGGACCCTCGCGGCTGGGATACTGAGCGGGTGCACGCGGACGTGCGCGTCCCTGCCGCGTCGAGCGGCATCCCACAGCACCCGGGGGAACCGTGTCTCTGCTCTCCGTGTTCAGTCTGCGCAACCGCGCACTGATCGCCCTGCTCACGATCGTCGTCGCCCTGTTCGGCGGCTACGCTCTCACCGCGCTCAAGCTCGAGCTGTTCCCCTCGCTCACGCTGCCCAACGTCACGATCGTCACCACCTACCCCGGCGCGAGTCCCGAGGTCGTCGAGAACGACGTGTCGACCCCGATCGAGGCGGCGATCCAGGGCGTGGAAGGCCTCGACTCGACCTCGGCGACGAGCTCCTCCGGCATCTCGACCGTGCAGGCGAGCTTCAGCTACGGCACCGACCTGACGCGCGCCGAGCAGAAGGTCGAACTCGCGGTCGGCCGCATCCAGTCGCAGCTGCCGAGCGGCGTCGACCCGCAGGTCGTCACCTTCTCGATCGGCGACTTCCCCGTCGTGCAGCTCGCCGTCACGAGCGACCTCGACACCGCCGAGCTCGCCTCCCGGCTCGACACTCTCACGGTGCCCGCGCTCGAGCAGACCGACGGCGTGAGCGCCGCGACCGTCTACGGCGCGACGGGGCAGCGCATCACGATCACCCCGGATCTCGCGGCCCTTGCGGCCGACGGCCTCAGCACGCAGTCGATCCGGGATGCGCTGAAGGCCAACGGCGTGCTGCTCGCCGCCGGCACCATCGACGACGGAGACAAGACCCTCACCGTTCAGGCGGGCGTCAAGATCGCCTCGACCGACACGCTCGCGAGCCTGCCGCTGATCGGCGGCAACGCGCCCGCCACCATCGGAGACGTCGCCGAGGTGGCGATCGTCGACAACCCCATCACGGGCATCTCGCGCGTCAACGGCGAACCCTCGCTCACGATCGCGATCACCAAGACACCGGCAGGCAACACCGTCGACGTCTCGCGCGAGGTGAACGCCCAGCTCGACGAGCTCGCCGCGCAGCTGGGCGGCAACACCGAGTTCACGATCGTGTTCGACCAGGCGCCGTTCATCGAGCGCTCGATCAACTCGCTCGCCACCGAGGGCCTGCTGGGTCTCGGCTTCGCGGTCATCGTGATCTTCGTGTTCCTGCTGTCGATCCGCTCGACGCTCGTCGCCGCGATCTCCATCCCGGTCTCGGTGCTCATCACCTTCCTGGCGATGCTCGCCACCGGGTACTCGCTCAACGTGCTCACCCTCGGCGCGCTCACGATCGCCATCGGACGCGTCGTCGACGACTCGATCGTCGTCATCGAGAACATCAAGCGCCACCTGAGCCTCGGCGAGGAGAAACGCGAGGCGATCCTCGTGGGCGTCAAGGAGGTCGCCACCGCCATCACGGCATCCACCGTCACGACCGTCGCCGTGTTCCTGCCGATCGCGCTCGTCAGCGACATCACGGGCGAGCTGTTCCGGCCGTTCGCGCTCACCGTGACCATCGCGCTCGCGGCATCCCTCTTCGTCGCGCTCACGATCGTGCCCGTCCTGGCCTACTGGTTCCTCAAGGTCAAGCCGCACCACGCGCACGAGGCCGGCTCCGACCCGGTCGACCTCGTCGACGAGCTCGAGAGTCCGTCCGCCCTGCAGAAGGGCTACCTGCCCGTCATCCGCTGGACCGTCGCGCGCCCTGCGGTCACGATCATCGCGGCTGTGGTCGTGCTCGCCGGCACGCTCGCGCTCGTGCCCTTCGTGCCCACCAACTTCGTCGGCGACTCCGGTCAGAACACTCTCAGCGTGCGGCAGACGATGCCCGCCGGCACGAGCCTCGCGGCCAAGGACACCGCAGCCGAGAAGCTCGAGACGGCGCTCGAGGGTGTCGACGGCATCGAGACCGTGCAGGTGTCGATCGGATCCAGCGGCGGCACGAGCTCGGCTCTCGCGGCCATCTTCGGAGGAGGCGGCGCCACGACCTTCTCCATCACGACCGACGAGGCTGCCGACCAGGAGAAGCTGCGCTCCGACGTGCAGCGCGTGATCGACGGTCTCGACCCGGATGCCGCGGGCGAGATCTCGGTGTCGTCCGGCACCGGAGGCGGCGGGTTCTCGAGCGACATCGCGATCAAGATCACCGCGCCCGACGAGAGCTCGCTGACTGACGCCTCGACGCAGATCCTCACCGCGATGCGCAAGCTCGACGTGACCCGGCAGGCCGAGTCGAACCTCTCCGAGACCCAGCCGTACATCGCCATCCAGGTCGACCGCGAGAAGGCCGCGGCGGTGGGCCTCAGCGAGGTGGCCGTCGGCGGCATCGTCGCCGAGGCCATGCTGCCGGCGTCGGTGGGCTCGGTCGAGATCGAGGGCACCACGCTGCGGATCTACATCGACAACCCGAACGCGCCCACGACCGTGCAGGAGCTCGAGGACTTCGTCATTCCGACGCTCGCGGGTCCCCAGCCGCTCACCGCGCTCGCGACCGTCGAAGAGGTGCAGGGTCCGGCCTCGATCTCGACCCAGCGCGGGGTGCGCACGGCGACCGTCTCGATCACGCCCGACACTGCCGATGTCGGGACGGCATCCGCGACCGTGCAGGCGGAGCTCGACTCGCTCGACCTGCCGGATGGTGTGACCGCGGAGCTCGGCGGCGTCACGGCCCAGCAGTCCGACGCGTTCCAGCAGCTCGGGCTCGCGCTGCTGGCGGCGATCCTCATCGTCTACACGGTCATGGTCGCGACCTTCCGCAGCCTGCGGCAGCCGCTGCTGCTGCTCGTGTCGGTGCCGTTCGCGGCGACCGGTGCGATCCTGCTGCAGCTGGCCTCCGGGATCCCGCTCGGCGTCGCCTCGATCATCGGCCTGCTCATGCTCATCGGCATCGTGGTGACGAACGCGATCGTGCTCGTCGATCTCGTGAACCAGTACCGCGACCGGGGCATGGGCGTGGTGGATGCCGTCGTGCACGGAGCCTCGCGCCGACTCCGGCCGATCCTCATGACGGCGCTCGCCACGATCTTCGCGCTGCTGCCGATGGCGGTGGGGCTCACCGGGCACAGCGGCTTCATCTCGCAACCGCTCGCGATCGTCGTGATCGGCGGGCTCATCTCGTCGACCGTGCTGACCCTCGTCGTGCTGCCCTCGCTCTACACGCTCGTCGAGGGCGCGCGCGAGCGGCGGGAGGCGCGGCGTGCGGCGCGCGCGGCTGCTGCCGCGTAGCCTCTCGACGCTCTCGCGCGGGAGGGGATTCGGTTCCCGGCCGCATGCCCCCGCGCATCGCCTCCGGCGATGCGCTCCCGCCAGACCCGATGCCAGCGTCCGGGAACCGAATCCGCACCCCCGCTGCGCTCGCCATGCACTCAGGTGGCCCCGGAGCGCCGCGCGCAGCGCGACGCGTCGCGGGGGTATCAGCCCGGCGAAGGTGACGGGCGGGGCGTGCCATCCCCCGCATCCGCCGCATCCGTCGCCGGAGCGAGCGGCAGCTCGACGGGGGCGAGGGTGCGGGCGAAGAAGTCGAGGATGCGCTGCTTCAACTCGTCGTCGAGCATCGCGATCGAATGCAGGCGCCCCTCGACCGTGACGTAGCTCGTGTCGACCCCGGCATCCCGCAGCGCCCGCACGAAGAGCCGCGCCTGCTCGATCGGGATCATCTCCTCGGTGGAGTGCACCACGAGGAACGGCGGGTCGGTGTCGTCGACCCGGGTGTTGGCGGATGCGAGGGCCGCGGCCGGGCAGGCGTCGTAGCCGGCGCAGCCCAGGTAGGCGAGCTGCACGGGAACGAAGTCGTCGGTTGCCGCGACGCCCGTGAGGTCGATGGGGCCCGACAGCTCGACGACCGCAGCCACCCGCGACCCGGTGTCGCGCGGCCCGCTGCCGCGGGTGCCGAGCAGCGAGACGAGGTTGCCCCCGGCTGAACCGCCGAGAGCGCCGATGCGGGCCGGGTCGATGCCGAAGCGCATCACCTGCTCGGGCTCGCGCAGCCAGCGCACCGCGGCGGCGACATCGTCGATCGCCGCGGGGAACGGGTGCTCGGGCGCGAGCCGGTAGTCGACCGCGAAGGCGGGGTAGCCGGCCTTGCCGAGCCACTGGCACACGGCCCGCCAGGCGACGTCGTTCTTCGAGCCGCGCGCCCAGCTGCCGCCGTGCACGACGATGACGGCGGCGCGGGCCGTGTCGGTGAGCGGGTCGAAGTCGGGTGGCGTGCACGCGTCGAGGAAGAGCGGCTGCCCGTCGACGGTCGCGTAGGTGATGTCGACCGTCGTCGGCACGGTCGGATCGGTCGCGAGATGCGGGTTGCTCGACACGACGACACCCTCGACCCGCTCCGAGTCGGTTCCGGTCGGGCCGCACGCGGTGAGCAGCACGAGCGCACCCAGCACGAACGCGCCCAGCAGCGCGGCCCCCCGGGCGGCACGTGTCGGGTTCGCGGCGCGCATGATCGCACTACCGTAACCCCGGCTGGGCGGCGTTCACGGCGGATGCTCGGCCGCGGAACCCCCCGACCCGCTATGCTCGTTCGGTCGGCTCTCGACGAACCGCGGCATCTGGCCGCGTCTTATGCACTGTGTAGGTCGAGCGGGCCGGATCGTCCACGCATCCGTGGGCGAGGAATTCCTTGAGGAAAACGGCCCCGGCCACCTGCGTCCGGGTTCTCGTCGCGTGCGTGTGCGCGCGGCGCACACTCATGAACACCGGAGAGACACCCATGGCGTACAACGCCCGAGCGCCCCAGGGCGCCAAGAAGAACCACGCCCAGAAGGGCACCAAGAAGCTCGGCGGCCCTTCGGCCAAGCACCGTGGCTACAAGCCGGAGGCGGATGCCGGACGCTCCGGCAAGAAGCCGCGCTGGTCGAGCGAGCAGCGGGTCGCGAACGGCCACGGGGCCGAGCGGCCGCGCGGGCAGCGCGCCGAGCGCAGCGACGAGCGACCCAACTGGGAGCCGCGCGGCAAGGACGCGCGGGCATCCGTCGAGCGCGCCCCCGCGGCCCGCAAGCGCGACTCGGGCTACGGCCGCGATCGCGACGAGCGCGGCTACGGCGACCGCCCTCGCACCGAGCGCGGCTACGACGACCGCGCGTTCAGCGACCGTCCGCGTCGCGATGAGCGATCGCGCCCGGAGCGCGCCCACGGCGACCGGCCGCACCGTTTGGCCGGCGACCGCCCGCAGCGCAGCAGCTACGGCGACGAGCGCCGTCGCGACGAGCGCCCGCGCTTCGACGCGGAGCGTCCTCAGCGGGAGGACCGCCCGCGCTACGAGAAGCCCCGTGGCGGCGGCTACCGCGACGAGCGTCCGCGTCGCGAGGCAGGCGACCGCCCGCGCCGCGACTACGACGACCGTCCCCGCCGCGACTACGCGCCCCGCGACGACCGTCGCCCCCAGGAGCGCGCTCCGCGTCCCATGGTCGAGGACGTCGTGCTCGAGCGCCTCGAGGCGCAGGCGACTCTCGCCGCGGATGTCGAGGGTGTGACCTTCGGCGACCTGGGCCTCGGGCAGAACATCGTGCGCGAGCTCGCCGAGCTCGGGGCCACCGCCCCGTTCGCCATCCAGGCCGCCACGATCCCCGACGTGCTCTCGGGCGGCGACGTGCTCGGCCGCGGGCGCACCGGATCCGGCAAGACCATCGCGTTCGGCGCCCCGCTCGTCGAGCGGCTCCTGCAGCTGCAGGCCGGCGACAACAAGCGCCGCGAGTTCGGTCGCGCCCCGCGCGCACTCATCCTCGCGCCGACCCGCGAGCTGGCGTTGCAGATCGACCGCACGGTGCAGCCGATCGCCCGCAGCGTCGGCCTCTTCACCACGCAGATCTATGGCGGCGTGCCCTACGCGCGCCAGCTGGGTGCGCTCGAGCGTGGCGTCGACATCGTGATCGGAACGCCCGGACGCATCCAGGACCTCTCGGCGTCCGGCAAGCTCGACCTGTCGAAGGTCGTCATCACGGTGCTCGATGAGGCCGACCACATGTGCGAGCTCGGCTTCGCGGAGTCCGTCACGGAGATCCTCGACCGCACCGCCGAGGGCGGGCAGCGCCTGCTGTTCTCCGCCACCCTCGACAAGGGTGTGGCGGACATCGTCGAGCGCTACCTCACCGATCCTGCCGTGCACGAGGTCGCCGGCGAGGACCAGGCGAGCTCGACGATCGAGCACCGTGTGCTGCTGCTCGACCAGCGCGACAAGCAGGAGGTGCTCATCGAGCTCGCCTCCGGCCCCGGCAAGAAGCTCGTGTTCGCGCGCACCCGCGCGTTCGCCGAGCAGCTCGCCGACCTGCTCGACGACGCCGGCATCCGTGCCGAGTCGATCCACGGCGACCTCAACCAGTCGCGCCGCCAGCGGGCGCTCGACAAGTTCTCGAACGGTCGGGTGACGGTTCTCGTGGCGACCGATGTCGCCGCGCGCGGCATCCACGTCGACGACGTCGGCCTCGTGATCCAGGCCGACGCGCCGGATGAGTACAAGGCGTACCTGCACCGCGCCGGCCGCACCGGTCGTGCCGGCAAGGACGGCCTCGTCGTCACCCTCGTGCCCCGCAACCGCCGCCGCCGCACCGAGGAGCTGCTGAAGCGCGCCGACATCGTCGCCGAGTGGACCCCGGTCGAGCCCGGCGACGCCCTCATCGAGGAGCTCGCGGCCCGCTGACTCTCCCGCGCGCATGGAGGCGTCCGTCGTTCGCTTCCCGGCCACTGCCTCGGCCCACGTCTGCTCTCGCAACTCAGGAGAATGCGTCGGATTCGGCGCGATCCCACCCCGTGCTGCGCGATTCTCCTGAGTTGCGGTTCCGCCTGCTTTCGCAACTCAGGAGCGGATGCTGAAGAGGCTCCGCAAAGGCCAGCATCCGCCCGCCTTCTCCTGAGTTGCTGATCCCTCGGCGCGCCTCAGCCAGCTCGGACAGCGCGTCAGGCCTGCGTCGGCTCCTCGGCAGGCGCATCCGCGGGCGTGGTGTCCGCGGCCACCTGCTCGAACTCCGCGTCGAGATCGGTGGCCGCCTGCTCGAACTGCGAGTTGTAGAGCCGGAAGTAGGCGCCCTTCGCCGCGATGAGCTCGTCGTGGGTGCCCTGCTCGACGATGTCGCCGTGCTCCATCACAAGGATGAGGTCGGCATCGCGGATGGTCGAGAGCCGGTGCGCGATCACGAACGAGGTGCGTCCCTCGCGCAGCGCCGCCATCGCGTGCTGCAGGAGCAGCTCGGTGCGGGTGTCGACGGAGGAGGTGGCCTCGTCGAGGATCAGCACGCTCGGCCGCGACAGGAAAGCCCGCGCGATCGTGATGAGCTGCTTCTCGCCCGCCGAGACGTTGGCGGCATCCTCGTCGAGCTTCGTGTCGTAGCCTTCGGGCAGCGAGTGCACGAAACGGTCGACGTAGCTCGCCTTCGCGGCCTCGAGGATCTCGTCGTCGGTGGCATCCTCACGTCCGTAGCGGATGTTGTCGCGGATGGTGCCCGCGAACAGCCACGGATCCTGCAGCACCATGCCGGTGCGCGCGCGCACGTCATGGCGGGTGAGCTGCGCGACGTCCTGCCCGTTCAGCAGGATGCGCCCGCCGTCCAGCTCGTAGAACCGCATGATGAGGTTCACGAGGGTCGTCTTGCCGGCGCCGGTCGGCCCGACGATCGCCACCGTCTGTCCGGGCTCGACGCGGAATGACAGGTCGCGGATGAGCGGCGTCTCGGGGTGGTACGAGAACGAGACGTTCTGGAACTCGATCGTGCCGTCGCCGTCGACCGGCGCCGGGGCATCCGGGTCGTCCGGTGTCTGCTCGTCTTCGTCGAGCAGCTCGAAGACGCGCTCGGCGGATGCGGTGCCCGACTGCACGACCGCCGCCATGCCGCCGAGCTCCGAGAGCGGCTGCGTGAACTGCTGCGAGTACTGGATGAACGCCTGCACGTCTCCCAGTCGCAGGTTGCCGCCGGCCACCATGAGGCCGCCGAGCACGGCGATCACGACGTAGCTCAGGTTGCCGACGAACATCATGCCCGGCATGATCATGCCCGAGAGGAACTGCGCCTTGAACGACGCGAGATAGAGTTCCTCGTTCTCCGCCCGGAACTTCTCGCGCGAGTCGCGTTCGCGACCGAACACCTTCACGAGCGCGTGGCCGGAGAACGACTCCTCGACGCGGGCGTTCAACCGGCCCACCTTGCGCCATTGGATGCCGAACGCCTTCTGCGACTTGGGCCCGATGACGCCGAAGATCACCCCCATGAGCGGCAGGGAGATGAGCGCGACGAGCGCGAGAACCCACGAGATCGAGAACATCATGATGAGCACGCCGATCACGGTGAGCACCGAGCTGATCGCCTGCGAGAGCGACTGCTGCATGGTCTGGGTGATGTTGTCGATGTCGTTCGTGACCCGCGAGATGAGCTCGCCGCGTTGCACCTTGTCGAAGTAGCTCAGCGGCAGGTTGTTGATCTTCACCTCGACCTGCTGGCGCAGTCGGTACATGGTGCGCACCATGATGACGTTCACCACGTAGCCCTGCAGCCAGGTGAGCATCGCCGAGACGAGGTACATCGTGAGCACGACGAGGAGCAGGAACCCGAGATCGGTGAAGTCGACGCCGCGCCCGGGCACGGCTCCCGACGCCGCGACGATGTTCGCGAAGTCGCCCTGGCCGCTCTGGCGCAGGGCGTCGACGGCCTGGGCGTTGGTGGTGCCCGCGGGGAAGAACTCGGCGAGCGCACGGCCGATGGCCCCTTGGAACACCAGGTTGGTGGCCTCCCCCAGCACCTTCGGGGCGATCACCGCGAGGATCACCCCCGCGGCCCCCAGCACGGTCACGAAGATGAACGCGACCCGACTGGGCTTCAGCAGACCGATCATCCGCCCGAAGCTGACCCGGAAGTTCGAGGCCTTGCCGGGTGCCACGCTGTCCCAGGAGTCGGATGCGAGGCGCGCCTGCTCGCCGAGCTCGATCTCGAGCTTCTCGTCGTCTGTCAGCTGCTGCTCGGTCATGCGCCGGCCTCCACTCCGAGCTGGGATTCCGCGATCTCGCGGTAGGTGCTGTTGGTCGCGAGCAGCTCGTCATGGGTGCCGCTGCCCACCATCGCGCCGTCGTCGATCACGATGATGCGATCGGCGTCGGTGATGGTCGAGATGCGCTGGGCCACGACGATCTTGGTGACCTCGGGCAGCTCGCGCCACAGTGCCTGCCGCAATCGCGCGTCGGTCGTGAGGTCGAGCGCCGAGAACGAGTCGTCGAAGACGAGCACCTCCGGGCGATGCACGATGGCCCGTGCGATGGCGAGACGCTGGCGCTGGCCCCCCGAGACGTTGGTGCCGCCCTGTGCGATCCGCGCGTCCAGCCCGCCCTCCATCTCGGCCACGAACTCGCGGCCCTGGGCGATCTCGAGGGCGTGCCACAGCTCCTCGTCGGTCGCCTCCTCGCGTCCGAAGCGCAGATTGGAGGCGACGGTTCCCGAGAACAGGAACGGTCGCTGCGGCACGAGCCCGATGCGCGCCCACAGCTGCTCGAGGTCGGCCTCGCGCACGTCGACGCCGCCGAGCTCGACGGCGCCGCTCGTGACGTCGAAGAGGCGCGGGATGAGCGAGACGAGCGTCGTCTTGCCCGCCCCTGTCGATCCGACGATGGCGACCGTCTCACCGCGGCGAGCGGTGAAGGTGATCCCGCTGAGCACGGGATGCTCCGCGCCGGGGTAGGTGAAGGAGGCGTCGCGGAACTCGACGGTGCCGGGGGTGCGGAACTCCCGGATGCCGTTCTCCGGTCGGACGATGGTCGATGGCTGAGCCAGCACCTCGCTGATGCGCTCGGCCGAGACCGCGGCGCGCGGGATCATCATCGTCATGAAGCTCGCCATGAGCACGCCCATGAGGATCTGGCCGATGTACTGCATGAAGGCGAACAGGGTGCCGATCTCGACGTGACCCGCATCCACCTGGATGCCGCCGAACCAGATCACGCCCACCACGGTCACGTTGAGCACGAGCATCGCGAGGGGGAACAGCAGCACGAAGAGCGAGCCCACTCGCCGACCGATCTGCATGATGTCGGCGTTCGCGAACCCGAACCGCAGCTCCTCGATGCGCTCGCGCACGAAGGCGCGCACGACGCGCACACCCGTGAGCTGTTCGCGCATGATGCGGTTCACGTTGTCGAGGCGGTCCTGGTAGGCGCGGAACAGGGGCACCATCTGGCCGATGATGATGCCCGCCAACAGCAGGATCGCGGGGACGGCGACCGCGATGAGCCAGCTGAGGCCCACGTCCTGACGCAGCGCCATGATGATGCCGCCGATGGCCAGCAGCGGGGCGGAGACGAGCATCGTGGCGCCCATCATGGCGAGCATCTGCACCTGCTGCACGTCGTTCGTGTTGCGGGTGATGAGCGAACCGGGTCCGAACTGCGAGACCTCCCGTTCGGAGAAGGTGCTCACCCGCTCGAAGACGTCGTCACGGATGTCGCGGCCCGCCCGCATCGCCGCTTTCGCTGCGAAGTAGGTGGCGATGATCGACGACACGATCTGCCCGAGGGAGACGGCCAGCATGAACGTGCCGGTGCCCCAGATGAACCCGGTGTCGCCCGTGGCGACGCCCTTGTTGATGATGTCGGCGTTCAGGCTCGGGAGGTAGAGCGAGGCGAGCGCCGAGGCGAACTGGAACACCAGAACGCCCAGGAGCAACCAGCGGTAGGGCTTGAGGTAGCGGAAGAGGAGCTTGCCGAGCATGGGGTCTCTCCGTGGAGGGGAAGGGGCGGCGACCCTACAGGATCACACGTACCCCCGACACCGTCAAAGCGTCCGCCCCGCCGACCTCCCGAGGGCTGTGCGCAGATGAGCAGCGCGTGAACAGCGCGTGACGCTGATGCGCGCACTCTTGCGCGATGTCGGCGGACAGGGGTAGGGATGAGGTGGCCCCCAAAGGGGGGACACCCGGCCACGCTGTCCACTTCGAACAACGGAGCACTGCGCGTCATGAGAACTCCAGACACCACCGCTCGGCCGCCGGCACGGCGCCGGCTCGCCGCCGTCGCCACGGCGGCCATCGCAGCCCTCGGGCTCAGCTCACTCGTCGCGACCCCCGCCTTCGCGGTCGACGTGACCCACACGATCGCCGAGGTGCAGGGCACCGGGGCGACGAGCCCGCTCACCGGCACCGTCACCGTCGAGGGCGTCGTCACGGGCTACTACAACGCCGCATCCGGCTACCGCGGTCTGTACCTGCAGACCGCCGGCTCGGGGGGAGAAACCGATGCCACCCCCGGCGCGTCCGACGGCATCTTCGTCTACTTCAACCAGCTCAACCCGGCCGTCGCGACCGGTGACCTCGTGCGGGTCACGGGAACCGTCGGCGAGTACCAGGGCCAGACCCAGCTCACGGCGACCACGGCATCCGCCTACGAGCTGCTCGAAGCCGGCGCCGGACTGCCCGAGCCCACGCCCCTGCCCGACACCGTCGTCGGCAGCGATCGCGAGGCCTACGAGGGCATGCTCGTGCAGCCCACGGGCGACTACCGCCTGGCCTCGAGCCACGAGCTGTACAACTTCGGCTCGCTGTGGCTCTCGGCCGGCGGCGAGCTCGTCAAGTCGACGGAGACCACGGATGCCGGGCCCGCGGCCGACGCGATCGCCGCGTCGAACCTCGCGCGGCGCCTCATCGTCGACGACGGCTACTCGATCCGCGTCGACAACAGCGCGCACGTCGGCGACCAGCCCTACTTCACCGCCGGCACGGTCGTGCGCAACGGCGACCGTTTCGTGCCGCCGGCGAAGGCGATGGTGCTCGGCTACGGATTCGACAACTGGCGGCTGCAACCGCAGACGCCGCTGACCGACGCGAGCGACGCCTCCTACAAGCCCACCTTCGAGACGCTGAACCCGCGCCCTGCGCAGGCGCCCGAGGTCGGCGGCGACCTGCAGTTCGGCAGCTTCAACGTCTACAACTACTTCACGACCTTCGGAGGCGACGCCCGCGGTGCCGCCGACGCTGAGCAGTTCGCGAAGCAGAAGGCGAAGGTCGTCGCGGCCATCAACGGCCTGGGCGCGGATGTCGTGGCGCTCGAGGAGATCGAGAACTCGGCCACGCTCGGCGAGACACCCGACGAGGCGCTCGCCGACCTCGTCGCCGGCCTCAACGCCGCCGCCGGAGCGGGCACGTGGGACTACGTCGCGACGCCGGCGCCCGTCAACGCTGCAGGCAACGACGTGATCACGACGGCCATCATCTACAAGCCGTCGCTCGCGACCCCGGTCGGCGACAGCTTCGCCGATACGGATGCCGTGTGGGACATCGCGCGCAAGCCGATCGCCCAGACCTTCGACATCGGAGACGGCCGACTCGTGACCGTCGTCGCGAACCACTTCAAGTCGAAGAGCCCGCCGAGCGGTGGCGGCACCGAGCCGGCCGACGGCCAGGGCTTCTTCAACGCGGAGCGCGTGGCGCAGGCCCAGCGGCTCGCAACCTTCGTCGACGGGATCGCGGCCGATCCGCAGAAGAGCGACGACGTCATCCTGCTGGGCGACTTCAACGCCTACGGCCAGGAGGACCCGGCGCAGGCGCTCACCGCCGCAGGCTTCGTCGACCTCGTGCCGACGAAGGCCCAGGGGCAGTACACCTACACCTTCAACGGTGAGCTCGGATCGCTCGATCACGCCTTCGTGACGGCCTCGCTCGCGAAGTCGGTCACCGGTGTGGGCGTGTGGGGCATCAACTCGGCCGAGTGGAGCGACCGCGGTTACGCCTATGGCGCCACCGACGGCTCGAGCCCCTACCGGTCGAGCGACCACGACCCCGTGCTCGTCGGAGTGACCTCGGCACCGCCGCCCGTCACGATCGACCTCGTGAGCGTCAACGACTTCCACGGTCGGCTCGAGGCCTCGTCGACGACGGCGGGCGCCGCGGTGCTCGGCGGCATGGTGCGCTCCTACGAGGCCCAGAACCCCAACACCCTCTTCGTAGGTGCGGGTGACTTCATCGGCGCGTCGACCTTCACCTCGTTCATCCAGCAGGACGAGCCCACGATCGACGCCCTCAACGAGATCGGCCTCGACGCGAGCGCGTTCGGCAACCACGAGTTCGACAAGGGCCGCGCGGATGTCGACGACCGCATCCTGGAGCACGCAGACTGGCCCTACCTCGCGGCCAACCTCTACGACCGGGCGACGGGCGAACCCGCCTACCAGGAGTACGAGCTGCGTGAGTTCGAGGGCGTGACGATCGGCTTCATCGGAGCTGTCACCGAAGATCTCACCGAGCTCGTGAGCCCCGCGGGCATCGCGAGCCTCGAGGTCAAGGAGGTCGTGCCCGAGGTCAACCGGGTGGCCGACCAGCTCTCCGACGGCGACGAGTCCAACGGCGAGGCCGACATCCTGGTGCTGCTCGTGCACGAGGGCGCGGCGACGACCGACATCTCGAGCGCGACCGACGACTCCAACTTCGGCCGCATCGTGAACGGCGCCGACCCCGAGATCGACATGATCATCTCCGGCCACACGCACCTCGCGTACGACTTCGACGTGCCGATCCCCGGCACCGATCGCACGCGTCCGGTCATCTCCTCCGGACAGTACGGGGCGATGTACGGCCACTCGACGATCGTGTACGACCCGAGCACGGAGGCCCTCTCGATCGACACCGAGAACCTCAACCTGATCGGCGCGTTCCCGCCCGACCCGGCCGTCGCGCAGATCGTCGCGGATGCCGTCGACGTCGCGAAGGAGCTCGGCTCCGTCTCGCTCGGCTCGATCACGCAGGACATCCGTCGGGCCGTTCAGACGAACGGCTCGGAGAACCGCGGCGGCGAGTCGATGATCGGCAACCTCATCGCGGATGCGCAGCTCGCGGCGACCGCGGACCTGTCGACGCAGGTGGCGATCATGAACCCGGGCGGCATCCGCGCCGACCTCGTCTACGCGAGCTCGGGTGCGAACGACCCGGATGGCAACGTCACCTACGCGGAGGCGGCGCTCATCCAGCCGTTCGCCAACACGCTCGTAACGCTCGACCTCACCGGTTCGCAGCTGAAGGCGGTGCTCGAGCAGCAGTGGCAGCCCGCGGGTGCGGCCCGGCCGTACCTGAAGCTCGGGCTCTCGCACGGTCTCGAGTACGTCTACGACCCATCCGCCGCTGCGGGATCGCACATCACGGCGATCACGCTCAACGGCGAAGCGGTCGCCGACGACCAGGTGATCAAGGTGGTGACGAACTCGTTCCTCGCCTCCGGGGGCGACAACTTCGGCGCCTTCACCGCGGGAGCGAACGTGGCGGACTCGGGGCGTATCGACCTCGACGCCTTCGTGGGCTACATCGGCGAGAACTCGCCGGTCGCGCCGCCCACCGAGCAGCGCGCCGTCGGCGCCGTGCTCTCGGCCCCGGCCGACGGTGAGGCGTATGCGGGAGGCGAGCAGGTGACCGCCCAGCTGTCGTCGATGCTGTTCAGCACGGGCGGCGCCGCATCCGGCGAGGCCAGCATCAGCCTCGGCGGTCAGGTGCTCGGCACGGGTGAGCTGACGATGCAGATCGTCGACACGACCGACGAGCAGGGCACCGCGACCGTGACGTTCACCATCCCGGAGGGCATCGAGGGCTCGCAGCTGCTCACGATCGCCGGCCCGGGCGGCACCGAGGTGACGCTGCCGATCGAGGTCGCCGAGGCCCCGACGCCGACGGAACCCGTCGGCACCCGCACGAGCGCGTCGGCGCCCCTGCTGGTCTTCGGCGGCACGGTGAACTACAAGGTCACGGTGCGCACCGACGACGGCTCGCCCGCGGTCGGAACGCTCGTGATCCGCGACGGCGCGAAGACCGTGGCGACCGTCGACCTGGCCGAGACGGCGAACGGCAAGGCCACGGTCAAGCTCAAGCTGAAGCGCGGTCTGCACCTGCTGACGGCGCAGTTCAGCGGTGACGGGTTCGATCCGTCGCTCAGCTGGCCGTCGCTGGTGATCGTGTTGTAGCAACCCAGCTGGGTGGAATCAGATCCGGCCCGCAGGCACCATCCCACTGGCGCCTGCGGGCCGTCTGTCGCGGCCGTGCACCGCGTGGGGTTTCTGGGGCTCACATAAAGGTGCGGGGGTCGCCGCCCCCCGACGGCGATCCCCCGCTCCGGATTCCCCCCAGATATCCGGTTACCTTGAGTCGAAGGTAACGATTCCATAAGGGAAGCGCGATGACCCCGAAAGGGGGACAGGCGGGTGCGTTCGTGGGGGACGCCCTTCCCCGCGCGGCCGCTGTCCCGCATTCCCCAGGACGGGCATCCGGCCCGGCCGCCGTCCGACCCGCCGGGTACCGTGGAGGTCATGTCCTCCCCCGCCCCCCTCGACGTGCTGCACCGCGTCTTCGGGTACGACACGTTCCGCGGCGAGCAGGCGCAGATCATCGACCAGGTGGTGGGGGGCGGCGACGCGGTCGTGCTCATGCCCACGGGCGGCGGCAAGTCGCTGTGCTACCAGATCCCCGCGCTCGTGCGGGCGGGTGCCGGCGTCGTCATCTCGCCGCTCATCGCCCTCATGCAGGATCAGGTCGACGCGCTCGAGGCGCTCGGGGTACGGGCCGCCTTCCTCAACTCGACGCAGGACCCCGATGCGCGCCGCCTCGTCGAGCAGCAGCTGCTCGCGGGCGAACTCGACCTGCTCTACCTCGCCCCCGAGCGCCTCAAGCTCGAGAGCTCGCTGAGTCTGCTCGACCGAGCCCCGATCGCCCTGTTCGCGATCGACGAGGCGCACTGCGTCTCGCAATGGGGCCACGACTTCCGGCCCGATTACCTCGGGCTCTCGGTGCTGCATGAGCGCTGGCCGACGGTGCCGCGCATCGCGCTCACGGCGACGGCCACCGCGGCCACCCGTCGCGAGATCGTCGAGCGACTCGACCTCGGAACCGCCCGGCAGTTCGTGTCGAGCTTCGACCGCCCCAACATCCAGTACCGCATCGAGCCGAAGAACCAGCCGCTCCAGCAGCTGCTGCAGCTCATCCGCACCGAGCACCCGGGCGATGCCGGCATCGTCTACTGCCTCTCGCGCGCCTCGGTCGAGAAGACGGCCGAGGCGCTCGTGGCCGAAGGGATCACGGCCCTGCCGTACCACGCGGGGCTGGATGCCGCGGTGCGCGCCCGCAACCAGGCGCGGTTCCTGCGCGAAGACGGCGTCGTGATGGTCGCCACGATCGCCTTCGGCATGGGCATCGACAAGCCCGACGTGCGCTTCGTGGCCCACCTCGATCTGCCCAAGTCCGTCGAGGGCTACTACCAGGAGACGGGGCGCGCGGGCCGGGACGGGCTGCCGTCGACCGCGTGGCTGGCCTACGGCTTGCAGGATGTCGTGCAGCAGCGCCGCATGATCAACGAATCGGAGGGCGACGCGGCGTACAAGCGCCGCGCCGCGCAGCACCTGGATGCGATGCTCGCCCTGTGCGAGACGGTCGAGTGCCGTCGCGTGCAGCTGCTGAACTACTTCGGGCAGACCTCCGCGCCATGCGGCAACTGCGACACGTGCCTCGCCCCGCCCGAGGCCTGGGACGGCACCGTCCCGGCCCAGAAGCTGCTCTCGACGATCGTGAGGCTGCAGCGGGAGCGCAACCAGCGCTTCGGCGCCGGTCACCTCATCGACATCCTGCTCGGGCGCGACACCGACCGCATCCGCCAGCAGCGCCACGACGAGTTGCGCACCTACGGCATCGGCGCCGAACTGAGCGAGCAGGAGTGGCGCGGCGTGGTGCGGCAACTGCTCGCCCAGGGGCTGCTCGCGGTGAACTCCGATGGCTACGGCACGCTCGTCATCACGGAGGCCTCCGCCGCCGTGCTCGACGGCTCGCGTCCCGTGAAGCTCCGCCGGGAGCCGGAGCGCGCCGTGAAGAAGGCCAAGCGTGCCGCCGTCGCGGAACTGCCCGAGCCGGCCCAACCGCTCTTCGAACGCCTGCGTGCGTGGCGCGCCGACATCGCTCGCGAGCAGGGCGTTCCCGCCTACATCGTCTTCGGCGACGCGACTCTGCGCGGCATCGCCGTCACCGAGCCGAGCACGCTCGAACAGCTCGCGACCGTCTCCGGCGTCGGCGAGAAGAAGCTCGAGGCCTACGGCGAGGCGGTGCTCGCCCTGGTCCGGGGCGAGCGACGGGAGACGGGTGACGAGCCCGCAGCCCCCCTGTCGCACGAGCCGGTCATGGCTCTGCTTCCCGACGAGCCGCCGCCCCTGACCGACGCCGACGCGCCGCCCCTCGACGAGTAGCCGACCGGGTCCAGAAACGCCGAGAGGTCGTATCCGGCGCCTGCGCGAAGGCGGTCGACGCCCGGATACGACCTCTCGATGACGCGGGGGTCTACTCGGCGGGCGCCGCCTTGGGCGCGCGCTTCGGGGCCGGCTTGGCACCGGCGGCACCGGCGGCGTCGGCGAGGGCACCGCCGGCGACCCCGCTCAGCAGCGCCGTCAGGTCGAGCCCGGTGAGGTTCTTCACGACCGCGGGCACCTCGCTCGCCACCTGGCCGACCGTCTTCGTGACAGCCGATGCGCCATCCGTCGACACGACCGTGAGGGTGCCGATCGCCGAAAGCGGCTCCGCAACCGCACGGGTGATCTCCGGCAGGCGACCGATGATCTCTTGCGCGAGGGCCGCCTCGCCGTACTTCTTGAGCGCCTCGGCCTTGGCGTCGATCGCCTGCGCTTCGGCCAGACCCTCGGCGGCGATCGCGGCACCGCGCGCCTCACCCTCGGCCTTGATGCCCTGGGCGAGAGCGACCTGCTTGTCGCGCTCGGCGATACCGGCGAGGCGCACGGCCTCGGCGGCGGCCTCGGCGTCCTGCACCGCGGCCACCTTGTTCGCCTCGGCGATCTTCGTGCGCTTGTAGGCATCCGCCTCGGTCGCGGCGTTGGCGGCATCGCGCTCGGCGTTCGCGGCCTGCACGGTCGCGTACGCCTCGGCCTCCGCCGGCTTGCGCACCGAGATGTCGAGACGCTCCTGCTCGACGCGCGCCTGCTCGGCGAGCGCCTCGCGCTGCTGCGCGGCGACGATACGGTCCTGCTCGGCCGTCGCGAGCTGGCCGGATGCGTTCGCCTCGGCGTTCGCACGATCCGTCTCGGCCTTGATCGCGGCCTGCTTGAGGCTCAGCGCCTTCTGACGCTCAGCGATCTGCTCAGCCGCCTCGATGCGGGCGAACTCGGCGGCCCGCTGCGTCTCGGCCTCCTTCACCTCGGCGTTCTGCCGGGCGAGCGCCGCCTCGGCGCGGCCGAGGTCGGCGAGGTAGCTCGTGCCGGGCGTCGAGATGTCGGAGATGTTGAGCAGGTCGACCTGCAGTCCCTGCTCGGCGAGGTCGAGCTTCGTGGCCTCGACCACGGCCTCCGACAGGGCGTTGCGGTTCGAGATGATCTCCTGCACCGGCATGTTGCCGATGATCGAGCGCAGCGAGCCCTCGAGCGACTGCTGGATGATCTGGGTGAGCGAGTTCTGCTGCGAGAGGAAGCGCTGCGCTGCGCGGCGCACGCCCTCGGCCGTGCCCGACACCTTGAAGTTCACGGATGCCTGAATGGCGAGCTTGATGAAGTTCTTGTCGACGCCCTCGACGGCGATACCGATCTGCCGCTGCTCGAGCGACACGAGGAAGCCCTGCTGCAGGATCGGCCAGATGAAGACCCGGCCGCCGATCACGACGCGCTGGCCCGAATCCGGCTCACCGCCCTTCT
The DNA here is from genome assembly GCA_051954835.1 of Protaetiibacter sp. Classification (GTDB taxonomy): domain Bacteria; phylum Actinomycetota; class Actinomycetes; order Actinomycetales; family Microbacteriaceae; genus Homoserinibacter. Next base: position 32,439 of record JBQCHI010000006.1, on the reverse strand, counting down.
GACCGGCGCCGCGGCCCACGATGACCATCGCGGAGTTCGGCGGCACGCGCTTGATGCGCCCCGCCACGAAGGCGAAGATCGCGAGCGCGACGATGATGAGGGCGATCACGGCGAAGACGGTGACGTTCTCGGTGAAGAGGTTCACGGGAGCGTGGCCTTTCTCGGGTGGTGTGGTGGTGGTGCGGTCGTGGTGGTCAGTTCTCGGATGCGGCCTGCTCGTCGCGCGTGAGCGGCACTGCACGCTCCACCCGCACGCGCGACCCCTGCAACTCGATCACCCGGATGCGGGTGTCGCGCGGGATCGGCTCGTCGGCGAAGGCCAGGCGCGTCTCGATCTCGTGCGGCCCGTCGAGGCTCACCTCGCCCGAGGTCGTGGTGACGTTCGAGCGGGTGACGCCGTAGAGCCCCACCGGCGAGGAGGGCGTGCCGTCTTCGCTTCGGCGGAGGTTGCGGATGAGCAGCTGCACCCCGATGAAGACGACGAGCGCGATGACCGCCGAGATCAGGTAGGCCGACCAGTCGGGCAGTCCGTTCGAGATCGCGATGGCGCCGGAGGCGCCGAACACGACGAGGGCGCTCCCCACCGCGGTGCCCGAAAGCGCGCCGTCGAGGAAGTCGAGGATCTCGTCGAACATGAGCGAGAAGACGACGAGCAGGAGTCCGATTCCGCCGACGATGAGGAAGGGGAGCATGCCCCGAGTCTAGGGGGGCGCTTCCGCGAGGGTCACGGATCGCGCGGACGCATGCCTCCGCTGGTTGAGGAGCCGCGCAGCGGCGTCTCGAAACCAGCGCCGCCGCGAGCCTCATGCGGCGCAGGGCATGGGGCGGGTGCCACCCTGGGTCGGTGCGTTTCTTCAGTCGGCTGTTTCTCGCGCCGCTCGCACGAGTGCTCTTCCGGCCGAAGGTGGTCGGCCGGCGGAACGTGCCGAAGCACGGCGGGGTGCTCATCGCATCCAACCACCTCGCGTTCATCGACAGCATCGTGCTGACGCTCGTGGCCCGTCGCTCGGTCTCGTTCATGGCCAAGTCCGCATACTTCACCGGCCGCGGGGCGAAGGGCCGGCTGCAGCGCGCCTTCTTCAGCGGCGTGGGCGCGGTGCCCGTGGAGCGCGGCGCGGGCTCGGCCGCCCAGGATGCCCTCGACGCCGGGCTCCGCGTGCTCGAAGCCGGTGAGGCCTTCTCGATCTATCCCGAGGGCACGCGGTCGCGCGACGGGCGTCTGTATCGCGGGCGCACCGGTGTCGCGTGGCTCGCGCTCACGGCCGGCGTGCCGGTGGTCCCCGTCGGTCTCATCGGCACCGACCGGATGCAGCCGGGCGGCAAGGGTCCTATCCGCTTCGCCCGCGTCACGGTCGCGTTCGGCGAGCCGCTCGACCTCTCGCATTTCGGCCCCGCATCGTCGGGCCGCGCGCGCCGCGAGGCGACGGACGCGGTGATGACCGAGATCCAGCGCCTCTCGGGGCAGGAGTTCGCGGGCGTCTACAACGAGCCCCCGGCCACGACGGTGCGGGAACGGGTGAGCCGCATCCTGCACCGCGAGCGTCGCTGAGCCTCGCCGCGCGGGCGCCGACGAACTAACGTCGTGCCATGACGTTCAACGAGGGCTCCGATATCAGCAAGGGCCGCATCAGCCGCCGCGCCAAGGGCGGCATCGCGGTCGGCGGCGGGGTGGGCGTCGTCGGCATCATCGCCCTCGTGGTCGCGCTGCTCGGCGGCCCCGACCTCACCGGGCTCGTGAGCGGCATGGGCGGCACGACGGGCGGCGGCGAGGAGTCCGCACTCGAGCAATGCCAGACGGGCTCCGACGCCAACGACGACCTCGACTGCCGCATGAAGGGAGCCGCCGCCTTCCTCGACGACTACTGGGCCGGCTCCTTCGAGAGCGGCTACCGCAGCACGCAGATCCAGCTCTTCACCGGCCAGACGAACACCGGATGCGGCGGCGCCACGAGCGCGGTCGGCCCGTTCTACTGCCCGCCCGACGAGACGATCTACCTCGACACCGCATTCTTCGACGAGCTGCGCGACCGCTTCGGCTCGAGCGGCGGGCCCGCCGCCCAGCTCTACGTCGTGGCGCACGAGTGGGGCCACCACATCCAGAACCTCACCGGTCAGATGAACGGCATCGACAATTCGCAGACCGGCCCGGATTCCGACGGCGTGCGCCTCGAGCTCCAGGCCGACTGCTATGCGGGTGCGGCGCTCGGGGCGGCCGAGCAGACCACCGACGAGAACGGCGTCAGCTACCTCCAGCCGCTCTCGGATGCCGAGTGGGCGGATGCGCTGAGCGCGGCATCCGCGGTGGGCGACGATCACATCCAGGAGCAGACGCAGGGGCAGGTGACCCCCGAGACCTGGACGCACGGGGCGAGCGAGCAGCGTCAGAAGTGGTTCAGCGCGGGTCGCCAGGGCGGCTACACCGCGTGTGACACCTTCTCGGTGCCGGGCTCGCAGCTCTGACGATTGGCCGTTTCCCACAACGACGGCAGCGCCGCGACGCATTCGCTTCGTGCCCCCCAGACGATCCGGTCGACACCCGCGGCGGCGCGACCTAGCGTGAGGTCATCCCCTCGACTCCCCGACAGGAGGACGCCATGACGCGCACCGAAGCCGCCGCTGCTGCGAAGAACGACGCTCCCGAGCTGCCCGACGAGGTGAGCACGCCGCGCGACGCGGCCACCGCATCCGCGGAGCTCACGGTCGACGCCGCCTGGCTCGGCGAGTACCTGCTCGGCCGCTGGGCCGACGACCGCAAGGCCTCGCGCGCGCTCGCCTCGCGCCCCGAGTTCTGGTTCCAGGGCGACCTCTCGCTCGCCGAGCACCGGGCGCGCGTGCTCGGCCAGCTGCACGCCCTCGTGGAAGAGGATGCGGTGCACCGCGCCTTCCCGGCGCGCTTCGGAGGTCGTGACGACGCGGGCGGTAACATCGCCGCCTTCGAGGAGCTCGTGCTCGCCGACCCGTCGCTGCAGATCAAGTCGGGGGTGCAGTGGGGCCTCTTCGCCGCCGCCATCCTGCACCTCGGCACCGAGCGCCACCACGAGCAGTTCCTGCCCGCCGCGATGAGCCTCGAGGTGCCCGGCGCGTTCGCCATGACCGAGCGCGGGCACGGATCGGATGTCGCCTCGATCGGCACCACCGCCACGCTCGACGAAGACACCGACGAGTGGGTCATCCACACGCCCTTCGCGGCCGCGTGGAAGGAATACCTCGGCAACGCAGCCCTGCACGGCCGCGCGGCGACCGTGTTCGCGCAGCTCATCGTGAAGGGCGTCAACTACGGCGTGCACTGCATCTACGTGCCGATCCGTGACGCCGACGGCGGGCTGCTGCCCGGCGTCTCGAGCTACGACGACGGGCTCAAGGGCGGCCTCAACGGCATCGACAACGGCCGGCTCGCCTTCGATCAGGTACGTGTGCCCCGCACCAACCTGCTCAACCGCTACGGCGACGTCGACGAGAACGGCGTCTACACCTCGCCGATCGAGAGCCCCGGCCGACGCTTCTTCACGATGCTCGGCACCCTCGTGCAGGGCCGTGTATCGCTCGACGGCGCCTCGACGCTCGCGTCGAAGCTCGCGCTGCACGTCGCGATCACCTACGGCACGCAGCGCCGCCAGTTCACCGCCGGCAGCGACGACGAGGAGGTGCTGCTCGACTACCAGCGCCACCAGCGCCGTCTGCTGCCGCGCCTCGCGCAGACCTACGCGATGAGCTTCGCCCACGAGGAGTTCCTCGACCTGTTCGACCGGGTGTTCTCGGGCGAGGAGGACACCCCGTCCACGCGCGAGGACCTCGAGACGATCGCGGCGGCGCTCAAGCCGCTCTCCACCTGGGCCGCCCTCGACATCCTGCAGGAGGCCCGCGAGGCCTGCGGCGGCGCCGGCTTCATGGCCGAGAACCGCCTCACCCAGCTGCGCGCCGACCTCGACATCTACGCGACGTTCGAGGGCGACAACAACGTGCTACTGCAGCTCGTCGCCAAGCGTCTGCTCACCGACTACGCGAAGAAGTTCAAGAACGCGGATGCCGGTGCGATGGCGCAGTTCGTCGTCGGCCAGGTGGGCGACGCCGCGGTCAACCGCTCGGGTCTGCGTCAGCTCGGTCAGGCGATCGCCGACTTCGGCTCGACCGCCCGTTCGGTGGGCTTCGTGCGCGACGAGGCCTCGCAGCGTCAGCTGCTGACCGACCGCGTGCACACCGCGGTCGCCGAGCTCGCCGGCAAGCTGCGCCCCGCATCCAAGCTGTCGAGCGTCGACGCGGCGGCCCTGTTCAACCGCTACCAGAACGACCTCATCCAGACGGCGCGCGCCCACGGCGAACTGCTGCAGTGGGAGGCGTTCACACGTGCGCTCGCGAAGGTGCCCGAGGGTGACACGAAGCAGGTGCTCACCTGGCTGCGTGACCTCTTCGGTCTCGGGCTCATCGAGAAGGACGCCGCCTGGTACCTCGTGCACGGCCGCCTCTCGGGGCAGCGCGCCGCGGCGATCACCGCCTACATCGACGACCGGCTGCTGCCGCGCATCCGGGCGCACGCGCTCGATCTGGTCGCCGCGTTCGGGCTCACCCCCGAGCTCGTGCGCGCACCGCTCGCCGACGGCGGCGAGCAGGAGCGCCAGGATGAGGCGCGAGCCTACTACGCCGCGCTGCGGGCCTCGGGCGAGGCGCCGATCGACGAGAAGACCCTCAGGAAGTCGTCGAAGCGCTGACCTCGTCGTGCTCGCGCAGCACGTGGGTGGTGAGCCCCCGCTTCGCGGGACCTTCGATCACGCGCCCGGTCGCCTCGAAGCGCGAGCCATGGGCGGGGCAGTCCCAGGTGGACTCCGCCGCATTCCAGCGCACGATGCCGCCGAGGTGCGGGCACACGAGGCAGACCTCCTGCGCGCCGCGTTCGTCGGCGACGATCGCGGTGGGCGTCACGCGCGGTTCCCCGTCGCGGATGCTGCGCACCGCATCCCGCACCACCCCCGCGTAGCCGCGGGCGTACCAGGAGGCGACGGCGGCACCCGCGCCGATGCCCACGCCGATCGTCTGCGGCAGGGTGGGCCGCATTCCGAGCACGCGCTGCCAGCCGTCGCGGCGCCCCTCGAGGTCGGCGTCGAGGATGAGAGCCGCGGCGACGGCGCCCGTCATCCCCCATTTCTCGAAGCCGGTGGCGAAGTAGGCGCGCCTGCGGGTGCGCGGCAGGTAGCCCACGAACGGGATGCCCGAGAACGCCGCGTAGTCCTGCGCCGACCAGCGGTGGGTCGCCTCCGCTCCCGGCCAGAGCTGCTGAGCCCAGTCCTCGAGCGCGCCGTAAGGGTCGGCGCCGGGATCCTGCCGCCCCACGCCGTGCCCCGACCCGCCGACGAGCAGCGAACCACGGTGCCAGCGCACGCTGTGAGCCCCGTCGCCGCCTCCGAGGTACATGCCCGTGTCGTCGTGTGGTGTGGTCTCGGGTACCCGGAACGACACGAGGTAGCTGCGCTGCGCCTCGACCTTCGCCCAGTAGAGGCCGCGGTCCAGCTGCGGCGTGCCGGTGGCGAGCACCACATCCGGCGCCGAGACGCGGCCGCGATGCGTGTGCGCCACAACGGGCGAGCCGAGCTCGAGTCGCCCCACATGCGCACCCTCGACGATCACGCCGCCGGCCGCGCGCACATCCGCGGCGAGGGCCGCGAGCACCTCCATGGGGTCGAACTGCACCTGGTCGTCGAGCACGACGGCGCCGTAGCCGCGGGTCGGCAGGGCGACATCCTCCTCCCACCGCACCGGCAGGCCGGCGGCGCGTGCGACCTCGTACTCGCGGCGCACGGTGTCGCGCTGCTCCGGGGTCTCGGCCCAGGTGACCGCGGGGCGATGCTCGAAGGCGACGCCGCGATCCGTGAGGTAGTCGACCATCCAGTCGAAGGCGGCGCGCTGGCTGGCGATGTAGGCGTCGAAGACGGGTCGGATGTTGCGGTTGCGCACCCGCTGCAGCTTCACTCCCTGCAGCAGGCTGAGCTTCGCGGTCGTGTTACCGGTCGCGAGTGCACCCACCGTGCGGGCCTCGAGCACGGCGACGGTCCTGCCGCGGCGAGCGAGCAGCAGGGCCGTGGTGAGACCTGTGAGCCCGGCCCCCACGATGAGGTGGTCGAACCGGCGGCCGTCGGGGAAGGGGTCGGTGGGGATCGCGGGGGCGTCGGCATGCCAGAGCGAGGTCATGCCGCGACGGTAGTGCGTTGCACGCCGGATGGCAGCGGGGTTGACTGCGGCGGGAATTGCGCTAGTCGGCGGCGCGCGGCGTCTGCGCCCGCCCGAGCTCGTCGAGGTCGTCGACGAGGTCGGCGAGCGCGATCCGGCGGGCCGATCCGGTGAGCGGACGCGGCCCGCGAGCGCGCGGTACGGCGGCGGCCGCGGATGCGATGTCGTCGAGGGCGAGCATGCGTGCGTCTTCCACGAGGGCGACGACCGCGGGCTCGTCCTCGGCGAGGGCCCGCAGGCGCGCCGCGAGGGCGAGGTGCACGCGGCGGCGGCGGCGCAGCTTCGGCACGTCCCGGTCGACGTAGTCGCGGGCCGTCGCGGCCCGGAAGTGGCGGCCCTGGGCGTAGGCGGCGTCGCGCACCAGCTGCTCCGCGGCCTTCTCGTTCTCCACCGCGATCGCCTCGAGTTCGGCGCGCACGGCATCCGTGTACCACTCGAGCTCGAAGTCGGCGCCGTCGCGCAGAGTGCGCAGGATCACCACGTTCTTCACGCGCTGGCGCACCCCCGCGCGCGCGACCAGCAGCGCATCCGCGACGAGGTCGGCGAACAGCGGACGCCGTCGGAACGGGGAGCGGGGAAGGACCATCGCACCTCACGCTAGCCGCCTCCGGTGTCACCCCGGCGACCGCTCGGTCACAGCATCGTTTCGGATGCGTTTCCCACAGTCGGCGTGGCCGGCATCCGCGCTCGCTCGGGATATGTTCGGCTGAAGCGCACACCGCGACACGAGACGGAGACCGCATGCCGCTCATCGACAACGCGATCTACATCGACGGGCACCGGGTGCGATCGCCGCGCACCCTCGAAGAGACCTACGAGATCGTCGAGGCCGAGGGCGGCATGGCCTGGATCGGGCTGTACCGGCCGACCGAGGCCGAACTGGAGTCGGTCGCGTCGGAGTTCGAGCTGCATCACCTCGCGGTGGAGGACGCTCGCAAGGGGCATCAGCGTGCCAAGCTCGAGCGCTACGGGCACACCCTGTTCGTCGCCTTGCGACCAGCGCGCTACCTCGATGCGGATGAGCGGGTGGAGTTCGGTGAACTGCACGTGTTCGTGGGTTCGGATTTCGTCGTGACGATCCGGCACTCCGAGACACCCGACCTGGCCAACGTGCGCGCACGGCTCGAGCAGCAACCGGAGCTGCTGGGGTTGGGGCCGGAAGCGGTGCTCTATGCCGTCCTCGACGAGGTCGTCGACGAGTACCTGCCGGTCGTCGCGGGACTTGAGGACGACATCGACGAGATCGAGGATGAGCTCTTCGGGGAGGAGGATGACGAGCGGCTCGCTCGGCGGATCTACGACCTCTCACGGGAGGTGATCAGCTTCCAGCGGGCGGTGCATCCGCTCGTCGAGATGCTGGAGGCATTGCTCCGCGGGGGCGGGCGCTACGAGGTCGACGAGGAGTTGCAGCGCTCGCTGCGGGACGTGCTCGACCACGTTCGACGCGTGGTGGATCGAGCGGACGCATATCGGGCGCTGCTCGACAACGCCCTCCAGGTGCAGTCGACCCTCGTGACCCGGGCGATGACGCGCACGAGCGTCGAGCAGAACGAGCAGATGAAGCGGATCACCTCATGGGCTGCCATCCTGTTCGCCCCGAGCCTCGTCGGTGCCGTCTACGGCATGAACTTCACGGTGATGCCGGAGCTCGACTGGCCGCTCGGGTACCCCTTCGCTCTCGGTCTCATGCTCGCCCTGGGCGGAGGGCTGTACCTCGCGTTCAAACGCAAGAAATGGCTCTAGCCGTTTCCACAGGTGGGCAGCTCACGCCTTCGCCGAGAGAGGGCCGTCTGACACAATCGCAGGCATGACCACCACCCCTCCCGACGGTTCCGCGCCCGCAGCGCCCGAATCCCCGGCGGCACGCCGCACCCGCGCGGCCACGATGTCGCTCTACCTGGCGATCGGTGCGCTCGTCGCGGCGGCGGCGCTCGGCGGCTACTTCATCATCGTGGGCGATCAGGCCAACGTCGCCGGTCGCGCCTGGCTCACCCTCTTCCTCGTGGGCCTGTTCGCGGGCGCCGTCGTGCTCGACGCGAACGCCGGCAACGGACCTAACCGCTGGTACCTCGGGGTCTCGACGATCGTCAACGTCGTGCTCGTGGCGATCGGCCTCATCAAGCTCTGGAACGGTTGGCTGCAGCCGGAGGACACGTCGGCCGCAACCGTCTGGTTCGTGCAGACGATGCGGCTCGTCCTGATCATCGTGCTGTTCCGACTCGCGTTGCTGTTCACCCAGCTCTACGGCCTGCACTTCGTCACCCGTGCGCGCTCGCAGCTGGGCAAGCTCATGGCGATCGTGACGATCGGCCTCGTGTGGGCGACGGCGCTCATCCTCGCCATCCCCGCCGCGTTCCCCGAGCCCGAATGGCCCGACTGGTGGTGGCGGGTGGCCGGCGCGACGACGCTCGTCGCGGTCGTCACGACGGTGATCCCGCTCATCGTGCGCGCGTTCGAGCCGAAGGCTCCGAAGCCCGTGCAGCCCGCTCAGCCGGTGCAGCAGTACTACCAGGCGCCCGCGTACTACGCCCAGCAGCCGGTGCAGGTGCAGCCGGTGCAGGTGCAGCCCGTGCCTCCGGGCGTGCAGCCCGTGCCGCCCGGTGTCCAGCCGGTGCCGCCCCAGCCGGTGCCGCCTCAGCCGGCGCCGCCCGTGCAGCAGCAGGCCGTGCCGCCCGTGCCGCCGGCGCCGGGTGCTCCGACGCCCCCGCAGTAGCGGGCGTCAGTCGGCGTAGTCGCTGAGCTCCTCGCGCAGCGACTGCAGGGCCCGCGAGCGGGCGAGGCCGGTGACGGCCCGGGCTCGCCCGAGCCCGGGAACGGATGCCGTGGTCGCGGTGATCTCGTCGAGTGCGCGCAACCGTGCCTCGGCGAGCAGCGTACCGACCGTCGTATCGTCGTCGGCGAGCCGCCGCAACTCCTCCGCGAGCTCCTCGAGCACGCGGATGCGGCGCTTGAGAGGCCGGCTGTCGGCCGCCCGGTAGTCGTCGGCTGCGCGCGCCCGGCCGCTGCGTCGTCGCGTGGTCTCGCGCACCTCGCGCAATCGCTGCGCCTCCGCCTCCGCCTCGCCGGCGAGCACCTCGAGCTCACGGCGCGCGGCATCCGCGTACCACTCCTCGTCGAAGTCGGCGTCGTCGCGCAGCGCCCGCACGAGCATGGTGTTCTTGACCGCCTGCCGCACGGCCGAGAGCGACACGAGGGTCGCGTCGGCGACCATCTCAGAACGGCGGGGTCGTCGGGGCATCGCCCTCACGCTAGCCCGCGGGGCGCACCCGGTGAAGGGCCGGAAGGCCTGAGCCGAGGGTGACGTCGGTCGCAGATACCATCGCCGCGTGAAACCCCGTCGAACCGTCGCTCTCTACATTGACGGCTTCGCGTTGTACAAAGCACTTCTTCAGCACACCTACCCGCAGTACAAGTGGCTCGACTTGGAGGCGCTCTCCCGCCGGCTGTTTCCCCAGCGGGAGGTGGTCCGCGTCAAGTACTTCTCCGCGCAATTGAAGCCGCGAACCAATGATCGCGGCATCGGCCAACGTCAGCAGGTCTACTGGCGTGCGCTGGGCACGACACAGGTCGAAACGATCGAAGGCAAGTTCTCCTTCGTGAAACAGCGCCTACCTCTGCACCCAGAGCGGATCGATCACGACGGCAAAGTCATCACGGTTCTCGTCAAGCGACCGGAAGAGAAAGGCAGCGATGTCGCGCTTGCGTCTCACCTGATCTTGGATGCGCTCGATGGCGTGGCTGATTCATATGCGATCCTCACCAACGACTCTGATCTCGCCCCACCCGTCGAGATGCTCACTCAGCGGGGTCACGATGTGTCCCTGGTCTCGGTAGCAGGTGCCAACTACAACAAGGCGTTCGACGCCGCGGGAATCAGGACGGTCCGGCAGATTCGACGTGGGACGCTGCGGGCGTCGCAATTCCCGCGGGTGCTCGTCGACGAACAGGGAAGAGCGATTCGCAAACCGCCGAGCTGGCCGTGAATGAAGCAGGCCCCCGGCTATCGCCGAGGGCCGCGCCCGGTAGTCGAGACATCCGGGTGGTTATCGCATCAAGCGTAGCAGGGGCTGCAGACAGCCATGGGAGAAATGAGACGACCGCACTGGGCCTCAACCCCGCCGCGACGGCGCGCGCCGGGCGAGCACGCGGATCAGGTTGCGGCGCTCCGCGGTCGTGGGAAGCGTGATCGGCTGCGTCACGATCGCATCGACCACCATCGAGCCGTCGCTCGGCCCGACGACCGGGATCGGTGTCGTCGGGGTGACGAGCGCCGGGGCGATCGGCTGGTGGGCGAGCTCGCGATGCGCGCGCACGTAGGCCGGCACGAGGATGAGCACGGCGCCGAACCACGCGAGCGGGTTGCTCCAGACGACGCCGACGTAGCCGAACGCGGCACCGAGTGCCACCGCGGCGCCCATGCGCATGACGAGCTCGATGATGCCGGTCGCGGTGGGGATCATCGTGTGACCGAGGCCCTGCAGGGCACCGCGCAGCACGAACAGCACCCCGAGCGCGCTGTAACAGGCCCCGTTGATCACGAGCATCTCCGCAGCCATCGCGGCCACCGCATCCGATTGCCCTCCCACGAAGAGCTGCACGAGCGGGGTGCCGAGGGTGATGAAGACCGCACCCAGCAGCGCGGAGGCGCCGATCGACATCCAGGTGCCCTGCAGAACGCCCCGCCGGATGCGGTCGGGGCGTCCGCCGCCGAAGTTCTGAGCGACGAACATCGACACGGCGAGGCCGAGCGACTGCAGCAGCGCGACCGCGAGACCGTCGACGCGCGAGGCGGTCGTGTAGGCGGCGACCGCATCCGCGCCGAGATCGTTGAGGCGGATCTGCACCGCGAGTGTGCCGATCGCGATGATCGAGGCTTGGAAGCCCATGGGCAGCCCGAGCCGCAGGTGCAGTGCGAGGTCGGTGCGGGTGACCCGCCAATCCGCCCGGCGCACGTGGAGGGCCGGCACGCGGCGACGCACGTAGTCCAGGCAGAGCAGCACCGAGGCCGCCTGCGAGACGACCGTCGCGATCGCCGCGCCCGCGACCCCCCATGCGAGCGGCCCCACCATGAGGATGACGAGGCCGATGTTGAGCGCGCACGCGATCACGAGGAACACGAGCGGTGTGCGCGAGTCGCCGATCGCGCGGATGATCGCCGCGAGGTAGTTGAAGAACATGATCGCGCCCGCGCCGAGGAAGTTGATCTGTGCGAAGATCACGGCCTCCTGCAGCAGCGGGGCGGGCGTGTTCATGAGCCGTAGGGCGGCATCCGTCACGAGCGGTGCACCGACCGTCAACACGGCGGTGGCGGCCGCGGTGAGGATCGTGCCGGTCGCCACCGAGCGGCGCACTCCCGCGGCATCCCCCGCGCCGAAGGCCTGCGCGGTCGGGATCGCGAAACCGGAGGTGAGTCCCCACGCGAAGCCGAGCAGCAGGAACAGCAAGCTGCCCGTCGCCCCCACCGCCGCGAGTGACCCGATGCCGAGGTAGCGCCCCACCACGACCGCATCGACCACCTGATAGAGCTGCTGCACGACGTTGCCGACGAGCAGGGGCGCGGAGAACAGCAGGATGACGCGCCACGGGCTGCCCGTGGTGAGGGAGGTCGACATGAGGGGGCTCCGGAAATGGCAAGACGAAAGCCCCCGCACGCTGCAGGGGCTTTCCGTGGTGGCTCCGACGGGCGTCGATCCCGTGACCTCACGATTTTCAGTCGTGCGCTCTACCAACTGAGCTACAGAGCCTCAGCGGTCACCCGCTGATTGTTCAAGAGCCTCCCCTTTCGGAAAGGCTCTTGATCAGCGACCCTGACGGGACTTGAACCCGCGACCTCCGCCGTGACAGGGCGGCACGCTAACCAACTGCGCTACAGGGCCTTGCATATGAAATTGTACGGTGCGATTTTGGTGACCCCAACGGGATTCGAACCCGTGCTGCCGCCGTGAAAGGGCGGTGTCCTAGGCCACTAAACGATGGGGCCATGACGGCGAACCGCATAGCAACCGACGCTCAAGCATACGTGGCGATCCGGCTTAACGCGAATCGAGCCCGCCTGCCGTCGACGCGGTCCGGATGCGACCCGTCGCCGCAGGAACGCAACCTCTCTCGCATCCGAATCACGCGGATGCGGCCGAGCCGGGCGCGCCCTCCCCGGCAACTTCAACTCATGCTTGAAGCTTGACGCGCCGCGGTGTGCCTTGGCGCCCGCGAACCATGTTGTTATTGTGAGTGATGTTGCTCATGTGACATAACGCCGAGGCGTGGTCACAGGGACGGGGAGAGATGCAGCACCGGGGGACCATCCGCGCACGGGGCGCCGGATCGCGCGCGACCGCGCTCATCGCGGGAGCGTCGTCGCTCGCCCTCGCCGTCATGCTCGGCGTGCAGCCCGCCGTCGCCGCGCCCGCCGCCGACTTCCCGAGCTGGTCGGACGTACAGGCCGCCAAGCGCGACGAGGCATCCGCGAAGGCGCAGCTCAACGCGCTCAACGCGAGCATCGCCGCGGCGCAGAAAGAGGTCGACCGCACCCAGGCGGAGTCCGAGAAGCGCGGTGCCGAGTACGCGGATGCGCAACAGAAGTACGACGAGCAGTCGATGATCACCCAGACCGTCAAGGAGCAGGCGGCCGCCGCCCAGGCCGAGGCCGACAAGGCGCGCCTGGAATCCACGCAGCTCATCGCCAACCTCGCCAAGCAGGGGGGCGGGGGAGACCTCACCACCGGCCTGCTCGGCGACTCCGGCAACGCCGACGGCTACCTCTACCGCATCGGCACGATGCAGAAGGTCACCGAGCACAGCAACGCCGTCTACGCGAAGGCCGTGCAGCTGCAGAAGACCGCGACCTCGCTCGCCGAGCAGGAGGTCATCGAGGAGACCAAGCTCGAGGAGTACAAGGCCGACGCGCAGGCGAAGTTCGAGGTCGCGCAGGCCGCCGCCATCGAGGCTCAGCAGAAGTACGACGCGCTGCAGGAGGCGAAGGCCAAGGCCGAGGCGCTCGTCGCCTACCTCACCGACAAGCGCGAGGTGACCGAGGCCGACTACCTCGAGGGACTGCGGCAGCAGTGGGGCTCGGGCGCCGGCGGCGAGGTGAGCGCGAGCGGATGGGCGCGTCCCGCCGGTGGGCGCATCACGTCGGGCTTCGGTTGGCGTTACGACCCCATCAACGGCTCGCGTGCCTTCCACACCGGTGTCGACCTCGCCGGCGGATGCGGCATCCCGATCTACGCCGCGCACGCCGGCACCGTCACCTACGCCGGCTGGTACGGCACGTGGGGCAACTACATCCGCATCGAGCACGGCGACGGCACCAACAGCGGCTACGCGCACATCATGCCGGGCGGAATCGGCGTGCACATCGGTCAGCAGGTCGCCCCGGGGCAGCTCATCGCCCGCACCGGCACGACGGGGCACTCCACCGGATGCCACCTGCACTTCATCATCCGCTACGGCGAGAACCTGACCGACCCGGTGCCGTTCATGCGCAACCAGGGGATCACGCTTGGCTGACCGGCCCAGCCGCCCGGAGCGTCCGGGGGGATCCGCCTTCCGCCGACCTGCCGGGCCGGCGGCGACGGCGGCCGTCTCGATCGCGGCGGCTTTCGCGCTCACGGCGACAGGCGGCATCTCGGTCGCGGCGGCGCCGGGCGATGACTATCCGAGTTGGGCCGAGGTGCAGGCCGCGAAGCAGAGCGAGTCGGCGAAGCGGGCCGAGATCGCGAAGCTCGAGAACCTCGTGGGCGAGCTGCAGGCCCAGGCCGCAGCTCTCGAGAAGGTCGCGATGCAGAAGGCCGAGAACGCCCTGCTCGCCCAGAACGAGCTGCAGGCCGCCGAGGCGAAGACCGCGCGACTCTCCGATCAGCTCGCGGATGCGACCCAGCGGGCCGAGTCGTCCGCCAAGCTCGCCGCGAGCCTCGTCGCGCGTCTCGCGCGCACCGGCGGGGGCGACGCGATGGGTGCGCTCGCGTTCTCATCGGGCGCCGATGCCGACCGCCTGCTCTCGCGCCTCGGCACGATGTCGAAGCTCAGCGAGTCGTCGGCCGCGCTCGTGGAGCAGGCCGTGTTCGACCAGAAGGCGGTCTCGTCGCTCACCGACGAGGCTCAGCTCGCGGAGGACGAACGCCGGGCCCGTGCCGAGGCGGCTCAGCAGGCGCAGACGGATGCCGAGCAGGCCGCCGCAGACGTCGAGACGCAGGTCGCGGCGCAGCAGGCGAACCAGTCGGTGCTCTACGCGCAGCTCGCGAGCCTCAAGGGCACGACCGCCGACCTCGAGCGAGCCTACGCGGAGGGTGTCGCGGCGCAGCAGCCGCAGCCGCCCGCGGGTGGCGGGTCGAACGGCGGTGGATCGAACGGCGGCGGGTCCACCGGTGGCGGCTCGACGGGCGGCGGCTCGACGGGCGGCGGCTCCGATCCGGCCCCCACGCCCGTGACCTCGGCGGTCGACGCCGCGATCGCCTACGCGAAGGCGCAGCTCGGCGAGCGGTACCAGCTCGGCGGCATGGGCCCCGACGCGTGGGACTGCTCGGGTCTCACCAAGGCGTCGTACGCATCCGTGGGCGTGTACATCGGAACGCACAGCTCGACCGACCAGTACAACTACATGGCCGCGCAGGGGCGTCTCGTGCCGTTCAGCCAGGCGCTGCCGGGCGATCTGATCTTCTACTCCGACGGCGGCTCGGCCACGATCGCGCGCAAGTACCACGTCGCGATCTACCTGGGCGGCGGCATGATGATCGAGGCCCCCAACCCGAGCGCACCCGTGCGCATCGTGTCGGCCCGGGCTTACGACCGGGTGCCTTACGTGGGTCGCCCGACCGGCTGATCCCGCATCCGCAGGGCCGGCGTCAGTGCCCGGGGAACGCCTCGATGCCCGCCTGCACGATCGCCTCGGCCTCGGCGGCGTCGCCCCAGCCCTCGGTCTTGACCCACTTGCCGGGCTCGAGGTCCTTGTAGTGCTCAAAGAAGTGCTCGATCTCCTTGCGGGTGAACTCCGGGATGTCGGCGACATCCTGGATGTGCGCCCAGCGCGGGTCCTTGGCCGGCACGGCGATGACCTTGGCATCCGAGCCGCCGTCATCCGTCATCTTGAACACGCCGACGGGGCGCACCTTCACGCCGACGCCGGGGAAGAGCGGGTACTCGAGCAGCACGAGCACGTCGACCGGGTCGCCGTCGAGGCCGAGGGTGTTCTCGATGTAGCCGTAGTCGGTCGGGTAGACGAAGCCGGTGAAGAGCACGCGGTCGAGGAAGACGCGGCCGGTCTCGTGGTCGACCTCGTACTTGTTGCGGCTTCCCTTGGGGATCTCGATGACGGCGGCGTAGTCGGCCATGGTGTCTCCTGTTCACAGCGCGTGCGGGCGCAATAACGTTAGCTGATGCCCGCCGACGCCTCGCGACCTCGTCTCACGCCTGCCCGGGCCGACATCCGCCGGGCGGTGCGCGAGTGCCTCGCCGACCTCGCGCCGCCCCGCGCATCCGCATCCGCTGATGTCGAAAATGCAGGAGCTTCTACGGCGGAGTCCCGGGCTTCCGGGCTGTCGGCAGCCGACGAGACGGAATCTCCTGCATTTTCGACACGGCCGCTCGTGCTCGTCGCGCTCTCGGGCGGCGCCGACTCGCTCGCACTCGCGGCGGCGACCGGGTTCGAGGCACCGCGCGCCGGCATCCGAGCGGGAGCGATCATCGTCGACCACGGGCTGCAGGAGGGCTCGGATGCCGTAGCGGCCCGCGCGGCGGAGCAGGCCCGCGCGCTCGGGCTCGACCCCGTGCTCGTGACGCGCGTCGAGGTCGGCACCTCCGGCGGCCCGGAGGCGGCAGCTCGGGACGCACGGCACGCGGCGATCCGCGCAGCCGTCGCCCAGACGGGCGCGAGCGCCGTGCTCCTCGCACACACCCTCGACGACCAGGCCGAGACGGTGCTGCTGGGCCTCGCGCGCGGCAGCGGCGGTGCGAGCCTCATGGGCATGGAGGCGGATGCGGGGGTGCTGCGCCGTCCGCTCCTCGGCATCCGCCGTGCGATCACGCGCCAGGCGTGCCTCGACGAGGGGCTCGAGCCGTGGGACGACCCGCACAACCTCGACCCCGCCTACGCGCGGGTGCGGGTGCGCGAGCGGGTGCTGCCCGTGCTCGAGGCCGAGCTCGGCCCGGGGGTGGCGGAGGCGCTCGCCCGCACCGCCGAGCTGCTGCGGTTGGACGAGCAGGCGTTCGCCCGGCAGATCGAGGAGGTCGCCGAGGACATCTGCGAGCCCGCCGAGGCGGGGATCGCGGTGTCGGTTCCCGCGCTCGCGGCGAACCCCGCGGCGGTACGCCAGCGCGTCATCCGCTACGTCGTGGCCTCGGAGTTCGGGGTGTCGCTCAGCTGGGCGCACACGCTCGAGGTGGCGCGACTCGTGACCGACTGGCATGGGCAAGGTCCGATCGACCTTCCCGGGCTGACCGCCCGTCGTGAGGGCCGTCTGCTCGTCTTCGCGGCCGCCGGCTGATGCACCTGGCGCGGTATCGGCGGGATGGCACCGGCGAGACCGCTCCGACGAGCCGAAACCGCACCACGCGCTCCGAAGTAGGCTGAGCGCATGGAGCCGGCCGACATCCAGGGTGATCTGACCGAGGTGCTGCTGAGCGAGGCGCAGATCCACGAGAGGATCGCCGAACTCTGCCGCGAGATCGAGCGCGACTACGAGGGCCGCGAGCTGCTGCTCGTCGGGGTGCTCAAGGGCGCGGTCATGGTGATGGCGGATGTCTCGCGCGAGCTGCGCCGGCACATCGAGATGGACTGGATGGCGGTGAGCTCGTACGGGGCCGGCACCCAGTCCTCGGGCGTCGTGCGCATCCTGAAGGACCTCGACACCGACCTCACGGGCCGCGACGTGCTCATCGTGGAGGACATCATCGACTCCGGACTCACCTTGTCGTGGCTGCGCGAGAACCTCTCGAGCCGGGGCGCCCAGAGTGTGGAGATCTGCGCGCTGCTGCGCAAGCCGGAGGCGGCGAAGGTCGACGTGGACGTCAAGTACGTGGGCTTCGAGATCCCGAATCACTTCGTCGTGGGCTACGGCCTCGACTACGCCGAGCGCTACCGCAATCTGCGCGCCGTCGGCATCCTCGCGCCCCACGTCTGGGCTTGATGGCGCCGCGGTGATCCGCCGCGCGTCGCTCCGGGTTCGGCACGAGCGCGGTCGCGCCGAACCCTATGGCTGGGTTGGGAGTCTCGGCTGGGCGGCATCAGCCTTGGGCGAACGCCCAGACGCGACAAAGGAGCCGGGCGGTAGCCTGAGGGGCACGTCTCAGAGGAAAGGATGCGGGCTCCGGCCCGCACGCACATGGACTTCAAGCGCATCTTCCGCGGCCCGCTCATCTACATCGTGTTGGGCGCGGTCATCCTCATCGTCGGCTTCAACCTGCTGACGGCATCCGGCTTCCGCCAGGTCACGACCCAGCAGGGCCTCGAGCTGCTGAACGGCTCGACGGTCGAGAAGGTCAAGATCGTCGATGGCGAGCAGCGCGTCGACCTCACCCTCTCGAAGGCGTACGTCACAGATGACGTCGACCTCGGCACGCAGGTGCAGTTCTACTACGTCACGCCGCGCGGCGACGAGGTCGTGCAGGCGATCACGGCGTCGAAGGCGCCGTTCGACGACGAGGTGCCCCAGACCAACTGGTTCACGAGCCTGCTCGGCATCCTCATCCCGTTCCTGCTCATCGGCGTGATCTTCTGGTTCCTGTTCAGCTCGATGCAGGGCGGCGGCAACCGCGTCATGCAGTTCGGCAAGTCGCGCGCCAAGCTCGTCTCGAAGGAGAGCCCGAAGGTCACCTTCGCGGATGTCGCGGGTGTCGACGAGGCGGTCGAGGAGCTCCACGAGATCAAGGACTTCCTGAAGGACCCGTCGAAGTTCCAGGCCGTGGGGGCGCGCATCCCGAAGGGCGTGCTGCTGTACGGCCCTCCCGGAACCGGCAAGACGCTGCTCGCCCGCGCCGTCGCGGGCGAGGCGGGCGTGCCGTTCTACTCCATCTCCGGCTCGGACTTCGTGGAGATGTTCGTGGGTGTGGGCGCGAGCCGCGTGCGCGACCTGTTCGAGCAGGCGAAGCAGAACGCGCCGGCGATCATCTTCGTCGACGAGATCGACGCCGTCGGGCGCCACCGCGGTGCCGGCCTCGGCGGCGGCCACGACGAGCGCGAGCAGACCCTCAACCAGCTGCTCGTGGAGATGGACGGCTTCGACCCGAAGACCAACGTCATCCTGATCGCAGCGACCAACCGGCCCGACATCCTCGACCCGGCGCTGCTGCGTCCGGGCCGCTTCGACCGCCAGATCGGCGTCGACGCCCCCGACCTGAAGGGGCGCGAGAAGATCCTCGAGACCCACGCCAAGGGCAAGCCGATGTCGAAGAACGTCGACCTCGCCGTGCTCGCACGCAAGACCCCCGGCTTCACGGGCGCCGATCTCGCGAACGTGCTCAACGAGGCGGCCCTGCTCACCGCCCGCAGCAACGCGCAGCTCATCGACAACCGCGCGCTCGACGAGGCCGTCGACCGCGTCATGGCCGGCCCGCAGCGGCGCACGCGCGTGATGAAAGACAAGGAGAAGCTCATCACGGCCTACCACGAGGGCGGTCACGCGCTCGCGGCGGCGGCGATGAACCACACCGACCCCGTGACGAAGGTCACCATCCTGCCGCGCGGCCGCGCCCTCGGCTACACGATGGTGCTTCCGCTGGAAGACAAGTACTCGGTCACCCGCAACGAGCTGCTCGACCAGCTCACGTACGCCATGGGCGGGCGCGTCGCCGAGGAGATCGTCTTCCACGACCCGACGACGGGCGCCAGCAACGACATCGAGAAGGCCACCGCCACGGCGCGCAAGATGGTCACCGAGTACGGCATGAGCGCCACGATCGGCGCCGTCAAGCTCGGTCAGTCGCAGGGCGAGGTGTTCCTCGGGCGCGACATGGGCCACCAGCGCGACTACTCGGAGGAGCTCGCCGAGAAGGTCGATCTCGAGGTGCGCGCGCTCATCGAGCAGGCGCACGACGAGGCCTACCAGGTGCTCAGCGACAACCGCGACATCCTCGACCGCCTCGCGCGCGAGCTCATCGAGAAGGAGACGCTCGACCACAACCAGCTGGCCGAGATCTTCGCCGACGTGCGCCGCCTCCCCGAGCGCCCGCAGTGGCTCTCGAGCGAGAACCGGCCCATCAGCGACCTGCCTCCGATCGACATCGCCGCATCCGCTCCCGTCGACCCGGGTGCCGTGGATGCGGGTGTCGACTCCCAGCCCCCGGCGAAGCCGCAGCGCACCCCGCGCCCGCGTCAGACGCCCGGCATCGCGCCCGCGTAAGGCCGGCCGTGCCCATCGACTCGGGACGCATCGAGGCGGCCGTCGTCGAATTGCTGCGGGCGATCGGCGAGGATCCGGCGCGTCCGGGCCTCGAGCGCACGCCGCAGCGGATCGCCGCGGCCTACGCCGAGCTGTTCGCCGGCATCGACGAGGATCCGCTCGCGCACCTCGCCGACTCGGGCGACTTCGCCGACGAGCACGCTGCGGGCGAACTCGTGCTCGTGCGCGACATCGCGTTCCGCTCGACCTGCGAGCATCACCTGCTCCCCTTCACGGGCATCGCGCATCTGGCATATGTGCCGGGCGCGCGCATCGTCGGGCTCGGCAAGCTCGCGCGCGTCGTCGAGACGCTCAGCTCGCGCCCGCAGCTGCAGGAGCGTCTCGGTGAGCAGATCGCCGACGCGCTCGAGCAGGGTCTCGAGCCGCGTGGCGTGCTCGTCGTGCTCGACGCCCAGCACGGATGCGTCACCGCGCGCGGCACGCGACAGGCGGCATCCACCACGGTCACCGTGGCGAGCCGCGGTGCCCTCGCCGACCCCGTGACGCGGACCGGCGTGCTCGCGCTCATCGGGCGCGGAGCGGATGCGGATGCCGAAGCGGCAGTGGCGGCGGAGGCCCCGTGACCGCGATCCTCGGTGTGCTCAACGTCACCCCCGACTCGTTTAGCGACGGCGGTCGGTGGCAGCGGCTCGACGATGCCGTCGCACACGCTGCCCGGATGCGCGACGAGGGCGCCGACTGGATCGATGTGGGAGGCGAGTCCACCCGGCCCGGTTCTCTCGCGATCGATCCGGTGGAGGAGCAGGCGCGCGTGCTGCCGGTGATCCGGGCGCTCGGCGAGGCCGGCATCCCGGTGTCGGTCGACACCCGCAACTCGGCGACGGCGCGGGCCGCGGTCGAGGCGGGCGCGACGATGATCAACGACGTGTCGGGCGGGCTCCACGACCCCCAGATGGCCGTCGTGGCCGCCCAGACGGGCGTGCGCTTCGTCGTCATGCACTGGCGCGGCGGCGTGGATGTCGAGCCGCACTACCTCGACGTCGTGTCGGAGGTGCGCGCGGAGCTCAAGGCCCGGCTCGCCGAACTGCTCGTGATCGGCGTGCGCCGTGAGCAGCTCATCATCGACCCCGGGCTGGGGTTCGCGAAGACCGCCGAGCACAACTGGCAGCTGCTGCACGGTCTCGGCGAACTCACGCCTCTCGCCCCCGTGCTCATCGGCGCCTCGCGGAAGCGCTTCATCGGGCGCCTGCTGCCCGACAACGCGCCGCTGGGCAAGCGGGATGCGCCGACCGCGACGATCAGCGCGCTCGCGGCGGCGGCAGGTGCGTGGGGGGTTCGCGTGCACGACGTGGCAGCGACGAGACTGGCTCTCGACGTGGAGGCGCATTGGAACCCGAGAGGACGACATGAACGCTCGCGATGAGATCGCCCTGACGGGGCTGCGTGCGATGGGCTACCACGGCGTGCTGCCGCACGAGCGCGTCGAGGGGCAGCTCTTCATCGTCGATCTCGTGCTGCATCTGTCGCTTGCCCCTGCCGCCGAGGGTGACGAACTGGCCGCGACGGTCGACTACGGCGAGCTCGCGAACCGGGTCGTGAAGGCGGTCGAGTCCGACCCCGTCGACCTCATCGAGACGGTCGCCGATCGCGTGGCCCGCATCGCGCTCTCGTATGAGCGGGTCGAATCGGTCGACGTGACGGTGCACAAGCCGAACGCACCCATCGAGGTGCCGTTCGCGGATGTCGCGGTCACCCTGCGCCGGGACCGCGCATGAGCAGCGATCTCACCCCCGCCGTCGTCGCGTTCGGCGCCAACCTCGGCGACCGGGCGGCGACCATCCAGGCGGCGGCAGATGAGCTCGCGGCGACCGACGGTGTCGAGCTCGTGAAGCTCGCCCCGCCCATCGAGACGCCGGCGCTGCGCCCGTACGGGGTGGACCGTGAGGCGCCGGCCTACCTCAACACGGTGGCCGTCATCCGCACCTCCCTCGGGCCGGGCGAGCTGCACGCGGTGCTGCGTGCGCTCGAGGATGCACACGGCCGCGTGCGCACCCAGCGCTGGGGCGATCGCACGCTCGACCTCGACCTGATCGTCTATGGCGACCTCGTGCAGGACGACCCCGAGCTGACGCTGCCGCATCCGCGCGCTCACGAGCGCGACTTCGTGCTGCGGCCGTGGCTCA
The DNA here is from genome assembly GCA_051954835.1 of Protaetiibacter sp. Classification (GTDB taxonomy): domain Bacteria; phylum Actinomycetota; class Actinomycetes; order Actinomycetales; family Microbacteriaceae; genus Homoserinibacter. Next base: position 10,706 of record JBQCHI010000006.1, on the reverse strand, counting down.
CCGCCGACCCGCATGCGGAGATCCCGGGACGGGGTCGCGCCGACGCACTGCTCGCCGAGCTCGACACCCCGGCCGGGTCGGGCGGGTCGGCCGGAGGCTCGCGCGACGGTGAGGCAGGCGGGGGCGCAGCATGACGCGCACTCGGGCCTCGCTGCTCATCGTGTTGGCCGCGATCGGTGCCGTCGGCGGCTTTCTCGCCCAGCTCGCCCTCGGAGCGCTCGGGGCCCAGAAGCTGTTGCCCGAGTTCACCCTCGCGATCACGCTCGTGCTCATCGCCGTCATCGTCGTGGCGCTCGCGGTGCCGATCAGGCGCGCGACGCACGGCAAGGTGCGGCGCCGCGTGGATCCGTTCTACGCGACGCGCGTCGTGTTGCTCGCCAAGGCCTGCGCCGTGGCCGGGGCGCTGCTGACGGGCGCCGCCGCGGGAATGATCGCGGAGCTGCTGGTGCGCCCGGTGAGCGCCTCGGATGCCGTATGGCGCATGGTCGCGATGCTCGTGGCCTCGGTGCTGGGCCTCGTGGCGGGGTTGGTCGCGGAGACGCTGTGCATCGTGCCGCCCGACGACGACGAGAAGCCCTCGAACGGCGCCGCTGCCTGACCCCGCCCTGCCGGGTAGCGTGGTGTCGTGACCTCCGACGCCCCCGCCGCATCCGCGCGCCTCGATCCCGTGCCCGGTGAGTGGCGCCGCGTGTCGCCCAAGTACATCGTCGTCGACCTCGTCGGCAACCTCATCAGCGGCGTCGTGTCGACCTTCGCCGCCTCGCTTCCCGTCTGGCTGCTCGACTGGGGCCAGTGGTGGTGGCTGCTCACCGTGGGCGTCGGCGTCGTGTCGCTCGCGCTCGTGGCCCTCACGCCTCGCCGCGTGCGCTCGATCGGCTACCTGCTGCGGGAGGACGACCTGCTCTTCCGTCGCGGCATCATGTTCCAGCGCTTCGTGGCGGTCCCGTTCGGCCGCATGCAGCTCGTCGACATCACGAGGGGCCCCCTCGCCCGTGCGCTGGGGCTCGCCGAGCTGAAGCTCGTCACGGCCGCCGCGGCCACCGGGGTCGTCATCCCGGGCCTCGCTCTCGACGATGCCGAGGAGCTGCGCGATCACCTCGTGGCGCTCGCCGAGACCCGTCGGGCGGGACTGTGACCGAGCTCGCCGACGGCGAGTGGCACCGGCTGCACCCCGCCACGCCGCTGCTGAAGGGCGGGATCGCGCTCATCGCGATCCTGGGCATCATCGTCGCGAACCTGCGCGAGCGTCTCGTCGAGTGGCTGATCCCCGGTGTCGAATGCCCTCCGGGGGTGTGCGAAGAGGACCCCATCTCGATCATCCTCGAGCGCTACCTGCTGTTCGCGTTGCTCGGCATCGTCGCCGTCATCCTCGTGGTGATCGGGCTGTTCTGGCTGTCGTGGCGCATGCACACCTTCCGCGTGACGGGCGAGGTCGTCGAGGTGCGCTCGGGCGTGCTGTTCCGCTCGCACCGCAAGGCGCGACTCGACCGCATCCAGGGCATCAACATCGCGCGTTCGCTCTTCGCGCGCATCTTCGGTGCCGCACGACTCGAGATCAGCGCCGCGGGGTCCGACGCCAACGTGCAGCTCGCCTACCTCTCGAGCGCGAACGCCGACGGCCTGCGGGCCGAGATCCTCGCGCGCGCCTCCGGTCTGCGCGCGCGGGAGGCAGCGGATGCCGTGGCGGCAGCCGAGGCCGTCGCCGCAGGTGCGCCCGTGGTGGCATCCGATGCCGTGCGCGCGAACCTGGCCGAGGTCGCCCGCCAACGGCTCGCCGAGTTCACCGCGCCCGAGCTCGACCCGAACCTCGCGCCCCCGCAGTCGGTCGTCGCGATGAACGCCGGTCGCCTCATCGGCTCCACCGTGTTGAGCTCGAGCACGATCGTGTTCCTCGCGGTCGTCGTCGGGGTTCTCGTGGCCATCAGTGTCGGAGGCGCCGGCGGCTGGGCGTTCTTCGGCCTCATCCCCACCGTCTTCGGTCTCGGGTCCTACCTCGTGAATCGCGTGCTCAAGTCGCTGCGCTACTCGATCGCCGCGACCGCCGACGGGGTGCGCGTGGGCTACGGGCTGCTCTCGACCACCAACGAGACGATCCCACCTGGTCGCATCCACGCCGTCGAGATCAACCAGGAGCTGCTCTGGCGCCCCTTCGACTGGTGGACGGTGCGCGTGAACCTCGCCTCTCAGTCGACAGCGCGTGGCGCGGCGGGGCAGCAGAGCACCACCATCCTGCCGGTGGGATCGCGCGCGGAGGTACTGAAGGTGCTCGAGCTCGTGCTGCCGAGTCTCGTGACCGATGAGACGCGCCTGCTCATCGAGGGCGGCCTCGCGCCGGCACGTCCTGAGGACGGCTTCACCACCTCGCCCCGCCGCGGCGCCGTGCTGCGCTGGTTCTCGTGGCGACGCAACGGCTTCATGCTGCATGCGGATGCCGTTATCCTGCGCCGCGGTGCTGTCTGGCGCTCGCTCACGGTCGTGCCGACGGCCCGCACGCAGAGCGTCGCGGCGCACCAGGGCCCGCTCGAGCGGCTGCTGCGACTCGCCCACGTGCGCCTGCACACCGTCGCCGGTCCCGTCACGGCGCGCGTCGGCGCTCTCGACGCGCGCGACGCATCCGCCCTGTTCCGCGACGCGGCGGCTGCGGGTGCGGCCGCCATCCGGACCGACCGCTCGCACCGGTGGGGCTCCGCGTGACACCACGCGACGGGCGCCTCGGCGTCGGCGTGATCGGGGCGGGCCACGTCGGGCCCGTGCTCGGAGCGGCGCTCGGGGGTGCCGGTCACGCGGTCGTCGGCATCGCCACGGTCTCGGATGCGGGACGCGAGCGCGCCGACGCCCTGCTGCCGGGAGTGCCCGTGCTCGCGGTGCCCGAGCTCGTGGAACGCAGCGAGCTCGTGCTGCTGGCGGTGCCGGATGCCGAACTTGCCGAGCTGGTAGCGGGTCTCGCGGCGGTGGGCGCGTGGCAGCCCGGCCAGCTCGTCGTGCACACGGCGCCCGGATTCGGCACGGGCGTGCTGCAGCCGGCGGCTGCGGCCGGAGCCATCCCCCTCGCGATCCACCCGGCGATGACGTTCACGGGCACGAGCATCGACCTCGCCCGCCTGCACGAGACGTGGTGCGCCGTGACGGCACCCGCCCCTGTTCTGCCGATCGCGCAGGCGCTCGTGGTGGAGCTCGGCGCCGAGCCGGTCGTCGTGGCGGAGGCGTCGCGTGAGCGGTACGGGGCGGTCGTGGCCGCAGCGCGCGGCTTCGCGACGGATGCCGTGGCCGGCTTCGCGGCCGAACTGCGGCAGGCGGGTGTCGAGCGGCCGACCCGGCTGCTGGGGCCCCTCATCCGCTCGGCTGTGGAGGACGCGCTCGGCGCCGTGCCCGACGAGCCCGATCCGCTCTGACGGGGATTCCGCGCGAGAGCGACCGACTAGCCTTGGACACCGTGACCCAGCCCCAGGTCGTGACCACGATCGCCGAACTCCGCAGCCGGCTGACGGGCGGCAGCGTCGCCCTCGTGCCCACGATGGGCGCCCTGCATGCGGGCCACCTCGCGCTCGTCGAACGGGCGACGCAGCTCGCCGACACGGTCGTCGTATCGGTGTTCGTCAACCCGCTGCAGTTCGGTGCCGGTGAAGACCTCGAGCGCTACCCGCGCGACCTCGCGGCCGATCTCGCGACGCTCGCCGACCGCGGCGTCGCGTACGTCTTCGCCCCGAGCGTCGCCGAGATGTACCCGCATGGCGCGCCGCAGATCACGGTTCGTGGCGGCACCGTCGCCGAGCTGTTCGAGGGGGCCAGCCGCCCCGGTCACTTCGACGGGATGCTCACGGTCGTCGCGAAGCTGCTCGGCATCGTGCGCCCTGAGGCGGCCGTCTTCGGCCAGAAGGACGCCCAGCAGCTCTGGCTCGTGCAGCGCATGGTGGCCGACCTCGACATCGCCACCCGCATCGAACCCGTGCCGACCGTGCGCGAGGGCGACGGGCTCGCCCTCTCGAGCCGCAACCGCTACCTCTCCCCCGTCGAGCGCGCCGCCGCTCCCGTGCTGCGCCGCGCGCTCGAGGCGGCGGCATCCGCCGGGTCGCGCGGGGCGGATGCCGCCCGCAGCGCGGCGCGCGAGGTGCTCGCGCAGGAACCCCTCGTCACGGTCGACTACCTTGAAGTGGTCGATCCGCGCAGCTTCGAGCCGGTCGACGACGGCCACCACGGCCCCGCGCGTGCGATCGTCGCCGCACGACTGGGGTCGACGCGCCTCATCGACAACGACGCCCTCACGCTGCACTGACCGAACGCCCCGAACGCCCCGAACACCCAGACCGACCCCGACCGACCGGAAACGAGACCGTGACCGAGCCCATCGCATCCGAGACCGCCCCCGAGCTGACCGGCGAGGAGATCGCCGAGCAGAAGGCCGTGCGGCTCGCCAAGCGCGAGCGGCTCATCGCCGAGGGCGGCGACGCCTACCCCGTGCGTCTGCCCATCACGGCCACGATCCCCGAGCTGCGCGAGCGCTTCGGCGACCTCGAAGCGGATGCCGCCACCGGGGTCGAGGTAGGCGTCGCCGGTCGCGTCGTGCACCTGCGCAACACGGGCAAGCTGTGCTTCGCGGCGCTGCAGTCGGGAGACGGCTCGCGCATCCAGGCGATGGTCTCGCTCGCCGAGGTGGGGGAGGAGTCGCTGCAACGCTGGAAGGAGCTCGTCGACCTGGGCGACCACGTGTTCGTGGCCGGCGAGGTGATCTCCTCGCGTCGGGGCGAGTTGTCGATCCTCGCCACCGAATGGCGCATGGCGTCGAAGGCGGTGCTCCCGCTTCCGAACCTGCACTCGGAGCTCAGCGAGGAGACCCGCGTGCGGCAGCGCTACCTCGACCTCATCGCGCGCGAGCAGGCGCGTGCCACGGTGCTCGCGCGGGCCAAGGCGGTGGCGTCGCTGCGGGCGACCTTCGCATCCCACGGCTTCGTCGAGGTCGAGACGCCCATGCTGCAGACGATGCACGGGGGAGCCGCGGCTCGACCGTTCGTGACGCACTCGAACGCGTTCGACACCGAGCTCTACCTGCGCATCGCCCCCGAGCTCTTCCTCAAGCGTGCGGCGGTCGGCGGCATCGACCACGTGTTCGAGATCAACCGGAACTTCCGCAACGAGGGCGCCGACTCCACCCACAGCCCGGAGTTCGCGATGCTCGAGGCCTATCAGGCCTACGGCGACTACACCACCATCGCCGACCTCACGCAGGAGCTCATCCAGAACGCGGCCGTCGCGGTGTCGGGCTCCCACGTCGTGACGTGGGCCGACGGCACCGAGTTCGACCTCGGCGGCCAGTGGGAGCGCATCTCGATGTACGACTCCCTCTCGGGTGCCGCGGGCACCTCGATCACGCCCGAGACCCCGCTCGAGGAGCTCGCCGCGCTCGCCGAGCGCGAGGGCGTCGAGGTGAAGCTGCCCACCCACGGCAAGTACGTCGAGGAGCTCTGGGAGCACTTCGTGAAGGGCGGGCTCGAGCGCCCGACCTTCGTGACCGACTTCCCCGTCGACACCTCGCCGCTCGTGCGCGACAAGCCGGGCGTTCCCGGCGTGGTGGAGAAGTGGGACCTCTACGTGCGCGGCTTCGAGCTCGCCACGGGCTATTCGGAGCTCGTCGACCCCGTCATCCAGCGGGAGCGCTTCATCGAGCAGGCGAAGCTCGCCGCACGCGGTGACCACGAGGCCATGCGGCTCGACGAGGAGTTCCTCACGGCGATGGAGCACGGCATGCCCCCGATGGGCGGCATGGGCATGGGGATCGACCGGCTGCTGATGGCGATCACCGGCCTCGGCATCCGCGAGACGATCCTCTTCCCGCTCGTCAAGTAGCGGATGCCGCGCCCGCTTCGTGGGGAGGGGTCGCCGACACGGGCGGGGTAGTCTCGCTTCCATGCCCGACCGTCTGCCCGGCGACCCGCCCCCGAAGATCACGACGAACCGCATCATCCTGTGGATCGTGGTGGCCGGGGTGGGCCTCTGGCTCATCGGAACCGGCATCGCGGGCATCATCGCGAAGGGCGGCTGATGGATCGCCGCACCTCGCGCCTGGTGATGTACGGCGGGCTCGTGCTGATCGTGGCGATCGTCGTGCTCGTGGTGCTGTTCAGCCCGCGCTGAGCGGCATCCGCGTAGGCTGAGGGCATGCCCACCGACTTCTGGGGAAACGCGATCTTCTCCGTCGTCCCGACGATCGCGCTCGGGCTCGTGTTCTGGTTCGTGGTGCGTGCGATCGTGCGGGCCGACCGCACCGAGCGCAAGGTGTACGCCGAGCTCGAGGCCGAGGAGCGCGCGCGTCGTGCGGCGGCCGCCGACGCCTCGGCGAAGTCAGCGGGTTGAGAGGCGCCGCGCCGCACGCAGACTCAGCCGGTTGAGGAGCGCCGCGCCGGAGGCGTGACGCGTCTCGAAACCAGCGTCACCGGCCCTGTGGTTTCGAGACGCCGCTTCGCGGCTCCTCAACCACCCTTGTGTTCCCGCGGGCGCAGCCGCACGTTCGGCAGTTCGGGTGCCGGCAGCGGGCCACCGTCGTACCCTCTGACGCGGCCGAAACGCCCACGCGGGTCGGCATCCGTGACCACCTCGTGCTGCCACTGCGCGCGCCACGCGACGATCTCGTCGTGGCTGCGGCCTACGAAGTTCCACCACATGACGATCGGCTCATCCAGTGGCGCGCCGCCGATCACGAGCACCCGCAGGGGGCCGTCGACCGCCTCGATGCGCAGCATCTCGGCGCCCGTCGGCACGAAGCCGAGGTGGTGGGGCGGGATGTCGACGCCCTGCAGCCGCGCCGCCTCGTGGTCGACGACCAGGCCGTACTCGAACGCCGCGTCGGCGGGCAGCTCGACCGTTGCGCCCGCCGGCAGCGTGAGCTCGGCCGCCACGAGGGGCGTGTAGGCGGTGACGGGTGAGGTGACGCCGAGCCACGATCCCACGAACACGCGCAAGGTGGCGTCGCCGAACATGGCGACATCCGCGACGTGGTGCTCGAAGAACGGCGCAACCCCACGGGATGCCTCGGGCAGCGCCGTCCACAGCTGCACGCCGTGCAGGGTCGCGGCCGCCGTCGTCGACAGCTCGGAGTGCTGGATGCCGCGCCCCGCGGTCATGAGGTTCACCTGGCCGGGGTCGATGAGCTGGTGCGCGCCGGTGGAGTCGCGGTGCTCGATCTGGCCCTCGTAGAGCCAGCTGACGGTCTGCAACCCGGTGTGCGGATGCGGTGGCGTGTCCATGACGCCGGCTCTCGGCGCCGGCGTCGGCCCGTAGGAGTCGACGAAGCACCAGGCACCGATGAGGCTGCGGGCCCGCTGCGGCAGGGTGCGGCGCACGAGCAGCGCGCGCGGCCCGCCGAGCGGCACCTCACGCGGGCCGAGCACCTCGACGCTGGTGGTATCCGGCTCGGCGACGCATACGAGCTCCTGCGGCTCGCGCTCGAGGTTGCTCATGCCAGGACCCTACGCGCCCACGCGAGACCGCGCATGAGATGCTCACCGGCGCGGTTTCGGCGTCGGATGCGCGGTCTCGCGGCCCGAACGGGGGGCGGGGGCAGGAGAGGGGGATCGGTAGCGTGGGGGAGATGAGGAGGCGTCAGGGGCGGGTTGCAGCGGGTGTCGCGGTCGTCGCGGCGGTCGGGATGCTGCTGACGGGGTGCTCGTTCGTGAACGACGTGCTCGAGGGGCAGCGGATCACGGCCGAGCGACTCGGCGTCGACGCGGCTCTGCGGGCGCTCGCCTCCGAGCTCGGCGGGATCGACGGCGTCGAGAAGGCCGTCTACGGCTTCGACGCGGCCAACGTCTCGACGACCCCCGGGCTCGAGGTGACGCTCGTCGGCACCGAGTTCGCGTTGTGGGATGACGTGGTCACCCGCATCGAGGACGTCGCTGACAGCGGGGCCCTTGACGGGTATCCCGTGTCGGTCATCTTGCGCTCGGAGGTGCTCGACGTGCAGTTCGACACCCAATGGGGTGCTCCGTGGCTCACCGAGGCGGCGCTCGACACGGCGACACGCGCGGCAGCCGTCTTCCCGGGATCTGTGCCCGGCCTGCTCGGCACCAGCTCGACCGACTCGGCCGTGTATCTCTCGGTGCCGGGCAGCGCCGAGGAGCTGCTGTCGCGCCTGGAAGACGATGCGCAGGTCGCGTCGCTGATCGCCGCTGCCCGTGAGACGCACCAGGTGCTGTCGTTCTCGGCCGACGGGATCGAGATCGCGGGAGCTGCCGACGGCGCGCTCCTGCACTGGGCGCGCGAGCGTCTCGCGCCCCAGGTGCCGCGCCTGCTGACCTCGGGGAACTACGACGCGGATGTCGTGCAGACCGAGTGGATGACCCTCACGATCTCGAGCTACGAAGAAGTGGGGTCGGTCGGGGGCAACTGGGCCTCGGCCTCCGAGCCGGGCGAGGGCGAGGTGTGGGCCGCCTACGTGGCCGCCCTTCGCGCTGGGCCGCAGCGCACGGCATCCGGCGACTGCATCGACACCTATCTCGGCTTCGGCTGGCCAGGGATCGGCAACTCGGCAGGTGCGTACGCGGGCTGCGGCGACGTCGCAGAGCCCTCGGCACCCGAGCCCGAGCGCGTGAGGGTGCTGCGCGAGGCGCTCGCCGCCGAAGGCATCGTCCCCGAGGCGCTGGGCTTCACCCTCGGCTGACCTCGAGGTGGCGGGCTTCACGTGCCACGTGTTGTCGCCTCCAGCGCGCTGAGGCGACAACAAGTGGCGAGTGAGTGGCAGTTGGGGCCCCTAGCGGCCACGGGTGCCGCCTGGTCAGCGTAGCACGAGCAGGTCGCCGGGCTGGCACTCGAGCGCGTCGCAGATGGCGGTGAGGGTGGAGAAGCGGATGGCGCGGGCCCGGTCGTTCTTCAGCACCGACAGGTTCACGAGGCTCACACCCACGAGCTCCGCGAGCCGCGTCAGAGTCATCCCGCGCTCCTCGAGCAGTTCGTCGAGGCGGCAGTGGATGCGGCCCTCTTCGTCGACGTCGGCCGGCGCCATCAGACGAGCCCCTCGAGGTCGCGCTGCAGGCGCGAGCCGATGCGGATCACGGAGGCGGTCGCGAGCACCACGAAGCCGAACGCCCACGGGCCGAGCTGCAGCTCGAAGGCCATCTGATAGGGGTCGCCGAGGTCTCCGCCGGCCATCATGCGCCCGAGTCCGTCGAGGCCCGAGGCGAGCAGGCCGCCCACGGCCATGAGCGTTCCCGTGACGAGCAGCACGGGGAAGAGGGAGCGGGCGAAGGGGGTGCCGCGGGCGATGGAGACGAGGAACAGCACGACGGCGACACTGATGGCGAGGGCAACCAAGAGCGAGATGGCAGAGGCGATCACGATGAGAACGCGGCTGCCCTCGCCGAGCACTCCGGAGGTGACGGTGGCGGCGGTGATGTCGCCGACGTTGCCAGGCATGGGCGCGAAGGCGAGCAGTTCTACGGGGCCGTTGCCGGCGGCGAGGGCGATCGTGCGCCAGGTCCCGTTGATCGCCACGAGCAGGCCCATGAACCCGGCGAGGGCCGCGATGACGGCCATCGCGGCGCGATCGGCGGGCGAGAGAACCGGGCGGGGGTGGGCAACGGCATCCATACCGAGCTCCTTCCTTATCGAATGTCGTTAACATAACGACTATCGATAACCTTTGCAACCCGCATCCGCGAGCACGACTTGGAGACGGCGAGCGGATGCGCCCAGGGCGAACAGGGCATGCGGCGGGGGGCGCCCTCGTTACCCTCGATGTATCGCTGCGGCAACCGTTGGTCGCGGCGTCAAGGAGTTGAAATGTTCGAGCGCTTTACCGACCGAGCCCGTCGCGTGGTCGTCCTCGCCCAGGAAGAGGCGAAGATGCTCAACCACAACTACATCGGCACCGAGCACATCCTGCTCGGCCTCATCCACGAGGGTGAGGGCGTTGCCGCCAAGGCGCTCGAGTCTCTCGGCATCTCGCTCGACGCGGTGCGCGAGCAGGTGCAGGACATCATCGGCCAGGGTCAGCAGCAGCCGACCGGCCACATCCCGTTCACACCGCGCGCCAAGAAGGTGCTCGAGCTGAGCCTGCGCGAGGCGCTGCAGCTCGGCCACAGCTACATCGGCACCGAGCACATCCTGCTCGGCCTGATCCGTGAGGGCGAGGGCGTCGCCGCCCAGGTGCTCGTGAAGCTCGGCGCCGACCTCAACCGCGTGCGCCAGCAGGTCATCCAGCTGCTGTCGGGCTACCAGGGCAAGGAGCAGGTCGCGGTCGGCGGCAACGACGCGACTCCCGACAAGGGCTCGCAGATCCTCGACCAGTTCGGCCGCAACCTCACCCAGGCCGCACGGGACGGCAAGCTCGACCCGGTCATCGGGCGCGAGAAGGAGATCGAGCGCCTGATGCAGGTGCTCAGCCGGCGCACCAAGAACAACCCGGTGCTGATCGGCGAGCCCGGCGTCGGCAAGACCGCCGTCGTCGAGGGGCTGGCCCAGGCCATCGTCAAGGGCGAGGTGCCCGAGACGCTCAAGGACAAGCAGCTCTACACGCTCGACCTCGGCTCCCTGGTCGCCGGCTCGCGCTACCGCGGTGACTTCGAGGAGCGCCTGAAGAAGGTGCTCAAGGAGATCCGCACCCGCGGCGACATCATCATGTTCATCGACGAGATCCACACCCTCGTCGGTGCGGGTGCGGCCGAGGGCGCCATCGACGCCGCGTCCATCCTCAAGCCGATGCTGGCCCGCGGTGAGCT
>JBQCHI010000005.1:0-33309 GCA_051954835.1 Protaetiibacter sp. | reverse complement strand
CCCGCGCCCGCAGCTGCGGCGCGGGCACTTCACGATCCTCAACGGCTCGTGGGACTACGCCATCACGCCGGCCGGCGCCTCGGCCGCCGCGTGGGATGGGCGCATCCTCGTGCCGTTCTCGCCGGAAGCCGCGGCATCCGGCGTGAAGCGCCAGCTGCAGCCCGATGAGACCCTGCACTACCGGCGCGAGTTCGAGGCGACGGTCGCGCCGGGCCGTCGCACGATCCTGCACTTCGGGGCGGTGGACCAGAGTTGCCGTGTGCTCGTCGACGGCGTCGAGGTGGCAACCCACATAGGCGGTTACCTGCCGTTCTCCGCCGACATCACCGATGCTCTCGGCGATCGCACCACCCACGAGCTCGTCGTCGAGGTGCGCGACGTGAGCGACACCTCGCACCACTCGGTCGGCAAGCAGCGCCTGAAGCGCGGCGGCATCTGGTACACCGCGCAGTCGGGCATCTGGCAGACGGTGTGGCTCGAGCGGGTGCCGGATGCGCACGTCGGCGAGCTGCGCATGCGCACCCCCGGCATCCGGGAGGGGATGGATGCCGCCGTGCTCGAGCTGCAGGTCGACGCCGCGGATGCCGGCGCCCACCCGGTGACCGTGACGGTGCTCGACGACGGCGTTCCGGTGGCCGAGGCCATGGGAGTCTCCGGCGAGCCGCTGCACCTCGAGATCCGGGAGCCGCGCACCTGGAGCCCCGAGCATCCCTTCCTCTACGACCTCGACATCACGCTCGGCGCCGACCGGGTCACGAGCTACGTGGGCCTGCGCAGCGTCGAGCTCGCGCCCGACGCACGCGGCGTGCCCCGTCTGCACCTCAACGGCGCGCCCTACCCGCACATCGGCGTGCTCGACCAGGGCTACTGGCCGGACACCCTCTACACGGCACCGGATGACGCGGCGCTCGTGCGCGACATCCAGGCGATGAAAGACCTCGGCTTCACGATGCTGCGCAAGCACATCAAGATCGAGCCGCTGCGCTGGTACCACCACTGCGACCGGCTCGGCATGCTCGTGTGGCAGGACATGGTGAACGGCGGCGAGCGCTACAGGCCGTGGGTGATCACGGCGCCCGTGCTGTCGCCGCACATCCGCATGCGCGACGACCGCTACCGGGCCTTCGGGCGGGTGGATGCCGAGGGCCGCGCCGAGTTCCTGCACGAAGCGGATGCGACGGTCGAGCTGTTGCGCAACGTGCCGTCGATCGTGACATGGGTGCCGTTCAACGAGGGCTGGGGGCAGTTCGATGCGACCGCCACGGCCGAGCGGGTACGGGCGCTCGACCCCGACCGGCTCATCGACCACGCGAGCGGCTGGCACGACCAGGGCGCGGGCGACATCCGGAGCCTGCACGTGTACTTCCAGCCGATCCGGCCGGCCAGGTGGTGGGGGCGCGACGGGCGTGCGCTCGTCGTGAGCGAGTTCGGCGGCTACAGCCTGCGACTGCCCGGGCACGCCTATCCCGCGAAGGAGTTCGGCTACCGCCGCTATGCGACCCGGGAGCAGCTCACCGCCGCCTACGAGCGCCTGCACCGTCGCGAGGTGCTGCCCGGCATCGCCCGCGGGCTCTCGGGCACCGTGTACACGCAGCTCGCCGACGTCGAAGACGAGTCGAACGGCCTGCTCACGGCCGACCGCACAGCGGTGAAGCCCGATGCGGATGTCGTGCGGACTCTCAACGCCGAGTTCCGTCGGCGGTTCGCGGCGGCGACGACGACGACAGCACCCGAGGAGGACACCCGATGACCGAACGCGAGCTCACCGAGCCCGTGACGCTCTGCCTGCCGAACGGCAGCCTCAACCGCGAGGCGGTCGGCTGGAGCCGCCACCCGCTGCACGACACCTCGGGAATCGGCCGCGGCATCCGCGACCGGGGGCGCAACAAGCGGTGGGAGTACTGGGCGATCCTCTCGAGCACCCACATCGTGTCGCTCACGGTGTCGTCGCTCGACTTCGCGGGCGTGCACGGCTTTTGGGTGCACGACCGCCGCACGGGCGAGACGATCGACCGCGGACGCGTGGGCGGACCGTGGACGGCGACGCTACCGGGTTCGCTCGGCGAGGGGCCGGCGAGCGCCCGGATGCGCGGGCTCGAGATCTCGATCACCGAGGAGGCGGGCGGCACCCGCCTGCGGGCGAGCGCAGAGGGGCTCAACGTCGACGTGTTCGCCGAACTGCCCGCGGCCCACGAGTCGCTCGCGGTCGTCGTGCCGTGGACGGATCGGCGCTTCCAGTACACGGTGAAGGATGTGACCCGCCCGGCGCGCGGCCACGTGACGGTGAACGGCGAGAAGACCGAGCTCGCGGATGCCTGGGCCGTGCTCGATCACGGCCGCGGCCGCTGGTTCCACGACGTGCGCTGGAACTGGGGCGCCGCCGTCGGGCATACCGACGGCCACCTGCTCGGCATGCAGTTCGGCGCCCGCTGGACCGAGGGCACGGGCATGACCGAGAACGCGCTCATGCTCGACGGCCGGGTCACGAAGGTCTCGGAGCAGCTCGTGTGGGAGTACGACCTCGAGCGGCCGCTCGAGCCGTGGCGCATCCGCGGCACCGACATCGACGTGACCCTCACGCCCGAGTACGACCACGCATCCCGCACGAATCTCGGCATCATCGGCACGCGCGGCGACCAGGTGTTCGGCGTGTTCGACGGCTGGGTGCGGGTCGACGGCGAGCGCATCGAGGTACGCGAGCTGTTCGGCTTCGCGGAGGACGTGGCCAACCGCTGGTGACGCCGGGCCCCCGCCGCCGCCCCCGTCTCCGTCCCCGTCACCGCGAGCGCTACCGAAATCCGCGAGCGCTGCTCGTAGACCGGTAGCGCTCGCGGATTTCGGTAGCGCTCGCGGGAGGGGACGGCTCAGCGGCCGGCGAACGCCGCCGTCAGCCGCCGCGCCTCGGGCGTCTCGAATGCCGCCCCGATCGAGCGCGCCTCCGCGGCGAGCTGCTCGCTCAGACTCGTGTGCGCCGCATCCCGCACGAGCCGCTTCGCCCGGCCGTACGCGGATGCGGCACCCGCGATCCACGCGCGCGCCACGGCCTCCGCGCGGGTGCCGACCTCGGCATCCGCCACCACCTCTGCCGCGAGGCCCCACTCGACGGCCTCGGCACCCGACAGCATCCGCGGGGTCAGCACGAGCTGCAGCGCGCGCCGCTCGCCGACCGCCCGGGCCAGTTGCGCCGACACCGAAAGGTCGGGCGTGAGGCCCATGTTGGCGTAGAGGCTGCCGAGCTTCGAGCTCTCGCCGACGACCGCGTAGTCGCCCGACAACAGGATGCCGAGGCCGCCGCCGGCCGTGGTTCCGTGAGCTGCGACCACCACCGGCAGCTCCGACTCGACGAGCGCGAGGATGCCGCGGTTGATCACCCCGGCGAGCTCGGTGAGACCCTCGCCCGAGCCCAGTGCGACCATCGCCCGCACGTCGCCACCGGCGCAGAACGCCGGGCCGTTCGCGTCGATGAGCACCGCGGCCACGTCATCCCGCGACACCGCCTCGGCGGTGATGCCGGCCCAGGCGTGCGCGGTCGCGTCGTCGAATGCGTTGAGACGCTCGGGCCTGTTGAGGGTGATGCGGGCGAGGCCCCGGTCGACGGCGAACAGGATGGGCTCGGTCATGTGCGCAGCACCTTCTCCATCGCCTTGCCGCGCGCGAGCTCGTCGACGAGCTTGTCGAGGTAGCGCAGCTTCTGCATGAGGGGGTCGTCGATCTCCTCGACCCGCACCCCGCAGATCACGCCCGTGATGAGCGACGCTTTCGGGTTGATGTGCGCCTGTGCGAAGAACTCCTCGAACGTCGTGCCTGCCTCGAGGTGCCGCTGCAACTCGGCCTCGTCGAAACCCGTGAGCCACTCGATCACCTCGTCGAGCTCGGCCTCCGTGCGCCCCTTGCGCTCGAGCTTCTGCACATAGAGCGGGTACACCGACGCGACGCTCTGGCGGAAGATCCGGTGCATGCTGCCCAGGGTAGCCGGGCTCCGGGGCTCAGCGGCGGGTTACCTCGCCGAAGGCGGCGGCGATCCGGTCGACGACGGCGGGGCGGATGAGCGCCCAGCCCGCCGCGATCGCCAGAAGTGCCAGCGCGAAGATGCCGAACCCGACCCAGTCGCCCGCGTCGCGCGAGGCGAACATGTAGTTGAGATTGCGCAACGCGCCCGTCGTGAGCACGAGCGTCACATGCGCCACGGTGAAGGCGACGAAGTACACCATCACCGGCAGATGCACGGCCTTCGCGATCGAGAAGGGATAGGCGCGGTTCAGGCGCTCGGCGTGCCGCGGCCAGAAGGCCGACATCCGCGCGCCCGTCGCGATCGCGAGCGGTGCAGCCACGAAGACGGTGACGAAGTAGCTCAGCTGCTGCAGGCTGTTGTAGTTCACCCAGCTGTTCTCGAGCGGCCAGTCGAGGGATGCGTACTGCAGCCCCGCCGAGATGGCGTTCGGGATGGCGTCCCAGCTGGTCGGCACGATGCGCATCCACTGCCCCGTCGCGAACAGCAGCACGACGTAGATGACGCCGTTCGCGATCCAGAAGGCGTCGAGGCTCAGGTGCAGCCACACGGTGAGGCTCATGCGGCGCTTGCGGTTGCGCTTCGACGTCCACAGCGCGCTCGGGCGCTTCTCGGCCCGCGAGGCCAGGCCGGTGCGCACGATCAGCACGAGGAAGAAGACGTTGAAGAAGTGCTGCCAGCCGAGCCACACGGGCAGCCCGACCGGGGCGTCCGCGGGCAGGGGGTACGAGCCCGGGTAGCTCTCGACGAACGACGCGACGGGCTCGAGGCCGCGCAGCCAGCGGGCGAACAGCACCACCGCGGCCGCGAGCAGCACGAGCGCGACGGCGGCGAGGATCCACCGCATCCGACGACGCCGCGGGTCGGCAGCCGGCTCGGTGGTCACAAGCGACCAGGGTAGCGAATCCCCACCCCCGCTGAGCCGGGCGAAGGTCCCGCCGAAACCGCTCATCCGACGCTGAAACGGGGGATATGAGCATCGGATGCGCGGTCTCGGCGTCGCATAGGGTGACCGGGTGCAGTGCGACTACTTCGACGCGGGGGTGTGCCGCTCGTGCACGCTCATGGGGGTCGACTACGACGCCCAGCTCGCGCGCAAGGTGGCGCACGCCGAGAGGCTGCTCGCGCCGTGGGCGGATGCCGCCGGGGCCCAGATGCAGTGGCTTCCGCCGGTGGCGAGCCGGCCCGAGGGCTTCCGCAACAAGGCGAAGATGGTGGTCGGCGGCACGGTCGAGGCCCCGACCCTCGGCATCCTCGACGCCGCCCGTCGCGGGGTCGACCTGCGCGGATGCGGTGTGCTGTCGGCGGGACTGCGCGCCGTGCTGCCGCCCATCGCGGCGTTCATCACGCGCGCGCAGCTGACGCCGTACGACATCCCCGCGCGCCGCGGCGAGCTCAAGAACGTGCTGCTGACCGAGGCCCCCGACGCCCGCCTCATGCTGCGCTTCGTGCTGCGTTCGAGCGAGGCGCTGCCGCGCATCCGCAAGCACCTGCCGGGTCTGCTCGCCGAGCTGCCGCAGCTCGCCGTGGTCACCGCGAACCTGCTGCCCGAGCACAAGGCGGTGCTCGAGGGCGAGCTCGAGGTGCCGCTCACGGCGGATGAGACTCTCGCCATGCGCCTCGACGACGTGACGCTGCACCTGCGGCCGGGCAGCTTCTTCCAGACGAACACCGAGATCGCCTCCGCGCTGTACCGGCAGGCGCGCGCGTGGCTCGACGAGGTGCAGCCGGCATCCGTGTGGGATCTCTACTGCGGCGTCGGCGGCTTCGCGCTGCATGCGGCAGCCCCGGGACGGCGAGTGCACGGCGTGGAGGTGAGCGCTCCGGCCATCGACTCGGCGCGCTTGTCGGCCGCCGAGGCCGGACTCACGGATGTGACCTTCGAGGTGGGCGACGCGACGACCATCTCCCGCGACGACGCCCCGGATGCCGTGATCGTCAACCCGCCCCGCCGCGGTCTCGGTGCGGAGCTCAGCGCGACCCTCGAGGCGTCGACCGTCGGCACCGTCGTGTACTCCAGCTGCAACGCCGAGAGCCTCGCCCGCGACCTCGCGGCGATGCCGAGCCTGCGCCCCCGCCGCATCCGGGTCTTCGACATGTTCCCGCAGACCGAGCACTACGAGGTCATGATGCTGCTGCAGCGCGCGGCAGCGTGACCCGGGGCTGAGGTGCCCGACCGGGGTGACCCCCGGCCGGGCAGCCGCGATCAGCCGCGCGCGCGGCGTCGGCGGTCGATCACCAACAGCACCCCGCCCGCGAGGAACGCGACCAGGAAGATCGAGCCGAATCCGACGAGTTGCCCCGCGTCGACACCCGTGCCCGCGAGGCCGCCGGTGGACGGCAGTCGGGGCGCGTAGTGGTTATCGACCGTCACGAGCTGTGCGGCGGGCACCGGGTCGGCCGCCCCTCCCGCCTCGAGGATGTCCACCTGCTGTGCGCCCGAGGGGTCGCGACGCACCTCGCCGAACTCGCCCAGCTCGCCGCTCTCCGCGAAGCTGCACTGCGCACCCAGCGGGATGCCGTCCACGCGCGCGGTGCCCGGCGTCGGAACGGTCAGCGTGGCGAGTCCGCCGAGGTCCACCGGCACCCGCGCACCGCCGGCACCATCCGGTACCGTGCACGCGACATCAGCCGTGATCTCGTCGGGGGCGAGCGAGAGCAGCCCGCTCACGGTCTTCTGGATGGCCGCCGAACCGACGAGCAGCTGCACGCCAACCCGTTCGGGCGCGCGCCGCAGCGAGCCGCCCGTCTCGAGCACCGCGGTGACGCCCACCTGGTTCCAGGCGCGCTCACTCGGGCCGGCGTTGAGGCGGGGCGCGACGGCGTCGGCCGTCGGCACATCGCCCGGCTGCCACGGCACGTTGACGGTGCGGTACTGGAAGTGCACGCTCGCCCCCGGCGCGAAGCTGCCCGCCGCGGTGGTCGTGAAGTCGAGCGTCACCCGGATGCCGGTGATCCGAGCGGCGTCGCCCGCGTATCCGACCAAGGGCTGCCAAGCATCTGCTGCGCAGTCGAGGTCGGTCGGCCAGTTCGAGGTGGCCCCCGTGCCCACGCAGGGCGAGGGCGAGGTGGTCACCTCGTACGTCACGGCCGTGCCGGCCGGGACCCCCTCGGCGGGGAATCCGGCCACCGCGGTCTCCTGGATGCCGTAGTCGAGATCGAACACGGGGCGCCAGTCCGACCCGCGGGCGCTGCCCGTCGCGAGCAGCCGGTCACCCGGTGCCGGCAGCGGCTCCACGAAGGTCAGCCGCGTGTACGACGTCGTGCCGGTGTTGGCGGCGCCGAGGCGCCACTCGTCGGTCGCACCGATCACGGTGGAGGGCACGCAGACCGAGCGGTAGAACCCGCCGTCGGTCGGGGTGCAGGGCAGGTCGGGGTCGCTGATGTTGGTGGCCCCGTCGACGAGCGTGCCGTCGATCTCGCCACGCACCTCCTTCTCGGCGTAGAGCAGCGGACCGGCCTGCGGGCTCACGAAGTTCGAGGTGCCGCACTGGTTGGCGGCGAGCCCGGTGAGCACACCCTGCCCGTTCCCCGAGACGTTCGTGCAGTCTCCCGATGCGAACACCTGGTCGGTGTCGACCCAGAAGGTGTTGACGGCGCGCTGACCCGCGGTGAGCCCCGGCAGCAGCGTCATGTTGACGGTGATGATGAAGCGATCACCGGGCGCGAGCACCGCATCCGCGGGGAAGGCGAAGGTGAGGTCGCTCGCCGCGCTCTGGCTCACGGTGATGCCCGACGACGGCATCCCGGGCGCGTCGGTGTTGTCGTAGGTCGGCGCGGAGCCGTCGTACCGCAGCGACGGTCCCATCTCATCGACGATCTCGTTCACCGTGATGAACGACGTGCCCGTGTTGGTCACCTGCAACGTCCACGGATACGGCTCGCCCGGCTGCACCTCCTTGGTACCTCCCGCGTCGACCTCCTTGCGCACGTCGATGCGCGGGGTGCCGGTGGAGAGCAGGATCGTGATGCCGGTGTCGGCGGTCGAGTCGGGGAGGCCGTCGTGCTCGGCGAGCACATCGACCTGGTTGATGACGTCGCCGGGGAACACGGCGCCGGCGCGCAGCGTCGCGGTGTACGTGACGGTCGCCGCCCAGTCCGCCGCCGGGACGGTCGCCGAGAAGGGCCGACCGTCGGCGTTGTCGAACACGACGCGGATGCCGGTGATGCGCTCCGGATCGGACGCCCCCGCCGCGGGCAGCGCGGGAGCCGCCGGGGCCGACACGGCATCCCCGAGCACCCAGTCGGCCGCGCCATCGAGCTGCACGTCGACCCGGGCGCGGTCGGCGCCCGCGGGCCGGGTCACCGTGCCGAGCGAGGTGAACGCGAACGCCTCCCAGAACTCGGATGTCGTGTCGCTGATCGTCACGATCTCGGCGGATGCGGTCGAGGCGCCGTCGGTCGCCCCGAGGGTCACCGTGAGCGGCACGTCGGGATCTGTCTCGAGGATCGTCGAGGGGGTGGCGTCCTTCGATGCCGTGACGTCGAGTCCGGGTGCACGCAGCTGCACGTCGGCCGACGCGAGCGCGTTCGGCCGCGCGGTCGCGCTCAGCACGGGATCGTACGACTGGGCGAGGGTGTCGTTGTCGACACGCACGCCCCCCGCCACGAGGCTGAGCGGCGCACTGCGAGGGGTCATCCGCAGCTGGGCGTCGATCGTCATGCGGATGGTGTTGCTCGTCGCGCTTCCCCGCGGGATGAGTCCGCCCGTGGTCTCGGGGTCGGTGCTCTGGTAGACGACCGAGATGCCCACGACGTCGGCGAGAGTCGCGGCGTCGGCCGCGGCGAGTGCCGCCATCGTGGTGGTCGTCACGGTCGCGGTGCCGGTCGCGTCGTCGTAGCGCCAGAGCGCCACCTGCGTGGCCGTCTGGTCCACCGGCACGCCGCCGGCGACCGCGAAGTCGACGTTCGTGATCGTGAAGCGCTCGAACGGGTTCGAGGCCGCGTCGTAGACGTTGCCCGTGAACACGTCGGGGTCCCGGTCGCTCGCCGCCGTCACGCAATCCGTCGGCGTGCCGCACGGCACGGGGTCGGTGACCCGCAGGTACGAGGCGCGCGCGGCGGCCGTGTTCCAGGTGTCGACGGTGTAGCGGATGCCGGGGTAGCTGCCCGCGGCGACGTCGCCCGGGTAGGGCACCACGATGCTCGCCGGCGTCACCGTCTTCGCGGTGCCGACCCCCGGCGGGGTGTCGAGCAGCGTCACGTCGTCGCTCGCGTCGCGCGTCGTGCCGTCGGCGTCGATGCGGAAGGCGTTGCGCACGACGCCCGCATCGGCGGCGTTGAACGCGGTCGATCCGGTGACCCAGGCATCCGAGCCCGAGGGAACCCGCAGCGCGTTGCGCAGCTGCCACTGGAGCCACATCGGACGCGCGGTGGCGCTCGATGCGACGCCGCTGCCGGGGGCGGGTCGGCCCGGTTCGCTGCTCGCGGCGCGCGCCGCATCGTTCGGCTCGACTGTGATGCGCACGCCCGTGGCGCTGCGCAGGGTGTCGAGGGCGGCGCCGCTCGGGTTGTACCCGACGAAGCCGGTTCCGTTCATCCAGCTGCCACCCGGCGCCGGCACGGTGGTCCAGCTGCCGCCCACGAACAGCTCGAGCTGCGACACGGTGTCCCAGCGCAGCAGCGGATCCTGGGCGTAGCTCACCGCGCGGATGCCGGTGAGGTCGAACGCCTGGAAGACGGTCGAGGCAGGGGTGGCCTCCTGCCCGGGGAGGGGGTCGCTCAGCTGAACACGGTCGTAGCCGGGAACGGTCACGCCCCAGCTGTGCAGCGTGCGCGCGGTCGACCCGGTCTGCGAGTTCAGGGTCGTGAGGTCGCTCGACCAGTTGTCGCCCACCCAGCGCTTGCCGCCGAGCAGCGTGCCGGGGCCGGTTCCGTAGTCGACGATGCTGACGGTGCCGGAGTCGTCGACCTCGTCGGCCTCGACCGTGAGGCCGCCGGAGACGCCCTCGCCGTCGGCGATCGCCGTGTTGTCGTAGGCCACCGGGGTGCCCTCGCTCACGGTCGTCGGGCCGCCGCTGCGGAGCGTACCCGCCGCCTGGAAGACGACGTTCGGACGCACGATCGTGCCCTGTGCGAAGCCGTCGGCCTTCTCGTAGCTGAAGCGCAGACCGGTGACGTCGTCGGCGCCCGCCGCGCCCAGCAGCGCGACGAGGTCGGCGCTGTAGGGGGCGCTCGCGCTCGGCACGGCGCTCGCGAGCGTCGTCCAGGTGCCCGGAGCGCTGCCGGTGCGGTACTCGATGGTCATCGTGGCACCCGAGGGGATGTCGACGAACGAGATCGTGCGCGCGCGGAAGGCGTCCCAGAAGTCGGTGGCGTCATCCGCCGGGTCCCAGGCGTCCTCGACCACGATGCGGGTCGGCGCGACGCGCGACGACTCGGACGAGGTCGTCGTCGTGAGCTGGGTGAGAACCGTGCCGCCCGGCGTCACGAGCGCGGGACGCACGGTCTTCTCGAGCTCGAGCTCGACCTCGGGGAAGTAGATCCGCACACTGTCGCTCGCCGTCTTGCGGTCGGTGCCCGCGGGGTTCGTGCCGGTCACGCCGACGACGTTCGTGACGTCCTCGAAGAAGGGCGCGGCATCCGCGATCATGCCGGGATCCGTCTGCACCGTGAAGGTCGCGCCCGCCGTGGTGCCTTGCGCGATCTCGCCGGTGTAGCCGAGCGTGAAGCCCGTGATCCAGTCGCCGGATGCGGGGGTCGGTGCGGTCGGCGCTCCCGCCGCCGAGATCGGAGCGGTCTGGTCGGGCGACGATGCGAAATGCCACACGACGGTGCCCGCTGTGGCGCCGCTCGGCCAGGTCCACCCGGTGAAGCCGGCGAAGGTCAGCTCCTCGGAGAGGAACGCGCCGGAGCCCGGCTCCTCGACCACGAGCGAGGTGAGCGGACCGTTCGACGCGTTGCGGGCCGCGAGCGCGACGCTGAACTCGCCCCCGGCGGGCACCTCGCCGGGCGTGATGGTCTTGCCGGGCGTGACCTGCACGTCGAGCGGGCCGATCTGCAGGGCGGCGGATGCCGTACGGCTCACGGGAGCCGCATCCGGAACGCGCACGGTGGCGCCGACGGTGTTGTCGACCGTCGCACCGGTGGCCACCAGGCCGTCGCCGGTGCTGCGGTTGGTGGCGCGCTGCGCGACCTCGACGCACTGGGCGGCCCCGGCGCCGTTCGCCGCGATGTGGGCGCCCGAGACGCTGGTGGAGTAGGTGAAGCGGATGCCGCCCACCTCTTCGTCGGTGAGCGTCGGCAGCGTCGGGGTCGCCGCGGGCACGCCGGCGATCCAGTGCCATGGCCCGCTCGCGCTGTCGCGGACGTAGAGGTCGACCTGCACCTGATCGGCTCCGGCCGGGAGCGCAGACGGTGCGCACAGGCCGACGAAGTCCACGAAGGTGAAGGGGTTGTTCGCGTCGAGTTCGCCCGCCGCATCGTCGGGGGCGACGACGGGATCCTGCAGCACGAGCGTCTCGGCGGCGACATTGGAGACGTTGCGCGCTCCGATCTGGAACGTCGCGTGCTGACCGGGGTTGTAGAGCTGGGAGCCGGGCGTCCAGCTCTTGCTGGCCGCGACATCCACCGTGATGGGCACGTCGACCGTCACCCGAGCGGTGTCTTGTACGTTGTGCACCATGGTGGTGGCGGCGTCCGCGGTGGCCGTGTTCTCGACCGGGGTGTTGCGGTGCGGCCAGGCGGGCGTGAGGTCGCTCGGCACGGTGAGCGTGAGACTCACCCGGTAGGTGGTGCCGGCCGGGATGCCGAACTGCTGCACACCCCCGAGCGTGCCCAACGGCGTGAGGAACGCGACGTCGAGGGTGCACGGGTCGACGAGCGGGCCGCCCACGGCGCAGCCGGTGAGCCCGGCGTCGATCGCCGCCGAGGGCGGGTTCGTCTGGAGGCTGTTGATCGTGAACCCGGCGAACGCCGCCGGAAGCGGGTCGGTGAGCACGGCGTCGATGCACGGGTTGTCGTCGCAGCCGACGACGAGGTTGTACGTGAAGCTCCCCCCGGGTTCCGTCGTGATCTCTGCGGCACCGTCGACGTTCTTGTCGAGGGTGATCTGACCGGCGTCGCCGAGGTCGGCATAGGCGGGGGCGCCGACGGCGAGGGTGCCGACGGCGAGCAGCACGGCGGTCAGGGCCGACAGCAGCACGCGCATCCTCCCGGCAGGGCGAGATGACGGGCGCACGGCACGGTGACGAGCAGGAGAGGGCATGGGTCGGGTTCCTCCGAGGCGGGGGGCGGCAAAGCGGGGACGCGCGCCACGGCACGCGCATCCGTACATAGAGAGAGATGGCGGATGCGCGTGATCGTGACGCGGTTTCGCGGAAAAGCTGTGCGCCGAGGTGTCAGGGAGCGAACACGACGATGATCCGCTGCACGACGGTGGCCGTCGGAGCATGGATCGTCAGCACGCCGTCGACCACGGTGAAGGCGGGCTGCGTGCCGTCGAGCGTCGTGAAATAGGCCGTGCCGGACCCGGGCGCGATGAGCGAGATCGCCACCTGCTGACCGGCCGCGAGCTCGAGGGGGCCGTCGAGCCGCACACCGCCGACGCCGGCATCGTTCTCGAGGATCTCGATCCGCCAGTCGACGACGCCGAAGGTCTCGTCGACGGCCCAGGCGCTCGTGCTGAATGCCGCGACGATCGATGTCACGTCCGCGGTGGAGATGTAGCGGATGCCGCCGCCCGGGATCGTCTGCTGCTGGATCGTGTCGGCGGGTACGGCGTACTGGCCCGTGGGCATGTCGAAGAAGATGAGGTCCGCCGCGATCGCCGCATCGGATACCCAGGTGACCGAGGCCGACTCGAGCGTGCCGCTGAGGGCGAGGGTCGGATGATCGCGATCGACGACCGTGACGATTCCGGTGAGCGCGGTCTGCGGCAGCGTGACCGTCGGCACCTCCGGCCCCCCGGGCTCCGTCACGGGAGGCGGCCCGCTGCCCGCCGGCGCGCGGGGCGGAGGTGCGTCGTCGGCGGGCGGCGCGGACGGCTCCGCGACGGGCGGGGCCGTCGCATCCGGTGTCTCGTCGACCGAGGTATCGGGGAGCGGGTCGGTCGACGGTCCGCGCACCGGGGGCGGCGCCGCCTCGCCGGAACCGCCGCCGCCGAGCACCCCCGCGACCGCGAGCGCGACCATCGCCACCACGACGATCCCCGCGGCTGCGACGGCGACCGCGCCGCCCCTGGTCACCCGCCACGACGCCGTGCGCGCGGCGGCGCCGGCGCCCTGAACCGCGGATGCGTCGCGCGGGCCCATGCCCTGCGCGGCGAGCCCCGCCGCCCCGGCGCCGCCCATCACGAGGGGCGCGACCACGAAGACCAGTCCGCGATCGACCTCGGCGACCTCCGCTGCCATCGCCCGGCAGTCCGCGCATTCGGCCAGATGCGCGTCGACCTTCCGGCGATCGCGGCGGGAGAGCGATCCGCGTACGTACGCTCCGAGACGAGACGCGGTATCGCGACAGCCGGGGCGCGCATCGCCGACGGTGCCCAGGTGCTCCACGAGGTAGGCCTCGCGAAGCCCTTCGCGCGCCCGCAACAGCAGGGCCGAGACGCCGTTGGCGCTCACCCCGAGCAGCGGCGCGATGGCGGCGGGCTTCATCTCCTCGACCACGTGGTACCAGAGCGCGGCCTGCCATCGTTCGGGGAGGGAGGCGAAGGCGCGCTGCACGACCCCCGACTCGAAGGCCGTCACCGCCGGGTCGATCGCGGGACCGGGCTTCTCGTGGGCGGCGGGGTCGTCCACGGCGATCGTGCGCGCTTCGCGCTCGCGCAGCGCCGAGGCGCCGTTCCGCAGCGCCGTGTAGAGGTAGGGCCGGAACGACTCCTCCGGCCCCTTGCCGGATCGGATCGCCGAGAGCACGCCGACGAAGGCATCCGAGACCACGTCGTCGGCGTCGACGGGCGTCCCGTGTGTCAATCGCGAGGCGAGCAGCCGGGCCGCCTGCGCGTGGCGGGCGAAGAGCGCTCCGTAGGCGTCCACGTCGCCGTCGCGGGTACGGCGGATCAGCTCGGCGTCGGACGGCTCACGAGCGAGCGGTTCGGCTGCGGGTGTCATCGCCGCGACGGCCCTCCTCTCGCACAGCGGTTCGCGCTCTCACTCAGATGAGTGCGCACGTCGGCGATCGTGACGCGAATCGCGACAGACGGGCGTCGGGGCGCCCGGCTCGACCGTAGCATCCGGCCATCGACGCTGCCCGTATCAGTCGAGGCGGGTGCTCTGCAAGCCCCCAGCCGTTTTTGGACGGAATGCCCAGTTCCGGGTGATGATGAAACGGTCGGGCGGCACGACAGCCCGCTCCCCGGATTGTCACCACGAGAGGACGAGACATGACCGCCACACTCCTCCTGCCGTCCGCCGCCACCCCGGCGCCCCTCGCCCCGCTCCCCCTCGGCACGCGCTGGGCTCTCGTCGCCGACGGGCTCTGGGCGGGCACGCGCGACGGCGACTTCCTGGGCACCGTCGAGTTCGTCGACGGTGGATTCGTGACCTCCGACCAGCACGGCGCCCGTATCGGACGTTCGCACTCACTCGCATCCGCGCAGCGCCTCGTGGACGAACCGCCCGCCGAGACACAGGTGCTCACGTGGCGTGAGGAACGTACTGCGCTCGCCGCAGGCTGGCTCGGCTTCGGCGCCCTCGCTCTCACGGCCGTGGTACT
Source organism: Protaetiibacter sp. (assembly GCA_051954835.1). GTDB lineage: Bacteria > Actinomycetota > Actinomycetes > Actinomycetales > Microbacteriaceae > Homoserinibacter. Next base: position 18,644 of record JBQCHI010000005.1, on the reverse strand, counting down.
CGCCGCGCACCTGTTCTTCTAGCCCTCGGACGCTACGCCCGCCGTCCGAGCCATGTCGGCGTCGCCGCCTAGGCTGACCACATGGCCCGTCCCCCCGCTCCCGGCTTCGCGTGCGCGGAGTGCGGCTGGACGGGCGTCAAATGGTTCGGTCGCTGCCCCGAGTGCCAGAGCTGGGGCTCGGTGATCGAGCGCGGCGCACCCACCACCTCCGTCGCCGCCGTCAGCGTTTCCGAGAGCCGCGCCGCGAAGCCCATCACGGCGCACATCGCGCAGGATGCCGCCCACCGTCCCAGCGGCATCGGCGAGTTCGACCGGGTGCTCGGCGGCGGCCTCGTGCCGGGCGCCGCGGTGCTCGTGTCGGGTGAACCCGGAGTCGGCAAGTCGACGCTGCTGCTCGAGGTCGCGGCGCGCGCGGCGCGCGGGGGCAGCCGCGTGCTCTACGTCTCGGGCGAGGAGTCGGCGAGCCAGGTGCGGCTGCGGGCCGAGCGCACCGGCGCGCTCGACGACGAGCTGTACCTCGCATCCGAGACCGATCTCGCGACGGTGCTGGGCCAGGTGGACGCCGTGCGTCCCGGCCTGCTGATCGTCGACTCGGTGCAGACCGTGTCGTCGGCGCTCTCGGATGGAGCGCCCGGGCAACCCGCGCAGGTGCGGGAGGTGGCGGGCACGCTCATCCGCGTCGCCAAGGAGCGCGGGGTGCCCCTGCTGCTCGTGGGCCACGTCACGAAAGACGGCTCGATCGCGGGGCCGCGCGTGCTCGAGCACCTCGTGGATGTCGTGCTGAGCTTCGACGGCGACCGGCAGACGGCGCTGCGCTTCGTGCGCGCGCTCAAGAACCGCTTCGGGCCCACCGACGAGGCCGGCTGCTTCGAGATGACGGGCGACGGCATCGCCGAGGTGCCGGATCCGTCGGGGCTCTTCCTCTCCCACTCGCGCACGCCCGTGCCGGGCACGTGCGTCACGGTCACCCTCGAGGGGCGCCGCGCGCTGCCCGTCGAGGTGCAGGCGCTCGTCGTCGAGACGAGCGCGCCCAATCCGCGGCGCATCGTGAGCGGAGTCGACGGGGCGCGGGTGGCGATGCTGCTCGCGGTGCTCGAGAAGCGCTGCCGCATCAAGCTCTCCGACAAGGAGGTCTACGTGTCGACGGTGGGCGGCATCCGGCTCGCCGAGCCCGGCTCCGACCTCGCGATCGCCCTCGCCATCGCCTCCGCCGCGAAAGACAAGGCCCTCCCCCGCACCCTCGCCGCGATCGGCGAGATCAGCCTCGCGGGCGAGGTGCGCCCCGTCGCCGGCGGCCGCCAGCGCGCGGCCGAGGCCACCCGCCTCGGATACCGCACGATCGTCGACGCCGAGGCCGGCTCCATCCAGACGGCCGAGTCGCTCGCCTTCTCGGCGCCCGGCGTCGAGACGGTGCGCGCGCCGGCGTTCTAGGGACGCTGACTGTCAGGTGGTTGAGGAGCGCCCGCGCAGCGGACGCGTCTCGAAACCGCCGCCGCAGAAGGGTGACGCGCGCCGGACGTTGGCAGAACCGACGCGCGCCACATCTCACTCCGGGCGCGCACCCCGCCGGTTGGGCGCCTCAATGGGCGCCGCATCGACGAAGGTGCTCGCCCGCACCGCACCGCTCTCCTCCGTGAACCAGAGGTGCAGGCGAGCCGCCTGTCCGGGCGCCGGGATGTCGAGGGTCGCCACGGGGCTCAGCACGAACGGCTGCGCCTCGACGGATGCGCTCACGGCGGGCGCGAGCACGGCACCGAAGCGCGACCCCGCGGCCCCCCACGCCGCATGCACCGTGCCGCGCACGGCATCCGGTCCGTGATGCGACACATGCACCCCGAGCTCGAACGGCTGCGACGGCACGGGGATGTCGGCCCCGGCGTGCGCAGGCACGAGGTCGACCACGAGCACCGTGTCGGCGTGCACGGCGGCGTAGTCGAGCCCGCCGGCGTCCTTCGGCCGGCGGTCGGTGTCGACGATGCCCGCCATCTCGTGCTCGACGTCGGCGAGCTCGGTGTACACATAGCCGGCGAAGCGGTCGTGGCGCCGCAGCTCCTGGGTCTGCCACCTGCTGTGCCACGCGCGCTCGAGGCTCGTGAAGCCGCCGCCGTATTCGCTGTTGAGGATGGGCACGCCCGTGCGGGGGAAGTCCGCCGAGCCGTAGAGGCTCTTGTCGACCACGAAGTCGGGTCCGAGCTTGACGGGCCAGTCCTCGCGCGTGCCGTCGGCGAGCCCGGCGACGCCGCGTGCCCACGAGCCGGGATCCTCGTCGTAGTAGTGCCAGTCGACGAGGTCGGTGCGCACATGGTTCCAGCCCGAGTTCTCGACGATCGGGCGGGTGTCGTCGAGCGTACGGAGCGCGTCATAGGCCGTGACCGCGGCGGACGCCCGCTCGGGGCTGGCGGGGATGTCCCAGTCGAGCCCCCACTCCTCGTTGTAGAGACCCCACACGATGATCGACGGGTGGTTGCCGTCGCGTTCGACCATGGGTGCGAGCTGCGTGAGGAAGGCCTCGGCGGATGCGGGGGTCCAGCGGCTGGGCGCCGGCGGCTCCGCCCAGACGAGCATGCCCATCCGGTCGGCGTGATGCAGCCAGCGCGGCTCCTCGAGCTTGATGTGCTTGCGCACGAGGGTGAAGCCGAGCTCGCGCGCGAGTTCGAGGTCGCGCACCAGGGCCTCCTCGCTGGGTGCCGTGAGCCCGGTCTCGGGCCAATAGCCCTGGTCGAGCACGCCGCGCAGGTACAGGCGTTCGCCGTTGAGGAAGAGCTGCTCGCCGCGGGTCTCGATGCAGCGCAGGCCCGCCGTCACCACGACGCGGTCATCGGCGGTCGTCAGCACGAGCTCGTAGAGGTGCGGGTCGGCAGGTGACCACAGGCGCGGCTCGGCGAGGTCGATGCGGCCCGCGAAGCGCCCGTCGACCACCGGGAACGGCACGCCGTCCACGCGCACCTCGGCGGCATCCGCTTCGCCCGACACGTCGAAGCCGGTGAGGGAGTCGCCACGCACGACGACGGAGCGGATCTCCTCGCGCCCGCGACCCTCGAGCCACACCGACTGCCAGATGCCCGAGGTGGGCGTGAACGAGACGCCGTCGTAGTCGTCGCGCGGAAGGGAGCGCTGCTTGCCGTGCACGATCTCGCGCTTGTCGGCGGGCGCCTCCACCTCCACGACGAGTTCACCCGAGCGTCCGGTGATCTCGAACTCGAACGACACCGAACCGCCGACGTGCTCGCCGATCAGCTCGCCGTCCAGCAGCACGCGCGCGCGGTGATGCACGCCGCCGAAGCACAGGTAGGTGCGCGGCCAGTCGGTCGCGGGAACCTCGCGGCGGTAGACGCCGCGCTCGAGCCAGGTGCGCTGCACCCCGGAGCCGTGAGTCTCCCACGCGAAGGGAACCGTGATCTCGGTCTCGCCCTCGTCGCTCGAGAACGCCCACTGCCCGTTGAGGCTCAACCACCGGTCGGAGCGGTCGCGATCGGGTCGGGGGTACTCGGGCTTGGGGACGGGGTGGGTCATGTGGTGCCTTTCCATAGCTCAGCCCTTCACACTTCCCGCGAGGATGCCGTTGATGAAGTGCTTCTGAAGGAGGAAGAAGATGACGAGCAGCGGCACGAGGGCCACGGTGCTCGCGGCGAGCAGCTCGCCCGTCACGGTGGCGTAGTCGGCGCCGATCTTGTTGCCCGAGATGGTGGATGCCAGCGTCGAGAGCACGACCTGCAGCGTCGCCATCCGTTCCGAGCTCGCGACCACGACGGGCCACACGAAGTCGTTGTAGATGTTCATGACCGTCAGCACCGCGAGCCCCGCGAGACCCGGGCGGATGATCGGCACCACGATGCGCCAGTACAGACCGAACTCTCCGCAGCCGTCGACCCGCGCGGCATCCAGCAGCTCGTCGGGAACGGATGCGATCACCTGTCGCATCCAGAAGATCGCGAAGGCGTCGACGGCGCCGGGCAGGATGAGCGCCTGGTAGGTGTTGACCCAGCCGAGCTCCTTCATCTCGAGCAGCAGCGGGATGATGAGCACGATCGTCGGCAGCATGAGGGTCACGAGCACCGTGCCGAACAGCAGGTTCTTGCCGACGAAGTCGTACTTGGCGAAGGCGTAGGCGGCGAGCGGCGCGCAGAACAGCGTGATCGAGCCCTTCACGACGAGCACGATCGCGGTGTTGAGGAAGCCGTGCAGGATCGGCACGTCGTGGAACATGCCCACGAAGTTGTCGAGTCCGAAGGTGCCGAGGTCGAACTCGAGCGGGTGCCGGATGATGTCGTTCGCCGGCTTGAACGCCGAGAGCACGGCCCAGGCGACGGGGGCGAGGAACGCGAGCGCGAGCACGATGAGGAACGCGTGCGATCCGATGCGCGGGCGGCGGCGCTCGCCCGCCTGGGTGGAGATGGTCACGGCTCAGTCCTTCGCTCGCAGCAGGCGGACGAACCCGAGCGACAGCGCCATCACGAGGATGACGAGCAGGAACGAGTTCGCGGCCCCGGTTCCGAGGTCGCCGCGGGTGATGTGGTTGTAGAGGTAGAGGCCCGCCGTCGTCGTCGAGGAATACGGCCCGCCCTGGGTGACCACGAACGGCTCGGCGAACATCTGGAATACGGCGAGCGTCTGCAGCACGACCGAGAACATCAGCGTGCGTCGGATGAGCGGCACGGTGATGCTCCAGATGCGTCGCAGCCGGCCGGCCCCGTCGAGGGCGGCGGCCTCGTAGACGGCGGAGTCGATCGCCTGGAGGCCCGAGAGCAGGATCACGATGATGAAGCCCGTCGTCTTCCAGATGAACAGCAGGGCGAGGGTCGGCTTCGCCCACTCGCTCGAGGTCAGCCAGGCGACATCCGGAAGCCCGAACACGCCGAGCACGGCGTTGACGGCGCCGTAGTTCGTATCGAACAGCACGACCCAGATCTGGGCGACGGCGACGAGCGGCGTCACGAACGGCACGATGAACGCCGTGCGGTAGAAGCCGCGGGCCCTGAGCTTGGCGTTGTCGAGCAGGATCGCGGCGGCGAGCGCGATCACGAGCTGCACGGGGATGATGAGCAGCCACAGCACGGCGGAGTTCGCGAGCGAGTTCCAGAACGCCGGGTTGGTGAGCAGGTAGCCGTAGTTGTCCCAGCCCACCCACTGTGCCGATCCCGCACCCCGCCAGTCGGTGAAGCTCAGCCGCAGCGTGAACAGCATCGGGTAGATGCCGAAGGCGAGGAACAGGGCGACGAACGGCGCGACGAAGACGTACGGCGCGATCCGCCTCGAGACCGGGAGCCCCGCCCGCCGCTTATGCGGACGCATGGCGCGCGGCAGCGTGGTGAAGGTCAACGGGACTCCCGATCTCGATCGTTCAGCGGATGCGGTGGCCGGCTACTGCCGGTCGACGAGGTTCGTCTGGATGTCGGCGGTCGAGTTCTCGATCACCTGACGCGGTGTGAGGCTGCCGTCGAGCATGAGCTGCAGGTTGTTGCCGAGGTAGTCGACGGCTCCCGCCCACCAGCTCGGCGTCGGCACGCTGCCCGGGATCTGGCTGCCGGCTTCGGTCGCGACGGCCCACAGATCCTGTCCGCCGAGCGCGTCGAGCGGCTGGAAGAGGGGCTTTGCCGGGTCGGCTGCGGGCAGGTAGCTCGGGATCGAGGTGTTGAGGCCCTCGGGGTAGACCGAGTTCGGTCCCCACACGGTGGAGTAGCCGGCCTCGTCGAACATCAGGAACTCGTAGAACAGCCACGCGAGCTCCGAGTTCTCGCCGTCCTTCGGCAGGATGAACGACGAGCCGCCCATCGCGCCCGACCGGGGCCCGCCATCCGTCCACGCGGGAAGCGGCATGGCGCGCCAGTCGCCCGTGGTGTTCTCGAGCAGCTGCTGCGGGGCGAAGTCGAACCAGATCGCCCAGGGGTAGAACACCTGCTTGCCGGAGTCGAGCGTCTCGACGTCGGTCGGCGAGAGGTATTCGGCACGGGTGCCGAGGCCCTCGGTGCTGACGGTGTCGAGGAAGGTCAGGATCTGCTCGTACTCGGGCGAGTCGAGGCGCAGCTCGCCGTCCGCATCCGCGATCGAGGTGCCGAGCTGGCTCGCGTACATCTCGAGTTGCAGCTGCCCGAGGAAGGGGCTCTGCTCGAGGTGGATCGGGCCCGAGTCCGGCACGGCGGTCTTGTAGGCGCGCGCGGCGTCGAGCAGCTCGTCGTACGTCTCGATGCCCTCTGCGTCGACCCCGGCGGCCTCGAGCGCCGTGGCGTTGTAGAACAGCAGCCCCGGGTCGAGGTCGAACGGCACGCCGTAGATGCCACCGTCGTGCGAGTTCACGTCGAGCTTCTGCTGCGCGATGTCGTCGACGTAGGGCGCGAGCACGTCGCTCAGGTCCCACAGGTGGTCGGCGTAGCCGGCCACGAGCTGATCGTCGAGGAACACGCCGTCGGGAACGTCGCTGCCCGTGATGAGCGTGTTCTGCAGCTTGGCGCCGATGTCGACGGCCTCGTGGTGCACGACGATGTCGGGGTACTTCTCGTTGAAGGCCGCGATCGCCTCGTCGAAGACCTTGAAGAGGTCGCCTTCGCGATCCCAGATGGTGATCTCGCCCTTCGGCGAGGCCTCTGTCGGAGCCTGGAGCTTGGAGGAGTCGGCCGGCGCGTCGTCTCCGCCGATCGACGGACCGCAAGCGGTCAGGCTGAGGGTGAGCGCGGCGAGCCCGCCGAGCGCGAGTGCTCGGGTGGTGCGCTGGTGCATGGGGACACTCCTTTGTGCGGAAGTTTGCCAACGTGTGCAAAACGGTACAGCATGTTTGCATACGTTGCAAACGCTACGATCGTCGAGAGCCGCTCGAACGAGACCAGGGAGGTGAGGATGCCGGCAACACTGCGCGACGTCGCCGAACGCGCCCAGGTCTCCATCCGCACCGTGTCGAACGTCGTGAGCGGCTACGCCCACGTGAGCGACAAGATGCGCAAGCGCGTGCTCGACGCGATCGACGAGCTGGACTACCGCCCCAACCCCGTCGCGCGCACCCTGCGCACCGGCCGCACGGGCATGCTCGCCCTCGTCGTGCCCGAGATCGACGTTCCCTACTTCAGCGAACTCGCCCGCGACGTCATCAACGCGGCCGCCGAGGTCGGCTACCGCGTCATGATCGACCAGACCGGCCACGATCATGAACGCGAGCGGGAACTGCTCACGGGGGGAGACCGCACGATGCTGTTCGACGGCATCCTGTTCGCCCCCCTCGTGACCCCCGCCGAACTGCTCGAGATGAACGGCCGCACGACCATGCCGCTCGTGCTGCTAGGCGAGCACGACTTCGACGGCCGCTACGACCACGTCGCGATCGACAACGTGCAGGCCGCCCACGACGCCACGACCCACCTCGTCTCACTCGGCCGCACGCGCATCGCCGCGATCGGCGCCCAGCCCGACGAGGAGTACTCGACGCCGCAGCAGCGCACCGCCGGCTTCGAGAGCGCGCTCGCGGACGCGGGGCTCACGCCCGTGAGCATCGAGGCCGCCGCCCACTACCGCCGCGCCGACGGCTACCAGGCGGCCCGCACCCTGCTCGAGCGCGACCCACGCCCGGATGCCATCTTCTGCTACTCGGACCTGCTCGCCATGGGTGCCCTGCGCGCGGTGTTCGATGCGGGGCTGCGCGTGCCGGAAGACGTCGCCATCATCGGCATCGACGACATCGAGGAGGGCCGTTACTCGCGCCCCTCGCTCAGCACCGTCTCGCTCGACACCCCCTTCATCGCCGCCGGCGCCGTCGCCCGCATCACGGCCCGCATCGACGACCCCGACGCCGAGGCCGTGCAGCTCGTGGCGCCGCACACCGTCATCCCCCGCGAGAGCACGCTCGGCCTCTAAGGCGCGCAGCGGGCGCCGGTTTCGAGACGCGTCGCGGCGCGACGCTCCTCAACCAGCGCGGCACTCAGCTGGTCGAGGAGCGGCGCAGCCGCGTCTCGAAACCAGCGGGCGTCTCCTCTTCCGCCACCTCATCCACCTCGCGCCCGCGCACCGCGGCCCACAGGGCAAGCAGCAACCCGGATGCCACGAGCGGGTCGCCGTAGGCCTGCGATCCGAACTCGGCCAGGTCGCCGAGCGAGACGGTCGCCTCGGGGTCGCGAGCGAGCGCGAGGAAGGCGAGCACGGTGATCGCGAAGACGCCGTTGGCGAGCACCAGTTGCACGCGCGCCGGTCGCGGGTACCCCGGGGAGTCACCGTTGGCCACGCCGTTCTCGGTGAGGAAGGCCCACACGAAACCGAACAGCACGACCGCACCGCCCGCGAAGCCCAGCAGGAACGCGATCGGGTCGGTCACGATCTCGCGGTAGGCGAAGAGCGCCGACATGAGCAGGGCGACGAGCACCGAGGTGGCCCGTGCCGCCGTCAGGCGTCGACGCACGAGTGCCACGACGAGCACCGCGAGCGCGAGAACCGCGCCCACGGCGGCGAGCGCATCCGGGCCCCACAGCAGCGGGAAGTCGACGAGCACTGCGGCGGCGATGAGCGCGCCCGCGATGCCGACGGCCGCCATGAGCTCGGGCAGCGTGCGACGCCCGCGCCGCGCCTGCACGACGGCGAGCACGATGAGCGCGAGGGCGCCGACCGCGCGCACGGCGAACACGACCACCGTGCCGGTCAGCGCATCCGACACGACGAGCAGCCCCGCCACCACCTCGTGCGGGGCGCCATAGCCGAGCGCCACCTGCGCGAGCACGAGCAGCGGAGTCGCCACGAGGCTCGTCGTGGTGAGGGCCGCCACCACGAGCGCGAGCGCGTCGACGCGATCCACCATGCCCTCAGCCGACGGCACCCCCCGCCCCGGACGGATGCGCGCGAGCGCCACCCACGCGAGGGCGATGAGCGCGAGCAGCAGCACGGCGCCCGCGAGGCTTCGCACCCCGATCGGGTCGGCGAAGTCGCCCGCGCCGAGCACCACGTCGACGGTGCGCCAGAGCGCCACCAGCGCGAGCAGCACGTACACCGCCGTCTGGCCGATGACGCTGCGCACGACCTTCGCGGCCCACAGGGCGAGCGACACGGTGAAGCTCGCGATCGCCGCACCCGCCGCGAGCCCTGCAGGGATCGCGAGCTGACCGAGCGCCGAGAGCATGAGACTCAGCAGCAACGGCACGAAGTCGTAACCGGCCAGCCGGTTCACCGCAGACAGCACCGCCGCCGTCACCGTGAGCGGCCCCCACACGAGCCCCGCGATCACCACGAACTCCCACCAGCGGAACGTCCGCCCGCCGCGCAGCGCCACGAACACGATGAGCCCCACACACGCCGCAACCGTGAGGATGCGGGCGAGCGGCACATCCTGTTGGTCGGGTACCGAGGTGAAGAGCATGACGCTCACCACGAAGACCGTCATGACCCAGCGGAACCACGGGCGGGCGTGCAGCGCGCCGGATGCCGCGAGCGTAGCCGAGAGCGCCGTGAGTGCCAGCACGATCCAGACGAGCGCCCGCGGCAGGGTCAGCAGAACCGTTCCGGCCTGCGCCGACAGCGGCACGAGCTCACGCAGCGGCCCCGAGAAGAGCACGAGCACCGCCGCCACGACGTAGCCGACGATCGCGATCGCCACGATCGGCCGCAGGCCGAGGGGCCAGGCCACGTCGCGCAACCGCCCCTCGCGCACGGGCTCGACGATCACGTGGCCCACGAACTCGGAGACCGTGCGGCGCGCAACGGCGACGGCGCTTCGCCGGGGCGGTCTGGGCGCCTCGCTCATCGCACCTCCAGCCCGGTCGTGTTGCTCTGCAGAATGCGGATGCCACGCGCCGTCGCGAGGTACGAGCGCGTCGCGCCGATGGGCGCGGGTCCGATCTCGACCTCCTCGAGCAGCTCCCCGGCCGTGTCGCGCAGCTCGAGCGCGTGCTCGCCGACGAGCACGATGCGTTCGCCGTCGTCGAGCAGCGCCTCGCTCGCCCCCGACATCCAGGCCTGCCGACCCTGGGCATCCCAGGCCACCGTGCCCTCGTCGCTCTGCGAGACGACCGTGCCGCCGACCAGGGCGATCGTACGCGCGACGCCCGAGTGGTCGTGGTTCCACCGCACCGCACCGTCGCGCGCCTCGAGAGCCCAGACGTCGGAGTTGGTGCCCTGCACCGCCACGACGCCGTCGCCGATCGCCGCGCGCTCGGCGGAGAAGAGCTCGGCGCTCCAGCGTTCTACCCCATCGGCGAGCGACCTCGCGAGCACCGCCCCGCCGCGGTCGACGACCACCACGAGACCGCCGCCGATCGCGGGGGCCTCCGACACATCCGTGCGCAGAGCGACCGACCACACCGTCTCGCCGGTCGCGAGGTCGATGCGACGCAGCGTGCCGTCGAGGCTCACCACGACGATGTCGCCGTCGCCGGCCGAGGTCGGCGGGGCGACCACCACATCCGGGAACCGCATCGACCACAGCCGCGCGCCGCGTTCGTCGTAGGCGAGCAGGCGCCGCTGGGCTGTCGAGACGAGCGTCACCTCTCCGACCGCCGTCACCTCGAGCAGGTCGCCGCCGGGCGAGGCGACCCAGGCGCGCGTCGCGGTCGTGCCGTCGACCGTGTAGCCGGCGACGCGGCTGCCGACCGAGGCCACCAGGGTTCCGCCCGAGGTCATGGCCGCGAGTCCGTCGAAGGGAACACCCTGGGGCGAGTCGCCGTATGCCGGGTCGCTCAGCTGGAAGCCGAGATCGCGCGAGCGCCATCCGGATGTCGCGCCCCACTCCGACTCCGCCGGCTCGGTCACGACGTCGCCCCCGAGGCCGCCGATCTCGGGCAGCTGCTCGCTCCGGAAGCTCACGAGCGAGCCCGACACGTCACCGTCGTCGATGACGATGCCCTGACCAGGACACCAGGTGGCCTTCTCGAGGATCGTGAGCACCTCGTCGCCGGTCTCCGACTCGATGTAGCGGGTGTCGGTCGTCGCGAGCAGGCAGCCGGCGTCGGCGGCGCTCAGCTCGCCCGTCATCCGGTAGCCGTAGAGGTTGCCGGGCATCGCAGCACCCTCGCCCTCCCACGTGACCCCTGGGGCGGCATCCGCCGGCAGCACCACGAGGCCGGGGGCGTAGCTGAAGCCCACCTCGCCGCCGAGCGAGGTGAGCATCGAGATGCCGCGTTCGTCGAGCTCGTAGAGGGTCGAGTTCTGCGGTACGTCCTCGTCGAGGTAGGTGATCGACTCGCGCCACAGCTGCATCGTGGTGAGCGCGTCGCTCGAGCGCTCCTCGAAGAAGTGCGCTCCCGCGAGAGTCGGCAGTTCGAGCAGCATGCCGGGGCCGGTGCCCCGCGCGTTCTCGTGCACGGTGCGCGTGCCATCGGCCGCCGTCACGAGGGATGCCGTGCCGTCGGCCGGCACGAAGCGCGCGGCCGAACCGCCCCGCACGCCCGGCATCGTGAGGTCCGACACCGCGAGCCCGACAGCGCCCGCCGCGATCACCCCGACGACGGTCGCCCACACGAGGGCGCGCTGCATCGCCGAGACGGGTCGCGCGATCGCGGGCTGCTCGTTGTGCTCCGCGGCGACGGTGGTGGTGTCGGGCATCGGGCTCCAGCGCTGGCATGACGCTATCGCATCTCCGGCGCCTCCCCGGTCGCCGAGGAGCCCGTCGTGCGCCTCAGAACAGCAGGAAGGCCGTATCGCCCGCCGACTTCGCCTCGCCGAGCGCGACCGAGAGCCGGTAGGTGGCGCCGCCCGCGGCCACCTGGGGACGGTCGGCCTGGCACGTGTCGGCGGATGAGCGGGTGCGGTCCCATGGGAACGGCGTCGTCGTGAGCTCGATGCCGGGCTCGAGCACCTGCTCCATCGGCTGCGGGTCGCTCTGGCAGTCGCGGGAGTTCCAGATCGGGTCGGAGCCGCTCACGATCTCGTACAGCTGCGCCGCCGTGCCGACGTCGAAGGTGCAGGCCGCCGCACCCGAGTTCTTGATCGTCATCGAGATCATCGGCGTCTCGCCCGGCTGGTAGCTCTCCTTGTCGGTCACCGGCGTCAGCAGGATCGCAGCGGGATCGCACGGGGTGGAGTCATCGGCCTTCGTCGTCTCGCTGGAGCTCGGGCTCGGTGACGCGGATGCGCCCTTCTTCGGTCCGTCGGCTCCCGCCCCGGGCCGCACGATGAGCAGCACGATCACCACGATCACCGCGAGCACCCCGAGGCCCACGACCAGACGCCGGCGTCGGTACACCGACGCGGGCAGGCGACCCGGCTGCTGGCTCGTCATGTCGTCAGGGTAGGCCCGCCGCCGCGGGGAACGCGGATGCGCGCGCGGCATGGCGCGGACTCCCGGGGGATTCGGAGGCGCTGCTACAGCTGCTTCAGCATCCGGGTGTTGCCGAGGGTGTTCTGCTTGACGCGCGCGAGGTCGAGGAGCTCGGCCACGCCGTCGTCGGGGGAGCGCACCAGCTCGGCGTAGACCTCCGGGTCGACGAGGCGCTCGCCGATCGGCGCGAAGCCGTGCCCGCCGAAGAAGTCGGTCTCGAAGGTGAGGCAGAAAAGTCGGCTGAGCCCGAGATCGGCAGCGTCGCTCTCGAGCTGCTCGAGCAGGGCATGCCCGACGCCCTTGCGCAGCCAGGGCTCGGCGACCGCGATCGTGCGGATCTCACCGAGGTCCTCCCAGATCACGTGCAGCGCCCCGCAGCCGATGAGCTCGCCGTCGGGCGTCTCGGCCACCCGGAACTCCTGGATGTCCTCGAAAAGCGTCACGCGCTCCTTGCCCAGCAGAATGCGGCGCTCGACGTAGGGGTCGATGATCTCGAGCATTCCGCGCACGTCGGGCGTGCGCGCAGGTCGCACCCGGAAGGAGCTGGTCACCCGATCAGCCTAGGGCGCAGCGCATCACCGCCCCGACGGCGAAGGCGCGTTCACGACTCCGCGCGTGCAGGATGCCCACCCGCGTGCCGACGCCGGCGCACGAGCAGGATGCCGACGGCGAGCACGAGCACCGCCGCCGCGCCCGCGACGCCCGTGCCGATCGTGAGGCCGGTCTCGGCGAGGGCGGGATCGACGGTCGGGGCCGGCGCTGCCGGCACGGCACCCAGCCAGGTGACGGTGACAGCGGTGGCTGCGTAGCCGATCCGATAGCGCTGGCCGTTCGAGGCGAACTCGTCGCCGTCGGCGAGCACGGCGCCTGCCGGCGAGCGGAACGCTCCCGTGACCGCGACATCCGAGCTGAGCACCGTCGTGGTGTCGCCGACCGTCGCGCCTGGTGCGAGTCGCAGCTCGAGCACGGTGTCGGCCACCGACACCGCCTGCCCGACGCCCCGCACGAGATCGGCATCGCCGGTCGCGGGATCCCAGTCGACGACATACGTGCCGCCCGTCCAGCTCGAGGTGCCCCAGAGGTCGAGCGTGCCGATGCCTGCGCCCGACGATGCGCCGGGGCTCACCGTGCCGCTGCCGAGGTTCAGCTGCCGCATGATCGCCGGGCTGCCGACCGCGCCGCCGGTGATCGCGCCGCCGGCGAGCCGGAACGACTTGCCGCCGAGACTCGCACCGGGCAGGATCTCGACCTCGCCCGCCTCGACGCGCAGGCCCTCGGGGTCGGCACCGCACGCGCCGACTCCGCCGCCGCCTCCTGAGAACCGCAGCACCCCGGCACCGGTCTTGACGATGCACGCGGCCGCGGCACCGTCGAGGTTGCCCGTCGTGACCTCGACCGTGCCCTCGACCTGCAAGGTCAGCACGGATGCGGGGTCGACGTTCACCTGGGAGGGCAGCGTGAGCGACGCCCCCGTCGCCACCTGCCAGGTCTGCGAGCCCGCGGTGGTCACGAGCGGCTCGATGCGCACGGGCGCGCCGGCATCCACGGTGAGACCGCCCGTGAGGCCGATCGCACCCCCGCCATTCGCGATGGTGTGCTCGTTCGTGAAGTGGAACGAGGAGAAGGTCACGGTGCCGAGGTTGTAGGTGGAGCGGATGCCGCCCGCGAAGGTCACATCGTCGCCCACCGCAGCGATGGTGCCACCGCTCCAGGGGCCGGGTACCGACCACCAGGAGTCGCTCGGCGAGACCCACGTGACGCTTGCGGCCGCCGCCGGTGACGTGGCGACGAGCGCGAGGGCGAACCCGCTCGCGAGCGCGAGGGGCACAGCACGGGAACGACGCATGGCGTCTCCGATCGGGTGGTTTGCGGGTGCGCTCGTCGGGCACGAGACGCTGTCATGGTAGCGACGCGCGCTCGTGCGGGGTAGCCCCCGTTACTCCGCGCGCCAGGTCGCTTCGCGCGAGACTCAGCGGGTGCCGACGACCGCGTCGACGAATCTGCGGATCGCGGCGGTCGAGTCATCGACCGTGATCGCCCGCAGCACGAGCTCGTCGACCGCGCCGGCGTAGGCGTCGATGCCGGATGCGAGGGCCGCCCCGTCGACGCCGCGGATCGTGGCGTCGAGTGCGCCGTGCCCGACGCGCGAAAAATTGGCGGCGTAACTCGGGTAGCTCGCGTAGCGCGCCGCCTCCGCCTCGAGCGCGGGCACCGCCGCAGGCTCGGCGACGGCGCGCGCGTAGAGCACGACGCGGGGCGCCTCACGGCCTGCGGTGGCCGCATCCGCTACCGCCTCATCACGCGCGGCGGCCGCCGTCGCGGGGGTCAGCCAGCTGAGCAGCAGCCCGTCGGCCCGCTCCGCGCCGAGCCGACGCATGGCCGGCCCGAGGGCACCCAGCACGACGGGTACGTCGAGCCGCTCCCGCAGAGCCGCCACGCCCTCGGCGACGAGACGCAGCGCGGGACGCGCGCCCCCCGATCCGATGCCGAGCGTCAGCCGCGCATGGGGCAGGCCGAGAGCGTCGATGCGGGCCGCGATATCGCCCACGGAATGGCGGTCGAGCGGCATCACGCCCGTCGCGAGACCGAGCCGCTCGGTCGCCGCCGCGGCGACGGCCAGCCCCGCGAGCGCGTCGCCGGTCGGGGTGTCGTTGAGCCACAGTGCGTGCAGTCCGGCCCGCTCGGCCGCGACCGCCGCCTCGCGAATCACCTCCGCCGGGAGGTTCCCCGCGAGCCCGATCGAGAGCGCGGGTGCGGGCACGGCGGCAACGGTCATGGCTCGACGCTACCCGCGCGTCGAGGCGGGCCGCAGGCGAAGGGCGCAGACGACAGCGGGGCGGGAGTCATCACTCCCGCCCCGCTGCGATACGGTCGCGCGTCAGACCGCTTCGGCATCCCCTGCGTCGACGGGGGCGGATGCCGCCCCCACGCCCGCAGGAAGCTCCCGGCCCGGCTGGCGCCCGGTGGTGAAGACGAACTCGCCGTCCACGAGGTCGACGTGCACGTGGTCGCCCGCGTCGAGACGACCGTGCAGGATCTCCTCCGAGAGCTTGTCCTCGATCTCGTGCTGCACCGCGCGGCGCAGCGGACGCGCACCGAGGGTGGGCTCCCAGCCGAGCTCGATCAGGCGGCCCTTGGCGGCATCCGTGATGTCAATCGTCATGTCGCGGTCGAGCAGACGCTCGCTCAGGCGCTTGATGAACAGCTCCACGATCTGGCCGAGCTCCTCCTGCGAGAGCTGCGGGAACACGATCGTCTCGTCGACGCGGTTCAGGAACTCCGGCTTGAAGTGCTTCTTGAGCTCCTCGACGACCTTCGCGCGCATCGCACGGTAGGAGTTCTCGGTGTTGCCCTCGAGCGTGAAGCCCACGGGGCCACCGGTGATGTCCTTCGTGCCGAGGTTGGTCGTCATGATGATGACCGTGTTCTTGAAGTCGATCACCCGGCCCTGACCGTCGGTCAGACGCCCCTCTTCGAGGATCTGCAGCAGCGAGTTGAAGATGTCGGGGTGCGCCTTCTCGATCTCGTCGAAGAGCACGACGCTGAACGGCTTGCGCCGCACCTTCTCGGTGAGCTGGCCGCCCTCCTCGAAGCCGACGAAGCCGGGAGGGGCACCGAACAGCCGCGAGACGGTGTGCTTCTCGCCGTACTCCGACATGTCGAGCGAGATGAGGGCATCCTCGTCGTCGAACAAGAACTCGGCGAGCGCCTTCGCGAGCTCGGTCTTTCCGACACCGGTGGGGCCGGCGAAGATGAACGAGCCCGACGGGCGCTTCGGGTCCTTGAGCCCGGCGCGCGTACGGCGGATCGTCTTGGCGAGCACCGAGATGGCCTCGTGCTGGCCGATGACCCGCTGGTGCAGCGCGTCCTCCATGAAGATGAGTCGAGCCGACTCCTCCTCGGTGAGCTTGAACACCGGGATGCCGGTCGCGTTCGCGAGCACCTCGGCGATGACGCCCTCGTCGACGGTGCCGGATGCGGCCACGTCGCCCGAGCGCCACTGCTTCTCGAGGCGCAGACGCTCGCCGAGCAGGCGCTTCTCCTCGTCGCGCTTGGTGGCGGCGAGCTCGAAGTCCTGGTCTTCGATCGCGCCCTCCTTCTCAGCGCGCACGGCGGCGATCTTGTCGTCGAACTCACGCAGCTCGGGCGGTGCCGAGAGGATCGAGAGCCGCAGGCGCGCGCCCGCCTCGTCGATCAGGTCGATCGCCTTGTCGGGCAGGAAGCGATCCTGCACGTAGCGGTCGGCGAGGTTCGCGGCCGAGACGATCGCGCCGTCCGTGATCGACACCTTGTGGAAGGCCTCGTACTTGTCGCGCAAGCCCTTGAGGATGTTGATCGTCATGGGCAGGCTCGGCTCGGCCACCTGCACCGGCTGGAAGCGGCGCTCGAGCGCGGCATCCTTCTCGAAGTGCTTGCGGTACTCATCCAGCGTCGTGGCGCCGATGGTCTGCAGCTCACCGCGGGCGAGCAGCGGCTTCAGGATGTTGGCCGCGTCGATCGCGCCCTCGGCGGCACCCGCGCCGACGAGGGTGTGGATCTCGTCGATGAAGGTGATGATGTCGCCGCGGGTGCGGATCTCCTTGGTGACCTTCTTGAGGCGCTCCTCGAAGTCTCCGCGGTAGCGGGAGCCGGCGATGAGGCTGCCGAGGTCGAGCGTGTAGAGCTGCTTGTCCTTGAGGGTCTCGGGCACGTCTCCGCGCACGATCGCCTGGGCGAGGCCCTCGACGACCGCGGTCTTGCCGACGCCGGGCTCCCCGATCAGCACGGGGTTGTTCTTGGTGCGGCGGGAGAGGATCTGCATGACGCGCTCCATCTCCTTCTCGCGCCCGATCACCGGGTCGAGCTTGCCCTCGCGGGCCGCCTGGGTGAGGTTGCGGCCGAACTGGTCGAGGATCTGGCTGCCCTTGTCGGTGGCTGCCTGCTCGTTGCCGCCGACGGCGACCTGCTCCTTGCCCTGGTAGCCCGAGAGCAGCTGGATGACCTGCTGGCGCACGCGGTTGAGGTCGGCGCCGAGCTTGACGAGCACCTGGGCGGCGACGCCCTCCCCCTCGCGGATGAGGCCGAGCAGGATGTGCTCGGTGCCGATGTACGAATGCCCGAGCTGGAGCGCCTCGCGCAGGCTCAGCTCGAGCACCTTCTTCGCACGCGGCGTGAACGGGATGTGGCCCGTCGGCTGCTGCTGGCCCTGGCCGATGATGTCCTGCACCTGCTCGCGCACGGCGTCGAGCGAGATGCCGAGCGACTCGAGCGCCTTGGCGGCGACGCCCTCCCCCTCGTGGATGAGGCCGAGCAGGATGTGCTCGGTGCCGCTGTAGTTGTGGTTGAGCATCTTCGCCTCTTCCTGGGCGAGGACGACCACCCGGCGGGCTCGGTCTGTGAAGCGCTCGAACATTCTGAACTCCTGGAGACGCCGATCGGGAGGCGTCGATACATCCGAGAGTAACGACGCGAGCCGCCGGAAAGTCCCCTGTTCGCTCACGGCTCACCCCGCGCTTGACACCGCCCCCACCCGCGGGTTTATCGTAGATCGATAACAACGAATATCGATAAGGAGAGACGGATGCCGTCCATGCCCGTTCCCTCGAGATGGGACAGGTCCGCCCTCTGGCTGGCCATCGTCCTCGGCGTCGCCGCAGCCGCCTGGACCGTCGTGCAGGCCGTGCTGCGCGTCGTCGAGATCGCCCCCAATCGCGACGGCCGGGTGGCGGCGGCCTTCGCCGAGACCGCCGCCACGATGCCGGTCGGCCCGGGAGGGACCGAGGTCGAGGTCGGCGCGGCACAGGTCGTACTGCGCGTCAGCGACATGCCGCCGGTCACCCTCTGGTCGCTCATCCTCGCCGAGGTGGTCAACGCCCTCGCCGTCGTCGCGATCATCGCGCTCGTGTGCCTCGTCATCCGCAACATCATCGGCTGGCGGGCGTTCTCGGCGGGCACCGTCGGCTACGTCGGCGCCGCGACCGTCGTCGCCGCCGTCGGCTGGGTCCTCGGCTGGCTGTTCTCGACGATGGGCGCGAACGGCGGTGCCGCGGCCCTCGCCGGGGAGCCGGGGGTCAACACGCCGTTCACGATCGAGCCGATCGTCGTCTTCGCGATCGCCTCGCTCGGAGCCCTCGCGGCGGCGTTCCAGATCGGCCACAAGCTGCAGCGCGACCAGGAAGGGCTCGTGTGATGAGCGCCTCCACCCCCGGCCGGACGCGCCGCGCGGCGAACCTCGCCGAGAAGGTCATCCTCGGGTTCATCGCCGGAGCCGCCGCATCCATCGCCCTCGTCGACATCGTGTTCCTGGTGCAGCGCATCGTCGGCCTCGCCACCCCCGGCCCCACGACGCTCGTCGACGCGGTGCTCAACGCGCCGCTCGAGATCGCGAGCGACTCCCCCTTCGTCACGGCGGGCAGCACGGACACCGTCGACCTCGTCGTCTCGG
>JBQCHI010000004.1:0-37702 GCA_051954835.1 Protaetiibacter sp. | reverse complement strand
GGACGGATGACCGGTGCGGCACCTTTGCACCGCGCGCGGCGCTCTCGGCACAAGCCCCGCATCGGGGGCCGGATGCGGCATCCGCCCCCGAGGGACGCGGGGCGTCACGTGCCGCCCGCGGCGGGAGAAACGACACGAGGGCGGGAGTCGTTTCTCCCGCCCTCGTGTCAGGGCTCCAGCTGCGCCAGGGTCAGCGGGTCAGCGGGTCAGCGGGGGTCAGCGCGCAGCGCTGCCCTCGGTGTAGTCCGAGTCCTGCTGCTTCCAGGCGAAGAGCGAGCGCAGCTCCTTGCCGGTCTTCTCGATCGGGTGCTGCGCCTCCTTCTCGCGCAGCTCGAGGAACTCCTTCGCGCCGTTGTCCTGGTCGGCGATGAAGCGCTTCGCGAACGCGCCCGACTGGATGTCGGCGAGCACGGCCTGCATGTTCTCCTTGACGTGCGGGTCGATGACCCGCGGGCCCGAGACGTAGTCGCCGTACTCGGCCGTGTCGGAGATCGACCAGCGCTGCTTCGCGATGCCGCCCTCCCACATGAGATCGACGATGAGCTTGAGCTCGTGCAGCACCTCGAAGTAGGCGATCTCGGGCTGGTAGCCGGCCTCGGTGAGGGTCTCGAAGCCGTACTGCACGAGGTGGCTCATGCCGCCGCAGAGCACGGCCTGCTCACCGAACAGGTCGGTCTCGGTCTCCTCGGTGAAGGTCGTCTTGATGACGCCCGCGCGGGTGCCGCCGATCGCCTTCGCGTACGACTTGGCGGTCTCCCACGCGCTGCCCGAGGCATCCACCTCGACCGCGATGATGTCGGGGATGCCGCGGCCCGCGACGTACTCGCGGCGCACCGTGTGGCCCGGGGCCTTCGGCGCGACGAGGATGACGTCGACACCCTCGGGAGCCTCGATGTAGCCGAAGCGGATGTTGAAGCCGTGCGCGAAGGCGAGCGTCTTGCCCTCGGTCAGGCGGTCCTTGATGGATTCGCTGTAGATGCCGCGCTGGTGCTGGTCGGGGGCGAGGATCATGATGAGGTCGGCCCATTCGGTGGCATCGGCGACCGACTTGACCGTGAAGCCGTCCTCCTTGGCCTTCGGCGCCGACTTCGAGCCGTCCTTGAGGGCGATGACGACCTCGACACCCGAGTCGCGCAGGTTCTGGGCGTGGGCGTGACCCTGCGAGCCGTAGCCCACGATCGCCACCTTCTTGCCCTGGATGATCGACAGGTCGGCATCCTTGTCGTAGAAGATCTCAGCCATTTCGTTCCTTCTCGTTGGGGTTCTGTTGTCAGTTCTTGTGCACGCGTTCGGTGATGCTCTTGCCGCCGCGCCCGATGGCGAGGAGGCCCGACTGGGCGATCTCGCGGATGCCGTACGGCTCGAGCACGCGCAGCAGCGCCTGCACCTTGCCCGAGTCGCCGGTGACCTCGATCACGAGCGCATCCGGAGATACGTCGACGACACGGGCACGGAACAGGTTGACCGCCTCGAGGATCTGGCTGCGCGTGGTGTTATCGACGCGCACCTTGATGAGCAGGTGCTCGCGGTAGACGGAGGCCTCCGGGTCGAGCTCGACGATCTTGATGACGTTGACGAGCTTGTTGAGCTGCTTCGTCACCTGCTCGAGCGGCAGCTCGTCGACCTCGGCGACAACCGTGATGCGGCTGAGGCCGGGCACCTCGGTGGGGCCCACGGCGAGCGAGTTGATGTTGAAGCCGCGCCGGGCGAACAGGCCCGCCACCCGCGTCAGCAGGCCGGGCTTGTCCTCCACGAGGAGAGAGAGCACGTGTTGCGACATATTCGTCACTCCTCTTCCCACGCGGGTGCGTGGTCGCGCGCGTATTGGACCTGGGAGTTGCCGACGCCCTGAGGGACCATGGGCCACACCATCGCGTCGCGGCTCACGACGAAGTCGATGACGACCGGACGGTCGTCGGTCTCGATCGCGAGCTTGATGGCCGCGTCGATCTCCTCCTTCTTCGTGACGCGGATGCCGAGGGCGCCGTACGCCTCGGCGAGCTTCACGAAGTCGGGCACCATGCGGGTGGTGTTCTCGCCGTCGAGGGCGCCCGTGTTGAGGTCGGTGAAGGAGTGGCGGCCGTCGTAGAACAGCGTCTGCCACTGACGCACCATGCCGAGCGAGGAGTTGTTGATGATCGCGACCTTGATCGGGATGTCGTTGATGGTGCAGGTGGCGAGCTCCTGATTGGTCATCTGGAAGCAGCCGTCGCCGTCGATCGCCCACACGAGCCGCTCGGGCTGGGCGACCTTGGCGCCCATCGCTGCGGGCACCGCGTATCCCATCGTGCCGGCGCCGCCCGAGTTGAGCCACGCGTGCGGTCGCTCGTAGTCGATGAACTGCGCGGCCCACATCTGGTGCTGCCCGACCCCCGCGGCGTAGACCGCCTCGGGGCCGGAGAGCTCTCCGATGCGCTGGATCACGTACTGCGGCGAGAGCAGGCCGTCTTCGGGCTCGGTGTAGCCGAGCGGGTAGTTGACGCGCAGCTGCTCGAGGCGCGCCCACCACTCCGCGACATCGGGGGTCACCGCCTGCTGGCGGAAGGCGTCGATGAGGTCGACGATCACCTCGCGGGCGTCGCCCACGATCGGCACGTCGGCGTGACGGATCTTGCCGATCTCGGCCGGGTCGACATCCACGTGCACGACCTTCGCGTGCGGCGCGAAGTCCGCGACCTTGCCGGTGACCCGGTCGTCGAAGCGCGCACCGAGCGACACGATGAGATCGGACTCCTGCAGTGCGAGCACGGCGGGCACCGCGCCGTGCATGCCCGGCATGCCGAGGTTCTGGCGGTGCGAGTCGGGGAACGCGCCGCGCGCCATGAGGGTTGTGACGACCGGCGCGCCCGTCAGCTCGGCGAGCTCGAGCAGTTCGGCCGACGCGCCCGAGCGCACGACGCCGCCTCCGACGTAGAGCACCGGTCGCTTGGCGGACGCGATGAGCTCGGCGGCCGACAGGATCTGCTTGCCGTGCGCCTTGGTCACCGGGCGGTAACCGGGCAGCTCGACCTTGGGCGGCCAGACGAAGGGGGCCGAGTTCTGCTGCGCGTCCTTCGTGATGTCCACGAGCACCGGGCCGGGGCGACCGGTCGTGGCGATGTGCACGGCCGCCGCGATCGTCGAGGCCACCTGGGCCGGGTCGGTCACGAGGAAGGAGTGCTTCGTGATGGGCATCGTGATGCCCGTGATGTCCACCTCCTGGAACGCATCCGTTCCCATCGAGGTGGAGAACACCTGGCCGGTGATCGCGAGCAACGGCACCGAGTCCATGTAGGCGTCGGCGATCGCCGTGACGAGGTTGGTGGCGCCGGGGCCCGACGTCGCGATGCAGACGCCGAGGCGTCCGGAAGCGGCGGCGTAGCCCTCTGCGGCGTGGCCGGCACCCTGCTCGTGCCGCACCAGGATGTGGCGGATGGCGGTGGAGGCCATGAGCTCGTCGTAGAACGGCATGATGGCCCCGCCGGGGAGGCCGAAGACATCGGTGATGCCGAGCTTCTCGAGGCTCGCGAGCACGTGGCCCGAGCCGGTGAGCATGGGCGGAGCTTCGCGCTTGGTGGGGGCGGGCGCAGGTGAATCGGGTGCCGGGGCGGCCGGCGCTGGGGTTGCGGGCGCAGTCATGAAAGGTTCCTCAATGGTGGGAGTCAGTGGGAATCAGGGGGATGCGCGCGAATGACGTCGTCGCCCTGATCAGAATGCCGCCGTCCGCTCGTAGTGCGGTCGACGCCCACGCCAGGACTGGTTGTGCCACCCGGGTGTCTATCGTCACGCAACTCTAGCCGATGTCGGATGCCGCGTCGTCCGGCGGGCTGGATGCGCACGTGCGGCGGGACTCAGACGCGCGTGATCACCGCCTCGGTGTCGAGGCCCGGCTGGATCGACGGGAGCCCCATCTGCGTCGCGGCCTCGATCATCCGCTCGTCATAGCTGATGAGCGCGTCCGCCTCGACGCGGATCGCGGCCGCCACGTGGAGCGCGTCAAGGGAGCGCAGCGCGCGCCCGGGAATGAGGCCTGCGGCACGCCACTCCCAGCCGGGGACCTCGTAGAGCTCGAAGTGGCCGAGGATCGCGGTCGCGCGCTCCTGGGCCAGTTCTTGCTGCCACGCGACACGACGCAATTCGGTCTCGAGCAGCAACGAGGAGACGGGCTCGATGGCGGCATCGTCAACCCAGCGACGCACATCTTCGCTTTCCCGTTCCTCGATCAGGAGCTTTGCGACCGCTGAGGTGTCGAAGTAACAGCGGTTCATCCGTCACACCCGATCCGCTCGCAACTCGTCGAGGATCTCCTGCACGCTCTGCGTGGCACGGTGCAACGGCGGCCACACCGCGTCAGCCCTGCGCGGACGGTACGGTCGTGGCTTCGGTCGCGCCGCGTTCCGCGGGATGAGCTCGGCCACCTCGACCCCGTCGTTCGTGATGATGAACGACTCACCCGCCGCGACGGCGCGCAGCACCTCACCGCTGCGGTTGCGCATCTCCCGCTGGCTGATCACCTGCGTCATGCGGCGAGCGTAGCACGCGTAGCACGCCGTCGCGGATCGGGTGGGTATCTGACCAAGTTGACCAACTCCGCGCTACGCTGGAGTCATGCCCACCGTCAACATCTACGAGGCCAAGACGCAGCTGTCGCGCCTGCTCGCCGCCGTGGATTCCGGCGAGGAGGTCGTCATCGCCCGTCGGGGCGAGCCGCGCTGGCGGCTGTCATTGATCGAAGACGGGATTCCCACTCGCATCCCGGGCGCGTGGGCTGGTCAGATCGGCTACGCGGACGACTGGAAGAGCTGGAGCTCCGAGGAAGATGTCGACTGGTATGGCGACGACGACTCCCCTGCTGCTTGACACTCAGCACTTCCTCTGGTGGCAGGAGGCCAACCCCCGCATCGCGCCTCAGACGATCGCGCGCATCGAGCGGGCGACCCAGGTGTTCGTGTCGGCGATGACCGCGGTCGAGATCGCCGTGAAGGTGTCGATCGGCAAGCTGCGGGTGCCCGACACGCCCTTTCAGGAGGCCATCACCTCGGCCGGCTTCACATCATTGCCGTTCGCGGTCCACCACGCCGAGGTGCTCCGCATCCTGCCGTTGCACCACCGGGATCCCTTCGACAGGATGCTGGTCGCCCAGGCCATCGCCGACGGGCTCGTGCTCGTCACCTCGGATGCGACCCTGTCGACCTATCCGGTCAGGACCGCGTGACCGGGCTCAGCCGGTGACGGCGCCCTCCGCGGCGGAGCGCACGAGCTTCGAGTACTTCGCGAGCACGCCACGCGTGTAGCGCGGCGGCAGCGGCTCCCAGCCCTCGCGACGCGCAGCGAGCTCGGCCTCGTCGACGAGCAGCTCGATCGAGCGCGCGGCGATGTCGACGCGGATGCGGTCGCCGTCGCGCACGAACGCGATCGGTCCGGCATCCACCGCCTCCGGGGCGATGTGCCCGATGCAGAGGCCCGTCGTGCCGCCGGAGAAGCGGCCGTCGGTGAGCAGCAGCACGTCCTTGCCGAGCCCCGCGCCCTTGATGGCTGCGGTGATCGCGAGCATCTCGCGCATGCCCGGGCCGCCCTTGGGGCCCTCGTAGCGGATCACGACGACCTCGCCGTGCTTGATTGTGCCCTCCGTGAGGGCGTCGAGCGCCTCGCGCTCCCGCTCGAACACGCGCGCGGGGCCCTCGAAGGTCGCGGCATCGAAGCCCGCCGTCTTCACGACGGCACCTTCGGGCGCCATCGATCCCTTGAGGATCGTGAGCCCGCCGGTCTCGTGGATGGGGTTGTCGAGCGAGCGCAGCACGTCGCCGTCGAGCGGCGGGATCGGCCCGATGTCGGCGAGGTTCTCGGCGAGCGTCTTGCCGGTCACGGTGAGCGCGTCGCCGTGCATGAGGCCGGCATCCAGCAGGGCCTTCATGAGCACGGGCAGGCCGCCGCGACGGTCGACGTCGTTCATGACATAGCGGCCGAAGGGCTTGAGGTCGCCGATGTGCGGCACCTTCGAGCCGATGCGGTTGAAGTCGTCGAGGGTGAGCTCGACCTCGGCCTCGTGCGCGATCGCGAGCAGGTGCAGCACGATGTTGGTCGAGCCGCCGAGCGCCATGCCGACCGCGATGGCGTTCTCGAACGCCTTCTTGGTGAGGATCTGGCGGGCCGTGATGCCCTTCTCGAGCAGCTTCACGACGGCCTCGCCCGAGCGGTGGGCGTAGTAGTCGCGGCGGCGGTCGTAGCTGGGCGGGCTCGCCGAGCCGGGGATCGAGAGACCGAGGGCCTCGGCGACCGACGCCATCGTGTTGGCCGTGTACATGCCGCCGCAGGCACCCTCGCCGGGCGCGAAAGCGCACTCGATCGCGTGGGCATCCGCCTCCGACATGATCCCGGCCTTCACACCGCCGACCGCCTCGAACGAGTCGATGATCGTGATGTCCTTCTCGGTGCCGTCCGAGAGCCGCACCCAGCCGGGCGCGATCGAGCCCGCGTAGAGGAACACGGATGCCAGATCCAGTCGCGCCGCCGCCATGAGCATGCCGGGGATCGACTTGTCGCACCCGGCCAGCAGCACCGAGCCGTCGAGGCGCTCGGCCTGCATGACGGTCTCGACGCTATCGGCGATGACCTCGCGCGACACGAGCGAGAAGTGCATGCCCTCGTGGCCCATGGAGATGCCGTCGGAGACCGACACGGTGCCGAACTGCAGCGGGTAGCCGCCGCCCGCGTGCACACCCTCCTTGGCCGCCTGCGCGAGGCGGGCGAGGCTCAGGTTGCAGGGCGTGATCTCGTTCCACGAGCTGGCGATGCCGATCTGCGACTTGTTCCAGTCGGCATCCCCCATGCCCACCGCGCGGAGCATTCCGCGCGAGGTGGTCGCCTCGATGCCGTCGGTGACGGTGCGCGAGCGGGGCTTGTGATCGATGGGCGCAGGGGTACCCGAGGAGCTGTCCGGCATGCTCACGAGGTTACTCCGGGCGCAGCGTGCCGCCGACCAGCGCCGCCTCAGGTGAGGGCGCGGAGGTCGGCGAGGGCGGCGAGGGCCTCGGCCACCTCGGGCGGGCCCGCTACGCGGAAGGCTGCGAGCGTCTCCCCCGCACCCGACTTGAGGCCCAGGTCGCCGGGCTGCAGCGCCGCGAACGCATCTTCATCGGTGACATCGTCGCCCGCGAAGAGCACGGCATCCGCGGCGGTGTAGCGCCGCAGATGCTCGACCGCCTCGCCCTTCGTGGTGGAGCGCACGGCGAACTCGAGCACGTTCTTGCCTTCGCGGATGGTGAGGTCGTCGAGCTTGGCCGTCGCCTCGCGCAACGCCACGAGGTGGGCCAGGCGCGAGTCCTCCTCGGTGGCGAGCCGCGTGTGCAGCGCGAAGCCAGCGGGCTTCGACTCGAGCCAGACGTCGTCGATCGAGTCGGCGACCTGGCTCAGCACCTCCTGGAGCACATCGACCCGCTCGAGTTCGGCGGTGTCGAGGGCCAGGCGGGCGGCGGGATCGTCGAGACGCAGCTCGATGCCGTGCGAGCCGACGAGCAGCACGTCGTCCGGCACCTGTGCGACGTGGATGAGCGAACGCAGTGCGCGACCGCTCACGAGGGCCACGCGGGTGCCCGGGGCCGCGCGCAACCGCAGCACGGCATCCCGCGCGGCGGGAAGCGCGCGCGCGTCCTCGGGCGAGTCGACCTCGGGGGCGAGAGTCCCGTCGAAGTCGAGCGCGACGAGCAGCCGGCGCACGCGGGCGAGCTCGCCGAGCGCGGCGACGAGCGGCTCGGGAAGTGAGGCGGTCACCGCGAGGGCGGCCTCTCCACGGTCCATTCGACATCCCCGGGCAGTCCGCTGCCGCCCCAAGCCGCCCGCGAGCGACGCGCCTGACGAAGCGTGGTGAGGAACGAGTCCGACCACTTGGCGACATCGTTCTCGGCGACCCGCTTGCGCAGCGACCGCATCCGCTTGCGACGTTCGTGGCGCGGCATCTCGATCGCGCGCAGGATGGCATCCTTCACGCCGTCGATGTCGTGCGGGTTCACGAGCAGGGCCGCGCGCAGCTCGTCGGAGGCGCCCGTGAACTCGGAGAGAATGAGCACCCCCTCCTCGTCGGCGCGGGCCGCCACGTACTCCTTGGCCACGAGATTCATGCCGTCGCGCAGGGCGGTGACGAGCATGACGTCCGCCGCGAGATAGAGCGCCGCCATCTCCTCGCGCGGGAAGCCGTGGTGCAGGTAGGCGATCGCTTGGTGGCTGATCGTGCCGTAGTCGCCGTTGATGCGGCCGACTGCGAGTTCGATCTCGTCGCGCAGCTGACGGTAGCTCTCGACGCGTTCGCGCGAGGGTGTCGCGACCTGCACGAGCATGACGTCCTCGACCGAGAGGCGCTTCTCGGCGAGCAGCTCGCCGAATGCCTTCATGCGGTGCGTGATGCCCTTGGTGTAGTCGAGACGGTCGACGCCGAGCATGAGCGTCTTCGGATCGCCGAGGTCGGCGCGGATCTGCCGGGCACGTTCCTGCACATCGGGGCGCGCGGCGAGCTCCTGGAAGCCGGCGACGTCGATCGAGATCGGGAACGCCTTCGCGATCACCCGCCGCGCCTCGGCGTCCTCGGTGGCCGGCACCTCGATGTAGGGGGCCTTCGTGGTGTAGCCGCGCAGGCGGCGCACGGCGCGCGAGAAGTTGCCGGCATCCGCGACCCGCTGGAAGCCGACCACGTCGGCACCGAGCAGACCGTCGATGATCTGCCGCCGCCAGGGCAGTTGCGAGAAGAGCCCGTACGCGGGGAACGGGATGTGGTTGAAGAACCCGATGAGC
The DNA here is from genome assembly GCA_051954835.1 of Protaetiibacter sp. Classification (GTDB taxonomy): domain Bacteria; phylum Actinomycetota; class Actinomycetes; order Actinomycetales; family Microbacteriaceae; genus Homoserinibacter. Next base: position 28,939 of record JBQCHI010000004.1, on the reverse strand, counting down.
AGGTCGGGTCGCGCCTCGCGCAGCATGGCGGGCACGAGCTGGAGCTGATAGTCCTGCACCCAGACCGTGGCGCCCGGCGCGCTCACCCGGCTCACGGCCTCGGCGAAGCGCTGGTTGACCTGCCGATAGCGGTCCCACCAGACACGGTGATAGCTCGGCTGCGCGATGACGTCGTGGTACAGCGGCCACAGGGTGTCGTTGCTGAAGCCCTCGTAGTAGAGCTCGAGATCGGACTCCGACAACGGGACCGGCACGATGCGGATGCCCGCGTTGTCGAACGGCTCGAGCTCGAGATCGGGCTGCCCGGCCCACCCCACCCAGGCGCCGTCGGCGGAGCGCATGACGGGCTCGAGCGCCGTGACGAGACCCCCGGGCGACTGGTTCCAGCTCGCATTTCCATCGGCGTCGACCACGCGATCGACCGGGAGACGGTTGGACACGACGACGAAACTGTAGTTTTCGTCGGGCATGCCTCAACGGTACACGTCGGGCTTCGTCCCCGGTTTGGGGGTTGCTGGGAGCTCGCGCACACGGAGGCGACGGCGACTAGCGTAAAGAGCATGATCTCCGTCGGCATGAGCACGACGTGCGTCTATCCTTTCGCGGTCGAGCACGCCTTCCGGATCGCACGATTGGCCGGATTCGATTCCATGGAGATCATGGTCACCAACGATCCGGTGACCCAGGATGCCGCCAAGCTCCGCGAGATCAGCGAGCGCTATGAGCTGCCGATCTCCACCATCCACGCACCGGTGCTGCTGTTGACGACCTTCGTGTGGGGCCGCGATCCTCAGGTGAAGCTCGAGAAGTCGGGCGAGCTCGCCGCGGAGCTCGGGGCCGACACGGTGGTCGTGCATCCGCCCTTCCGGTGGCAGTCGGGGTACGCGCAGAACTTCGAGCGCCTCGTGCGCGAGACCTCCGCGAAGACGGGTGTCGACATCGCCGTCGAGAACATGTTCCCGTGGACCGTTCGGGGTCGCAGCATGAAGGCCTACGCCCCCTCCCCCGATCCGCTCGACCTCGACGTCGACTGGATGACGCTCGACTTCTCGCACGCCTCGCTCTCGGGGCGCGACAGCCTGCAGATGGCGATCGAGATGGGACCGAAGCTCAAGCACATCCACCTGTGCGACGGCGCCACCGCGGCGGCCGACGGGGCGATCCTCGACGAGCATCTGCTGCCGGGCGAGGGCACCCAGCCGGTGGCCGAGACGCTGCAGTACCTCGCCGCGAACGGCTGGGACGGCAACGTCGTGGCGGAGGTCAACGTGCGGCAGGAGAAGGACGAGCAGTACCGGCTCGAGAAGCTCATCCAGACGGTCGCCTTCGCCCGGGAGCACCTCAGCCAGGAGCACGCCACCCGCGAGCCGCTCGGCCTCGGGCGCGCGGAGCTGCCGCTCAAGATCCGGCAGCACCGGCGGGCGGTGAAGAAGGCCGCGAAGGGCTAGGCGGTCGCAGCTCGGCCCGCTTCTGTCGAAAATGCAGGAGTCTTCGGGGGCGATGCCCGGATTCTCGGGCGCGCGCGGGCCTGCCACAGCGGGTTCTCCTGCATTTTCGACATAGCAGCGCGACGAAGCCGCGGCGTGTGGATGCCTCGCGCGCGCTACGCCGCCCCGCGAGGCCGGTCAGGCGGTCGCGGGCAGCAGCATCCGCAGCACGGAGGCGCGGCGAGCGCGGCGGATGACGAGTCTGCTGGCGAGCGCGCTGACGAGGCCGAAGGCGGCGAGCGCGGCGGCGCTGCCGATGGCGACGCCGGCCGAACCGCCCGCGACGATCTGCTGGAGGCCCGTCGAGGCCCAGCCGAGCGGCGAGACGCTGCTGATCCATGCGAAGGGCGCTGCGAGCGCCTGACTCGGCAGGATGCCGCCCACCGAGGCGAGCTGCACGCCCAGCAGCAGCAGCGAGATCACGAGCCCGGTGCGGCCGAGACCGACGGTGAGCAGTTGGTGGAACGCGGTGAAAGCGAGGGCCGCGACGAGCGAGAGTCCGAAGGTGGCCGGAAGGAGGGCCCACGAGACACCCGCGACGAGGTGCAGCAGCAACACGAGCAGCAGCGCCTGAAGGGCTGCGACGCCACCGGCGCGCACCGCCTCCGAGCCGAGCACGCGGCCCGACCCCGCCGTCGAGGCGAGCACGCGCCGGCTGAGCCGCGGCAGCACGAGGAAGATCGCGAGTGCGCCGACCCACAGGCCCAGCGGCACGAAGTAGGTGCCGATCACCTGGCCGAGCTGGCCGACGGCGTTCTCGGTGCTGACCTTGAGACCCACGGGTTCCGCGGCGACCGACGCGGCATCCGCTCCCGGAGTCTCCGAGCCGCTCATCTTGTCGGCCCCCTGCTGCAGCCCCGCGGCGAGGTCGGACGCCCCCGTCGCCAGCTGCGCGTTGCCGTCGGCGAGCGCCTGGGCGCCTGAGGTGATCGTGGACCCGTTCGCCGCAAGGCGCGAGGCGCCGTCCGCGGTCTGGCCGATCCCGGATGCGAGCGCGCCGAGTCCGGAGGCTCCCGAGGCGAGGGCAGGCCCCTGTGCGGCCGCCTGGCCGAGGCCGGCGCTGATGCCCTGCAGCTGGCTCAGGTAAGGCGCAAGGGTCGGGTCGGAGGTGAACCGGGGGTCCTGCGCCATCGCGGTGACGAACTGGTCGAGGCCACCCGCGACACTCGAGACGCCACCCGTGTACGCCTGAATGCCTGAACCGAGTTGCCCGAGGCTCGCGGTCTGCTTCTTCATGGTCGCCAGCCCCGCCGAGAGCGACGAGACGCCGCTCGTGTACTGGCCCACGCCATCCGCGTACTGCTGCGCCCCGGATGCCGCCTGCGCGGCGCCGTCGGAGAGTTGCGCGGCGCCGTCGGCGGCCTGCGTGAACGCCTCGCCGACCGAGCCGAACTGGGTGTAGATGCCCGCGATGTACTGGGTCGTGAGCTGGGAGCCGAACGCACGCACCATGCCGTCGCCGAGCGACTGCGCGACGGCGCCCGCGAGGTAGGAGTGCGCGTCATCGGTCTCGAGCGTGAGCTGCGCCTGCACCGGGTGGGTGCTCGAGAGCGAGACGACCGAGGTGGAGAAGTCCGACGGGATCGTGAGCACCGCGTACACCTCGCCGGCGGCGAGCTTGTCGGCCGCCTCCTGCGCGTTCGAGAGCTGCCAGTCCATGCCAGGCGAGTCCTTGCCGGTGAGCTCGGTGACGAGCAGCCGGCCGGCCAGCACCGGCGTCTCGGTTCCATCGGCGGCGGTCTGGGTGACCATCTCGTCCTGGTTGACGATGGCCGCCGGGATGCGGTCGACGCCGTTCTGGGTGTCGCTGAGGGCCGCCATCGCGAGGCCGGCGAAGGCGAGCGGCACGACGGCCGCCGCGACGATCGCGAGCGAGCGCACCCAGCGCCGACGTGTGAGCGGACGTGCGGCGGTGACGGGGTCGTTGCTGGTCATCGGGAGGCTCCTTCGAGGAGGGTGGCGGGTCGAGAGTGCTCGACGGGCCGGGAGAGAACGGGAGGGGTGACGCTCTGCGCGTCTGCTGCGCCGATCACGACAGTCGTGCCGGCGGGCACGATGCGGTCGACGGCGGTGAGGAACGCGACGCCGCCGTCGCCTCCGGGCAGCGGATCGACGGAGTCGAGCACGACGACGGGCGTGCGCTCGCTCAGCGCGATGCCGAGCGTCGTGATCGCGCGCTCGAGCGGGGGCAGCGCCGCCAGGCTCGTATTCCAGCCGATGGGCGTGGTCGAGCCGGATGCGCCGAGAACGTCGTGGATGCGGGGGACCCAGACGCGCGCGCGGCGGCGGGCGGTGAAGCTGCGATACCAGCGCCCCGTGAGGCGCAGTCGTTCGGCAAGCAGCTCGCCGAGCGGCAGCTCGGCGTCGCGCGCGGTGCCGCCGAACTCGGCGAACGACACCCGCCGGGCGACGGCCGAGGTCTCGGTGGGCAGCGGGCGGCCGGCCAGCTGGGCGCGGCCCTCGACCGCGGGGAGGCGTCCCGCGACGGTCGCCGCGAGCATCCGGCGGCGGGCGGCGTCGCCCCCCACGAGTGCGATCGAGCCGGCCTGCACGCGGCCGTCATAGGGGCCGATGCGCACGTCGCCCACACCCCCGACGAGGCCGTCGAGCGTGATGGCATCGCCCTCGGCGACGCGCGCGCCCGCCCACGCGAGGTCGTCGAGGTGGGCGCGCAGCCCCTCCCCTTCGACGTCGACGTTCGGCAGGATGCGGTCGAGCCACTTCGGCAGGTACCACGCGTGCCGCCCGAAGAGCGCCATGACCGCCGGCACGAGCGTCATCCGCACGAGGAACGCGTCGAACGCGACCCCCACGGCGAGCCCGAGAGCGATGACCTTGATCATCGACATGCCCTCCGGCACGAAGGCGGCGAACACGAAGAACATGATGAGGGCGGCCGCCGTGACGACCCGCGCGGCACCCGCGAAGCCGCGCGAGATCGCCTGACGCGGACTCGCGCCGTGGACGTGCGCCTCGCGCATGCCCGAGACGAGGAAGACCTCGTAGTCCATGGCGAGCCCGAACAGGATCGCCATGAGCAGGATCGGCATGAAGCTGAGGATCGGGCCGGGCACCGCACCCAGCGCGTCGGCGCCCCAGCCCCACTGGAACACGGCGACGACGACACCGAACGAGGCGAGCACGCTCAGCAGATAGCCGAGGGCCGCCTTGATCGGCACGACGATCGAGCGGAACACCATCATGAGCAGCACGATCGAGAGCCCCACGACGACGAGACCGAACGGAAGAAGGGCCGCATCGAGCTGCGCCGAGACGTCGATCGCCACCGCCGTGGCGCCCGTCACGGCGATGGGCGTGCCGTACTCGCGCTGGATGCTCGGCGCAAGCTCGCGGATGTGCTGCACGAGCGCTGTCGTCTCGGGGTCGGAGGGGCCCGTGGTCGGCACGACCTGGATGATCGCCGTGTCGACCGTCGGATTCGGGATGGGGGTGCCGACGGATGCGACGCCCGGCACGTCGGCGAGCTCGGCGGCGATCGCATCGAGGTCGTCGAGCACGTCGGTGGTCTGGGTGATGTCGACGGTCACGATGAGCGGACCGTTGCGGCCCGGGCCGAAGGCCTCGTCGACGATGTCGTAGGCGCGGCGGGCGGTCTCCTCGGTCGGGAGCGAGCCGCCGTCGGGCAGCGCGAGCGCGAGCTGGGCCGCGGGCACCGCGGCGACGCCGAGCAGAGCCACGGTGCCGAGGATGAACACGACGGGCGCCTTCAGCACGATGCCGACCCAGCGCTCCCCGAGGGTCTTGCGCCGGCGAGCGCCGCTCGAGCGCACAGGCGCCTGGGACTCGTGCTCGTCATCGTGCGCCTGCGCGCGCAGCGCCGCACGCGAGCCGGGCTTCGGCGCGAGCCTGCTCTTCAGGAGGCCGAGGACGGCCGGCAGCAGCGTGATCGCCGCGAGCATCGCCAGCAGCACCGCGAAGGCGGCCGTGACACCCATCATGCCGAGGAACGGGATGCCGACGATGAGCAGGCCGGCCAGGGCGATCATGACCGTCACGCCCGCGAACACCACCGAGCCGCCCGCGGTGGCGACGGCGGTGGCGGCGGACTCCTCGGCATCCATCCCCTGGGCGAGCTGCGTGCGATGCCGCGACAGGATGAACAGCGCGTAGTCGATGCCGACCGCGAGGCCGATCATGAGGGCGAGCATGGGGGTCGTCGTCGACAGGGTCGTGAAGGCGGCGAGCCCGAGGATGCCGCCCATCGAGACACCGAGGGCGAGCATGGCCGACAACAGCGGCAGCCCGGCGGCGAGCAGCGAGCCGAACGTCACGATGAGCACGAGGGCCGCGAAGGCGACACCGAGCACCTCGACGATCGTGAGACCGAAGTGGAATCCCTGGAACACCTGCCCGCCGTACTCGACCTGCACGGTGCTCGAGGCGAGCTCGTCGCCCACGCGCTGCACCTCGGCGAGCGTCGCGTCGCTGACCTCTTCACTGGATCCGGTGAACTGCACCTGCACAACCGCCGTCATGCCGTCGCTGCTGATCGCGTCGGTGGCGTACTCGCTGAAGGGCGAGATGGCGTTGTCGACCCCGTCGATGTCGCCGAGCTGGGTGGTCACGCCCTCGAGCCGGGTCTCGAGGTCGCTGATGGGGGCGTCGGTCGAGTGCACGACGATCTGCCCGCTCGCGCCCGCCGTCTGCGGGAAGACGGCCGCGAGGCGGTCGATCGCCTGCTGGGACTCGGTGCCGGGGATCTTGAAGGAGTCCTGCATCGTGCCGCCGAGCGCGATGCCGCCGACGACGGCGCCCGCCGCGAGGAGCAGCCAGGCGATGAGCACGGGGACGGCTCGACGGTAGGCGAAACGTCCGAGTCGGGCGAGGAGGATGGCCATGAGGTTCCTTAGGAGGCGGTCACGGGAGCGAGCAGCTCGTCGAGGATGCGGATGAGCGAGTCGCGCAGCTGCGCGTCGTCGGGCGCTCCTTCGAGCCCGTATGCACCGGTCTGGGCGAGCAGGTAGGCGGCGCCGCCGAGGGCGACCGCGAAGCGCACCTGGTCGTCGACGGTCTGCTGAGGACGCGCCGCCGCGATCTGCTGGATGATGTGCTGCGCGCGGGCGACGACCGGCACGTCGACGAGTGCGCCCGACTGGGTGATGAAGATCTGGGCGGCCAGGCGGTGCTGCAGCAGGAGGTCGACGAAGGCGACGAGGAACTCGTGGCGGTCATCGTCGGTTCCCGAGAGCTGCACCGTGCGGGGCAACAGCGCGCCGATCGCGTCGATGGCGGGACTCAGCGCCGCATCCAGCAGCGTCTCCTTGGAGGAGTAGTGGTAGAGCACGCTCGCCTTCGAGACCCCCGCGCGTGCGGCGATGTTCTGGATCGAGGTGCCGAGGTAGCCGGCCGAGGCGAATTCCTCGAGCGCGGCATCACGGAGTTCGGATGCGGTGGTCACCCCTCGACGGTAACTGACCGATCGGTCAAGTTCTGACCGATCGGTCAAACTTGCAGTCGATCTTCAGCCAATACGCATCTCGGGCGCGGAATGCAACCCCTGGCATCCGCTCGACATCGCACCCGCCGCCCGGGGTAGCGTTGAGGAGGCCGAAGGAGGGTCCCGTGCGCAAGTTCATCTTCAACACGAGCGTTCTCAGCTCCCTCTTCGGAGCCGTCGGTGTGATCCAGGCGACCCGCAAGGGCCCGCGCGACTGGCGCCTCATCCTCATGTGGGTGGGCTGGGCGTGCTCGGTCGCGATCGCCGTGGGCACCGTCGTCGAGGAATCGAAGAACAAAGAGCTGGAGTGGTGATGTTCGGATACGGACCGGGTTTCGGGGGCTTCTTCGGAGCACTCAGCAGGATCGCGGAGGTGCTCGGCACGCTCATCCTCGCCGCCGTGCTGGTGGGGGTGACGGTGCTGCTCGTGCGGTTCCTGCTCGTGGGCACCAAGGCCGCCCAGCTCTACGTCGATCGGCACGAGCCGCCGAAGCCCAGCCCGGAGCCGCGCTCCTACGCACCCGAGCCGTCGGCACCCGCGCCCGCGGCCGCCGCGGCCGCGACACCCGCCCCGCAGCCGGCGGCGGCATCGACGTCATCGGCGGCCCCCGCGTCCGCCGTCGCCACCGCCCCGGAGGCCGCGAACCCCGAGTCGGCGAGAATCAAGGCCGAGGAGACCCCCGCGCCCAAGCCCGCGAGCACGCACGCCTCGACAACCGCGACGAGCCTCGTTCCCGAGGCGAAGACCCCCGGACGCGCAGCGCCGAAGACCGCCGCGCCGAAGGCCGCGGCCCCGAAGGCTGCGACCCCGAAGGTGGGCGCCCCGAAGCCCGCCACCACGAAGCCCGCAGCCAAGCCGCGTACCCCCAAGACGCCGCCCGCGAGCTGAGCCGCTCGGCGCTCGGTCGCCGCCGTCAGACGATGTTGTGGTTGCGTGCCAGCACGTTGTCCGGGTCGAAAGCGCGCTTGACGGCACGCAGCCGCTCGAGCGTGGCCGGCGGGTAGATGAGCGGCAGCTGCGAGGGGTCGGCCGACTCGATGAAGTTGCCGTAGGTGCTCGTGATGTGGGCGTGCATGGGCTGCCACGGCACGCCCGCCGCCTCCACGAGCTCGGGCTCGGCATCCGGCGGCAGCATCACCACACGGAACAGCATGACCTCCCGGTCGCGGATGGCGAAGGCCGTGGCGTCGGGGTCGATCCGCGCGAACGCCCCACCGAGGTATCGCACGGATGCCACGGTCGGTGCCGCGAAGCCCGTGACCGCGGCCGCGTAGTCGGCGATCACCTGGTCGTCGAAATCGGCGAAACCGTGGCCGCCCACCATGCGCACGGGCGGAGGCGCCATGACCTCCTGTACGAGGTCGAGGTACGGACGGCGCGCGACGTCGGAGCCGGTGACTCCGGGGAGGGACAGCAGCGGGGCGATCGCCTCGCGCCCGGCCTGCTCGTCGTCGCCCGCGTAGCAGACCAGCAGTTGGGCGGTGGGCGCGGTATCCGGCCCCATCGCAGGAAGCGCCAGGAAGGTCGCCGAGAGCTCGTCGGGCGCGGCGCGCATGACGTCGCGCCACGCGGCGAGCACGCCTGCCAGGTCGTCGAGGGCGAGCTGGATGGTGCCGCCCACGATCGCGCCGAGCGCGGTGGGACGGAACACGAAATGCGTCGCGACGCCGAAGTTGCCACCACCGCCGCGGAGCGCCCAGAACAGCTCGGGCTCGGAATCGGCGGATGCCGTGAGCAGGCGCCCGTCGACCGTCACGACCTCGACGGCCTCGAGGATGTCGATCGTGAGTCCGACGGCGCGCACGAGCCAGCCCATGCCGCCGCCGAGCGCGAGTCCGCCGACGCCGACGCCGCGCGTATCACCCGAGGTGATGATGAGGCCGTGGGGCTCGAGTGCCTGCGCGACCTCGCCCCACGTGGCGCCGCTTCCCACGCGCACCGTGCCGTCGGACCGCACCTCGATCGCGTCGAACGCCGACATGTCGATGACGAGTCCGTCGGGATTCGGGAAGACCTTCGCCCCGTGCCCGCCCGAGCGCACCGAGACGCTCAGGCCCCGTTCGCGCGCGAGGAGCAGCGCGTCGGCCACCTGCTCGGGTGTCGTGGGGCGCACGATGACGGCGGGCTCGCCCGCGCCGGAGTAGGTTGGGCGCACAGCCTCGTAGGCGGCGTCTCCCGGAAGCAGCACCTCGGCTTCCGTGGCGGTGCGGAGGGTCGCGAGATCGGTCATGTGGTGGTCCTCCCATCGGACGCGGCCACGTTACGCCTCGCCCCCGACATCCGTCACTCTTTCGACGGAGCTAGAACACCGTCGCAAGAAACCCCACGACGCGCGGGTCGGGCTGCCGCGCATTCTCGACCTCCGGGATGAGGCGCCAGCGGTCGAAGGCCGTGCAGGGATGCGAGATGCCGAGCAGCACGACCTCGCCCACCGCGAGCAGCAGTCCGGGCGGCAGTTCGAGACGCGCATGCTGGTCGTTGAGCGCGACGATGCGCGCGCCCGGCAGAGGGCGGCCGTCGGATGCCTGCAGCACGACCGGCAGGTCGAGATCGCCCGGCACGTCGCGCTTGCCCGCGTCGAGGAACGCGAGCCCCGGCTCGGGCCGCGAGACCACCCGGCTGAAGACGGTGAGCGCGGGCCGCAGGGCGATCGGCGCATTGCCCGCGTAGAACACGTCGTCGTGTGCCTGGAACGCTCCCGAGCGCAGCACCACCCGTGCCCGCGTGGCCAGCGGCGCCAGCTCGTCTGCGACGAGGTCGAACCAGGTCGATCCCCCGGCCGTCACGATCGGGTCCTCGAGCGCGTGCGCGTCGAGCACGCGTGACGCGATATCGGCGAGTCCCCCGAGGTAGCGGCGCACCGCATCGACCGTCTCGGGGCGGCGATCCGAGCCGTAGCTGCCCTCGTATCCGCTCACCCCGCGGAGCCGCACGCGCCGCTCCCGCACGATGCGATCGGCGAGCGCGAGCGCGTCCTCGGCGCTCCGCACGCCCGTGCGACCACCCGCCCCTCCCGCCTCGACGAGCACGTCGATCGGGCGCTCTCCCGGTGTCGCCGCGAGCACCTCGACGGCGGCGGCCGAGTCGATCCAGCACGCGAAGTCGAGCTCGGGATGCGCATCGACCTCGCGCGCGATCCACTCCGCGCCGACCGGATCGACCACCTCGTTCGCGAGCAGGATGCGCGTCACCCCCGCGGCCCGCGCCACCTGCGCCTGCCACGGTGTCGCGACTGTGAGCCACGAGCATCCGGCGTCGAGCAACCTCCGCCACAGCTCGGGCGTCATCGTGGTCTTGCCGTGGGGCGCGAGCTCGAGGCCGCGCTCCCGCGCCCAGGCGGTGAGTTCGGCGACGTTGGCGTCGGATGCGGTGCGGTCGAAGGCGAGCAGCGGCGTCGCGAAGTCGCTCACCGGCAGGCGCTCCGCCGCGACCTGCGAGGCGCGCCTTCCCCACAGCTCCGACGGCACCGACTTGTGCCCGACGCCGAGCACGGGGTCGAGCACCGCTTCGAGGTCGCTGCGGGGCGGGTCCATGGCGTGCGAGGGCGTCGTCATGCGCCCATCGTCGCAGGGTCCGGCCGGCCCTGCGCCCGCGTGCAGACCGCTCAAACCCCGAGGTAGCGGTCGGGCCGGTGGTTGAGCACGAGGCTCCCGTTGAGGATCACCACGCCGAGCGCCGACACGAGCACGAGCAGCGGGTCGACCGCGAGCAGTGATGCGACGACGACGAGCCCGTCGAGGACCATGAGCGTGTAGCCCGCGCGGAACCCCGTGCGCTCCTGCAGCACGAGGGCGGCGATGTTGAACCCGCCGAGGCTCGAGCGATGCCGGAAGATGATCACGACGCCCACCCCGATGAGCAGGTTGCCGACCACGGAGGCGACGACCGGCTCCACCGTGAGGTCGCCGAGCACGCCGGGCAGGGCGTAGACGGCGCTCGCGAGCGCCACGAACACGACCGTCCCCGCCGTGCGCAGGGTGAAGCTCCAGCCCTTGCGCCGGATGGCGAGCACGAAGAACGGCAGGTTGATGAGCACGAAGAGCAGCGGATAGGGCAGCCCGGTCAGGTAGCCCACGAGCAGAGCGAGCCCCGCGGTGCCGCCCGTCACCACGCCGGCGGCGTGCAGCATGAAGAGGCCGAACGACACGAGCACCCCGCCCGTGACGAGGCCCACGAGGTCCTCGAGCACGGTGTGACGCTGCAGCCCGGGCGCGGTCGCCGCTGCGGGGGTCACGGGGGCTGTGGTCATGCTCCGATGGTTTCCCCGGATGCCGCTGCGCGCAAGAGAGACCGGCTCGACTGCGCTTTGTGCTCAGCGACACGAGCGGTACCGAGCAGAATGTGCAGCATGGCCCCACTCGACGCTACCGATGCCCGTATCCTCGCCGCGCTCGACGACGACCCGACGGCGACCGCGCTCGCCCTCTCGCGCACGCTCGGCCTCGCCCGCAACACCGTGCATGCCCGGCTGCGCCGCCTCGAGGACGGCGGGGCCCTCGGGCCCGTGAGCCGCCGCATCCGACCGTCCGCGCTCGGCTACCCGCTCGTGGCCTTCATCGAGATCGCCATCAGCCAGGGCACCCTGCGCGAGGCGTACCGCGCGCTCGGCCACATCCCCGAGATCGTCGAGATGCACGCCACGACCGGGGCCGCCGACCTCCTCGCCAAGGTCGTCGCACGTGACACGGCCGACCTGCACCGCATCACGAACCTGCTGCTCGAGATCGAGGGGGTGCAGCGCACGAGCACCGCGGTGTCGCTCGACGAGGTGATCCCGCCGCGGATGGCGCCGCTGCTCGCCCGGCGCGCCGAGGGGGTCGACTGAGTTCGCTTGTCACTCGTTGTCGCCTCGCCCGCGCGGAGGCGACAACAAGTGACATATGAAGCGGGCTTATGGTGACAGGGTGACCGCTGCCGCCCGCTCCGCGCGCCGTCGCCGCCCGTCGCGCGTTCGCACCGGGGTGGCGATCGTGGCGATCGCGGTCACGACGCTCACCGCGGGCGTGCTCGTGTGGGCCGCGAGCCCCCTGATGGCCGAGGACGGCCCGCTCGCGGAGGCCCGCGCAACGGTGACCGTCACCGAGCAGGCTGAGGGCGTGGTGCTCACTCCCTCACGCCCGAGCGAGCAGGGCCTCATCTTCTTCGCGGGTGCCCGCGTCGACCCGGCCGCTTATGCCGACAAGCTGAGCGGGGTGGCCGCATCCGGCATCACGGTCGTGATCGCGCGCCCCACGCTGAACTTCGCCATCCTCGAGACGAGGCCGCTCGCCACCTGGCAGGGCCTGGCCCCGGGCGTCGAGCAGTGGGCCGTCGGCGGCCACTCGCTCGGCGGGGTGCGCGCGTGCATGTATGCCACCGACCCGGCGAACGTGGTGACGGCGCTCGCGCTCTTCGGCTCGTACTGCGCGGTCGACCTCTCGGGCTCCGGGCTGCCCGTGCTCTCCCTCGTCGGCGAGAACGACCGCCTCTCGACCCCCGCCGAGATCGCGGATGCCGCCCACCTGCTGCCCGCCGACGCCGCCGTCGAGACGATCCCGGGCGCGAGCCACGCGCAGTTCGGCGACTACGGGCTGCAGCCGGGCGACGGCCCGCAGCAGGCCGACGACGCCGCAGTGCGCGACGCGATCACGGATGCGATGATCGCGCTGCTCGGCTGAGCTCGGTCACGGCGCGAAGCAGCTCATCACGCGACAAAGCCCCGCACCTGGCGAGAGGTAACGGGGCTTCGAGTACACCCCCCGGGACTTGAACCCGGAACCCACTGATTAAGAGTCAGTTGCTCTGCCAATTGAGCTAGAGGTGCGCGACCCGAAAGACCGGGCCGAGGGACAACGATAGCATGACCGCAGCATGACTTCATCCGCCTCATCCCCCGCCCCGGTCCGCCTCGCAGAGGGGCAGCCCGCCCCCGACTTCACGCTCGTCGACCAGCACGGCGAGCCGTTCGCGCTCTCGCAGCTGCGGGGCCGCAAGGTCATCCTCTACTTCTACGGCGAGGCCGGAACGCCGGCGTGCACGAGCCAGGCGTGCGACTTCCGCGACCGGCTCGACGCCTTCACGGATGAGGGCTACCAGGTGGTGGGCGTCTCGCGCGACGAGGTTCCCGCCATCGCGAAGATGACGAGCGAGCAGCACCTGACCTTCCCGCTCCTGTCGGATCCCGAGCGGCACGTGCACGCTCTCTACGGCACCTTCGGCGAGAAGCAGCTGTACGGCCGCACGGTGCAGGGCGTCATCCGCGCGACGTTCGTGCTCGACGAGCAGGGCGTCATCGACCGCGCCTTCTACAACATCAAGGCCACCGGGCATGTGGCGATGCTGCGCAAGCGCCTGGGGCTGGCGGTCTGATCCGAGTTCGCCACGGGGCTTGCGCCCCCAGGGTCAGAGTGTTAAACCGGGCAGGGGAGGGACGCTCAGGATCGGAGCGGTCGCCGGGCGCCAGACATCATGTGCACAGCGCTGAGCTACACGACCAAGGACCACTACTTCGGACGCAATCTCGACCTCGAGATCTCGTTCGGCGAGACAGTGGCCGTCACGCCTCGGAACTTCCCGTTCACCTTCCGAGATGCCCCGCCGCTCTCGACGCACCACGCCATCATCGGAATCGCCACGATCTCTGATGGTTACCCGCTCTACTACGACGCGGTCAACGACACGGGCCTGGGGGTCGCCGGTCTGAATTTCCCGGGGAACACGGTCTACAACCCCGCCGTCGACGGCAAGACGAACATCACGCCGTTCGAGTTGATCCCCTGGCTGCTGGGCAGCTTCTCACGCGTCGACGAGGTCGTGGACGCCCTCCGCGACGTCAACCTCCTCGATGTCGCGTTCAGCGATGCCTTCCCGCTCTCGCCTCTTCATTGGATCGTGGCGGACCGCGACCGGTCGATCACCGTCGAGAGCGTGGCGGAGGGTCTGCGCGTCTACGACAACCCCTTCGGGGTGCTCACCAACAATCCGACCTTCGACATCCAGTCGTTCCGCCTGAACGATTACCTGCAGCTGTCGAACCAGCCTGCGGAGAACCGATTCTCCCCCCGGCTCGACTTCGACGTCTACAGCCGCGGCATGGGCGCGATCGGGCTGCCGGGCGACCTCTCCTCGGGTTCCCGCTTCGTGAAGGCGGTCTTCACCCGGATGAACTCCGTCGCGGGCGAGTCCGAGTCCGAGTCGATCAGTCAGTTCTTCCACATCCTCGGCTCGGTGGCCCAGCAGCGCGGATGCGTCGAGGTCGCGCCGGGCAAGTACGAGATCACGATCTACTCCTCGTGCTGCAACACCGATACCGGCGTGTACTACTACACGTGCTACGAGAACAGCCAGATCACGGGTATCGACATGCACGCCGAGGACCTGGACGGCACTTCGCTCGTCGACTACCCGCTCGTCACGAGCCAGCAGATCCGCATGGAGAACTGAGGGCCGCCCCAGACCCTCACCCCGGCCGCGGCGCGCCTCACCCGGCGGCGAGGGCGCGCAGCATCCGCTCGAGGATCTCGCGCAGTTCGGAGCGCTGCGGCTCGGCGAGGTCGGTCGTGTAGGCGACACCTGTCGGCACCCACGACAGGCCGTACATCGTCTCGCGCACCTCGCGTCCGCCGACCGGCCAGCGCGTGCGACTCGCATCCACCGGCTCGGCGCCCTGCGCCCACTGCCCCATCGCGTCCTGGAACGCGATCAGCGGCATCTCGACCACGGCGTTCGCCTCGACCGCCGTGCGCACCCACGAGGTCGCCACCCAGATGAACTCCTCGATCTGCTCCGGTGTGAGCGGCTTCGGCGCGAAGAGCACGCGCGTGTGCTCCACGGCGCTCAGCCGGTCGACCCGGAAGGTGCGCCAATCGTCCTTCTCGAGGTCCCAGCACAGCAGGTACCAGTGCCGATCCGCCGGCGCGAGGGCGTACGGCTCCACCCGCCGCACCGTCTCCTCCCCCGCCGCCGAGGTGTAGCGGAACCGCACGCGTTCGTGATCGCGGCAGGCGAGGGCGAGCTCGGCGAGCACCTCGGTCGGAACGGACGAACCGGATGCGACGCCGGTCGCCTGCACCGCATCCGCGATCGCCTCCACCCGTCGCCGCAGCACGGCAGGCAGCACCTGCTGCAGCTTCGCGAGGGCGGTGAGGGTCGTATCCGGGCCGCCGACGAGCCGCTGCGTGGCCGCGACCCGCAGCCCGACGGCGATCGCGACGGCCTCCTCGTCGCTCAGCAGCAACGGCGGCAGGGCGCTGCCCGCCTCGAGCCGGTAGCCGCCCGCGACCCCCGGCATCGACTCGATGCGGTAGCCGAGGTCGCGCAGCCGTTCGACATCGCGCCGCACCGTGCGCTCGGTCACGCCGAGACGGGCGGCGAGCTCGGGGCCCGGCCAGTGGCGATGCGTCTGCAGCAGGTCGAGCAGCGCGAGGGCGCGACCGGTCGTATCGGACATGCGGATAGTGTGCCTCGGAATGAGGACGGAATCCGTCCGCATCGCCACCTAGCCTGCCCGCATGACCACCTCACCGATCATCGAGGCCACGGGCCTCACCAAACGGTTCACCGTCAAGAAGAACACCGTCGAGGCCGTCACCGATCTGAACTTCCAGGTCGCGCCGGGCGAGCTCGTCGCCTTCCTCGGGCCCAACGGGGCCGGCAAGTCGACGAGCCTGCGCATGCTCACCACGCTCATCCCGCCGAGCGGGGGCACCGCGCGCGTCGTGGGGCACGACATCCTGCGCGAACCCTCCGGGGTGCGCGCCCGCATCGGCTACGTCGGGCAGCTCACGAGCGGAAGCTTCTCGCAGCGGGTACGCGACGAGCTGCTCGCGCAGGGCGCTTTCTACGGGCTTCCGCGCAGCGAGTCGGTGCGGCGCGCCGACGAGCTCATCGAGTCGCTCGACCTCGCGAGCTTCGCGGGCCGCACCGTGCAGCAGCTCTCGGGAGGACAGAAGCGACGCCTCGACGTCGCCCTCGGCCTCATGCACGCGCCGCCCCTGCTCTTCCTCGACGAGCCCTCGACCGGTCTCGATCCGCAGAGCCGCGCGAACCTGTGGCAGCACATCATGCGGCTGCGCGACGACCACGGCACGACCGTCTTCCTCACGACCCACTACCTCGAGGAGGCCGACCGTTTCGCCGAACGCGTCATGGTGATGGATCGCGGTCGCGTGATCGCCGACGACACCGCCCCGCACCTCAAGGCGACGCTCGCGGGCGACGTCATCACGCTCGGCTTCGCGGATGCCGCGGACGCCGAGCGGGCGCTGCCGGTCGTGCAAGCGCTCACCGACCGCGAGGTGCGCCGCGAGGGACCCACCGCCATCGGCACGACCGTGCCCGAGGGCGAGAGCCTGCTGCCCACCGCGATCCGCTCCCTGGATGCCGCCGGCATCGCGGTGCGCACCGCGACCGGCGTGCCGCCCACGCTCGACGACGTCTTCCTCGCCCTCACCGGACGCACCCTGCGCGAGGCGGGCGAAGGAGCGGACGCCGACCCGGCATCCGACGCCGAGGCGAGCGATCCGCTCGGCGACACCGCCACCCGAACCGACGCCGAGAAGTCAGGAGCCCAGCGATGACCACCGATGCCCCCATCCGCACGTCGGCCGACCGTGCCGCCGTACGCCCGAGCCTCATGCGCGACAGCCGCAACGTGCTCGTGCGCGAACTGCGTCCCGTGGTGCGCGACCCGTTCACGCTCATCTTCAGCCTCCTGCAGCCGCTCGTGTTCCTCGGCCTCTTCGCCCCGCTGCTCGTGGGGCAGTCCGGTCAGCCGGCCGGCGAGACGCTGCAGTGGTTCGTGCCGGGCGTGCTCGTGATGATCGTGCTGTTCGGAACGGGCGCCACGGGCTCGAACCTCCAGTACGAGATGATGACCGGCTCGCACGAACGCACCCTCGTGGCGCCCCTGTCCCGCTCGGCGCTGCTCGTCGGGCGGGCGCTGAAGGAGGTCGTGCCCATCGTCGTGCAGGCGGTCATCATCGTGGTCGTCGCGTGGCCCTTCGGGTTCGTGATCGATGTTCCCGGGCTCCTGGCCGGCCTCGTGATGCTCGCCGTCTTCGGCGTCGGTCTGGGCTCGCTCAGCTACACCCTCGCGCTCACGACGAAGGACCGCGAGTGGCTGTTCTGGGGCGTGCAGCAGACGCTCATCTTCCCGCTGCTGATCCTCTCGGGGATGCTGCTGCCCCTCTCCGAGGGACCCGACTGGATGCGGGCGGTCGCCACCGTGAACCCGGTCAACTGGGTCGTGCAGGCCGAGCGCGCCCTGCTGTCGGGGCAGTTCGGGCAACCCGAGGTGCTGTGGGGTGCGATCGCGGCGGCGGCCGTGGCCACCGTGGGGCTCGTCGTCGGGATCCGGGCCATGCGGCGCAGCAGCTGAGTCAGCCGAGCGGCAGCGCCTCGACGATCGCGCTCGGCGTACCGAAGCGGTGCGCCGTGATCGCGACCGCCTGCTCGCGCAGGAACGGCAGCAGCTCCACGCGTCCCGACTCGGTGACCGCACCGTCGTAGACCGCGATGTCGGGCCGGCCACCGAGGGCCGTCAGCAGCTCCTCCGCACGCCCGCCGAGCAACCGCACGCGGGCGTCGCGGAGGGCCGCTGTCGAGCTCAGCCAGGAATCGGCATCCTCGACGCGCACCTCGACGCCGGCCGAGCTCAGCGCTTCCGCCTGCTCCACGCCGAGTTCGGCGGCGAGAGAGACGGTCACGGCGGAGCCTGCCACGAGCCCGGCGAGCGCCACCCGGGCGAGTTCGACCGGGTCGGCGCCCGCCTCGGCCCGCACCGTCACCGGCACATCCCGATAGCGGAATGCGTTGCGTTCCGCCGCGAGCCCGGTCACGTCGCGCACGACGCCGAACTCCTCGGCCCATGCGCGAGCGTCGCTCGCCGCCGCGCGCGCGAGGAAGGCCGCGGCCCGCGGGTCGCCCGCGGCGAACGCATGCACGACTCGAGCGAGCCGGGGCGCCACCTCCGCCGCCGCCCCCGCATCCGCCGACGGCACGGTGCGCATGGTGCCGAGCCCGAGCAGGTAGTTGGGCCCGCCGGCCTTCGCGCCTGTTCCGACCACCGAGCGCTTCCACCCGCCGAACGGCTGGCGCTGCACGATCGCGCCCGTCGTGCCGCGGTTCACGTAGAGGTTGCCCGCCTCGACCCGGTCGATCCAGCGCGCCACCTCGGATGCATCGAGGGAGTGGATGCCGGCCGTCAGCCCGTAGTCCACCGCGTTCTGCAGCTCGATCGCCTCGTCGAGCGTGAGCGCGTGCATGATGCCGAGCACGGGTCCGAAGTACTCGATGCGGTGGAAGGCCGAGCCCGCGGCGACGCCCGCTTTGATGCCGGGGGTCCACATCCGCCCGTGCTCGTCGAGTCGGCGCGGCTCGAGCAGCCAGCTCTCGCCCGTCTGCAGACGCGTGAGGGCGTCGAGCAGCTTGCCGTCCGCAGGCGCGATGAGCGGCCCCATGCGGCTCACCGGATCGGAGGCCTCCCCCACCGGCATCGATCGCACGGCATCCAGCAGCTGCTCGTGGAAGCGCCGCGAGGTGGCCACCGCGCCGACGAGGATCACGAGCGAGGCGGCGGAGCATTTCTGTCCGGCGTGGCCGAACGCGGAGTACGCCACATCCCGCACCGCGAGATCGAGGTCGGCCGACGGCGTCACGATGATGGCGTTCTTGCCGCTCGTCTCGGCGAACAGCCGCAGCCCCGGCCGGAACGTGCGGAACAGCTCGGCCGTCTCGTAGCCGCCGGTCAGGATCACCTGGTCCACCCGCTCGTCGGCGATGAGCACCTCACCGAGCGATGCACCGCCGGACGAACCGCCGCCGAGCACCACGAACTGCAGCACCTCGCGCGGCACACCGGCCTCCCAGAGCGCCTCGGCGAGCACGGCGGCCGTGCGCGCGGTGCGCCGGGCGGGCTTGAACACGACGGCGGATCCGGATGCCAGCGCCGCGAGCGTGGACCCCGCGGGGATCGCAAGCGGGAAGTTCCACGGGGGCACGACGAGCGTGACCTGCGCCGGCACGAACTCCGCCCCATCCAGGTGCTCGAGCTCGAGGCCCCTCTCGGCGTAGTAGTGGGCGAAGTCGATCGCCTCCGAAACCTCGGGATCCGACTGGTCGACGGTCTTGCCGGCCTCGGCGGCCATGATCTCGATGAGCTCGCCGCGACGGGCCTCGAGCAGCTCTCCCGCTCGGTGCAGCACCGCGGCCCGCCCCTCGGCCCCGAGCGCCGCCCACGACGCGGATGCCGCACGCGCGGTGGCGAGCACACGATCGATGCCGGTCGCATCCGGCGTCATCGACGCCTCGACCGTCGCCTCACCCAGCCGCGTCGTGCGACTGCGTTCGAGCGCGGCGCGCGCCCAGTCGCGATTGGCCGCGACCGCGGGGTCCGTGTCGGGGGCGTTGCGGAACCCGGATGCCGTGGGAGCCGAGTGCGGCGGGCGCCTGCGATCCTGCACCCGGTGCGGCGCGGGAACGGCGTCGTCGACCTCCGCGAGGGAGGCGAGGAAGCGATCGCGTTCGCGCTCGAAGAGCTCGTCCGAGTCGGCGAGCTCGAACACCGCCGACATGAAGTTGTCGGAGCTCGCACCCTCTTCCAGCCGGCGCACGAGGTAGGCGATCGCGGAGTCGAAATCGGATGCCGCGACGACCGGCGTGTAGAGCAGCAACCCGCCGACATCGCGTCGCACGGCCTCCGCCTGCGCCGGCGCCATGCCGAGCAGCATCTCGATCTCCATGCCGTACTCGACACCGCGCGTCGATGCGAGGTGTCGCGCGTAGGCGAGGTCGAAGAGGTTGTGGCCGGCGACCCCGATGCGCACCGCGTCGATGTTCGCGGGCCGCAGCGCGGCATCCAGCACGCGCTTGTAGTTGGTGTCGGTGGCCTGCTTGCTGTGCCAGGTGGCGAGCGGCCAGTCGTGCAGCGAGGCGTCGATGCGCTCCATCGGCAGGTTCGCCCCCTTCACGAGGCGCACCTTGATGCCCGCTCCGCCGGCGGCGACGCGCTCGCACGCCCAGTCGCGCAGGCGCAGGTACGCGCCGAGCGCATCGGGCAGGTAGGCCTGCAGCACGATGCCCGCCTCGAGCCCACGCAGGCTCGGCTGGTCGAGCAGCCGCTGGAAGACCGCGATCGTCAGGTCGAGGTCCTTGTACTCCTCCATGTCGAGGTTCACGAACTTCGCCGGACGCGCGCGTGCGGCCTCGGCGAAGAGCGGCGTGAGCGCCTCGACGATGTCGTCGACGGCCTCCTCGAACGCCCACGGCGAATGCGGCGCGACGGTGGCCGACACCTTGATCGACACATAGTCCACGTCGGGGCGCGCGAGCAGCCGGTGCGTGCCGGCGAGGCGCCGGCCCGCTTCGCGCGCGCCCAGCACGGCCTCGCCGAGCAGGTTGACATTGGGGCGGGCTCCCCGGGCACGGATGCGGGCGAGGGCACGACCCAGCCCGGGGTCGTCGGCGTCGATCACGAGATGCGCCACCATGCCCCGCAGCACAGCCCGCGCGATCGGCACGACGATCCCCGGCAGGATGGGGGCGGCGAGCCCGCCGATCCGCAACGCCGCACGCAGTGGCCAGGCGAGGAAGCGCGGAGGGCGCCGCGCGAGGCGGGCGAGCGTTCGGGCCGCGACCCGGGCATCCTCGGGGCGGATCACCCCGTCGACGAAGCCGACCGCGAAGTCGAGCCCGGCCGGGTCGCGCAGCAGCCCGGCGAGCCGCTTCGCGGAGGAGTCCACCGGCAGCGTCGCGGCGGTCGCGAGCCAGCGCCGCACCTGGGCGACGACGGCGTCGGCCACCTCCTCGGGGGCGGCGGCGGATGCGGGTGCAGTGGTCTCCGGTGACGTCACGGCAGCAGTATGCGGCCGCGAATCACGTAAGGTATAGCAACGAATTCTATGTGATATCCGTCAGGTGAGCTAAAGGATTACGATGCTCGACGTACGCCGACTGACCCTGCTGCGTGAACTCGCGCTGCGGGGCACCATCGCCTCGGTCGCGGCAGCTCTCCACCTGACCCCGTCGGCCGTCTCGCAGCAACTCACCCAGCTCGAACGCGAAGTCGGCGTACCCCTGCTGCGGAAGGCCGGGCGGCGCCTGCAGCTCACCCCGCAGGCCGAGATCCTCGTGCGTCGCACCGAGGAGGTGCTCACGACGCTCGAGGCCGCCGACACCGAACTCGCGGCGTCGCTGAGCCAGGCCACGGGCGTCATCCGGGTGGCGATCTTCCAGTCGGTGGCCCTCGCGCTGCTGCCCGCCGCCCTCGACGTGCTCGAGCGCGAGCACCCCTCGCTCACCGTGGTCGTCACCCAGCGCGAACCCGAGACCGCGCTCCATGAGACCTTTGCGCGCGACTTCGACCTCGTGATCGCCGAGGAGTACCCGGATCACGCGGCACCCCAGCTGGCGGGTCTCGATCGGATGCCGCTCACCACCGACGCGATCCGGCTCGCGGTGCCGCCGTCCGCCGCCGGACGCCTCGCGGTGCGCGACATCCGGGAAGCGCGCGATGCCCCGTGGGTCATGGAGCCCTACGGCGCGGCGTCACGGCACTGGGCAGAGCAGGCGTGCCGGCGGGCCGGCTTCGAACCGCAGGTGCGATTCGAGACCGCCGACCTGCAGGCGCATGTGCGCCTCATCCAGACCGGGCATGCCGTCGCCCTGCTCCCCGACCTCATCTGGCAGGGGGTGCACCCGAGCGTCGAGCTGCGTGCGCTCGAGGGCGAGCCCCGACGTACCGTGTTCACCTCGACGCGACTCGCGTCTGCGGCGCATCCCGCGGTCGTGGCCGTGCGCGACGCCCTCGCGCGCGCGGCTGCCTGAGGCGAGCGCCGCCGGCTCAGCCGTTGATGCGCCCCTGGGTCGCCTTCACGACCGACGGCACGAACAGCAGCCCGAAGGTGACGACGGAGACCGCGATGATGGGCCAACCCCACGCGGGCTGCGCGAAACTGCCCTCCAGCGCGCCGAGCCCGATCGCGAATTGCAGCACCTGCCACACGATCGCCGAGGCCCGCACCCACGCCTGACCGCGCAGCAATCCGACGATCGTGGCGAGCATCCATCCGGTCGCGATCACCACGAGCGCGGTCAGCGCGAGGGCCGTCGCAAGGGACGTCGGCTCGAGGGCCACGAGGTCGACGAGCAGCACGACGGCGACCGTCGCGACGGCTGCTAACTCGATGCCGAGCATCCCCACAAGGCCCCAGAAAAAGGGCGGTCGGGCACGGTCTTTCACAGCCAGATCCCATCCCGAAACTATTGATTCACCGTAACAAGTATGAAACAGTGTTGACGGTTGATGTGACGCTCACAACGCGGTGAGTGCGTTCGAATCGACAATCCCCCTAGCGCATTCGGACCCTCTTCAGCCGCGCGCGGAATCACCCGAAATCGACTCCGCTTCAGCGTCAACAGCAACACGAATGGAGCATCTCAGCATGGACTGGCGCGACAAGGCCGCCTGCCTCACCGTCGACCCGGAGCTCTTCTTCCCGGTCGGGAACACGGGGCCCGCCGTCGACCAGATCGAGAAGGCCAAGACGGTCTGCGGTCGTTGCACGGTCTCGGAGCAGTGCCTCCAGTACGCCCTCGAGACCAACCAGGACTCGGGCGTGTGGGGCGGCCTCAGCGAAGACGAGCGTCGCGCCTTGAAACGACGCGCTGCTCGCGCGCGCCGCGCCAGCTGACTCCTCCCGCTAACCCGGGTAGTCCGCCATCCGGCGTTCGAACTCCGTCACGTCGTCCTCGCTCAGCACCTCGGGCACCAGGAACGAGATGCGCAAACCCTCGACGGGTTCATGCGTTCCGGCCACCTGACCCTCGCGGGCGGTGCGGAAGCCGCCGTCGACGTCATGGCTCAGATCGGTCACGTTCACGTAGAACCGCATCGGCCCCGGCCAGTCGTCGCTGTACCACTCCCACTCCACCTGCGTGCGCGGATCGGTGCTGCCGTAGAAGCGCTCGAGATAGGAGGGGTCGAAGCCGGTCGCGGGGTCGTTGAGCGGCACGAGGGCCGAGAACCCCGAGTCGGCGAGCACCTCGTCGATCACCCGCATCGCGTCGAGCTTGAGCTCGTGGTCGGTGACCGGTTCGGTGGTCGACCAGCGCTCCGAGGTGTACTGCACGAGCATCGACTCGCCGCCGTAGCCGTTGCGCTCGGGACGGATGTCGCTGCCGCGCCCCTCGACCCAGTCGAAGCCGAACGCGGCGGTCAGCCGCTTGCGGATCTCGGCCATGATGTTCTCGGCACTGGCCTGCGCACTCTCGAGCGAGACGCGTCCAAGGATCTCGTCGGCGGTCTGCCCCTTGATACCGGGGTACGCCGCCCAGTAGTCGTCCTCGGGATCGGCGAGCTGGGTGCCCGGAGGATGGGTGAGCGCGCTCGCGGCACCCATCGTGCCCACATTGACCAGCAGCACGATCGCGACGGCGATCGCACCGAAGCGCTGGTCCCGGGCGCTCACGAGCGCCGCGATCACCGTGACGAGCACAGCGAGCTGCAGCGCGAGCATGAGCGCGCCGTAGATCGCCTGCGTCGAACCCGCCGCCCACAGCACGAGCAGCACGAGCCCGAGCGCCGCGGCCGAGAGGAGTGCGCTCCAGCCCAGTAGGCCGGGGCGCGGCCTCGGCTCGGCCGGCGCGGACGGCGGCACGACGGTCTGCACACGCTGCGCCGCGCGGTACCCACCCTCCGGAGGCAGGGGCGGCGCACCGTCGACCCCGCCGACGTAGCTTCGGCCATCGCGCTGGTTCACCACGGTCGATCCGTTCCGGCACCCGCGCCATCGCCCTGATCGCGGTCGTCGCGATCTTGGGCGCCCTGCTCGAGCTGGTCCTTGATGTCGTCGAGATCGGATGCGTCGGGCGTCTCGGTCTGCTCCTGCGGGTCGTCGGGTTTCGTGGTGCCGTCCTCGAGCTTCTCGCGCAGTCGCTGCTGCTGCTCGTCCATCGTCTCGCAGAGCTCGCGCTCGGGGTCGGAGGTCGTCGCATCGGCGTCGGATGAGCCGCATCCCTCCGGCGCGTCCTGCGACACGACGAGGGCCTGCTGCCAGGCCTCCGCCGCGGCCTCAGGGTCACCATCGCGCAGAGCGGCGTCACCCGTGCGCTCGAGCACGATGGCCAGGTTCACCCGCACGACGCACTGCTCGAGACCGTGCGCGAGGGCGAGGGACTCCTCGAACGCGGCGCGCGCACCGCGCAGCTCTCCGGCATCCGCGAGGCCCACGCCGACGTTGAACGGCGCCTTGTAGGCCTCGAACCAGTTGAGCAGCTCCTGGCCGCGGGCCGCCTGGGTGGTTCCGGCGTAGTCGCCCGCGGCGTAGGCCGAGGCCGACTGATGGGCGAAGGCGTACATGCTCAGCAGCTTGCCGCACAACAGCAGAGCGACGATCGCGAGCGGCGCGGTGGCGAGCAGGAGCACGCGGCGCACCCGTCCACGCCGACGGTTGGACTCCAGCACGCTCGGCTCGGTCACGAGGCCGCCCCCCGCCGCGGAACGCGGGCCGCGCGCACCAGCAGGGCCGCACCGCTCGCGAGCTCGAACGCCAGCAGCGCCACGACCACGAGCGCGACCACCCAGCTGAGATCCCGGATCGACTCGGTCGCACCGTCGGCGCTCGTCGCGGTGGTCGGGGCCGGCGGCAGCTCGATCGGCCGGTCCGCGGAACGCGGCTGGTAGTCCACGCCGAGCTGCTGCGCCACCCGCTCGAGGTTCTGCGGATCGAGCTTCGACACCGCGCGCTCCCCCTCGTACTGGATGTAGTCGCCGGGGCCGTCGATGCCGGCCGAGGTCTGTCGCATCGGGCCGCCCGCCTCGGTGCCGTAGCCGAACACGGCGCCCCCCGCGACCTCGCTCGCGCTGCCCGCGAACGACTCCGGCTCGCTGGATGCGGTCTGCTCCCCGTCGCCGAAGTAGAACACCATCCGGGCGCGGTCGGGTGAGACGGCGGCCGCGGCCTCGAGGGTCGTCTCGAGCTGTGCGGCAGCGATGCCGATCGAGCTGCCGCGCGAGTTCGCGGTCGGCTCGGGCCGCAACACCGAGAGCGAGGTCGCGAGTGCCGTCGTGTCGGTCGTGAGCGGCACACGCAGGGAGGCCTCGGCGTCGAAGGTGATGAGCGCGAAACGCGCTCCCGGATACGTCGCGACGATGCGCAGGGCATCCTCGCGCACGCCGTCGAGGCGCGGCGCACCGCCGTCCCAGTCCTCGGCGACGATGCTGGCCGTGGTGTCGACCAGCAGCACGACGTCGACATCCGTCGCGAGGGTCGCCACCTCGCCGCCGGGGATGCCGGGCCGCAGCAGCAGGGCACCGCACGCGAGCACCAGCACGACACGGGCCGCCCACCGCATCCGGGTTCCGGCACCGCGCTCGCGCACGAGCCGCCACACGGCGAGTGCGACGAGCGGCACCGCGACAGCGGCGACGAGCAGCACGGGGAGCACCGGTTGGAGGATCACGCGCGCACCCTCCAAGCAACGAGCACGAACGCGAGTGCCGCGACCACGACCGCGATCGACCACGGGCCGGGGTCGTCGATGCGCACGACGCGCGGTTCCCCGCGCAGGATCGTGGCGTCCTGCCGCTGCACCTCGGCGACGATCTCGTCGACCGTCGTGGCATCGCGCAGCCCGTAATAGCCTCCGCCGGTCGCGACCGCGGCGGAACGCAGGGCGGCGCTGGTGGACGACGCGGCATCCGTGGGATCGATCGCGAACACCCGCACGCCGAGCGAGCCCGAGTACGCGGCCGCCTGGTCGAGCGACACGGTCTCGGTGCCGTTCGTCTCGTTGTCGGTCGCCAGGATGATCGAGCGTGCGCGGTCCTCGTCCGGGTGATCGAAGCCGAGCGCGCACGCAGCGAGCCCGTCGCCCACGAGCGAGGCGCCTGGTGCGTTGAGGGTGCCGACCCAGAACTCGGGGATCGCCTCGTGGTAGTCGAAGCTCTCGCGCACGCGGTCGAGGTTGTCACGCACGAAGGCGTAGTCGTCGGTGAGGGGGAAGACCTGCACGGGCGAGCTGTTGAAGATCGTCAATCCCACGCGCTCGCCCCCGAAGTCCGCCGCGAGACGACTGAACACCTGCAGCACCTCGGCATCGACATCCGTCATCGACCCCGACACGTCGAGGCACAGCATGATGTCGCGGCTATGGCTCTCGGGCTGCACGATCGTCTCCTGCATGGGTCGCGCCGCGACGACCCCCGCCGCCGCGACCCCGCCGAGTGCGAGCGTCACGACGCCGGCGAGACCCAGCACCCGCGCGCCGACGGCGCGCCGCACGCTCGGCAACGCGCGCACCCGCTCGGCCCGCGCGACGGGCGCACCCCAGCTCGCCCCCCGACGGCGCAGGCCCCACAGCACCCCGACGACGGCCACGATGACGATCCCCGCGACCACGGCGAGCACGATCGGCTGCTCTAGTGCCATGACTGCACCACCTGCCGCGCGGCCCGGGCTCCGAGCACGGGGTCGATCGGCTCGCCTCGCCGGAACAGGCTCGGGTACGAGTACCGCCCGAGCGCGTCGATGAGCGAGGGATGCACACCCTGCGCCACGAGGTCCTGCAGCGTCAGCACGGGCGCCTCGAGCCCGCTGTACTCGTTGACGAAGGCGCGCATGAGGCGGCTGAGCGCGGCATGCGCCTGCCGGGGGTCGAGCTGGCCGTCGCGGGCCTGCTCCTCGATGCGATCGATCGCGCCGAGGTACTCGGTGCGCAGCTGCCCGAGCACGACGTCCGGGTCGGTGCTCGGATGCGCGGTGAGCGGCCGCGGGCGGGTCAGGAACGCGATGAGCCAGCCGGCCAGCACGACTGCGGCGAGGATCACGAGCACGAGCAGCAACCAGATGGGCGCGTACTGCAGCGGCGGATACAGCACGTCATCGGCGGGCATGCGCCCTCCCGTGCAACATCGCGAGCAGCGAGGCGATCGTGGTGCTCTCGCCGTCGAGGGTCGTGTGGCTCACCGCGAGCCGCTCGAGCACCGCGGTGCGGCGGGCATCCGCGGCGGCGCGCTCGGCCTCCAGCTCGGCCACGATCGCGGGGTCTCCGTGCAGGAAGTCGGGCACGGCCCACGCGCTCGCGACGTCGCGCCGCGGGGTGGAGGATGGCGTGGCGAGCACGGGGTCCGCGTCGCGCAGCGTCACCCACAGCACATCGTGCTGCGCGCGCAGGCGCTTCAACTCGCGTTCGGCGGTTTCATCGAGAGGCTCCTCGTCGGTCACGATGACCACGATCATGCGGCGTGCGATGGTCTGCGCCACGTGATGCAGCAGCAGCGCGCGCGCCGAGACCGCCTCGGCGCCGTCGATCGCCCGGACCATCGTGCGCAGCAGCTGCTCGATCCCACCCTCGGAGCTACGGGGGGCCAGGCGCCTCGCCCGGCCGCCGTCGGCGTAGACGAGCTGCACGTCGTCGCCGTGGCGCACCGCGAGCGTCGCGAGCGCGCCCACCGCGAGCACGGCCAGGTCCGACTTCGGGCTCTCGTCGCGGGCGAGCGCACGCATGCCGGCACTCGTCTCGACCACGAACAGCACGGTGTGCCGCCGCTCGGCATAGGAGCGCTTCACCATCGGCTCCCCGACGCGCGCCGTCGCGCGCCAGTCGATGTCGCGCAGCTCGTCGCCGTGCTCGTAGGGACGCAGGTCTTCGAAGTCGAAGCTGCGGCCGCGCACGAGCGAGGCGTACCCGCCATCGAGCGGGTGCACCGACTTGAGCGTCGAGGCGATGAAGAGCTTGCTCTTCACCGGCGCGAGAAGACCGACCACGGGGCGCCGCCGCTCAGGGGGTGGGCACCACGCCGAACACGGCGTCGATGATGTCCTCGCTCACGACGCCCTCCGCCTCGGCCTCGTAGCTCAGCAGCACCCGGTGCCGCAGCACGACATGGCGCAGGCTCGACACGTCGTCGGGCACGACATGGTCGCGTCCGTTCAGCAGTGCGAAGGCCCGGGATGCGCGCAGGAACGCGATCGAGGCGCGCGGGCTGGCGCCGTACTTGATGAAGCGCGCCTTCTCCTCGCCGATGTACTGCACGGGATTGCGGGTCACATAGGCGAGGCCCACGATGTAGTCGCGCACCGCCTGCGACACGTGGATGTCTGCGGCGACCTCCTGCAGCAGCGACACATCCGCGATCGTCGCGACCTTCGGTGCGTGCCTGCCGGGGGCGAGCACCCCGGAGTCGAGGCGTTCGAGCACTTCGAGCTCCTCCTGCGGGCTCGGGTACTGCACGATCTCCTTCAGCAGGAAGCGGTCCATCTGCGCCTCGGGCAGTTCGTAGGTGCCCTCCTGCTCGATGGGGTTCTGGGTGGCGATCACCATGAACGGTTCGGGCAGCTCGTGCCGCTCGCCGCCGATCGTCGTCTGGCGCTCCTGCATCGCTTCGAGCATCGCCGACTGCGCTTTGGCGCTCGAGCGGTTGATCTCGTCCAGCAGCACGATGTTGGCGTGCACGGGGCCGAGAACCGTGCGGAAGGTGCCCGTCTGGGCGTCGTAGATCTGGGTGCCGGTGATGTCGCTCGGCAGCAGGTCGGGGGTGCACTGGATGCGCTTGAAGGTGCCGTCGATCGTGTCGGCGAGAGTGGATGCCGCGGTCGTCTTCGCCAGTCCCGGCACGCTCTCGAGCAGCACGTGCCCGCCCGCGATGAGGGCGATCAGCAGGCTCGTGCGCAGGCGATCCTGGCCCACGATCCGCTCGGAGTACGCCTCGGTGATCCGCGCGATCACGTCGTGGGCCTGCTGCATCTGCTCAGGCGTGGGTGCGGTTCGCGCCGGTGTCATCCGTCAACCCTAATGTGCCCCGCGGGGGACCCAGATGGGCAGCGGTGCCCGCTCCGGCGCGCCGGATCAGCCGCGCTGGGTCAGCCGCGTTGCGTCAGGTAGAGCAGCGGCACCTCGATCGTCACCTCGGTGCCTTCGCCCTCGAGGGTGTGCCAGTCGATGGTGCCGCCGAGCTCGCCCTGGATGAGGGTGCGCACGATCTGGGTGCCGAGGCCCGCACCGACCTTGCCCTCG
>JBQCHI010000003.1:0-125216 GCA_051954835.1 Protaetiibacter sp. | reverse complement strand
GGCGCGGGCGCCCCCGCCCCCGCCCCCCCTTGGGGGGGGCGGCGGCCCGGGGGGCCCCCACCCCCCCGGGGGTGGGGTTTGGGGGGGGGGGGGGGGGGGGGGGGGGGGGGCGCCGGCGGCCCCCCCCCCCCCGGCGGATCGTCAGCTCTTGTTGATGAGCTCGTCGATCTTCTTGTCGTACTCGGCGGCGAGGGCTGCGACGTCGCCGCCCGCGTTCACCTTGCCGAAGAACTCCTCGAGCAGGCCGGAGCCCTCGACGCCCGCCCAGCCGACAGCGGCCGGGGTGAGCTTCGAGCCGAGAGCGGACTCGATGAGGGCCTTCGCGAACTGGTCGTCACCGAGCGAGGAGACGTAGTCCGAGTTGGCGGGTCCGAGGCCGTTCTGGCCGAGCATCTCCTGGTATTCCTTGCTGAAGATGATCTTCATGAGCTCGCGAGCGCCGGCCTGGTTCTTCGAGGCCGCCGAGATCGCGATGTTGGAGCCACCCGCGAACACCGGGGCGACCCCGCCGTCGACACCCGGGAGCACGTAGGCGCCGAACACCTCGTCGTTCCAGGTGGCGACCGTCTTGGTGGCGTCCTTGGGGTCGGGAGCGAGGTCACCGATCGACCAGTGCGCCCATCCGGGTGCGATGATCGTGGCGGCCTCGGGGGCGGCAGCCTCCGGCTGGGTGTTGATGTTCACCCACGGCGTGCTGTCGGCCTCGGTGACGGGAGCGTTCGAGGCGGAGGTGTAGAGCTCCTGCAGCGCCGTGAGGCCCTCGATCGACTTCGGGTCCGAGAGGCTCGAGGCCCACTTGTCGCCGTCCTTCTTCGCGAGGTCTCCGCCGTAGGCGAAGATCCACGAGACGCCGTTGCGCCAGTCCTCGCCACCGAGGTAGAAGCCCGAGAGCGAGTCGCTGTGCAGCTTCGAGGCCACCTCGGTGAGCTGCGGCAGGGTCGTCGGCACGTCGACGCCGGCACCGGCGTAGAGGTCCTTGCGGTAGAACACGTAGCGCGAGCCGAAGTAGTAGGGAAGCGCGTAGTTCTTGCCGTCGACGGCGCCGACGTCGACGAACGACTTCAGCAGCTTGTCGCCGCCGAGCTCGTCGTACATGTCGGAGATGTCGCTGAAGGCGCCCACGTTGGTGAACGTCGGCGACCAGGTGTTCCCGATCTCGGTGACATCGGGAGTATTGTCGGCATCGGGCAGAGCGGTCGTGAGCTTCGCGAGAGCGTCACCCCAGCCCTGCTCTTCGATGGTCAGGGTGCCCCCGGTCGCCTTCTTGTACTCGGTCTTCAGGTAGTCGCGGAGAGCGTCCGGGGTGTCACCCCCCATCACCCAGAAGGTGATGTTCTGGCCCTTGGCGTCGTCAGGGTTCGGGGCTTCCGACGGGGTCGAGCAGCCCGCGAGCACGACGAGCGCAGCAGTCGCCGCAGCGATGCCTGCGATCTTTCGCTTCATTGGTGCTTCCTTCTTCATTGAATTGCGCTGTAGCCGGGTGGCGACACCGCGTGGTGCAAGGGTGTTGCGATGGTGGGGTCAGGAGACCCCGAGCCTCCCCGACAGGACCATGGCGGCAGCGCCGCGCATGACGATGTCCTGACCGAGATGTGACATCCGCACCGTCAGATCGCCGTGGAATTCGGCCATCGTGCGGGCACGGAACGTCTCGATGGCCGCCTGGGTGAGCGGTCCGTCGAGCAGTTCGACGGGGCCGCTGATGACGACCTCGTCGAGATTGAGGGCGCCGACGACCGGCGCGAGGGCGATGCCGAGACGCTCGCCCGCGGTGCGCAGCACGGCGTCGCGCGCGACCGGATCGGATGCGGCGGCGAGCCCGGCCGTCAGGCGCGGCACCGAGAGCCACGTCTCGAGGCATCCGTACTTGCCGCACACGCACAGGTCTCCTCCGTCGGTGCCGACCACGACGTGGCCGAGCTCGCCGGCGGCGAAGCGACTGCCGTAGACGGGACGGCCGCCGAGGATGAGCCCGGCACCGACACCGCGGCCGACGCGGATCACCATGAAGTCGCCCACGGCGTCGCCGAAGCTGTGCTCGGCGAGCGCGGCGGCGTTGGCGTCGTTGGCCACGAGCACCGGCAGCCCCGTGGCGGCCTCGAGGGTGCTCTGCAGCGGCACGTCGGTCCAGCCGAGGTTGGGGGCCGAGAGCACGGTGCCGGCGAGGTCGACGATGCCCGGCGAACCGATGCCGATTCCGAGCACCGGCACGTCGACCGAGGCGACGAGGTCGCGCACGAGCTGCACGAGGATGGCCACGACCTCGGACCCCTCGGCCCCGTCGGTGGCGAGTTCCATGCGCGTGACGACCTGGCCGTCGATGTCGAGCACCGCGCCGCGGAACACCCCGGTGTCGGAGAGGTCGACGCCCACGATGCGGTAGCCGCCGCGGTTGATGTCGAGCAGCATGGCGGGCTTGCCCGGACGCCCCTCGTCGCGCTGCCCGGTCTCGACGACGAGTCCGTCGCCCATGAGCTCGGCGACGAGGTCGGAGATGGTGACGCGGGTGAGTCCCGTCTCGCGGGCGAGGTCGGCGCGGCTCTGCAGGCCGCCGCGGTAGAGGTTCTGCAGCACCAGCGAGCGGTTGTGGCTGCGCGCGTGCTCGGGAAGCACCTTCGCGGAGGGGCGAAGGGCGCGGAGAGCGCTGCGCTGCGCTTCGGGTGCGGGCATGTTTGTTAGTAAAGCGTACGAACAAACATCGCGCAAGGTTTGCGAGGTCGCTTTACAAACTCGTTACCTCGCCGTCGATCCTCTCATCGCGCGAATCCATGCGGACACATGGGAATTGCCAGCGCCGACCAAGGATTCGCTGCCATCCTGAACCGCATGACGACCTCCCCTCGCCCCGCCCCCGCCCGCCTGGCGGCCGTCGGAACCGCCGGCCTCGGCCTGCTCGTCCTCGCCGGATGCGCGAGCGGTCCGGCCGACGCGACGAGCGACACCTCGGCGTCGTACACGGACGGGGACTACACCGCCGAGGGCAGCTACATCTCCCCCGCGGGGGAGCAGTCGGTGAAGGTGCAGCTGACCCTCACCGACGACATCGTCACCGCCGTCACCGTCACCCCCGAGGCCGACGACCCGCAGGCCAAGGGCTTCCAGGAGAAGTTCGCCGGCGGCATCGCGGACGAGATCGTCGGCAAGGACATCGACACGCTCCACGTCTCACGCGTCGCCGGGTCGTCGCTCACGAGCGGGGGCTTCGCCAAGGCGATCGAGTCGATCAAGGCCGAGGCGCTCGCGGGCTGAGCGGCCCCTTCCACCCCGACCGGCCGTGATCGCCGACCCCCTTCCCGCCGCCTGGCGGTTCGACGCTCTCGGCACCCCCTGGCGCATCGACACCGAGAAGCCACTGCCGCACCCCGTGCGCGCCGCCGTGGCCGACCGGGTCGAGAGCTTCGACCGCGCCTGGTCGCGGTATCGCGACGACTCGCTCGTGACGCGCATCGCCCGCGCGCCGGGGCGCCACCGCCTTCCCGCGGAGGCGGCACCGCTGCTCGAGCTCTACGCCGAGCTGTATGCGGCGACCCGAGGCCGCGTCTCGCCGCTCGTCGGGGGCGCCCTCGTATCCGCCGGATTCGGCCCGCGGCTCGCGGGCGTGCCGGATGCCGTGCCGGCCTGGCAAGACGCCCTCGCCTGGGACGGCACCCACCTCGACACCGTGGCCCCCGTGCTGCTCGACGTGGGGGCGGCAGGCAAGGGCCTGCTCGTCGACCTCGTGAGCGGCGTGCTCGCCGAGGCCGGCATCGCGCGCTCGGTCGTCGACGGGTCCGGGGATCTGCGCATCCGCGACGTCGCCATGCGGATCGCGCTCGAGCATCCTCGGGATGCGACGAAGGCGATCGGCGTCGCCGAGCTCAGCAACGGGGCCCTCTCGGCGAGCGCCGGCAACCGCCGCGTCGTGGGCGAGCGCCACCACGTGCTCGACGCCGTCACGGGGCTCCCCGCGCGTGAGGTCGTGGCCACGTGGGCCGTCGCCGCCGACGACCTCACGGCCGACGGCGCCGCCACCGCACTGTTCTTCCACGTCGACCCCGCCTGGCTCGCCCGGCGGGGCATCGCGTGGGTCAGGATGCTGCACGACGGCACGCTCGAGGCGAGCCCCGACTTCCCCGGAGAGGTGTTCGCATGATCGCCAGGCTCGACGCGCTGCTCGGCCGCATCACGATGTACCTGCTCGTGATCGGGATCCTCGTGGCGCTCATGGTGATCGCCTTCGTGCTGGCGCTCACCGACGTGGTCGCGATCGACCCGCTCGCGATCCTCGTCTCGGGGCTCGTGCTGCTGGCCGCATCCTGGATCGCGAACCAGGTGCTGGGGATCCTCTTCCGCATCCGTCCCCTCACCGAATCGGGCGTCATCACCGCGCTGCTGCTGCTGTTCGTGCTCGAGCCGACGCTCGATGCGGCGGGGCTGCTGGGGCTCGTCGCCGCGGCGGCGATCGCAGCGGCGTCGAAGTACCTGATCGCGTGGCGGGGTCGGCATCTGGTCAACCCCGCGGCGTTCGGCGCGCTCGTGGCCGGGGTCAGCGGGCTCGCGTTCTCGTCGTGGTGGGTCGGCACGGCCGCGATGCTGCCGGCGGTGGCGCTCGGGGCGCTGCTCGTGCTGTGGCGCACGCGGCATCTCGGCATGGGCGTGCTGTTCCTCGCGGTGGGCGCGGCGGTGCAGATCTCCGTGGTGCTCGGCGCGGGGGGCGACCTCGCGGCCGCGCTCTCGCTCACCTTCCTCTCCGGCCCGCTCGTCTTCGCGACCGGGTACATGCTGAGCGAGCCGCTCACGCTGCCGCCGCGCCGCTGGCAGCGCCTCGCATACGCGGTCGTTGTTGCGCTGCTCGCGACCGTTCCGTATGCGGTGGGCCCGTTCCGCACGACGCCGGAACTCGCCCTGGTGATCGGCGGCGCGCTCGCCTTCCTGCTCGGTCAGCGAGGCGGGGTGCGGCTCGAGCTCGTCGCGAAGCGCCGACTCACGCCGACGGCGTGGGAGTTCCGCTTCCGCCCGAGCCGGCCCGTGCGAGCGGCACCCGGGCAGTACCTCGAGCTCACGTTGCCGCACCGGCACCCCGACGCGCGCGGCATCCGCCGGGTGTTCTCGATCGCCTCCGCACCGGGGGATGCCGAGGTCGCGATCGGCGTACGGATCCGCGACGGTGCATCGAGCTTCAAGCGCGCACTGCTCGCGCTCGAGCCGGGTGCGCGGGTGCGCGCCACGGGCGTGTGGGGCGATTTCACGCTGCCGCGGAGCTCGCAGACGAAGCTCGCCTTCGTCGCCGCAGGCATCGGGGTGACGCCGTTCCTCGCGCAGCTCGGGGCGCTCGCGCGCGACGGGCGCTCCCGCGACGCCGAGCTGCTCTACGCGGTGCGCACGGCATCCGAGCTCGCCTACCGCGACGAGCTCGCGGCGACGGGCTGCCGCGTGAGCGTGCTGTGCCCCGACGACCCCGGTGAGCTGCCCCCGCGCTGGAGCTGGCTCGGCACGGATGCGCTGGGCGCCGACGCGGTGCGCCGCGCGATCCCGGATGCGGCGGAGCGCGTGGTCTATCTCTCCGGTGCGCCCGTCGAGGTCGCACGCCTCCGCCGGGCCCTGCGCGCGGCGGGGACGCGCCGCATCCGCACCGATGTCTTCCTCGGATACTGATCGGCGTTCGCCCTGCGCGAGCGCTCTGGCACTCTCGGCACCTGAGTGCTAAAACGGATACCAGAGAAGTTGAGTCACCCCGACTCATATTCACAATTGGAGGTATCCGATGACCATGTTCTTCGACCCCTTCCGTGAGCTCGACCGTGTCGCCGGCCAGTTCCTCGACACCCGCCAGGGCCCCCGCCTCATGCCGATGGACCTCTACCGTGACGGCGACCACTACGTGCTCAACGCCGACCTGCCGGGCATCGACCCGGGAAGCGTCGACATCGACGTCGATGGGCAGCTGCTGACGATCCGCGCCGAGCGCACCCCGCGCAGCGTCGAGGGCGTCAAGTGGATCACGCGCGAGCGCACGAGCGGCTCGTTCCTGCGCCAGCTCAACCTCGGCCAGGGCATCGACACCGCGGCCATCTCGGCGAGCTATGAGAACGGCGTGCTGAGCGTCGTGATCCCGGTGAGCGAGGCCGCCAAGCCCCGCAAGATCGAGGTGCAGAGCTCGGCGCGCAGCCAGCAGATCGAGGCGCACGAGTCCGCCGAGGCGTAGCCCTCGCGAACCGATCCGCCGGGCCCCGGATGCGTGTCATCCGGGGCCCGTATCGTGTGCGCATGTCGTCGTTCGCCGAGAAGCCGATCCTGCACTTCACCGACTGGCGCGAGTGGGAGTCGTTCCTGGAGGACGACCCGCCGCACGAGGGCGTGCGGGTGAAGATCCTCAAGGCCCGCTCGACCGTCCCGGGCATCACCCGGCAGGAGGCGCTCGACGTGGCGCTGTGCTTCGGCTGGATCGACGGGCAGGCGGGTGCCTTCGACGACGACTTCAGCCTGCAGGCCTACACCCCCCGCCGCGCGCGCAGTCCCTGGTCGCAAATCAATCAGGAGCACGTCGCCCGGCTCATCGCCGAAGGGCGGATGCGACCCGCAGGCCTCGCCGAGATCGAGCGGGCGAAGACCGACGGGCGCTGGGATGCCGCCTACCGGCAGAAAGACGCCCCGGTTCCCGCCGAGCTCCAGGTGCTGCTCGAGGCGAGCCCCGCAGCATCCGCGTTCTTCGCGACCCTGACGGCCCAGAACCGCTGGGCGTTCATCTTCCGCGTGACGCAGGGCAAGAGGCCCGAGACGCGCGAGCGCAACGCCCGACGCTTCGTCGAGATGATGGAGCGGGGCGAGGCGTTCTACTGAGTCGGCGGTCGCGGTCTCAGGGCAAGAGGCCCAGCGCCCGCACCGCGTCGCGTTCGGCGGCGAGCTCGGCGACCGAGATCGCGATCCCCGCACGCACGGTGTCGGAGAGCTCGAGACCCTCCACGACGCGCCAGGCACCTTCGATCGATTCGACCGGGAACGAGCTCACGAGCCCGGCGGGAACGCCGTACTCGCCGCGACTCGGCAGCGCGGCCGACACCCAGTCCCCCGCGGGGGTGCCCCGCACCCAGTCGCGCATGTGATCGATCGCCGCGGAGGCCGCGCTCGCCGCAGAGGAGGCACCGCGCGCTGCGATGATGGCCGCCCCACGGTTCGCGACGGTGGGCACGAACTGCTCGGCGAGCCAGGTCTCGTCGAAGCCGACCGGCTCGCCGTCGAGCAGCACGTGCGAAGGATCGGGCACCTGCGTGCTCGAGTGGTTGCCCCACACGATCATGCGGCGGAGGCGGCCCACGCCCACCCCCAGCGTGGCGGCGAGCTGCGCGAGGCCGCGGTTGTGGTCGAGCCGCGTCATCGCGGTGAAACGCTCGGCGGGCACGTCGGGGGCGTGCGCCGCCGCGAGCGCCGCGTTGGTGTTCGCAGGATTGCCCACCACGAGCACCCGGATGTCGTCGGCGGCGTGGTCGTTGATGGCGCGGCCCTGCGGCGCGAAGATGCCCGCATTCGCGGCGAGCAGATCACCGCGCTCCATGCCCGCGGCGCGCGGCCGAGCCCCGACGAGAAGCGCGATCTCGGATCCCTCGAACGCGGCATCCGCGTCGTCGAAGACGTCGACCGATTCGAGCAGCGGGAAGGCGGCATCTGCGAGCTCCATCGCCGTGCCCTCCGCGGCTGCGACGGCCTGCGGGATCTCGAGCAGGCGCAGCCGCACGGGCCGGTCGCCGAGCATGTCGCCCGCCGCGATGCGGAACAGCAGCGCGTAGCCGATCTGGCCGGCGGCGCCCGTGACGGTGACGGTCGTGGGTGCGGTCATGCCTCCACGCTACGCGCGAGGGCGCGACGCCGGTCGGGCCCTTCGACCCGCGATCAGGCGTGACGGCGGCGACGCGCCGTGAACAGCAGCGCCCCGCCGAGCAGCAGCAGCGCTGCGGCGAGCCCGCCGTGGGCCGCGGTGTCGGCGCCGGTCGCTGCGATCTCGGTCGGTCCGCCTCCGGATGCCACGGGCAGCGCCGTGGTCCACGCCCACTCGGCCGCGCTCGGGTCGGTGGCCCCCAACGCGTCGACAGCTCGCACGCGCAGGGTGTGCGCGCCGTGGCCGACCGTGAAGCTCGCCGGGCTCGTGCAGGAGGTGTAGCCACCGCCGTCGACGGAGCACTCGAACCCTCCACCGCCGGCTCCGCCGCTCGCGGAGAAGGTGAAGTCGGCCGCCGCGATCGTGGTCGTGGCCACGGGACCGGTGAGCAGCGCGGTGTCGGGTGCGGCGGTGACCTCGACCGCGCCGACATCGCATCCGGCACCGACGATGCGCGACTCCCAGCGCTGGTCGATGGCGCCGCATGCGAGCCCCGTGTCGATCGCCGGACTTCCCGGCAGCGGCACATGCGTCAGCGTTGTCCCCCCGTAGAGACCGAGCGGGCGCAGCATCGGATCGAGGGGGCCCGATGCCGATCCGGCGCGGTTGCCCGATACGCCGTCGATGACTCCCCCACCTGCGACACCCACGATGTTGCCGACCGTCCCGACGACGCCCGCGAGATCACCACCCGTGTTCTGGGCCACGATGGAGTGCTGCACGATCACGAAGCCGCTCACCTGATACACGCCGCCGTTGATCGCGGCCGAATTGCCGAGCACCGTCGCGCTCGAGAGCAGGATCTCGCCGGCGCTGTCGCCGGCCGCGTAGACGGCGCCTCCCACGCCCGCGCTGCTGTTGCCCGAGAGCGTGGAGTCGCTGATCACGGTCTGTCCCTTGTGCAGCGCGTCGAGGGCGATGCCGCCGCCCGCCGTCTGGGCGGTATTGCTCCAGATCGTGGACTGCTCGATCGTCGATACCTCGGTGTCGTCGGAGTGCAGTACGAGCCCGCCGCCGATGTCGGCCGAGTTGCTGGCCACGGTGCTCGCCTGCATCTGCAGAACGCCGTCGACCAGGATGCCGCCCGCGCCCCCGGTCGCGGAGTTGCCGCGCACCTCGCTCTCAAAGATCGTGAGCGTGCCGTAGATGCTCGAGATACCGCCGCCGGTGCTCGCACTGCTCGACTCGACGACGACGTTGTCGAGCATGGTGTCGACGAGGAAGGTCGAGATCGCACCGCCGTTGCCGCCGGGCACGGAGCCGTTGCGCAGGGTCAGGTTGCGAAGGGTGAGGTCGACCTCCCCCGCGAAGGAGTATGCGTCGAAGATGCGGTCCACCCCGCCGCCGTCGATCACGGTGACGCCGGAACCCGCGCCCTCGATCGTGAGGCTGTTGGGCCCGAAGGTGGGCACCACATCCAGGTCGCCCGTCCGTCCGTCGTCGTCGTTCGCGGCGCCGGTCAGGGTGTACACACCCGCGGGCAGCGTGACGGTGTCGGCGCCCGGGTTCGTGTTGGCCGCGCACACCGCCTCGCGCAGGCTCACGACCCCATCCGGCCCGGGGAGCACTGCGGGCGTGACGGTCGAGCACAGCGCGCTCGCGTCGAGCGCGTCGGCGGTCGTCGTGACCGACAACGTCGCGGCCTGCGCGGGAGCGGCCGCGACCGCGAGCGACGCCCCGGCGAGCAGAGCGCCCAGTGCGAGCGCGGTGACGGACAGATGGACGGGGCGCTGCAGGGCGTGCGTCATTGCTTCCTCGGGTCGGGGCGTTCCCCCATCCTGGCGTACCGACGACGGATGCCGCCCCCCGCTTCCGGGGGACGGCATCCGTCAATGCGAGCGCGAGACTCAGGCGGCCAGGCGCGCCTTCAGGTTCTCGTCGAGCGTCGCGAGGAACTCCTCGGTCGTCTGCCACTCCTGCTCGGGGCCGACGAGCATCGCGAGGTCCTTGGTCATCTTGCCCGACTCGACGGTCTTCACCACGACGTCCTCGAGGGTCTCGGCGAACTCGATGAGGGCCTGGTTGTCGTCGAGCTTGCCGCGGTGCATGAGACCGCGGGTCCAGGCGTAGATCGAGGCGATCGGGTTGGTCGAGGTGGGCTTGCCCGCCTGGTGCTGACGGTAGTGACGGGTGACGGTTCCGTGCGCGGCCTCCGCCTCGACGATCTTGCCGTCGGGCGTCGTGAGCACCGAGGTCATCAGGCCGAGCGATCCGTAGCCCTGCGCCACCGTGTCGGACTGCACGTCGCCGTCGTAGTTCTTGCAGGCCCAGACGTAGCCGCCCTCCCACTTGAGCGCGGAGGCGACCATGTCGTCGATGAGGCGGTGCTCGTAGCTGAGACCCGCGGCTTGGAACTTCTCGGCGTACTCGGCGTCGAAGACCTCCTGGAAGAGGTCCTTGAAGCGGCCGTCGTAGGCCTTGAGGATGGTGTTCTTCGTCGACAGGTACACGGGGTAGCCGCGCGAGAGGCCGTAGTTGAAGCTCGCGCGCGCGAAGTCGCGGATCGAGGCGTCCTGGTTGTACATCGCCATCGCGACGCCGCCCGCCGGCGCCTGGTAGACCTCGAAGCTCTGCGCCTCGGAACCGTCGGCCGGCTGGAAGGTCATGGTGAGCGTGCCGGGGCCGTCGAACACGAAGTCGGTGGCGCGGTACTGGTCGCCGAAGGCGTGGCGGCCGATGATGATCGGCTTGTTCCAGCCGGGCACGAGGCGCGGGATGTTGGAGATGACGATCGGCTCGCGGAAGATGACGCCGCCGAGGATGTTGCGGATCGTGCCGTTGGGGCTCTTCCACATCTTCTTGAGGCCGAACTCCTCCACGCGCGCCTCGTCGGGCGTGATGGTGGCGCACTTGACGCCCACACCGTGCTTCTGGATGGCGTGCGCGGCGTCGATCGTGACCTGGTCGTCGGTCGCGTCGCGGTGCTCGATGCCGAGGTCGTAGTACTCGAGCGTGAGGTCGAGGTACGGGTGGATGAGACGGTCCTTGATGAACTGCCAGATGATGCGCGTCATCTCGTCACCGTCGAGTTCGACGACCGTTCCCTCGACCTTGATCTTGTCGACCACGTGCCAGCCTTTCGTTGTATGCGCTTTCGCGTTGAAACCGCCGCCCAGCCTACCGCGGATCACAGATATCTCGACATCGAGATATCTGTGCGCCCGGCGGCCCAGGGGGTTAGCCTGGCTGAATGGCGGACCTGAGACTGGAAGAGCTGACGGCGCAGACCATCGTCGCGGCCCGCAACCTCGCCCTGAAGCCCGGGCAGGAGGCGTTCATCGCCCCCGAGACCTACGTGCACGTCGAGCCGGATCTCGATCCCGCCGGGTCCTGGCCACGAGTCGTCATGGACGGCGACCACCTCGTCGGCTACGTCATGGGCACCTTCGATCCCGACGCGACCGAGGACTACCTCAAGGCCGCGCTCTGGCGCATCCACGTCGAAGCCGATGCGCAGGGCTCCGGCGTCGGACGCTTCGCCGTGCAGGCGCTCGCCGACGAGGCGCGGCGCCGCGGCTTCGATCGCCTCACCGTCGTGTGGGCCTCCGGCGAGGCCGGGCCCGAGCAGTTCTTCAAGGCCGTCGGGTTCGAGGTCGTGGGCGAGACCCCCTACGGCGAGAACCTCGGCGCGCTCCAGCTCTAGCATCCGCTCCGAACGAGGTCATCGGATGCCGCAGCCGAACGAGGACTTCGTGGGCGCTGTGCTGGAGGTGGTCGCCTCGATCCCCGAGGGGCAGGTGATGAGCTACGGCGACGTCGCCGCCGCGATCGGCTCGCGTGCGGCCCGTGGTGTGGGGCAGGTGATGGCCTACTACGGCGGCGAGGTCCCCTGGTGGCGCGTCGTGCGCGCGAGCGGACACCCGCCGCGGTGCCACGAAGGCCGGGCCCTCGAGTTCTACCGCGCCGAGGGCACGCCCCTGCTCTGGTCGCGTGACGGCAGCGTGTTCCGGGTCGACCTCGCCCAGGCGCGGCACGAGCCGAACTGATCACCGCGCGCACCCTCGCATCCCCCGAACAGGCGCGTTCTCGCCGCTCGCGAAGGCCGGTAGCCTCTCATGCCATGACCCGAACCGATGACCTCATGGCGATGATGCAGAGGCACATGAGCGGTACCGCTTTCCTCTTCACCCGCAACGCCAAGGGCTTCTCCGTCGATCTCGACATCCAGAACCCGCGCTGGTGGGAGATCATCGCCCGCACCAACCTCACCGAGACCGCGAGCTACCAGATCGTGACCGACGAGATCGACTCGAAGTTCACGATCATCGAGACTCCCCGCTACATCGATTGGGAGAACGACAAGCCCCGGCTCTCGGCGGCTCCGACCGGCGGCCCCAAGCAGAGCCTCCGCGACGAGGTCGACCTGCACGTGAGCGCCGAGCCGATCCGCCGCCTGGTGCGGCGCGAGGCGGGCGGGCTGGGGTTCCGCGAGACACTCGACCGCAAGAAGCTCGTCACGATGCTCGGCGTGGCCGCCGGGGGCGTCGCCGCCGTGATCATCGTGCTCGTGGTGATCGTCAACGCGATCGGCTGAGCCGGCGCGCGAGTGCGGGCCCGCGCATCACCGGATGCGCGGGCCCGCAGGCTCGATGCGGCGTCGTCCGCTACCGCCCGCGGCGGACCACGGACACCGAGCCGATCGCGACTCCGCCCACCACGAGAAGGCCGAGCGCGAGGATGGCCCAGCCGAAGGCCGAGGAATCCGCTCCCGTGAACGCAAGCTGCGGCGCGCCGTTTCCGCCGTCGCCGCCGCCCGGAGCGGGATCGCCGGCGGGTACGACGGTGTAGGCCAGCTCGACGGTCGTCGACTGACCGGCGACGTCGACCGCGACGATCGTCACGAGCGCCTCACCCAGCACCGAGGTCGGCAGATTCGCTCCGACGGAGCTCTCGCAGCTCGCCACGCCCGAGACGTCGTCGGCGCACGTGAAGACGAACGGCACGACCTCGCCCTGTTCGAACTCGACGATCTCCGTGGGAGAGGTCACCGTCACCTGCGGCGCGTCGACGTCGACACGCACCGTGTACTCGGCATCGCTCGCGTTGCCGAGCGCGTCGACCGCGTGGATGCGCAGCGTCGAGATGCCGTCGGGGAAGTTCGTGCCGGCGACGGTGAACTCGTCGACCCCGCTCCGGCTGCCGTTCGTGTACACGTCACCCGAGGAGGTGACGATCTCCCACTCGATGATGTCCATCGCGGATGCGTCGGTCGCGGTCACGGTGACGCTCGGCCCGAAGAAGTACCAGCCCGAGGCCTCCGCCTGCGGTGCGCTGAACGCGACGACCGGGCCCGCCTCATCCGCTTCGGCGACCGTGTAGCTGCGCACGACGCGCGTCTCGTTGCCTGCCGCATCACGGGCGCGCACGACGACCTCGAAGGTGCCGAGCTCGCTCGTGTCGAGCGCCTCGCCCGTGGCCACGGGCGCCTCGCACGTCTCGATGCCGCTGCGCGCGTCGGTGCAGTCGAAGTCGAGGTTGAGCTCGTCGCCGGGCTCGACGGTGACGCCCGCCTCGGGCAGGCTGACGGTGATCGCGGGGGGCGTCGCATCCGTGGGGAAGGAGACCGTCTGGGCCGCGCCCACATTGCCGAACCAGTCGGTGGCACGCACCTGGTAGCGGTTGTCGCCCTCACCCGCCGTGGGGAACGTCGTGTAGCCCCCCGGGATGCTCACCCACTCCCCGGGCACGCCGTCGTCGAAGGTGCGGTACTCGATGCGGTTCACGCCTGAGCCGTCGCCGTCCTGGCCGAGCAGGCCCACCGTGATGGGACCCGTCCACCAGCCGTTCGTCGCGGCGGGCGCCTGGATCTCGACGGTCGGGGCGACCGTCTCGTCCTCGATCACGCGGAAGCTGTGGGAGTCGGCTGCGAAGATGCCGGCCTCGTTCGCGCCGTGCGCGCGAGCCTCGAACGTGCCGAGCTGATCGAGCACCTGGACGTAGCCGTCCGGGCGCGTCGTGTTGTCGATGATCGTCGCGCCGCACGTGTTGATCCCCGACTCCGGGTCGTCGCACGTGTACTGGAGCATCACGGAGTCCCCGAGGCGGTAGACGGGGCGGGACGGTGCGAGGAGCACATTGTTCGGCGCCGTCTTGTCGAGCTTGATGCGGCGCGTCGTCGGCCCCACCGTGTTGCCCTCCTCGTCGGTCGCCGTCACCGTGAGCACCGTCTGGCCGCCGGTCGAGATCGGGATGCTCGCGGAGCCCACCGACTCGCCCGAGCCGACCTGGGCGCCGCTCGTCGACCACTCGATGAGCGCGGTCGAGCTGATGCTCGAGGTCACCCGAACACTCGCGACGAGATCCTCGGTGTACCAGCCGTGGACGTTGGCTTCGGGCAGGGAGAACGTCAGGGTGAGCGGATTCTTCGGGTCCGGGTCGTCGGTCGATGCGGCGGTCGGCACGAGCTGCTCCTGCTGAGCGGGGGCGGCGTCGGATGCCTCGGACGCGGGATCCGCTACAGCCTCGGCGGGCACAGCAGCCGCAGCGGGCACAGCAGCCGCAGCGGACTCGACGGGGTCCGTGACGGGTCGCTGCTCGGCGGCGGGAGCCTCGACGGAGGCGGCGAGGGCGTCGGATGCGGTGTCGGCCTGGGCGTCAGCCGCCGCAGAGGCGACGGTGCACCCGCCGAGCACGAGGGGGAAGGCGGTCGTGGTGGCGAGCAGGGCGGCCAGCCAGCGCGACCTCGAAGAGCTGATCGTGGTAGTCATCCCGCCATCGTCGGCGGCGAACCCCCTCGGCTCGACGGGTGTGGTCGGCCCGCAACGTGCCTGCAACGTTCAGGCGCGCGGGGCCCTTCGCGGTGTGGCGAGCTCCGAGCACAGCGTGACCGCATCGGCGAGTGCCATCGCCTCACCCGCGGCGACCGCGGCCTCCCAGCGCCCGTCCGTGAGCGCAGCGCGCAGCCGCATCCGGTGCTCCCGATTGCCGTCGGGATCGTTCGCGTCGGGATCCCAGGAGTAGCGGCGGGCGTGGGCATCG
The DNA here is from genome assembly GCA_051954835.1 of Protaetiibacter sp. Lineage (GTDB taxonomy): Bacteria > Actinomycetota > Actinomycetes > Actinomycetales > Microbacteriaceae > Homoserinibacter. The sequence goes on along the minus strand of JBQCHI010000003.1, from coordinate 110,386 downwards.
GTGGCGGCGAGCAGGCGCGCACCCGTCTCGTTCTCCTCGAGCGACCCCGCCGCCGCCGCCACGAGGAACAAGCCGGCGATCGTGTGCGTCGGGCGGCCCTCCCGCCAGGTGCTGCGGATGACGGGGGCGAGCAGGTCGATCGCCTCCTGGCCGCGGCGGGCAGCGATGAGCACCTTCGCCACGAGGTGGGTCGCGAGCGTCTGCACCCACTGCTCCCCCGCCTCGCGCGCCAGCGCGATCGCGCGCTCCAGACCCGCCAGCGCGGTCGCCGGAGCACCACCGGCGCGTTGCAGGTCGGCGGCGATCATCTGCACGGTTGCTGCTGCCGCGACGCTCGTGCCGGGCACGGCAAGCGCCGCACCGACGGATGCGACCGCCGCCTGGGCGTCGCCCGTCGCCCCCTCGAGGTAGCCGCGATAGGCGAGGGCGACCGCGAGGATCGACGCGGCATCCGCCTCCCGGGCCGCCGCGATCGCCGCCGCGACCGCCCGCCCGGCCGCGTGGGGCTCGCGCATGAAGAAGTGCATCAGGCACAGCCCGAGTTGGGCGCGCGCCTCGACGATCGCCGGGGCCGCGCCGGGGATGGCGAGCGCCTGCTCGATGCGGGCCACACCGTCGACGAGCGCCGAACGCCGGTACCAGACGCGGGCCATCCCGCCGACGATCAGCAGGGCCGACTCGCGATCGCCGGCCGCGGCGCTGTCGGCGAGGGCGGCCGACACGTCATGCGCCGTCCGCTCGAGCACGAGCGTGGCCCGCGACTCCTCCGCCGAGTAGAGGGCGGGCCGCAGCCGGTCCACGAGTTCGGCGTGCCAGCGTCGATGCCGCTCGCGCCAGCCGACGCGATCGCCCGCGTACTGCCGGCGCACCACCTCGCGCACGGCGATGAGCAGCCGGTACACCGTCGCGCCATCCGAGCCGCGGGCGGTCGAGACAAGGGATCGTTCTACGAGCTCGAGCAACAGCTCGTCGACGTCCGCGCCCGGCACCTCGCACACGGCGACGGCCGCGTCGTGCGAGAAGGCGCCCGCGAAGCCGCTGAGCTGACCGAGCAGCTCCTGTTGCGCGGGCGAGAGCAGGGCGGTGCTCCATTCGACCATCGACGTCACGCTCGCGTGCCGCCCGGGGTCCGAGGCCCCGCCGATGATCCCCCGCGCGCGGATCTCGGTCGCGAGCTCGGAGAGCGATCGGCTCGGCAGCCGCGCGGCCGCGAGCTCGAGGGCGAGCGGGATGCCGTCGAGGGCGACCACGAGCGAACGCACGAGTGGTTCCGTCGTGGCGTCCAGCCGAAATCCGGCGTCGATGTCTGTCGCGCGCGCCGCGAACAGTCGCACAGCGTCGTCGAGGCCCTCACCGAGCATCGGCTCGATGCGCACTCGACGCTCACCCGGTATCCGCAGGGGATCCCGGCTCGTGACGAGCACGCCGAGACCGTCGCAGCGGTCGAGCAGGCCGCGCACGAGTGCGGCGACGTCGGCGCGCAGATGCTCGGCGTTGTCGAGCACCAGCACGGTGGGGACGCCGCGCAGCACGCCGGAGATCGCGTCGAGGTCGGGCCGGATCGCTCCGACGAGCTCGGCGAGCGCCGAGAGGGTCGTGGGGAGGTCGCGGAACGGGACGAGGTCGAGGAACACCTGACGCCGATCGCCCGCATCCCCGCGCCGGAGCGCCTCGATCGCGATCCGGGTCTTGCCGACGCCGCCTGCGCCGGTGATCGTCACGAGACGCGAGCGTGCGCGGGCGTCGAGCACCGCGGCGAGATCTGTTCCCCGGCCCACGAGCTCGGTGATCGGAAGCGGCACGCCGAGCCGCTCGGCCTGCATGCCACCGCCGACGATTCCCGGGTCGCGGCGCAGGATCGAGGTGCGCAGCGTCAAGACCGCCGCCGGCAGGTCGAGACCCTGAGCCTCCTCCAACCGCGCCGCGAGCTCGTCGATGACGCGCAGCGCCTCATCCTCGCGACCCGCACGGGCGAGCGCAGTGGCGAGCAGACTCACCGACCGTCCGCCGAGCGGACGCCGCATGGCGAGCTCTCCGAGCGACGCCACCACGAGGTCGACCTCGCCCGCATCGAGGCGAATGCCGGCGAGATCCTCGATCGCGGCCGCATGCTCCTCGGCGAGCGACTCGGCCTCCCTGCGGGCGAAAGGGGCGTCACCGAGGCCGTCGAGCGGCCGCCCGGTCCACGCGCTCTCCCACCGCTCGAGGAGGGAGCGACGCTCCGACGGCACGGCGTCGCGCGCCGCACGGCGCAGGGCGACGACATCCACGTGCATCGGGTCGACCTCGAGCGCGTAGCCGCCGCGGCCGCCCTGCAGGTGATGCTCGAGTGCACCGGCGCGGAGCCGCGAGACCACGGAACGCAAGGTCACGTCGGCGCTCGGCGGGGGTTCCCTCCACAGCTCCTCGGCAAGGCGCGCGAGCGGCACACGCACCCCCGGCTCGAGCGCGAGGCGCGCGATGAGGGCGCGAGGACGACGCGCACCGAGGTCGAGCAGTCTGCCGCCCAGGCGCACGGCGACGCCGTCGAGCAGCTCGACGCGCAGGTGGGCGGCGGCCGTCGACGCAGTGGTGGTCTCGGTGGCGGTCACAGGTGAAGGAATCCTAGACGAGCGAATCCCTCACATGCCCGGGAGCATGACGAACGGTCTCCTCACACGAGCGAATCGCGCCACGCCTTGTGCAGGGTCGCGAAGCGGCCGTCGCCGCCGATGAGCTCGGCCGGGGTGCCGTCCTCGACGATCCGACCGTGTTCCATGACGAGCACGCGGTCGGCGATCGCGACCGTCGAGAGGCGGTGCGCGATGACGATCGCGGTGCGGTCGGCGAGCAGGGTCGTGAGGCCCTCCTGCACGAGCCGCTCGCTCGGGATGTCGAGGGATGCGGTCGCCTCGTCGAGGATCAGCACGGCCGGGTCCGCCAGGAACGCGCGCGCGAACGACAACAGCTGTCGTTGGCCGGCTGAGACGCGACCGCCGCGCTTGTTGACATCCGTGTCGTAGCCCTGCGGGAGCGCCTCGATGAAGGAGTGCGCACCCACCGCGCGGGCCGCCGCCTCGATCTCCTCGCACGACGCCCCCGGGGCCCCGAGCGCGATGTTGTCGGCCACCGTGCCCGAGAACAGGTACGCCTCCTGGGTGACCATGACGATCGCGCGCCGCAGATCCTTCGGGTGCAGCTCGCGCAGGTCGACGCCGTCGAGACGCACAGCGCCCTCGGTCGGGTCGTAGAACCGGGCCACGAGCTTCGCGAGCGTCGACTTGCCGGCGCCCGTCGAGCCGACGAGGGCGACCGTCTGCCCGGCGGGGATGTGCAGCTCGAAGTCGGGCAGGATAACGCGGTCCTCGTGGTAGGCGAATCGCACGTCGTCGAAGTCGAGGGCGCCCTTCGCCGTCCAGAGGTCGACCGGGCGACCGGGGTCGGGAACGCTCGGGCTCTCCTCGAGCACGCCCGAGATCTTCTCGAGTGCCGCGGAGGCCGACTGGTACGAGTTGTAGAACTGCGCCATCTCCTCCATCGGGTCGAAGAAGCGACGGGTGTACATGAGCGCCGCGAGCAGCACGCCCACGGCGAGCCCGCCATCCGCGACCCGGAGCCCGCCGACCAGGAGCACGACCGCGACGACGACGTTGCCGATCACGACGAGACTCGGGTCGAAGATGCCGAACACGCCGATCGCCTTCGCGTTCGCGTCGCGGTAGCTCTCGTTGGTGGCGCCGAACTCGCGCGCGTTGCGCGCCTCGGCGCGGAACGCCTTCACCGCGCGGATGCCCGTCATGGTCTCGACGAACTTCACGATGAGCCGCGCCGAGTGCACCCGGGTGGCCCGGAACGCGCGCTGCGAGGTCACCTGGAACCAGCGCGTCAGCACGACGAGCACCGGGATCGAGCACGCGATGACGAGTGCCGAGGTCGGGTCGAGGAACAGCAGGGTCGCCGCGATGAACACCATGTAGAGCGCGCCGCGGATGAGGCCCTGGATGCCCGAGTCGAGCAGCTCGCGGATCGAGTCGAGGTCGTTCGTCTGTCGCGCGATGATGCGCCCCGAGGTGTAGCTCTCGTGGAACTCGAGGCTCAGCAGCTGGGCGTGGCGGTAGATGCGCCCGCGCAGGTCGAACAGGAACGCCTGGCTGATGCGCGCCGCCAGGATCGTGTAGTGCCACATGAGCACGGCGCCCACGATCGCGGCGCCGAGGTACAGCAGCACGACGACGGCGAGCGGCATCGCATCCTGATGGTTCAGGATGGCGGGGAGTCCGGCGTCGATCCCGAACGCGATGAGCGCGGGGCCGGCGGTCTGCAGGGCCGTGCTCGTGGCGACGATGAGCATCGCGAGCACGACGCGCCCCCGCAGCGGCCGCAGCAGCGAGCCCAGCAGACGCGAGGAGCGTGCGCGGATCGCGCGGCTCTCCTCGCGCGTGTAGTCCTGGCGGTCCTCGCCTTCGACCCCTTCGAGCGTGCTCATGCGATCACCTCCTGTTCCTCGTGTTCGGTATCGCGATCCTCATCGAGCGACGAGATCACGTAGCGGTAGTGCTCGTTGCGCGCGAGCAGCTCGGAGTGCCGGCCGACATCCGTGATGCGCCCGTTCTCGAGCAGCGCCACCCGGTCGGCGAGCATGACCGTCGACGGGCGGTGCGCCACGACGAGCGCCGTCGTCGAGGCGAGCACGCGCCGCAGGCCGGCCTCGACGCGGGCCTCGGTGTCGACGTCGAGCGCAGAGAGCGGATCGTCGAGCACGAGCACCGACGGGCGGGCCGCGATCGCGCGGGCGAGCGCGATGCGTTGCCGCTGCCCGCCCGAGAGGCTTAGACCCTCCTCGCCGATCGTCGTGTCGGCGCCGAGCGGCAACCGCTCCACGAAGTCGGCCTGGGCGATCTCGAGCGCCTCCGCGAGCACCGCCTCCGCCTCGGGCGAGTCGAGGTCGAGCTCCGGACGGCCGAGCAGCACGTTCTCGCGCACCGAGGCAGAGAACAGGGTCGCCTCCTCGAAGGCCATCGCGATGCGAGCGCGCAACTCCTCTCGCGTCAGATCGCGGACGTCGACGCCGTCGAGCAACACGCGGCCGCTCGTCACGTCGTAGAGCCGCGTGGCGAGGGCGGTGAGGGTCGTCTTGCCCGATCCGGTGAGCCCGACGAGCGCCATCGTCTCCCCCGGCTCCAATGCGAGCTCGATGTCGTCGAGCAGATCGGGGACGGACGCGGGCGAATCCTGGTAGCGGAAGTGCACGTTCTCGAACACGAGGCAACCGCGGGGCTCCGCCACGGTCGACGGGTGCTCGGGGTCGCGGATCGGGTTGGGCTCGTCGAGCACCTCGAAGACGCGCTCGACCGCGGTGCGGGTCTCGAAGGTCATCGACAGCAGCCAGCCGATCGACTCGATGGGCCAGCGCAGCACGGCGGCCGCCGCGAAGAAGGCGATGAGCCCGCCGACGGTGAGCTGTCCGGATGCGGCGAGCACGACGCCGCCGAGCAGCGAGAGGGCGAACGCGGCATCCGGGATGAGCAGCAGCCACAGCCACAGCCCCGCGATCGAACGGGCCTTCTCGAGCTCGGTGCCGCGCAGCTCCTCCGCCTGCCGCAGGAAGTTCTCGAGGCTGTGCTTGCCGCGCCCGAAGGCCTTCAGCACGCGGATGCCGTGCACCGACTCCTCGACGGTGGTCGCGAGGTCGCCCTGCTGGTCCTGCGCGCGGCGCGAGACGAGCGAGTAGCGGTGCTCGAAGCGGAAACCGACCACCCACATCGGAACCGAGGCGATGATGAACACGAGCGCGAGCTGCCACGACCAGGTGAACAGGATGCCGAATCCGACGACGATCACCACGACGTTGCCCACCAGCAGGATCACGCCGAAGGCGAGCCAGCGGCGGATCGTGGAGAGGTCGCTCATCGACCGCGACAGCAGCTGCCCCGACTGCCAGCGGTCGTGGAAGGCCACCGGAAGGTCCTGCAGCTTCGCGTAGAGCGCGTTCCGCATGTTCGCCTCGATGTGCGTCGAGGGTGTCAGCACGAGGAAGCGGCGCACCATGATGAGCAGCCCCTCGGCGATGCCGAGCCCGAGCACGATGCCGGCGGCGGGCCACACCTGGGCGGCATCGCCCGTGGCGAGCGGGCCGTCGATGATCCACTGCAGCACGATGGGCACGCTGAGCGACACCATCGTGAGCGCCACGTACACGAAGAGGCTCGTGACGGTGCGTGCCAGGTAGGGGCGGACGAACGGCAGGATGCGCGCGAGGGTGCGCACGGTGCCGCGGGAGGGCGGGGTGGAGAGGTCAGGCATGAGTCATCCGAGACAGGCGCACGCCGACGGCGGCGCTCAGGAGGTGGAACCGGGGACGAGGGCGACGGATTCCGGATCCGTCGAAGAGGCGGGCGGGCGGAGCCGCTAACGGCGTCGTGCCGGGGAGGCGACGACGGCCGGGATCGCGGCCAGAACAGGGCGCGAAGTGCCGGTGTGCGTCATGATGCCTCCTCGTTGTGCGAGCTTCGTCCGCCCGGAGGTTGCCCGAGCAGCCCTACAGGATATGCCCGGCCTGCCGCGATGTGCAACACGCGATCACCGGCACTGAGCGCACCCCGTGCGGCTCTAGACTCGGGCCCGGAGCATTGCCGCTCACCCGACTCGACCTCCGGAGCCTTCGTGAACACCACCACGTCGAAACAGCCCACGTCCGCCTTCGACCGCTTCTTCCGCATCTCGGAACGCGGGTCCACCCTCGGCACGGAGGTGCGCGGCGGACTCGTGACCTTCGTGACGATGGCCTACATCGTCATCCTCAACCCGATCATCCTGTCGGGGAAGCCGGATGTCGACGGCAATACCCTCGACTTCGCCGCGCTGGGGGCTGTGACCGCGCTCACCGCCGGCGTCATGACGATCCTCTTCGGTCTCATCACCCGCCTGCCGTTCGCGTTCGCTGCGGGCCTCGGCATCAACGCGTTCCTCGCGTTCTCGGTCGTGGGGCAGGTGACCTGGCCGGAGGCGATGGCGCTCGTCGTGATCAACGGCCTCGTGATCGTGCTGCTCGCGGCCACCGGGCTGCGCAAGCTCATCTTCGACGCGGTGCCGTTCGAGCTCAAGATCGCGATCACGGTCGGCATCGGCCTGTTCATCGCCTTCATCGGGTTCGTGAACTCCGGGTTCGTGACGGCGACCGGTGCATCCTCGCCGCCCGTGGGCCTCGGTGTCGGCGGCTCGGTCGCGACCGTGCCCACCCTGCTGTTCGTGGTCACGCTCGTGCTCACCGGCATCCTCGTCGCGCTGCGGGTGAAGGGTGGCATCCTGATCGGCCTCATCACCGGCACCGTGCTCGCGGTGATCGTCGAGGCGATCTGGCACATCGGCCCCATGTTCACCGACGACGGCGTGAACCCCGGCGGATGGGGCCTCACGGTTCCCGCGCTCGTCGGCTCGCCCTTCCAGCTGCCCGACCTGAGCCTCGTGGGCGCGGTGGACTTCGGCTTCGACCTCGGCAAGGTCGGCATCGTGACCCTCATCATGCTCGTGTTCACGCTCGTCTTCACCAACTTCTTCGACGCGATGGGCACCATGACGGGGCTCGCCAAGGAGGCGAACCTCGCGGATGCGAAGGGCGACTTCCCGAGCATCAAGTCGGCGCTCATCGTGGAGGGCGTGGGAGCCGTCGCGGGTGGCCTCACCTCCTCGTCGTCGAACACCGTGTTCATCGAGTCGGGTTCCGGCATCGGGGAGGGCGCTCGCACGGGCTTCGCGAACCTCATCACGGGTGCGATGTTCCTGCTCGCGATGTTCTTCACGCCGCTCACCTCGATCGTGCCGACCGAGATCGCGGCGGCGGCGCTCGTGATCGTGGGTGCGATGATGATGTCGCAGATCCGTCACATCGACCTCACCGACTTCGCGACGCTGCTGCCGGTGTTCCTCACGGTGACCGTCATGCCGCTCACCTACTCGATCGCCAACGGCATCGGGGCGGGCTTCGTGAGCTGGGTCGTCGTGCAGGCGCTCAGCGGCAAGGTGCGCCAGGTGAGCCCGCTGCTGTGGGTGGTGGCCGTCGGCTTCCTCATCTACTTCGCGCGCGGGCCGATCGAGGCGCTCTTCGGGGCCTGACCCGCGCCCGGTCAGCTTCGCAACTCAGGAGATCCCGCCCTCGCGGGCGTCGTGGTGCCGCATGCGCGACGTTCCTCCTGAGTTGCGATGCCGGCACCCGAACGGCCGAGCGCGGCGGCCCCGCTGAACGGATACGGCCGCCGCGCCAGACGAACTCAGTGGAAGAAGTGGCGCTCGCCCGTGAGGTAGAGGGTGACGCCGTACTCCTGGCACGCGGCGATGACGTCGGCGTCGCGGATGGAGCCGCCCGGCTGCACGATCGCCTTCACGCCCGCCTCGAGCAGGATGCGGGGGCCGTCGTCGAAGGGGAAGAAGGCGTCGGATGCCGCAACCGATCCCGCCGCCCGCTCCCCCGCGCGCTCGACCGCCAGGCGGCACGAGTCGACGCGGTTGACCTGGCCCATGCCGACGCCGACCGAGGCGCCACCGGATGCGAGCAGGATCGCGTTCGACTTGACGGCGCGCACCGCCCGCCACGCGAAGGCGAGGTCGGCGAGGGTCGGCTCGTCGGCGGGCTCGCCTGCGGCGAGGGTCCACGAGGATGGGTCGGCGAACTGCACGTCGGCGCGCTGCAGCAGCAGACCGCCCGAGATCTGGCGCAGCTCCGTCGCGGAGCGCGCATAGTCCGCGGGCAGCTCGAGCAGGCGGAGGTTCTTCTTGGCCTGCAGGATCTCGAGAGCCTCGGGCTCGAATCCGGGCGCGACGACGACCTCGGTGAAGATCGGGGCGATCGACTCGGCCGCCTCCTTCGTGATCACCCGGTTGGCCGCGATCACGCCGCCGTAGGCCGACACCGGATCGCACGCGTGCGCGAGCGCATGGGCCTCGGCGATCGTGTCGGCGGTCGCGATGCCGCACGGGTTCGCGTGCTTGATGACGGCGACTGCGGGGGTCTCGTGGTCGTACGCGGCGCGCAGGGCGGCATCCGCGTCGACGTAGTTGTTGTACGACATCTCCTTGCCGCCGTGCTGCACGGCCTGAGCGATGCCGTGGGTGCCGGGGCTGCGGTAGAGCGCCGCACCCTGGTGGGCGTTCTCGCCGTAGCGCAGCACCGCGCCGCGCTCCCAGCTCGCCGCGGTCCATCCGGGGAACCCGGAGTCCTCGTCGTCGGGCGCGACGACCGAGCCCATCCAGCTCGCGACGCCGATGTCGTAGGTGGCCGTGTGGCGGAACGCGTCACGCGCGAGCTCGCGGCGCTCGGCGAGCGTCGTGCCGCCGGCCGCGAGGGCGGCCACGATCGCGTCGTAGCGCGCGGGCGAGGTGACGACGGCGACGTTGGCGTGGTTCTTCGCTGCCGCGCGCACCATGGCGGGGCCGCCGATGTCGATCTGCTCGACGACGGCATCCGCCGCAGCCCCCGACGCGACGGTCTCGGCGAAGGGGTAGAGGTTCACGACGAGCAGCTCGAACGGCTCGATCGAGAACTGCGCGAGTTCGGCCTCGTGGCTCTCGAGCCGCAGGTCCGCGAGCAGACCCGAGTGCACCTTCGGGTGCAGGGTGCGCACGCGGCCGTCGAGGTGCTCGGGGAAGCCGGTGAGGTCGCCGATCTGGGTGACGGGGATGCCGGCATCCGCGATCGCCTTCGAGGTGCCGCCCGTCGAGACGATCTCGACGCCCGCATCGGCGAGCGCCCGGGCCAGCTCGACGAGGCCCGTCTTGTCGGAGACCGCGACGAGGGCCCGCCGGATCGGCACGCGGTCGCGCTCGCGGTAGAGGGTGGGGTCGATGGTGGCGCCGCTCATGCGTAGTCCTTCAGGTCGATGGTGCCGTCGGCGATGTCGTGCACGGTCTGGATCAGCAGCTCGCGCTCGACAGGCTTGATGCGCTCGTGGAGGGTGGCCTCGGTGTCGCCGGGTTCGATGCTCACCCGGCGCTGGGCGAGGATCGGTCCGGTGTCGACACCGTTGTCGACGACGATGACGCTCGCGCCCGTCTGCGTGGCGCGGGCCGCGAGCGCGTCGCGCACCCCGTGCGCGCCCGGGAACTCGGGCAGGAAGGCGGGATGCGTGTTGATGATCGCGGGGCTGCAGGCCGCGACGAGCGGCGCGGGCAGCAGCCGCATGAGGCCCGACAGCACGACGAGGTCGGGTTCCCACTCGCGCAACTGGCCGAGCAGTTCCTCGCCCCAGGCGTCGCGCGAGGCGAACGAGGTGAACGGCACCACGAAGCTCGGGATGCCGAACGCCTCCGCATGAGCGAGCCCGTCGGCCTGCCGGTCGGCGCCGACGGCGACGACGCGGGCGGGATAGTCGGGATGCTGCGCCGCCTCGAGCAGCGCCCGGAGGTTGGAGCCGCCCCCCGAGATGAGGACGACGACTCGCAGCACCCCGACAGCCTACCGGCGCGCTGGAGCTCAGAGCGCAGGCCGGTCCGGGTTCACCGGCGCAGCCGGGCGGGCAGGGATGCGGCGGCGAAGCCGAGGGCGAGACCGATCGCGAACTCCAGCGCCGAGGCGAGGCCCACCGCGAGCGCGTCCGGGCCGACCTCCGCGAAGCGGCCGGGCCCGAGCCCGCCCGCCGACATGCCGGCGAGCAGGCCGAACAGCAAGCCGCCCGCCACTCCGCCGCCGACCGCGACGAACGCACTCCACACGAGCCGCGATCCGTCACCGATCGCCCGCATGAGCGCCGGACGCACCGCGGTGGCGGCGAGGAAGGCCGCGACGACCGGCACCGCGAGCCCCACGTAGCCGAACGACAGCTCGCCCGACGGCAGCGCCCCGAGCAACGGGATCGACGGCAGCGGCCCCACCGCGGTGCCGAGCGGCGACACCTGCGATCCCGCCCCGAGGGCGAACCCCGGGCCTGCGAACCACGAGGCCACCCAGATGACGACGTTCGGCACGAACGCGAACTGACCCGCGGTGAGCACGATGCCGCCGAGCACCTCGCTGTGCAGGGTCTCGTACAGGCGGATCACCTGCGCGTAGCCGGCCGCCAGCACGATGGTCGCCGTCACGGCGCTCACGAGCACGACGAGCATCACGGATGCCGCACCCGCCTTCACCGCGGCGGCGATGCCCGCACGCACCCGCGGATTCCAGGATGCCGTCCACCGTGCCAGCAGACCGTGCACCTCCACTCCGCGGTCGGCATCCGCGCGCAGCACGCCGAGCACGAGCCCCACCCCGAAGACGAGCGCGGGCAGCAGTGCTCCCTGCCAGATCGAGGGGCGCGCCGCGGGATGCACAGCCGAGAGCGTCAGCAGCAGCGAGGCGGCGCCGAAGACGAGGAACGCCGTGAGCTCGCCGAGCATCCGATGCCCGGTCTCGGCGACGCGGGCGCCCGCGCGCACCCCGAGGGCGAGGGTCAGCAGCGCGAAGCCGAGCGCCGCGATGGTGACGATCACGACCGTTCCGGCGGGGGCGCCGATCGTCGCCGCGGTGAGCTCGTCGAGCGCGAAGGTCACATCGACGCCGTGACCGACGAGCCAGACCTCGACCGATGCCCGCCAGAAGATGGCCCAGTCGGGCGCGAACCCGAACGAGATCGCCCACATGAGCGTCGCGAGCAGCAGCGGGATCGCGACGCCGATCGCGGCCACGAGAAGCGCCTCGAAGCCGGCGAAGACGACGGTGAGGCGGCGGCTCACCGGGCCGCGCCCCGCATCCGACGCACGTCGATCAGCACCGCGGATCCGCATCCGGCACGGTGCCGGAGATGAGGTAGGCGTCGACGGTGTCGTCGACGCACGCGACACCCTGCGCGTAGATCGTGTGGCCCTCGCCCTGGTAGCTCACGAGGAAGCCGCTCGAGAGCTGCTTCGCGAGCGACACGGCGTTGGCGTAGGGGGTTGCCGGGTCGTTCGTCGTGCCGATCACCATGATGGGCGCAGCGCCCTCGGCGCGGAACGTCTCGGGCAGTTGCGCGGTCGGAACGGGCCAGTTGGAGCACACGACCTTGAGCACCGCGTAGTCGTCGTAGGCGGCGTAGCGGCCGAGGATCGGTGCCGCCTCGTCGATGCGCTCGAGGCCCGCGAAGACGTCCACGCCGTCGGTGGCGAGAGTGCCCTCGTCGCAGGTCACGGCCGTGTAGATGTCCATCGAGTTGTCTTCGTAGCCGCTGGGGCTGCGTCCGTTGTAGGCATCCGCGTAGACGAACACGCTGTCGGCGTCGCCCTTGCGCAGCTGGGTGAAGAGGTTCGACAGCTCCGGCCAGTAGCTCTCGGAGTAGAGCGTGAAGATGATGCCCGTGGCGACCGTCGCCGAATCGAGCTCGCGCCCGTCGGAGGCGACGAAGCCGCGCGCATCGACCGTGTCGAGCATCTGCCGCACGGAGGCGAGCGCCGCGTCGGTGCTCCCCCGGAACGGGCAGTCGGAGCCCTGCAGGCACCAGTCCATGTAGGCCCGCAGCGCCGAGTCGAAGCCGGCCATCTGCACGGTGAGCGCATCGAGGTCGCCCACCTGCGGGGCGACGGCGCCGTCGAGCACCATGCGCCCGACCGTCTCGGGGAACAGCTCGGCGTACATCGTGCCGAGGTACGTGCCGTAGGAGTAGCCGAGGTAGTGCAGCTCGGTGTCGCCGAGCACCGCGCGGATGACGTCCATGTCGCGCGCGACGGATCCGGCATCCAGGTGGCCGAGCAGCGCGCCCGTGTTCTGCTCGCACGCCGCCGCCCAGCGCTTCTCGCGCTGGGTGAGCTCGTCGAGCCAGCCCTGGGTGCCGTAGGCGGATGAGTAGGTGCCGTAGAGGTAGGCGTCCTGGTCGGCGGTGTCGGTGTAGCACTCGACGGGGCTCGAGTGGTTGACTCCGCGGGGGTCGAAGCCGATCACGTCGTACTTGGAGAGCACCTCCGAGGTCACGACGTAGTTCACCGAGTCGTGCACGAAGTCGTAACCCGAGCCACCTGGGCCACCGGGGTTGATGAGCAGCGAGCCGAGCGGCGTGCCCTTCGCCTTGTGCCGGGCGATCGCGATCTGGATGGTGTCGCCCGTCGGGTCGCTCCAGTCGAGCGGCACGGTGACCTCGGTGCAGTCGATGCCGCTGCCGCCGCATCCCGACCAGTCGAGCTCCTGCGTGTAGTACTGCTCGAGCTCGGCGGCGACGTCCTCGCCGGTGGGCCCGGGGCGCTCGGCACCGCCCCCGCCAGGGAAGAAGGGCAGGATGCCGCATCCGCTGAGCGCGAGGGCTGCGGTGAGCACGACGGCGAGGGCACCGAGGCGACGGGTCGTCATGCGTTCAGCCTACGGGCAGCGCGCGAGGCAGCCCGGGTGGGCGCACCGCGTCGCAGCTGCGCTCAGCCGAGTCGGCGGAGAGAGCGGATGTCGTGCGAGCCGAGCGGTTCGGTCACCCAGCTGGTCAGGGCATGCCCGCCCGGCGCGCAGCTGATCCGCAGCGTGTGCGGGGTCTCGAGGAAGGCGAGCTCGACGACGAAGCCGTCGGGGCCCCAGCCGCCCGCGACGCCGAGCGGGATGCCGCCGGGCGTGGAGACCTCCCAGGCGTCGGTGCCGAGAGGGCAGACGAGCTCACCGTGCGCGTCCACGAGCACGAGCTCCCAGCGCTTCCCGGAGTCGGCGGCCGGCCGCAGTCGCACCTCGCGGAGCGAACTCGTCGGATGCTTCGCCCCGGCGTCGGGCACGGCGAACGCGACATCGCGCCAGGGCTCCGGGTGCTCGGGCAGGGCGCCCGCGGCGGGGATCGGAAGCCGGGCGTTCGCGAGGCGTTCGGCGACGCGGGCGTCGGCTGCTGCATCCGTGGCCCGATCGAAGGCGGGGATGAGCAGTGACCACACCGCCTGCAGCAGATCCTGGGTCGCGGTCGACTCGGTCGTGAGCGCGAGCACGGCGTCGTGCTCGGGCAGCACGAGTGCGAACTGCCCGTACGCGCCGTCGCCGCGGTAGCCGTGCTGCGACTGCCAGAACTGGAGGCCGTAGCCGAGGTTCCAGTCGATCGTGCCCTCGCCATCCGTGGCCACCTGCACGCGCGTCGCCTCGTCGACCCACGACGCGTCGAGCAGCTGGGTGTCGCCCCAGCGCCCGCGCTGCAGGTAGAGCTGGCCGAGGCGCGCGGCGGCATCCGTCGCGGCGTGCAACCCGCTGAAGCCGATCTCGCGTCCGGGAGGCGCCTGCTCCCACCAGGTGTCGCGGATGCCGAGCGGCTCGAACAGCCGGGGACGCAGGTAGTCGCTGAGGGTCTGGCCGGTGACGCGCTGCACGATCGCGGCGAGCGTGTAGGTGCACGGCTGGTTGTAGGCGAAGTCCGTGCCGGGTTCGGCATCCAGCGGCGTGCGCAGGAAACCGAGCACGAGATCCCCCAGGCCCGCCTGCAGGGCGCGATCGAGGGTCTCGGTGGCGTGGCCGCTCGCCATGGCGGCGATGTGGCGCACCGTCATTCGACGCGTGCGGGGGTCGGTGATCTCGGTGTCGTACTCGGGGAAGTAGTCGATGACAGGGGTGTCGAGCTCGAGCAGGCCCTCGGCGCGGGCGAACCCCGCGGCGGTCGAGGTGAAGCTCTTGCTGAGCGAGTAGAGCAGCTGCACGCGGTCAGCGCTGTAGGGCGCCCACCATCCGTCGGCGATGATCGCGCCGTGGCGCAGCAGCACGAAGCCGTGCGGGCGGATGTGGGGGTGCGCCTCGAGCGCGTCGAGGAGCGCCTCGATGCCGCGGGCGTCGACCCCTTCGGCGGAGGGCGTGCTGCGGCGGAGGACGTCGGGGCTCATGCCTCGAGCGTACGTGGCCGGACGGCGGCGTCCGTGCTCGCAACTCAGGAGAATCCCGCATCCCCGGGCCGACCTCGCTTCATCCGCGCAGACACTCCTGAGTTGCGAGACCGCGACATCTCGCAACTCAGGAGCGTCATGCGAAAGCACGTCGGGAACCGCCGAAGCGCGCGATATCTCCTGAGTTACGGGATCGCCGGGATGGCGAGCGCCCCGCCCGGCGAACCGGACGGGGCGCTTGCGAAGCGGATGCGGCGGCGTCAGCCCGCGAGCACCTCGCGCAGCAGCGCGGCGGTCTCGGACGGGGTCTTGCCGACCTTCACACCGGCGGCCTCGAGGGCCTCCTTCTTGGCCTGCGCGGTGCCGGCGGAACCGGACACGATCGCGCCCGCGTGGCCCATCGTCTTGCCCTCCGGAGCGGTGAA
The DNA here is from genome assembly GCA_051954835.1 of Protaetiibacter sp. Taxonomy (GTDB): domain Bacteria; phylum Actinomycetota; class Actinomycetes; order Actinomycetales; family Microbacteriaceae; genus Homoserinibacter. The sequence continues at coordinate 95,213 of JBQCHI010000003.1, read as the reverse complement.
GCCCGCGACGTAGCCGACGACCGGCTTCGTGACGTTGGCCTTGATGAACTCGGCCGCCCGCTCCTCGGCGTCGCCGCCGATCTCGCCGATCATGACGATCGCCTTCGTCTCGGGGTCGGCCTCGAACGCCGCGAGCGCGTCGATGTGCGTCGTGCCGATGACCGGGTCGCCGCCGATGCCGATCGCCGTCGAGAACCCGAGGTCGCGCAGCTCGTACATCATCTGGTAGGTCAGCGTGCCCGACTTCGACACGAGACCGACGGGGCCCTTGCCGGTGATGTTGGCGGGCGTGATTCCCGCGAGCGACTCGCCGGGGGTGATGATGCCGGGGCAGTTCGGTCCGATGATGCGGGTCGTGTTGCCCTTGGACTGCGCGTAGGCCCAGGCCTCGGCGGTGTCCTGCACGGGCACGCCCTCGGTGATCACGACGAGCAGCGGGATCTCGGCGTCGATGGCCTCGATCATCGCGTCCTTCGTGAAGGCCGGCGGAACGAAGGCGATCGACACATCCGCGCCCGTCTTCTCGATGGCCTCGGCGACGGATGCGAACACCGGCAGCTCGACCGGGTCGCCGGCGGCGTCGGTGTGCGACACCGTGGTGCCGGCCTTGCGCGCGTTGACGCCGCCGACGATCTGGGTGCCCGCCTTCAGCATGAGGGCGGTGTGCTTGGTGCCCTCGCCGCCGGTGATGCCCTGGACGATGACCTTGGAGTCCTTGTTGAGGAAGATCGACATGTTTCTTCAGTCCTTACGCGGCGAGCTCGGCGGCCTTGTCGGCGCCGTCGTCCATGGAGGTGGCGATGGTCACGAGGGGGTGGTTCGCGGCCGCGAGGATCGCGCGCCCCTCCTCGACCTGGTTGCCGTCGAGGCGCACGACGAGCGGCTTGGTGGCCGCGTCGCCGAGGATCTCGAGGGCCTTCACGATGCCGTTCGCGACGGCGACGCACGAGGTGATGCCGCCGAACACGTTCACGAACACGGACTTCACCTGCTCGTCGCCGAGGATCACATCCAGGCCGTTGGCCATCACCTCGGCGGATGCGCCGCCGCCGATGTCGAGGAAGTTGGCCGGCTTCACGCCACCATGGTTCTCGCCCGCGTAGGCGACGACGTCGAGCGTCGACATGACGCGCCCTGCACCGTTGCCGATGATGCCGACCTCGCCGTCGAGCTTGACGTAGTTGAGGCCCGCGGCCTTGGCCTTCGCCTCGAGCGGGTCGGCGGCACCCTTGTCTTCGAGCTCCTCGTGATCGGGATGACGCACCTCGCTCGCGTTGTCGTCGAGGGAGATCTTGCCGTCGAGGGCCACGATGTCGCCGGCGCCCGTGAGCACGAGCGGGTTCACCTCGACGAGCGTCGCATCCTCGGCGGTGTACACCTCGTAGAGCTTGACGAAGACCGGCGCGACCTTGTCGACGAGCTCGGCCGGGAACTTCGCGGCGACCGCGATCTCCTTCGCCTTCTCGAGGGTGATGCCGGTGAGCGGGTCGACCGCGATGCGCGCGAGCGCCTCGGGGCGCTCCTCGGCGAGCTGCTCGATCTCCATGCCGCCCTCGAAGGAGGCGAGCGAGAGGTAGGAGCGGTTGGCCCGGTCGAGCAGCACGGAGAAGTAGTACTCCTCCTTGATGTCGGCACCCGCGGCGACCATGAGGCGCTTCACGACGTGGCCCTTGATGTCGAGCCCGAGGATGGCCTCGGCGGCGGCCTCGGCGTCGTCGGGGGTCTTGGCGACCTTGACGCCGCCGGCCTTGCCGCGACCTCCGGTCTTCACCTGGGCCTTGACGACGGTCACACCGCCCAGCTTCTCGGCCGCGGCGCGCGCCTCGGCGGGGGTGTCGGCGACGATGCCGGCGAGCACGGGGACCCCGTGCTTCTCGAACATGTCGCGGGCCTGGTACTCGTAGAGATCCACGCTTGTCGCTTCTTCCAATGCGTCGGGGATGGAGGGGGTCGGAGTGTCTCGACACCGAGATAGTTCGATATCGAGATAAATGACCGTCTGCCATGCTACCTGCTCCATTCGGGAGGATGGACCCGTGCGCAGCTCCGATGACTACCTCGCGGAGGGCTCGCTCGTGCTCGGCGGCGGTGCGGCGCTGCTGCTGCAGCTCGCGCATCCCGTGGTGGGGCACGCCGTCGCCGCGCACTCGGGCTTCGCGCGCGACCCGATGCGGCGGCTGCGGCACACGCTCGGCTACGTGTACGCGATCGCACTCGGCTCCCCGGAGGTCGCGACGGCGGCGGCAGCGGCAGTCGACCGGGCGCACAGCGGCATCCCCGGGGCGCGGGATGCCGAGCCCCAGCTGTGGGTCGCGGCGACGCTCTACGAAGTCGGCATGCGGGTGCACGACGCCGTCTACGGCCCGCTTCCGGATGCGGCGGCCGACGAGGTCTACCTCGTGTCCGGTCGCCTGGGCACGAGCCTGCAGGTGCCTCTCGAGCTGTGGCCCCCGACGCGCGACGCTTTCGCGGAGTACTGGGAGCGGATGCTGCCGACGCTCGCGGTGGGCGAGGAGGCGCGCGCCGTCGCGGCCGGCATCCTGCGCCCGGCCCGCAGAACGGTGCCGTGGTGGTTACGCGCGGCACTGCCGCTCGGCCGACTCGTGACGGCGGCGCTGCTGCCCGACAGCGTCCGCGATGCTTACGGGTTGCCGCGGCACCCCCGGCGAGAGCGCGCCGCGCTCGACCTCGTGCGCGTGCTCGCCCGCCTCACGCCGCGCCGCATCCGGCAGCTTCCCTCGCGCCTGCTGCTGCCGAGGTGAGGTGGACTGAACCAGCTCCCCTACACATTCGCCGCGATGACGTCGCGGTACCAGGCCCACGACGACTTGCGGATGCGCTCCTGCGTCGCGTAGTCGACGTAGACCAGGCCGAAGCGCTCCTGGTAACCGGCTGCCCACTCGAAGTTGTCGAAGGCCGACCACACGTAGTAGCCGCGCACGTCGACTCCCGCGGCCACGGCATCCGCGACCGCTCGGAGGTGCGCGTCGAGGTAGGCGATGCGCCGCGGGTCGTGCACCGTCCCGTCGACCTCGGGCACATCGTGGAACGACGCTCCGCCCTCGGTGATGACGATGGGCGGCATGCCGGGGTAGCTCTCGTGCAGCTCGGTGAGCACGGCCGTGAGAGCGGCGGGCACGATCGCCCAGCCGAAGTCGGTGCGCTCCTCGGAGGGGTAGGGCACCGGGGCGAAGGGCAGGCCCTCCGGCAACTCGACCTCGATGGCGCCTGTCGTGTCGAGGTCGGGGCGCGGGGCGGCGATGCGCACCGGCTCGTAGAAGTTGACCCCGTAGAAGTCGAGCGGGGCGGAGATCACCGCGAGATCGGCGGCGAGCTGCGCGTCGTCGAGCGGGATGAGGGGGCGGCGCAGCTCCTCGGGGTAGCTGCCGGCGAGGATGGGCTGCGAGAACAGCCGGTTGGTGATGGCGTGGAAGGTGCCGGCCGCGATGAGGTCCTCCTCGCTCTCGGACGCCGGCTCGACCGGGAAGTGCTGCTGGGCGACGCCGACCCGCTCGGCCCCCGCATCCCGCAACCGCGCCACGGTGAGGCCGTGCGCGAGCAGCTGATGGTGCGCCACCGGCAGGGCGCCGAAGCCGAGCCCGCGGCCCGGCGCGTGGTCGGCGAGGGCGTAGCCGTAGAGGGTCTGCACGCTCATCTCGTTGAGGGTGATCCAGTCGTGCACGCGGTCGCCGAGGCGCTCGGCCACGACGGCGGCGTAGTCGGCGAGCGCCTCCGCAGTGTCGCGCACGAGCCAGCCGCCACGGTCTTCGAGCGCCTGCGGCAGGTCCCAGTGGTAGAGCGTCGGCACCGGGCGGATGCCGCGCGCGAGCAGCCCGTCGACGAGCCGGTCGTAGAACGCGAGCCCCTTCTCGTTGACGGAGCCGGTGCCCGCGGGCACGATGCGCGGCCAGGCGATCGAGAAGCGGTAGTCGTGGATGCCGGCGTCGGCCAGGTGGGCGAGGTCGCCCTCCCAGCGGTGGTAGTGGTCGATCGCCACGTCGCCGGTCTCGCCGTTCCGTATGCGGCCGGGGGTGTGCGTGAAGGTGTCCCAGATGGAGGGGCCGCGGCCGTCTTCATCGACGGCGCCTTCGATCTGGTACGACGCGGTCGACATCCCGAATCGGAATCCGGCGGGCAGCTGGGGCAGGTCGGTCATGGTTCTCCAGGTCGGCGAGGGGATGAGCGGGTGGGTGTCAGCGGATGCTGCGCAGGCGCGCGAGGGCGGGGAGCGCGAGCAGCGCGACGAGGGCGGTCACGAGGTAGAGCACGGGGTAGCCGCCGAGCATCGTGACGATCGGCGCCGCCATCGCGGGTGCGAGCACCTGCGGGAGAGCGGAGGCGATGTTGGCGAGGCCGAGCATGCTCGCGGTGGAGCGGTCGTCCGGCAGCACCGCGGTGATGATCGCCACGTCGACCGCCATGTAGAGGCCCCAGCCGATGCCGAGCAGCACCGTCGTGACGAGCAGCGCGGGCAGCTCGGGCACGAGCGCGATGAGCACGACCCCGGCGGCGACCGCGATGGCGGCTGCGAAGGCGAACACCCGGCGGCGGGCGATCCGGTCGGACCACGCTCCCCCGAACCCTGCGACGACGGCCGTGACGAGCACGTTGATGCCCGTGAGCACGAGCACCCAGGTGCCGGGGTCGTCGGCGCCGATGCGGTCGGCGAGGAAGTAGTAGAGGTAGGTGAGCACGAGGGCGTTGGCGAGGTTGAGCAGCAGCCGCACGATCCACGCCCAGCTGAACGCGGCGCTCGGGCGCAGGGCGCGCAGCACCTCCGCGAGCGGGCGGCGGGCGATCACCGCATCCGGCACCTCGCCCAGCCGCCGCTCGGGCAGCAGCACGATCGCCGCGCACAGCAGCGGCACGCCGAGCGCGAGCGCGAGGTACCCGAGCGATCCCTCGCCCGCGACGACGGCGACGGCGGTGCCGAGCACGATGCCCGCGGTCTGCGCGATGCCGAACAGTGCGCCGACGAGGCCGCGGCGCTCGGGCGGAACCCGATCGGCGATCATGGCGATGAGGGCCGCGAAGGGGCCGTTGAGGCCGATCTGCACGATCACCCATCCGGCCACCATGCCGAACGGGTCGCGCACGACGGCGAGCACCACGAGGCCGACCGCACCGATGAGGGTGCCGGCGACGAGCACCGTGCGGCGGCGGGGCGTGCGCGCGGAGAGGCGGTCGGAGAGCAGGCCCCAGACGGGGTTCGCGATGAGCGAGACGACGGCGCCGATCCCGGTGACGAGCGCGAGAAGCGCCTCCTTCCCACCCGGCTCGGCCAGCTGCGCGGCTTGAGCCGGCAACAGGATCTGGATGGGGCCGAACCAGCCCGCGAAGACGGATGCGGTCGCCAGCAGGAGCGCGAGGAACCACCGGCGCGGGATCACGGGGACGGTGTCGCCGCCTCGGACCTCGGCTGCGTCGCTCGTGGGGCGGGACATCGCACCTCGTCATCGGGTCATGCGGTGAACTTGGACGGTCGTCCAAGTTGCGACCAGCGTGGCCGATGCAGCGTACCGATGCAAGACCCCCGGACGGGTTGCGCGGCTGAGCCGCCCCGTGAGCGCCTAGGCTCGGCGGGTGAGATTCGCCGCCCTGCGCGCCCCCTGGTACAAGGGCTACCTGGCGGGCGGTTCGCTCATGATGGGTGCCGACCACGTCGAGCACGCCATCACCTACTTCGTCATGTGGCAGCTGTTCGAGTCGCCCGTGCTCGCGGGCTTCGCCGTCATCAGCCACTGGGTGCCGCAACTGCTGTTCGCGATCCCCTTCGGTGCGCTCGCCGACCGCTTCGACTGCCGCCGCCTGATCCAGCTCGGCGCGGCCTGCTTCATGGTCGCCTCCGCCTGCTGGGCCGTGCTCATCGCGACCGGCACGCTCGAGCCGTGGCACTGCGTCGTCCTGCTGCTGCTGCACGGCCTCGCCGGCACCTTCTGGGGCCCCGCCGACCAGCTCATGCTCTACGACATCGTCGGCCCCAAGGACCTGCCCTCGGCCGTGCGCCTGATGGCCACCGGCCTCAACCTCGGCATGCTCGCCGGCCCGGGCCTCGGCGCGGCGCTGCTGTTCACCGTCGGGCCCGCGTGGGGCATGGCGATCAACGTCGCGCTCTACGTGCCCTTCATGGTCTACCTGCTGTACGTGCCCTACGACGGCCACAGCCGCGCCGGCGAGCGCCGCCCGCCGCTGCACCTGCGCGACGTCGTCGGGGTGCTGCGTGACGTGCCGCGGTTCCCCGCGATCCTCACCGTCATGCTGCTGCAGGCCTTCGTCGGGCTCTTCATCGGCTCGTCGCTGCTGCCGCTGCTGCCCGAGTTCGGCACCCTGCTCGGCCTCGACGAGTCGGGGGTCGGCTACGGACTGCTGCTCGTCGCCATGGCGACCGGCGCCGTGATCGGAGGCCTCGGGCTCGAAGCGATCGGCCGCGTCCGGGTGAGCCCCCGCCTCGCGATCGTGGCGACCATCGCGTTCGCCGCGGCCCTGCTCGCGTTCGCCGTCTCCCGTGACTTCGTGCTGAGCCTCGTCGTGCTCGTGATCGCGGGAATGGCGAACCTCATCTCCTCCTCCAGCTCGCAGGCCGTCGTGCAGCTCGAGGCACCCCCGGATCGACGCGGCCGCTTCCTCGGCGCCTACGCGTTCGCCGCGAGCGGCTCGCGCACCGGCTCGGGCATCCTCGTCGGGGCATTCGGCGCCTGGCTCGGTGTCACCTGGGCGATCGGCATCGACGCGGCGCTGCTGCTCGTGGCCGCGTCGGCCATGCTCATCGTCGTGCTCGCCTGGCGCCGCCGGATGCCGCCCGCCGCATCCGCGGAGGTCACGCCGAGCGAGCGCGACGCCGTCAGCGAGGCGTGAGGCCGTCCCACCAGCGCAGCACGCGCAGCGCAGCGAGCGTCACCCAGCGGCTCGGTGCGCCCTCCCACTCATCCATCGAGAACCACGTGGGGCCCTCGAGCTCATTCTCGAGCGGGAAGCGCCCCTCCGCATCCGCCTTGCCGCGCACGAGCTCCACAGCCTCTCGCAGTCGCTCATCGCCCTGTGGACGTGCGCGACGGAAGTGCTCGAGCCCGCGCAGCACGTCGTAGTGCCATCGCACGGGGAAGGTCGTCATCGTGAAGCGGGGGTCGACGATCCCGCTGGTCGAGAGACGCCGCATCAAGCGCCGCTCCAGCAGGTACTCCTCGCCGCGGACGCGCGCATCGCGCACGGCCGCCAGCCGCGGATCGCCCGGGTCGGCGGCCGACTCCCACGCGAGGAGCCCCTCGACGACGCAGATCGTGGGATGGAACGAGGAGACGAGGGTGTCCTTCTCGCAGTTCCACCCGCCGTCGGGCTGCTGATCGGCGAGGATCACCTCGAGGGTTCGCGAGGGATCGAAGCCGAAGTACACGGTGTTCGACAGCAGCACCCCGGCGACGCAGGCCTCCACGGTCGAGTGGAAGTACAGCTCGCCGCCGTCGACGGCATCCCAGCGCACGTTCGCGGCGACCCGCTCCATCGCCTCGCGCACCGCCGCGTCATCCGGGTCGACACCGTAGTCGCGCAGCAGCGTCAGCGAGAAGTGCGTCGCCGTCCATGCCGAGAAGAACGGCCGCGACTCATCCACCCAGCCGGGTCGGTAGGTGCCGTGATCCCAGGTGCCCTCCGGGTCTTGGAGGCCGAGCAGGCGCGCGCCCCAACCCTCGTGGGCGACCCGGGAGCGCTCGGCGGCGACCTCGTCGGCCGGGGCGCCGACCAGATCGCGCAGCACCTGGTGGCGGATCGCCGGATCGGAGTCGAGCAGCCAGTCGAGGGTGTTCATGGGGCGACGGTACGCCTCGCTGCCGACGCTGGTTTCGAGACGCCGCTTCGCGGCTCCTCAACCAGCTGGGTGCGCCGCTTCGCGGCTCCTCAACCAGCTGGGCGCGCCGCGCTACAGCTTCTCGATCGGCGCGATCTTGATGAGCAGGCGCTTCCGGCCCGCCGTGTCGAACTGCACCTCCGCGACCGCCTTCGGCGCCTGGCCCGTGACATCCACGACGCGCCCCTCGCCGAAGTCGGTGTGCCGGATGCGGTCCCCCGGCGACAGGGTGAGGTCGCCGTTGTCGCGCACCGTGTTGGTGACGGCGCTCGTCCACTCGCGCTTCTCGCGTGGCGGGGCGGGCGGCAACGAGGTGCTGTAGCTGAAGGTCTGGCGCGGGCGCCCGGCATTCAGCGCGCGGGAGCGGGTGCCGCCGCGCGAGTTGGCGCGGCCCGGCGACTGCCGCCACTCGATGAGGTGTCCCGGCACGTCCTGCAGGAACCGGCTCGGCATCGCGACGGCTGTGTCGCCGAACGACGAGCGCGTCATCGCGAGCGAGAGGTAGAGCCGCTTCTTGGCTCGCGTGATGCCCACGTAGAACAGTCGTCGTTCCTCGGCGACGCCCCCCGGCTCGTTCGCCGAGATGCGGTGCGGCAGCAGGTCCTCCTCGATGCCCGTGAGGAACACGGTGTCGTACTCCAGGCCCTTCGCGGTGTGCAGCGTCATGAGCGTGACGGTTCCCGACGCGTCGTCGATCTCGTCCGCGGCGGCGACGAGAGCCACCTCGGTGAGGAAGTCGATGAGCCGCCCTTCGGGGTTCCGCCGGGCGAACTCCTTCGTGAACGACAGGAGCTCCTCGACGTTCTCGGCGCGCACTTCGTCTTGCGCGTCGCGCGTGGCACGCAGGGCCTCCACGTAGCCGGTGCGCACGAGCAGTTCGGTGAGAATGTCGGCCGGCGGCTTCGTCGGAACCATCGCCTCGACCTCGTCGAGGATCTCGCCGAGGCCCATGATGGCCTGGGTGACCTTGGGTCCGAGGCCGAGCTGGTCGGCCTCGCGGAGCGTCTCGCGCAGCGGCACCCCGAGCCGGTCGGCGTGCGCCTGCAGCGCCGCCTCGGTCGCCGGGCCGATGCCGCGTTTGGGCACGTTCATGATGCGACGCAGCGCCAGGTCGTCGGCGGGGTTCGCGACCTGCACGAGGTAGGCCATCGCATCCTTGATCTCGGCGCGCTCGTAGAACTTCGTGCCGCCTGCGATGCGATACGGGATCGCCGAGCGGATGAGGATGTCTTCCAAGGCCCGGGTCTGCGAGTTGACCCGGAAGAACACGGCCATGTCCTTGTAGGCGGCCCCGGCCTCGTGCAACGCCTGGATCTCATCCGCCACGAACTGCGCCTCGTCGTAGGCGCTGTACCCCGTGAACCCGGTGATCTTGTCGCCCGCCCCGGCGGTCGTGAAGAGGTTCTTCTCCTGGCGGTCGAAGTTGGAGGCGATGACGGCGTTGGCCGCGTCGAGGATCGTCTGCGTCGAGCGGTAGTTCTGCTCGAGCAGGATCACCTGCGCCTCGGGGTAGTCGCGCTCGAACTCGACGATGTTGCGGATGTCGGCGCCGCGGAAGGCGTAGATCGACTGGTCGGAGTCGCCCACGACGGTGAGCGAGGCGCCGGGGATGCCCCCGGCCGCATCCAGCCGCATCCGCGTGTCGGCGGGCACATGCTGCGGCTCGACCGGGCGGGTGAGTTCGCGGATGAGCGCGTACTGGGCGTGGTTGGTGTCCTGGTATTCGTCGACGAGGATGTGGCGGAAGCGTCGCTGGTACAGGGCCGCGACCTCGGGGAAGGCGCGGAACAGGTGCACGGTCTCGGCGATCAGGTCGTCGAAGTCGAGTGCGTTGGCGCGGCGCAGGCCCTCGCTGTAGCGACGGAGCACCTCGAGGAAGGCGGCATCCGCGGGGTCGTCGGCGTTGACCTGCCGCGCGTAGGAGTCGACGTCGCCCAGCTCGTTCTTGAGCTTGGAGATCTTGCCCGCGACGCTCGGCACGGTGAGGCCGAGGGTATCGACCTCGAGCTCCTTGATGATGCGTTTGAGCATCGCGCGGCTGTCGGCCGAGTCGTAGATGGTGAAGGCCGACTTGAGCCCCATCGCCTCGGCCTGGCGGCGCAGGATGCGCACGCACGCCGAGTGGAAGGTCGAGATCCACATGCCGTCAGCAGCCCCGCCCACGAGCTGCTCGACGCGCTCGCGCATCTCGTTGGCGGCCTTGTTGGTGAAGGTGATCGCGAGGATCTGGCTCGGCCACGCCTCGCGGGTCTGCAGCAGGCTCGCGATCCGGCGGGTGAGCACGCTCGTCTTGCCGGAGCCCGCCCCCGCGACGATGAGCAGCGCCTTCCCGCGATAGAGCACGGCCTCCCGCTGCTGCGGGTTGAGGCCCGCGAGCAGCGCCTCGTCGACCGCGGGGGCACCCGCGGACGGCAGGCTGGAGTCACCGGGATCCGAGTCGAACCCGTCGAGGAGGAAGGTCATGGCCGCCCCAGTCTAGGTCGCGCGACCGACCTCCCTCCTGGACGGGAACAGCTCAGGCCGCGCCCTCCGCGAACCCGATGACGATCGCGCCGGTGTCGCCATCGGTCTGGATCGCGAACTCGAGGTCGCCGGCGTGCGCGTTGAGGATCGGCCAGGTGCCGAGGCCCGAGCTGCGCTCGAGGGCGTATCCGTCGAGCAGGGGCTCCCACGCGTCGAGCACGGCATCCGGTTCGAGCTCGGTCACGTACTGCAGCACGGCGTTCGCGTCACTCGACTGGAAGACCCCGCACAGCACGACCCCATCCGGATGCGCCCAGTCCGCCGGCACGGTCGGCGCGTCGGCGAGGTCGGTGCCGAACGGACTGCCCGGGAACGCGCGCTCGCACGGGTCGCCCGCGGCGGGGCCCGCCGGGCCGGGATCGCCCATGGCGGGACCCGAGACCGCAGGGCCGTTCGGATCAGGCGCGCACGCGGTCAGGGCGAGCAGGAGCCCGCCGATCGCGGCGAGGTGCACCGCGCGGACGGCCGCGCGCATCGAGGTGGGGGTCATGGTGGTGGTCCTCTCGGTCATTCCTGGTAGTCGCCGTCGAGGGCCCAGTGGATGGCGTACCGGCTCGTGCCGGTCTCGACGATGTAGAACGACGCGTCGCCGAGCACGCCCGTGAGCAGCTCGCCGTCGGTCGAGTCGGCGCGCCCGTGCACGCCGGCGGTCAGGGCACCCTCGTAGAAGCGCAGCACGTTGCGGTAAGGGGTGTAGTAGCTCGTGGCGTAGTGCCCGGCCTGCTCGGTGGTCGAGATGGTCTCGATCCAGCACAGCACCGCGAACTCGGCGGGCGTCGGCCAGCCGTCCGGACGCATCCGGATGTCGCCCTCGTAGACGAATCCTGCCTTCGCTCCGTACTCCTCGACGCAGCGCGGATCGATCTCGGGCGGCGGGTCGGCCTGCACCGGGTCGGAGGTCGCCGAGGGCGTGGACGTCGGGATCGGCATCGGCTCGGCGTCGCCGCCGGCGCCCAGCGCGGCTGCGGCGACGACCAGGAGCCCGATCCCGGCGAGACGGGGCAGGATCACGCCGGCAGCTCCGCGGACTCGACGGAGTCCGCCTCATCCGCCGCGGGTGCGCCCGCCCGCGCGCCGCGCGATCCCACGAGCAGGGGGCGCAGCGTGACCCTGCTGCGGCCTGCGCTCAGCCAGATGCCCGCGATGGCGAGCACGAGACCCGAGGCGGGTCCGGCGAGACCCGGCACGCCCATCGCGATGTAGGCGAAGACGATGAGCCCGACGTAGATCGCGAGCACGGTGCCCAGCACGCGCGAGACGAGACGTTCGGCCCACGCCATCCAGGCCATCCCGGCGAAGGCGACGAGCACCCCGAGCCACGGGATGTAGGGGCCGAAGTCGGTGAGCATGAAGTAGACGAAGAGGCCGTCGTTCTCGTAGAGCCCCTTCTCGGGGCCGTCGAAGCCGTAGTTGGCCAGGGCGCCCTTCCAGCCGTAGGCGAGCGCGAGGCCGGCCGCCGACACGAGAACCCCGCCGGTCACGACGCCCGCGGCGATCGAACGCGGATGCTGCGCTTCGACGCGCGAGCGCCAGGCGGCCGCGAAGATCACGAGAAGCGCGACCGCCGCGAAGCCGACGAGGTAGCCCAGGTAGTTGGGCATGCGGGTGAGCTCGTGCATGACCTCCGGGGTGACGACGAAGTCCTCACCGCGTGCGGCCGCCTCCAGCTCGCTCGAGGGACGGTGGTCGAAGAGCACGGTCGCGGTGAACCCGGCGAGGCCGGCGGCGGCGCCCCAGAGGGGCCAGAGACGATCGCGTGCGGTGACTGCGGTCATGGTGGTTCGCTCCTTGATTCAGGTGGTGCGGAAGGCCCGCGTGGAGGTGGAGGTGGAGGTGGAGGTGGAGGTGGAGGGCGGGGGGGGGGGCCCCCCCCGCGGGCCCGGCCCCCCCCCCCCCGGGGGGAAACCCCCCCGCAAAAGCGGGACAAAAGGGGGCGAGGGCGGGGCGGGGGGGGGGGGGGGGGGGGGGGGGGGGGGGGCGCGGCCCGGGCGCCGGCGGCCCCTCGCCCGAGGGTCAGAAGCCCGCGATGAAGCTGCTGACGATGCGGTCCAGTGCGGCGGCGTCGTCGTCGCTGACCGCCTGGACGGTCACGTAGATGAGGTAGCTGCCGTCGTCCGCGATCGCCGCGATGGCGACGTAGTCGGCCTTCGTCGAACCGCATCCGGTGAAGTACTCGTACTTGCCGGTGTGGTACCCGTCGGCGTAGCTCTGCACACCGTTCGAGCTGCAGCCTTCCGACTGCACACCCGAGCGGGTCGTGTTGAGGAGGTTGTCGACGTAGGCGGGATCGGACGCACCGGGGGTCGCCATCACGATGACGCCGGGCACGCTCCAGCCGCTGTTGAGCTTCTGGATGCTCGTGCTCGCGGTCACGCCGTACCAGACGTTGCCGGAGTCGTCGGTGAAGCCCGAGCCGTCGACGTCCTTCCACTCGACCGGGACCGACACGCCGACCTGACCCGAGTCATCCGAGATGTCGACGAAGTCGCCGGAGGGCTGGCCGCCCCCGCCGCCGCCGACGTTCGCGACGGCGGTCACGATGCGATCCGAGTTGACCTGGCCGCGGTAGTACGACTCGTCGGACGGGCGGTAGAGCTCGATGTCGAGCGTCGCCTCGGTGCCGTGGGTGCGCAGCACGTCGCAGTACTCGCGCATCGTGCCGTCGGTGCCGACGCTCACGCCGCCCAGGCGGGTGATGAGGTCGCCCGGCTTGACGCCCGCCTTGTCGGCGACCGAGCCGGCCGCGACGGATGCGACCCAGACCCCGAGCCCGCCGTCTTCGCCGGCGACGCCCTGGCCGTTGATGCCGAGGCTCAGCACGCTCTCGCCCGCGGCGAGCTGCTCGATGACGTCCTTGACCTCATCGCGGTGGATGGCGAAGTTGTAGTCGTAGGTGTCCTCACCGGCGTAGTTCACGCCGACCACGCGGCCGTCGGTGTCGACGAGCGGGCCGCCCGAGTTGCCGGGACGGATGCGTGCGTCGTGCTCGATGATCGAGTCGATCGACGCCCAGGCGGTGTCGCCCTCGATGTCGGCCTTCGACACGATGCCCCGCGTCATGGTGAAGGTGGGGTCGCCGAGGGGGAAGCCCGCCGCGTACACGTCGATGCCGGTCGCGATGTCGCCCTTGTGCCAGGCGAGGTAGGGGTAGGTGTCCTTCTCGAGCTGCACCACGGCGATGTCGAGGCACTCGGACGCGCCGAGCACGCGGGCGTCGAGCGTGTCGCTCTGGTCGCCTCCGCGCCAGACGTCGATCGTGCCGGCGCCGACGACGACGTGGTTGTTGGTGACCGCGAGGCCGTCCTCGGAGATGATGAAGCCGGATCCTCGACCTGCGCCCTCGTAGCCGCCGTACTGCGGGTCGACGAAGGTTCCGCGCGCCTCGAGCTGGATCACGGCCTGCTGCACCTGCTCGAAGCCCACGGCCTTGCCCGGCTCGGCCGGAGCGCCGCCCGGAATCGGGATGAGGTTGCAGCCGGCGAGCGCGATCGCGGCCGCGCCTGCGGTGAGAGCGCCCGCGAGGGCGCGTGTGGTGGTTCGGGACATCGTCCTGTTCTCTTTCTGTGTCGGATTGGTGGGTTCCCGGGGGACGGGGGTCGTGCTGTGGTGGTGCAGGTGGTGCTGGGCCGCGGGTGCGTCCGGGCGGAGAACCCCCCGGATATCCCGCCCGGACGCGCGGCGGCCGCAACCCGACTAGCGGCCGCCGAGCCTCCGCGTGGTCAGGAGCATGACTCCTGCCGCGAGGAGAACTGCGACGAGCACGATCCCGGGGAGGACGAGTTCGGCGCCGGTCTGAGCCAGTCGGGGGTCTCGGGATGCGGCGGTGGCCACCGCATCGACGGTGTAGCTGAGCACGCGCTCGGTACGGTTGCCGGCGACATCCGTGGCGACGATGCGCAGCTCGTGCGTGCCCGGGGTGCCCGTGGGCAGCAGCTCGCCGGACGGGGTCGTGGCGTCGCACCGCGCGATGCCGGAGCCGCGGTCCGTGCAGGCGAAGTCGATCACGACGCGCTCGTGCTGGGCATAGTGGCCGTTCGGCAGGATGCCGTTCGGGTCCTCCGGCGAGTTCAGCGCGATGACGGGCGCGTGCCGGTCGATCCACACCTCGAGCTGGTGCGGCTCGCTCGCGTTGCCCGCGGCATCCTCGGCCCACACGAGCACGGTGTAGCGGCCGGTCTCGGTGAGCGTGAGCTCACCCGTCGCCTCGGTCGTCGAGTCGATCACGACGCCCGACCCGGTGCCGTACTCCCAGCGGATGAGCGCGATGTCGCTCTCCGCATCGCTCGCGAGGAAGCGCAGCGTCACGGCATCCGTGTGCCATCCGCTCTCGGGCTCGGTCGGCACCTCGACCCGCACCTCCGGTGCGGTCGTGTCGGCGCCCACCACGGTGTAGCTGCGCTCGATGCGGGTGTCGTTGCCGGCGCGGTCGAGGCCCACGACGGTGAAGGTGTGCGTGCCCGGCGTCGAGGTGTCGAGCAGCTCGCCCGAGGCGATGGGGGCGCGGCAGTCGGCGATACCCGAGAGGGCGTCGGTGCAGTCGTAGCTGATCTCGACCTCGGCATCCTGCTCGATGCGCTGCCCCTCTTCGAGCCCGTCGAGGGTCACGGTCGGCGCGGTCAGATCGATGCGGATGGTGCGCGAGACGAGCGACGAGACGTTGTTCTGGTAGTCCTCGGCGTAGTAGCTGAGCGTGTGCACACCCTCGCTCGTGATCACGACGTTGGTGCGCGGGCTGTAGATCGCCGCCGGGGTGGCGTTGAGACCGACGAAGAGACGCCACACGCCCGCGCCTGCGTCACTCGCGGCGAGCGAGGCGGTGACGGTGCGGCGGAACCATCCGGAGGCGTTGGAGGCGGCCGGCTCGGTCGTGTACTCGACGCTCGGCGGCGTGGCCTCGGGAGCGGCGGCATGCGCGACGATGACGCGCTGGTGGGTGACGTCGTCGATGTCGAAGCTCACCTCGAACAGGTAGTGCCCGGGGGCGAGCGATCCGAAGCTTGCCCGGTAGCTCGTCGACCCGGCCACGATGGGCGCCATCGGGAGGGTCGTGCTCGTGCCGTCGATGTCGACCATGCGCACCTGACCGGTGAGGCCGGCCCGGCCGACGTTGGCGTCGACGCTCAGGTTGCTCGTGCCGATGCCCGAGACGAAGGTCGACAGCGGCGAGCCGGTCCGCACGAAGGCGAACCCATAGGGCACGGCACGCGCCGTCGTGCCCGTGTTCTGCAGGCTGATGACCACATCGCCGGTCTCGGGCGAGCTCGGCACGATGTTGTTGGCGGAGTAGCCGCCGAACGCCGCGAGCACGTAGTTCTGGCCGCCGACGGTGCGCACGTTCCCCGCGATGTGCTCGCCGAGGGCGTAGACGGTGTAGCGCTGCGCGTCGGCGACGGGCACCGTGATGTCGCGGATCTCGCCCGGCGCCAGCAGCACCGAGGCCGCGAGCGACGCGGATGCGACCGCCGAAGCGGTCGGCTCGGCCGCGCGCCCGGTCACGGCCGCCTGCTCGCTGGGCTGCGCCGATACCTGCTCGGAGGGTGCGGCTTCGGCGGTCGGTGTCTCGTCGGAATCGATCGGCGCGGCCTCGCCGCCGGCCGACGCCGGCTCGGGTTCGACGGCCGACTCGGCGGCCGGCCCGGCGGCCGACCCGGCGGCCGACCCGTCGAGGACCATGGTGGTCGGGTCCTCGACGGGCAGCTCGTCGGCAACAGCGATCGCGGCGGGGGCCAGGAGGCCGGCCGCGAGCAGCGCGGTGACGGTTCCGGCGGCGAGCCGGCGGATGGGGGTGGTGGTCATGGTCGGAGGTGGTCCTTTCGGGCAGCGGCGTTCTCAGCCGCCATCCGAGGCTCGCGGGCGGGGCGTCCCGGTGCCCAGAGTCGCCTGCCCTTGATCGGGGGCGCTCTCGTGCCCGGGGGAACCGGGACATGCGTCCCGGGACGGGGCGGGCGGCCCGGCCCACCCGAAGGGCCGGACCACCCGGTGCGTGCGCGTCCTTACCGCGCGCGCACCCGTCGGCGCAGCGCGAGGGTCGCGCCGGCGCCGAGCAGCAGCACGGCGAGCGCGACGCTGCCGGCGAGCCCTTCGGCTCCCGTCGACGCCAAGCGCGGAGCGGGCGTGACGACGCCACCGTTGCCGTTCGGCGCCGCCGCGTCGACCGTGTAGCTCACGACGCGCTCGGTGCGGTGACCGGCGACATCCGTGGCCACGATGCGCAGCTCATGGGTGCCGGGCGTCCCCGTCGGAAGCAGCTCGCCATCCGGGGTCGTGGCGTCGCAGCTCGCGATGCCCGAGGCGTCGTCGTCGCAGCTGAAGTCGATCACGACGCGCTCGTTCTGGGCGAAGTGGCCGTTCGGCAGGATCGAGAGCTCGTCCTCGTCGGGCGAGACCAGGTTGATCCAGGGCGCGGTCGCATCGACGTAGAGGTGCAGATCGCGACCCTCGCTGCGGTTGCCGGCGTTGTCCTCGGCCCAGTAGCTGAGCGTGTAGAACTGGCTGCGGTCGAACGTCACCTCCGCGGTCTCCGCCTCGATGTCGCGGCTCACCGTGCCCTGCGTCGTGTCGTACTCGTAGTGGATGCGGCGGATGCCGCTCTCGTCGCTCGCGGTGAAGCGCACGGTGACGGTGTCGAGGTACCAGCCGGATGCCGGCTCCGCAGGCACGTCGACCTCCACGACGGGGTCGGTCGTGTCGGGTGCGACGACGCTGTAGGAGCGCACGATACGCGTCGTGTTGCCCGCGAGGTCGGTGGCCCGGATCGTGAAGGTGTAGTCGCCGGGCGTCGTGGTGTCGACGCGCGCGCCGTCTGGCAGGTCCGCCGTGCAGTCGTCGCCGACGAGCCCCGAGGTCGCGTCGCCGCACTGGTACTCGACGAAGAGCTCCTCGCCGACGGCGTATCTGCCCCCGTCGACGATCCCGTAGAGCGCGATCACCGGGGCCGTCGCATCCACGCGGATGGTGGACTCCTGCCAGTCGCTGAAGTTGCCCTGGTGGTCCTCGCCACGGAAGCGCACCGTGTGCTCGCCGTCGCCGGTGAGGGGGTAGCTGATGCCGTTGCTCGCGCGGATCTCCGGTCCGCCGTCGATCGTGTAGAAGGTGGCGGAGAAGCCCGAGCCGCTGTCGTTGCCCGTGAAGTTGAGGGACACGGTGCGGAACCATCCGGCGGCGTTGGGGGTCGCTGGCGTCGTGGAGATGACGACCGAGGGCGGGTCGCTCTCGGCGACGTGGACGCCGACCACGCGCGACTCCTGATAGGTGACGCCGTCGACGACGGTCCACACCCGCGCGAAGTAGTCGCCGCTCGGGAGTCCGATGTAGCTCGTCGCGTTGCTGCTGAGCTGTTGCGTGTGCCGGGAGCCGTCGGGCCCGATCACCTCCGACCACACGGTGAGGTCGGAGCGCGGCACGCCGCCGATGGTCGGGTTGACCGTCAGGCGGAGGGCGGGCGCGTAGACGCTGCTGGTGAGGTCGAGCCAGTTGGCGTCGGTGGAGTAGGTGAGGCCGTGCTCCGGCGTGACCGAGCTCGTGCCGGTGTTGGTGATCTCGAGCTTCCAGATACCGTCGGTCTGCCCGATCCAGTAGTAGTCCTTCGAGTGAACGCTCCCGTTCGACGGCACGGGCAGCCGCGAGCCGTCGGCGCGCACCACGGTGACCGCGAGGTCGTCGCCGATGGCGTAGACGTAGACGAATCGGGCGCCCGCGACGGGGTAGGAGAAGGTGGCGGTCTCGCCAGGACCGATCGCGCCCACTTCGGGATCCTGCGGGTCGTCGGTGGATGCCGCGGTCGGCGTGAGCGGGACCGGTTCCGTCTCGGCTGCGTCAGCGATGTCGTCGCTCGGTGCGGGCTCGGGCGTATCAGTCGTCTCCGCACCGCTTGCGCCCTCGGAGACGGCCGCCTCGGATGCCGGCGGCTCTGAGGCCGACGCGGGGTCGACCGTCGTCGGGTCGACCGTCGGGTCGACCGCGGACTCCACGGTCTCGTTCGCCGCGGGCAGGTCATCCGCCGCGGCGATGGCGGCGGGGATCAGGAGCGCGCCCGCGAGGAGCGCGGTGGCGG
Organism: Protaetiibacter sp.; assembly: GCA_051954835.1. GTDB lineage: Bacteria > Actinomycetota > Actinomycetes > Actinomycetales > Microbacteriaceae > Homoserinibacter. The sequence continues at coordinate 76,797 of JBQCHI010000003.1, read as the reverse complement.
TCGCGCCGGCCGCGCGCCGGCGCAGGGGGGTGACGTGCATGACGGGGGTTCCTCTCGGTGTCGGCGCGGAGGTGCGCCGATGTCCGAGACTCCCTGGCCCGATGTCCCGGCCCCCAGGGACGGATGTCCTCAATTCGATACCCAAATCGGGTGTCGAATAAATGATCAGGCGGGTGAATCTACCCCGACCCCCGCCTCACGTGCCATCACGATGAGCGCGGAGCGATCCGTCGCGCCGAGCTTCGTGGAGATGCCGTAGACGTAATTGCGCACCGTCTTGTTGGTGAGCACGAGCGTGCGCGCGATCGTCGGATTGTCCTGGCCTCGTGCCACGAGGTCGAGCACCTCGCGCTCACGCTCGGTGAGCTCGGGGAACGGGTTGCCGCCCGTGCGCTTCGCCTCGGTGAGATACGAGACGGCACGGCGTGCGACATCCGCACCGAGCAGCATGTCGCCCGCGGCGACCGCATGGATCGCCCGCTGCACCTCGCCGGGCGCCGCCGTCTTCAGCAGGTAGCCGCGGGCGCCCGCGCGCACCGCCGCGAAGAGCGACTCGTCGTCGCCCAGCATCGTCAGCACGAGCACGCCGATGTCGGGACGCTCGCGGTTGATGCGTCGCGTCGCGTCGATGCCGGAGCTGCCGGATGCCAGGTCGAGGTCCATGAGCACGACCGCGGGAGAGGCGGCGAGCACGACCTCGACGGCATCGTCGGCGGTCTCGGCCGAACCCACCACCTCGACCCCCTCGAGCGTCTCGAGCAGCGAGATGATTCCGATGCGGAAGAGCGGATGGTCGTCGACGACGACGACACGGATGGCAGAGGAATCGGCGGTCATGCGGTGGTCTCCAGAGCGGTGGTGGATGCGACGGCGGACGCCGGCACACGGATCAGGATCGTGGTGCCCGAGGGGCCGGAGCGCAGGTCGAGCGCCCCGCCTGCTTCGGCGGCATGCTCGCGCATCGTCGTGAGGCCCACGCCGCCGGCGACGCCGCCGGGATCGAAACCCCGGCCGTCATCGCGCACGATGAGCGCCACGGCCCCGTCGGCATCCTCGATCAGCTCGATCTCGACAAGGGCCGCCTGGGCATGGCGCACGGCGTTGTGCACGGCCTCCGCGGCCACGAGATACAGCGGACGGATGGCGGGCGCGGGCACCCGCCACGAGGCGGGCGCGTCGACGCGCACCTCCACGCCCGAACCCGCGAAGTCGGCCGCGAGCTCGGCGAGCTCGACCGACAGCTCGAAGACCGCGCGATCGGCACGCACCGTGCGCGCGACACGGCGCACCTCGCCGAGCTGCTCGCGCAGATCGTCGGCGAGGCGGGATGCCAGCGCGCCGGCGGCCGCCGGGTCGCTCGCACGGAGGTTGTCGACCGCGGCGAGCCCGAACCCGACTCCCGCGAGCGAGGGGCCGATGCCGTCGTGCAGTTCGCGACGCAGCGCACGGCGTTCGTCCTGTCGCGCGGCGACGAGGGCGTCGCGTGCCGCACCCAGGCGTGCGCTCGCGAGGGCGAGCCGCAGGGCGATCGCCACGACGCCCGCGAGCCCTTCGAGGTTGCGCCGCACGCTGCCCGCGAGCCGCTCCCCTGGCCGCGCGTACACGCGGATCTCGCCGAGCCGCACTCCCGCGGCGCGCAACTCCACCGACACCGCGGTCGATCCGGGCGTCCCCACGACGATGGGGGCCGCGCTCTCGTCGTCGGGCACGATCTCGACGGCGGCGACCCCGAGCGCGCTGCGCAGTGCGACGGCGAGGCCGACAAGGCCCTCGGCGCCGGAGTCGAACTCGCCGACCCGCTCGCCGAGTGATGCGAGCAGGCGTGCCGGATCGCCATCCGGACCGTAGACGAGCCGGTCGATGCCGAGCTCGATCCCCCGCCTCGCGGCCTGCAGCGGGATCGCGACGATGGCCGCGCTCAGGATGCCGACTGCGACCGGGTCGAGCGGCGTCACGGTGGCGAGCAGCTCGCTCACGATGAGGTAGGCCGTGATCGCCGCGACGGTGAGGATCGTCCACAGCAGCACGCGGGTCACCGCGATGTCGATACCGCGCAGCCGGGTGCCGAGCACGAGCACGAGCACGGCGGAGGGGTAGAAGATCTGGCCGATGACGGGTGCGATCATGCCGAAGTCCCACACGAGCGCCGGCACCTCGGGCCCTGCGGGCACGACGAGCGCCGCGTAGGAGAGCGTGAGGAAGGCATGGCCGACGGTGAGCCACCCGACCCGGGCCCGACGGTCCGTCGCCGCATCCCGCCACTGCACCACGACCCACACCGCGACGCCGATCGAGATGAGCACCGCGAGCACGACCGCCACCCCGTAGACCCACGGGAGCGCCGCCTGCACACCGGCATCCGGGATCGCGAGGGGGTTGATCGGCCCGCCCGTCGTCGCGTCGACCGGCGCCTGGTGCACGAGCGCGGCGAGACCGCTCGCGGTCGCGAGGCCCGCGACGGTGACGACGACGGTCCAGCCCGCAGCACCCAGCGGCTTGCGCAGCAGGATCACCGGCACGATGACGGTTCCCACGGTGCCCGGCACGTAGCCCCAGCCGGCCGCATGCGCGAGCAGTCCCCAGAGCGGCAACCCCGGGATCCGCTCACCGAGCAGACCCCACTGCACCCCGAATGCGGCGATGCCCGACCCGACGGCGTGCACGGCCAGCACGATGACCACCGGATGCGGACGGCGCACGATGAGCACAGCGCTCAGCAGACCGTAGATGAGGGCGACCACGACGCCGATCTCGTCGAAGCGCGACTGCACGAGCGGCGGCGACGCCGAGAGGAACGCGCCGGGCACCGGAAGCTCGGGCAGCTCGAAGATCCAGGCGATCACGATCGACGCGAGGGCGAGCCCCCACGAGGTCACGAGCACGCCGAGGGCGAGGATGCGGCGGCCCATCATCGCGGCACCTCCACGACGAGCAGGCGTCCGACTCCCACCGCGGCGTCGTCCAGATCGCCGCCGAGCTCGTCCGCGCGGTCGCGCACCGACGCGAGGATCGGCCCCTCGTCGTTCGGGCGCCCCCGGCCGTCGACGTCGAGCGAGATGCGCACCTCGCGCGGGGCGACCTCGATCGCGATCCGTGCGACGCGCGCATCCGGCGCCCGCCGGGCGAGCAGCACGAGCTCCGCCACGAGGTGGTGGATGGCGGCCTCCCGGCCGTCCGGGATGGCGTCGCCGAGCCGGCCCTCGACCGCGATGTCGAGACGGGCGCTCGAGAACCGGGCCGCGAGCTCGCGGAGCGCCGTGTCGACGTCGCCGGTGTCGAGGGCCCCCGGCAGCAGGGTGCGGGCGAGGTCGCGCACCTCGCTCGTGCGCTCCGCCAGCTCCTCGCGTACCGCGGCGAGTTCGGCTCCGGCCTCGGGCGACTGCGACATCACCAGTTCCGGCACCCGGTCGAGGCGCTCGACGCTGCGGGCTAGTCCCGGCCCGAGGCCCTCGTCGAGCTCGCGTGCGACCATCCGGCGCTCCTCCGCGCCGACCTCGCGCGCCCGGTCGCCGGCTTCGAGGATGTCGCGGTTGATCTCGGCGAGACTCACGGTGATCGCGAGCACGCCCGACACCTGGTCGAGCACGTGCACGACACGCCGATCGACGCGCTGCCTGCCGGGCGCCGCCGCCTCGATCCAGCCCACCTCTCCCGTCGAGCCGCGCAGCGCGATGCGGGTGACCGGCCCGCCGCCCGCGCCGCTGATGGCACGCACCCCGCCCGGCTCCGCCGAGTGCAGCTCGAGGCGCGCCAGTCGCAGGGCGGAGCGGAGTTCCTCGGCGAGCGCACGCAGGTCGTCGCCGTCGACGTCGTCGGTGACCCGGTCGCCGAGCGCACGAACGAGCTGCTGCGGGTCGGCGGCATCGCCGTACACGAGCTCGTCGACGCGGCTCTGGATCCAGGCGCGCAACGGCTCGAGGCTCAGCACGAGCGCGGCGACCCCGATGACGCCCGCGATGAGCGGCGGCACGGGCAGGGTGAGCGCGATCGTCGTCGCGATGGTCGAATAGGCCAGCACGAGCACCGCGACGAGCAGCACGTTGACGACCGTGCGGTTGACGGTGACCTCGATGCCCCCGACGCGACGCCCGAGGGCGAACACCACGACGGTGGCCGGCATGAACAGCAACGCCACGAGGGGCGCGAGCGGCGCGACCGCGTCGACAGCGCCCGCGACCTCGGGCAGGATCGGCAGGAAGATGGGCGAGGCGAAGGCCACGAGGAGGGCCTGCCCGAGCACGACCCAGCCCTGGCCGGCACGATCGGGGAGCGGGCCTCGCCATCGCCGCCACATGGCGACGCCGAGACTCACGACGCCGAGCACGACCTCGGCCGTGAAGGCCGCGACGATGATCGAGCGCAGCACCTCCTGCAGCACGGGATCATCCGGGGCGAGGGGGTTGGCGGCGACATCGGCGCGCTGCCGGAACGGCGAGAGCAGCACCGGCACGAGCGAGATCGTGATCGCGGCGCCCACGAGCATCCGGATGCGGGGCCCCGGCGGGCGGGTCGTCAGCAGCAGCGGCAGGATGGCGAAGCTCGTGAGCGCGCCGGGAAGCCAGAACCGGTCGGCGGTGTGGGCGAGCACGCCGACGAAGGCGGTGTCTGCGGGCTGCGCACGCAGCAGCACCGTGAGTAGCAGCGAGATGCCCGCACCGATGCCCTGCACCGAGAGGATCGTGCCGGTCACCGACCGTCCGCGGCTGACGATGATGCAGGCGACACCGCCCCATACGATCGCGTAGCCGAGGTAGATGATCGAGAGGTCACCGGCGACCGCATAGGGCGGTCCGATCGCGATCGCCACGGCCACGGAGGCGAGTACGAGCGCCCAGGCGACCGCGAGCACACCGACGCCGGCAGCCCGATCTCGCCTGCGCGGACGCGCGGGAGACCATCGCGGGTCGAACCGCGCGGCGTCCGCGGGGGCGCTCATCCTGCATCCTTCCGGGTCGCGCAGTCACTGCAGGCAAGAATGCCGTGTCCTACGTCCCGGAATCCAGGGGCGGTTGTCCCCGCGCTCGGCTCAGCCGTCGTCGCGGGCGGCGATGGCGAGGTCGGGATGGTCGGCGAAGACGCCATCGAGCCCGGTCGCGAGCACGGCGTCGAACTCCCCGCGCCAGTCCCCCCACTCGTGCGCGGCGCCCTGCGAACGGAAGGGCGCGGTGAGGAACTTGTTCTCCGGCCGCAGCGTCCAGGTGTACACCTCGAGCCCGGCCCGGTGAGCGCGGTCGACGAGCTCGACGCCGGCGCGCGGGTCGGGCTTGAGCAGTCGGCCCTTGTCGACGCTCACGCCGTGCACGCGCGTGGCGAGGTCCAGGAGGCCCTCGTCGCTCAGCTGGCTGCTGTAGTCGGGGGCGGCCGCGCCGAGCCGCAGGGCGAGGTCGGGTGCGGTGCCCGTGCCTTCGAGCAGGTACACGAGCTTCGCCGCAAGACCCCGCTGACGCACCTCGCCGAGCACCGTCTCCTCGAAGCTCTCCACGACGAGCGGCCCGTCGAAATCCGCGAGAGCGCGTGAGACGAGCTCGCCGAGCGGCAGGTCGATCGAGTCGAAGTAGGCGGCGTGCTTGATCTCGGCGACGAGGCCGACCGGGCGCCCATAGCGCTCGGACGCGCCGTGGATGAGCTCGACCAGCTCGTCGAGGCGCAGGATCGGGTAGCGCCCGTCGAAGGTCGCGGATGCCGGCCGCAGCTGCGGCAGGCGCTCTGCGGCCCGCAGGGTGCTCAGCTCCTCCCAGGTGAAGTCCTCGGTGAACCATCCGGTCGCCGAGGCGCCGGCGAAGTGCTTCGTCGTGCGACGGTCGGCGAACTCAGGCCGGCGTGCGACATCCGTCGTCCCGGAGATCTCGTTCTCGTGGCGCAGCACGAGCACCCCGTCGCGCGTGGCGACGATGTCGGGCTCGACGGCATCCGCACCGAGGGCGAAGGCGAGCTCGTAGGCTGCGCGGGTGTGCTCGGGGCGGTAGCCGCTCGCCCCACGGTGCCCGATGACCCACGGACGCCGCTGCGAAGTCATGGAGGCAACCCTAGCCGGGCCGGCTGTGGTGAACCCGGGCCGTCGGCGCCGCTACGCTCCGAACATGCCCACCTCGCTCCCGCCGCTGCGCTGGGGCGACGCGCCGACGCGCTGGTGGACCGGCGGGTGGCTGCTCGTGGGCGGCGGCATCGCGATCGCGGGCTCGAACACCGAGGCGCTCTGGGTGCTCGCGATCGGAACGCTCGCGCACCTCGCCGGCTGGTGCGTGCTGCCGGCGGCGGGGTGGCGACGCACCGTGGCCGCGGGCCCTGCGACGCTCACGATGTGGTTGCTGCTCACCGGCCCGCGCTTCGTGTTCGTGCTCGTCGTGCCGTACCTGCTGTGGCTGCTCGTGCGGGATCGCTCAGCGCTCGCCGCGCTCACGGCGGTGCCCGTCGCCGCGGTCGCCCTGCTCGTCGGCGACGCCTTCGGGCAGGACTACTCGCGGATGCTGACCGCCCTCGGCATCGTCGGGGTCGCGATGGTGGCAGCCGGCTGGCTGGCGCAGCTCATCGATCGACGTCGACGCCGCTGAGGCCCTCAGGCCTCGACGCCCGCTGCACGGCGGGCGCGCAGCGTGCACACGATGTTCTCGAGCTCCGGCCCGTCGGGCACGGTGAGCCCGCCGAGGCCCGACCCGAGCACGGCGAACGGCAGCTCGACACCCGCCTCGTCGGGACCGTCGAGCACCGTCACGGTGATGCCGCCCGTCGCCCGGCCGAGCCTCGTGACCCGCGTGACCCGGATGTCGGCCACGCGCTCCCATGACGCGCGGCCCAACCGGACGGGATGCTCGGCCGAGCCGCACCAGACTTCGAAGCCGGTGTCGTCGGCGAGCAGGGTGAGACCGAGGGGCACGAAGGGCACGTCGGTGCGCAGGGCGCGCACGGCTCGACGGAGTCCTCGCGCGCGTGCGCCCCGCAGCACGAGGGCGCCCGGACGCGCGGTCGAGAGCGCGGCGGCCCGGTGGCCGGCGCGGGCCGACCAGATCATGAGCACCGCGAAGAGCACGAGCACCCCGCCCGTGACGATCGCGGCGAGCAGCAGGAAGTCGATGACGGCATCCGTTCCGAGGCCGCCGAAGAAGGCGGCGAACGCGGAGAGCCCGAGCGAGGCGAGGTAGGCGAGGAAGAGCGGCGTGGGGGCGGCACTGCCCGTGTCGTCGGCTGCGCGCACGCGAGAGCCGTCGTTCCGCTGCATGAGGGGAGCGTATGCCTCGAGCGGCATTCGACGGGAGTCCCCTGAATGGGTATCCCCCAACAGGGCCACAGCGAGGTGACCGGCCGGTGACAGCCTCAGTCGACCGGTGTCGTGACGTCGTCGGAGGGGGTTGCTTCGGCTGCTGCCTCGGGGGCCGCCTGGGTGACGGCGACGGGCTGCGCACCGACCGCGATCGCCCGGCGCCCGGCCGGGATGAGCGCCGCGATGAGCACGACGACGAAGGTCACGATGCCTGCCGCGATGAGCACCCACTCGACCGGCACGACGTCCGCGAGCGGACCGAAAGCGACCATGCCGACGGGCATCGCGGTGGCCATGACGACACCGACGAATCCGAACACCCGGCCCTGGTACTCCGGCTCCACGCGCTCCTGCAGGAGGGTCGTCGAGGGGGTGGAGAAGAACGGCACCGCGACCCCGACGAGCAGTATGAAGCCGAAGAACACCCACACGTTGGTGGAGAGGCCGAGTGCGAGGGTCAGCGCTCCGAAGCACACGGACGCCGCGAGCACCGTGACGACCTTGTTCTTCAGGCCGCCCCAGACCGCCACGAGCACGCCGCCGAGCAGCATCCCGACGCTGAACGCGAGCTCGTTGGCGGTGAGCAGCCACACCTCGGCGCCGAAGCTGCGCACCACCATGAGGGGCGTGAGCATCGAGGGGGCGACGGTGAGCACGAAGACGATCGCGAAGAGCACGAGCAGCCACCGGACGAAGGCGTGGGTGAAGGTGTACCGCACGCCCTTCGCGAGGTCGGTGAAGTAACCGGTGTCGACGACGGTGCGCACCGTCGGCACGGCGATGAGCAGCAGCAGTCCGATGCCGATGATGGCCGTGACGACGTCGACCCAGAAGATCGCGACGATCGACATCGAGGCGTAGATCCCGGCGGCGGCCGCCGGTGCGATGAGCATCATCGCCGACTGGATCGACTGGAACACGCCGTTGACGCGCAGCAGCTTGTCGGTGGGCACGAGCTGCGGGATGAGCGCCATGACGGCGGGCTGCTGGATGCCGGCTCCCGTGGAGCGGATCGCGAGCGTCAGGTAGATGAGCCAGAGCTCCTGGTAGCCGCTCATCATGAAGATCGCGAGGGCGAGCGTCGTGACGGCGATCGAGGCGTCCGCGGCGAGGATGAGCGTCTTGCGGTTGAGGCGGTCGGCCCACACCCCGCCGAAGATCGACACGATCGCCTGGGGCAGCATGCCGAAGACCGCGGATGCCATGAGCACGAGCCCGGACTTCGTCTCGAGCGTGAGGTGCCACATGATCGCGTACTGCACGAGCATCGACCCGAACATCGACACCGTCTGCCCCGACAGGAAGACGGTGACGTCGCGCTTCCACCCGGCCCGCGGCACGGCCGTCTCCCCACTCACCGCACGATCCTCGCATCCGGCGCCGACACGCCGCCTCCGTCTTCCGACGGAGATCGGCCGACGCTGGTTTCGAGACGCGTCGCGCTCCGCGCGGCGCTCCTCAACCAGCTGAGTGGAGAGCCGAGCGGGGCGGGGAATGGCGTGCGAGTCGCTGGCATCGGGTCGGGCGGGAGCCGCCGACGCGCATGCGTCGGCGCGCGGGGGCATGCGGCTCGCACGCCATTCCCCGCCCTGCGACGAAATCAGGACTCGAGCGTCACTCCCACTCGATGGTCCCCGGCGGCTTCGACGTGACGTCGAGCACGACCCGGTTGACGTCGGGCACCTCGTTGGTGATGCGGTTGGACACCCGTGCGAGCCACTCGTAGGGCAGACGGGTCCAGTCGGCGGTCATGGCGTCTTCGCTCGACACGGGCCGCAGCACGATGGGGTGTCCGTAGGTGCGCCCGTCGCCCTGCACGCCGACCGAGCGCACGTCCGCGAGCAGCACGACCGGGCACTGCCAGATCTCGGCGTCGTGGCCCGCCGCGGTGAGCTCGGTGCGCACGATGTGGTCGGCGGCGCGCAGGCTCTCGAGGCGCTCCTCGGTGACCTCGCCCACGATCCGGATGCCGAGGCCGGGCCCCGGGAACGGGTGCCGGGCGACGATCGCCTCGGGCAACCCGAGCTCGCGACCGATCGCGCGCACCTCGTCCTTGAAGAGGGTGCGCAGCGGCTCGACGAGCTCGAACTGCAGGTCGTCGGGCAGGCCGCCCACGTTGTGGTGCGACTTGATGTTGGCGGTTCCGCTTCCGCCTCCCGACTCCACGACATCCGGGTACAGCGTGCCCTGCACGAGGTAGCGGATGGGGTCGCCCTCGGCGGCGAACTCGGCGACGAGCTCGGCCTGGGCGGCCTCGAAGGTGCGGATGAATTCGCGTCCGATGATCTTGCGCTTCTGATCGGGGTAGCTGACCCCCGCGAGCGCCGTGAGGAAGCGCTCGCGCGCATCCACCGTCACGAGCCGCACCCCGGTGGAGGCGACGTAGTCCTGCTCGACCTGCTCGCGCTCGCCCGCGCGCAGCAGGCCGTGGTCGACGAACACGCACACGAGCTGGTCGCCGACGGCCTCGTGCACGAGCGCGGCCGCGACCGCCGAGTCGACGCCGCCCGAGAGCGCGCACAGCACCCGGCCGGTTCCCACCTGGGCCCGGATGCGCTCCACCTGCTCGGCGATGACGTTGCCGCTGTTCCAGTCGGAGGGGATGCCGGCCGCGCGGTGCAGGAAGTTCTCGAGCACGCGCTGCCCGAAGGCGGAGTGCTTCACCTCGGGGTGCCATTGCACGCCGTAGAGCTTGCGCTCGTCGTTGGCGAAGGCGGCGACGGGGGTGGAGTCGGATGCGGCGAGCACCTCGAATCCGTCGGGTGCCTTCACGACGGAGTCGCCGTGGCTCATCCATGCGGTCTGCTCGATCGGCTGCTCGGCGAGCAGGGTGCCGCCGTCGGTGCCGCCGACGAGGCGCACCTCGGTGGAGCCGTACTCGCGCGCGCCGGTCTGGGCGACCTCGCCGCCGAGCTGGCGCGCCATCACCTGGAAGCCGTAGCAGATGCCGAGCGTCGGCACGCCGAGCTCGAGGATGCCGGTGTCGAGGTCGGGCGAGCCGGGCTCGTACACGCTCGAGGGTCCGCCCGAGAGCACGATGCCCACGGGGTTCTTCGCGGCGAGCTCCGCCGCGGTGATGGTGTGCGGCACGATCTCGCTGTAGACGCCGGCCTCGCGCACGCGGCGTGCGATGAGCTGGGCGTACTGGGCGCCGAAGTCGACGACGAGCACGGGACGCTGTGCGGTTGACGGCGCAGCGGTTTCGCTCACGCGCTCACCTCCTGGGCGGCGGATGCGGCATCCGCGTCGGTCGTGGCCCGGATGCGACGCTCGATGTACGGCGGCACCTGGAACTCGAAGTAGTAGCTGAGGAACGGGACGATGCCGCCGAGCGCGATGAAGACGAAGCGCCCGAAGCTGTAGCGCGCGAGGCGCCACATGATGAAGTCGCACGCGAGGTACAGCACATACAGCCAGCCGTGCACGGTGAGGATCACGATGGAGAGGTTGATGGCGGTGATCTGACCCACGGGCGTGAGCGCGAGGAAGCCGAACGGGCCGCCGAGCTCGATGTCGACCTTGAAGCCGTAGCGCAGCACCATCATCACCACGAGCAGCAGCAGGAAGGTTCCCGTGATGGCGGCGGAGACGCGGTAGACCTTGAGCGCCGTCCGCAGTCGGGGCACGTCGGAGGGACGAGGACCAGCGGGCATGCTCCTAGCCTAGACGGCCCACCTCCGTGCGACCCTCCTGCTCCTGCTCCCACACGTCGCGCACGAGGCGGTACCAGAGGAAGACCGCGAAGCCTGCGAAGATCACCCATTCGACGGCGTAGAAGAGGTTGAGCCAGTTGAGGCTCGTGTCACGGAACGGCGGCGGCTGGTGGATGGCCTCGAGGCCCGGCGTGGGCTCGGCGAGCACGACATAGCCGGCGTAGACGGGGCCCGGCTCCGCCCAGAGGTTGAGCAGCTCGGCGATCGCGAGCACCCGCCGCTCGCCCTTCTCGACGTCGTTGAGCTCGGGCGACTCGCTCGGGAGGTAGCGGCCGGCCACCTGCAGCGTCTCGGGAACGCGCGCTTCCGCGGCGCGAGCGGCCGCGGCATCCGGGGCCCAGCCGAGGCCGACGGCGAGCGAGACGCCGCCGTCGGTCACGACGTGCGCGACGAGCCACGCGCCCTCGACGCCGTCGTTATCGCGGGGGCTCAGCACGCTGAAGTCGCCCGGCACGACGGCTCCGGATGCGGTGACGCGCTGGCCGATCGCGGGATCGGTCATCGGGGCCTGCGGTCGGGCGACCGACTCGAGCGGCACGGGGGTCTCGGTGGCGATCTCGGGCACGGTCGCGTTCTGCACGCTGCGGTCGAGCTGCCACTGGCCGAGAGCCGCGAACGCGGCCGCGATGGCGAGCGAGAGCACGAGCGCGCCGATCCAGCGCGGACGACGCGCGACGGTCAGGAACTGCGCGAGAGTCGGGCGCGGCGGGCGCGCATCGCGGTCGACGGGAGCCTCGGTCACCCCCTCACTCTGCCAGGTTCCGGCTGGGTGCCCGCCGCTCCTGCGAGCTCAGTACTCGGGGTCGATCTGGCGCCGCTGCTCACGGTCGAGGGCCGACTCGACATCCGGTGCGGTCTCCTCCGGGGGAGCCTCGGGGCTCGGCGGGGCGACAGCCTCGTCGCGCGCGGTTTCGTCGGCCATCGCCGCCTCGGCGAGAGCGATGGTGCGCTCGCGTTCCGCGTCGAGATCGCTGCGGCGCCCCTCGACCCGACGCCCCCGGCGGAACAGTCCGCCGATGCGCTCCGAGTTGGAGGCGAGCACGGGCCCCAGCACAGCCATCGCGAGCACGTAGAGGCCCGCGAACGGTGTCAGGCGGGAGTCGAGGCCGCCGCCCGGCGCCGTCGCGGCGAGGGTCGCGAGAATGAGCACGAACTCACCCCGGTTCACGAGGATGACGGCGGTGTTGAGTCCTGCTTGCGGCCCGAAACCGTTGACGCGTGCGATCACCTGACCCGCCCCGAGGTTCAGCACGAGCGTCAGCAGGATCGCGAGGCCGACCGGCAGCAGCACGGCGCCGAAGGTGGTCGGGTCCAGCAGGAGTCCGAAGTTGAGGAAGAAGAACGCCGCGAACACGTCGCGCAGCGGGGTGGCCAGCGCCTCGATTCGCGCACGGAACCTCGTGGCACCCAAGGCGAGCCCGATCAGGAAGGCGCCGATCGCATCCGTCACGCCCAGCAGGTCTCCGATGCCGCCGAAGGTGACGGCGAGGGCGAAGATCAGCAGCGCGAAGAGTTCGTCGTCTCGTGTCTGCACCAGTCGCGACACGACGCGACCGCCCCACCGGGCCACCGTGATCATGACCGCGAGGAAGAGGAACGCCACGAGCAGCTTCAGCACGACCGCCCAGAAGTCGGTCTCGCCCGAGAGCACGACCGACACGATCGCGAGGTAGATCGCGATGAAGATGTCCTCGACGACCGTGACACCGAGGATCATCGGCGTCTCGGGGTTGGCCAGGCGCCGCAGCTCGATCAGCAGCTTGGTGACGATCGCGCTCGACGAGGTCGCCGTCATGCCGGCGATCACGAGCGCCTCGCGCGTGCCCCAGCCCACGAGCATGCCGAAGCCGAAGCCGACGCTCAGGTTCACGAGCACGTAGCTTCCGCCCGAGAGCAGCATCTTGCCTGCGTTGCCGAAGAACTCATCCTGATCGAATTCGAGACCGAGGTTGAACAGCAGCAGCAGCAGCCCGAACACCGCGATGAGCGCGACGTAGTCCGACTCGAACGACAGCGGGAAGAGGTGGAAGTTGGGGCTCGCGATGAGCCCGACCAGCATGTAGATCGGGATCGTCGGCAATCCGATGAGCTTCCCCAGGCGCCCCAGCACGTATGCGATGAGGAACAGGACGCCGAGGGTGATGAGTTCCTCGCCGAGGTGCCCGTCCATGGCTCAGCCGCCGGGCGGAGCGTCGGCCGCCCGGGGCTTGAAGTCGCCGGTGCGATAGAACTGGAACGCCTTCGCGACCTTCTCGGGCGCGCCGGCGACCACGAGGGTGTCGCCGGGGAAGACCTTGAAATCGGCGTCGGGTCCGGGGTTCGCGGAGTCGCCGCGCACGACCGCCACGACGGTTACACCCGCGAGTCCGCGGTCGGTCATCGAGCCGAGCGGCTGGCCGGCCACGTAGTGGTCGTAGTCGACGTGGAACCAGTCGATCGAGAGGCCCGGCACCTGTTCGAGGCTGCTGAGCGACTCGGTGATGCGGGTGCCGCCGAGCAGTTCGGCGAGCGTGTGCGCCTCGTCGTCGTCGAGACGCACGGTCACCTTGTGCGCCTCACCGTCCTCCGCGTCGGAGAAGCAGAACAGATCGGATGCGCCCGAACGGTGCGTGATGACGCCCACCTTGCCGCCGTCGGTCGTGACGAAGGTGTGCAGCACTCCCACCCCAGGGAGTTTGACCCGCCGGACGTCGACCATCGCGACTCCTCATGCTCGTTCGGAACCCGTCCACCCTACAAGGGGCGAACAGTGCACGGCTGGAGTGGCCTCCGACGGATCAGGGACGAACTGCGGATCACGCCCAGCGACGCCGGAGGGCGACGAGCAGACCACCGCCGAGCAGGAGCAGCAGCGCCGCACTCGCCGTGCCGAATGTGGATGCAGTGTCGACCCCGGTGGCCGCCAGCTGCGGCACGAAGCTGTAGCTCACTCCGTTGAAGGCCACCTGCGACACGACGGCCGGAGCCGAGGCCTGCGCGAGCACACCGAACGCGAGCAACTGCACCGAGCCGCCCTGGGCCACAAGGGCCTCGAGCAGATCGCCGAGCGGCACGGGGGTGTTCGCCGCGATCGCCGGCGTCACCGCCGTCGCAGGGATCGCGCGGCTCGAGGTCCACGCGTCGCTGAGAGCCACGCCGCTCGTGCCCGCGGTGGCGCCCGTAGCGGGGCGGAGCGTGGCGAAAGTGTCGCCCGGTCCGAAGAATACCGGCACCTGGAGGAAGGCCTCACCCGAGGCGACGGTCACCGAGAGCGAGGTGAACGCTCCGAACGGCGCTGTCGTCACGATCGGCGTCGCGAGGCCGTTGATGATCTGTGAGTTGGCGCCGTTACCGAAGCTGAGCCCCGACGTCGTCACATCGTAGGCGGGCGTCGCGTTCACGTAGCCCTCGTGCCATCCGGTGTAGGTGGACTCATCCGGGCGGATCTCGGACTCCCGGACGTTCACCGTCGAGGTGACCGGCGCGGTCGTGACGGTGCGACCGAAGGTCGTCGTGTCATCGCCGAACGCGATGCTCGACACCACGGCCGGCGGGAACTGCGGCAGCGCGTAGAAGCCGTAGCCCGAGTAGCGGAGGTCGCCGGCGGTCGCATCCAACTCGTCAAGGAAGTCCTGCAGCGGAGCGGTGGTGTTCGCCGCGATGGCACCGAGTGCGCGCGAGGAGACGAACGGGGTCGTCAGCGTCGGGGCCACGCCCGAAACGACGGGGTCGGCGGTACGCAGGGTGCCCCAGACGTTGATCGTGGTCGGCGTCACCGGGTCGGTGACCGAGTAGGGAACCTCGAGCAGCAGATCGCCTGTGCCGACGATGACGGATGCGGTGATGAGGGTGCCCAGCGCCGCGCCGTCGGCGACGGGAAGGCCGGGCGCGCCCGTGTTCACGAGCCCCTTGAGCGCATAGATGTCGCCGGCGGGGTCGGTGCGCAGACCGTTCCAGACATCCGACAGCTGCGTGGCGTCGCCCGTCTCCAGGTGCCAGCCGAGGTAGGAGGTGTCGTCCGGGGCGATGCTCGCCGCCGCCACGTGCTCGGTGGCCGCCGCCGCGGGCGTCGCCGCGACGAGCGCGGCGCCCGCGGCCATGACGATCGCAGCGAGGCCGCCGGCGACGGCACGGCGCGGATGAGTGGTGGTGCGTGACGACACGAAGAACTCCTGCTCGGGTGCGTAAAACGTAGAGGATCCTCATTCACGGTAGCCCAGCGATTCACTGAGCGAAACCCCGATCCGCAACTTCGCCTCACCCGCGCCACCCCCTTCCGGGGGCAGACGATGCGGTTGCGTTCAGACCTCGCGCGCCGCGAGCCGGACGCGTTCGGCGGACGCGTCATCCGGTTCGAGCTGGCTCGCGCGCTCGGCCTCCACCCGCTCCAGGTAGCGCGCGACCTCGAGCTCGACGCGCTCGTCGTCCCAGCCGAGCACCTCGCCCATGAGCCGCGCCGCCACGGGTGCAGCCGACACGCCGCGGTCCCACGCCTCGATCGACATGCGGGTGCGCCGCGCGAGCACGTCGTCGAGATGCAGGGCGCCCTCGTGGGTGACGGCGTAGACGACCTCCGCGGCGAGATAGTCCTCAGAGCCGGGCAGCAGCGCCCCGAGCTCCGGACGCTCGTCGATGAGTGCGAGCACCTCGCGCGCGTGGGTGCCGAAGCGGTTGAGCAGGTGGCCCACCGCGCCCGGGGTCAACCCGTGCTTCCGGGCGATGCGCCCGCGCCGATTCCACGCCGCCGGGTACCCCTCGGCACCGGTGAGGCCGATGTGCTCGGTGACCGACGGCGGCGTGGGGCGCTCGATGCCGCGCGCTACGGCATCCACCGTGTCCTTCGCCATCACGCGGTAGGTGGTGAGCTTTCCGCCCGCCACCGACACGAAACCGGGCACCGGCGTGGCGACGATGTGCTCGCGGCTCAGCTTGCTCGTCTCGTCGCTCTCGCCGGCCAGCAACGGCCGCAGCCCCGCGTACACGCCCTCGACATCGTCGCGCGTGAGCGGGGTCGCGAGCACCTGGTTGATGTGCTCGAGGATGTAGTCGATATCGGCCGCTGTCGCCGCGGGGTGGGCGAGGTCGAGGTGCCAATCGGTGTCGGTCGTGCCGATGAGCCAGTGCCGCCCCCACGGAATCAGGAACAGGACGCTCTTCTCGGTGCGCAGCAGCAGGCCGAGGGTTCCGCGGATGCGATCCCGCGGCACGACGAGATGCACACCCTTCGACGCGCGCACGCGGAAAGGACGCACGCCCGCCATCTGCTGCAGCTCATCCGTCCAGACGCCCGTCGCCGACACGACCTCGCGAGCGCGGATCTCGAAACGCTCGCCGGATTCCCGATCGACCGCCTCGACCCCGACGACGCGAGCGCCCTCGCGCAGCAGGCCCTCGACCTTCACCCGGCTCGCCGCGTGCGCACCGTACTCTGCGGCGGTGCGCACGAGAGTCGCGACGTAGCGGGCGTCGTCGACCTGCGCGTCGTAGTAGACGAGACCGCCGCGGAAGGCGTCGGGCCGCAGATCCGGTGCCGCCTTGGCGAGCTGACGCTTCGTGAGGTGACGGTGATGCGGCACGCCGGGCTCGCGACCACCGGTCCAGGAGAACAGGTCGTAGAGCGTCATGCCCGCGCCGATATAGGCGCGCTCGATGAGCGGCACCGTGACCGGGTAGAGGAACTTGACGGGCTTGACGAGGTGGGGCGCGATCCGCTGCAGCAGCAGGCCGCGCTCGATGAGCGCCTCGCGGACGAGTCGGAAGTCGAGCTGCTCGAGGTAGCGGATGCCGCCGTGCACGAGCTTGCTGCTGCGGGAGCTCGTGCCGGAACCCCAGTCGCGCGCCTCGACGATGCCCGTGCGCAGGCCGCGCGTCGCGGCCTCCAGGGCGGTGCCTGCACCCACGATGCCCCCGCCGACGACGAGGACGTCGAGCTCTTGCTCGCGCATCGCCGCGAGCGCCGCCTTCCGCCCCTCGGGGCCCAGCTTCGTCATGCCCTCACCCTAGGCGCGGGGCCCGAGCATCAGCTCTGCAGGTACGGCGCGACGACGACCTCGACGCGCTGGAACTCCTTGAGATCGGAGTAGCCCGTGGTCGCCATCGAGCGGCGCAGCGCCCCCATGAGGTTGACCTGGCCGTCGGGATGCGACGACGGACCGAACAGCACCTGCTCGAGCGGCGCGATCGTGCCCACCTGCACGCGGTTGCCGCGCGGCAGTTCGGGGTGATGCGCCTCGGGACCCCAGTGGAACCCGCCGCCGGGCGCCTCCTGGGCGCGCGCCAGAGTCGAACCGAGCATCACGGCATCCGCACCCATCGACACCGCCTTGACGATGTCGCCGCTCGTGCCGAGGCCGCCGTCGGCGATGACGTGCACGTAGCGACCGCCGGACTCGTCGAGGTAGTCGCGCCGCGCACCCGCGACATCCGCCACGGCTGTCGCCATCGGGGCGTGGATGCCGAGGCTCGTGCGCGTGGTGCTCGCGGCTCCCCCGCCGAAGCCGACGAGCACGCCCGCCGCACCCGTGCGCATGAGGTGCAGCGCCGCGGTGTAGGTGGATGCGCCGCCGACGATGACGGGCACATCGAGCTCGTAGATGAACTTCTTGAGGTTGAGCGGCTCGACCGCCTTGCTCACGTGCTCGGCGCTCACCGTGGTGCCGCGGATGACGAACAGATCGACCCCCGCGTCGACGACCGCCTTGTAGTGCTCCTGGGTGCGCTGCGGGCTGAGGGCTCCCGCGACCGGCACGCCGGCTTCGCGGATCTCGGCGAGGCGTTGCTTGATGAGCTCGGGCTTGACCGGCTCGGCGTAGAGCTCCTGCATGCGCGCCGTCGCGCCCTCGGCCGCGAGACCGCGGATCTCGGCGAGCACGGACTCGGGGTTCTCGTAGCGAGTCCAGACGCCCTCGAGGTCGAGCACGCCGAGGCCGCCGAGCCGGCCCATGGCGATCGCGGTGGCGGGGCTCACGACCGAATCCATGGGGGCCGCGAGCACGGGGATGTCGAAGGTGAACGCGTCGATCGTCCAGCTGATGCTCACGTCTTGCGGGTCGCGCGTGCGCCTGCTGGGCACGATCGCGATGTCGTCGAACGCGTATGCCCGGCGCGCGCGCTTCGCCCGTCCGATCTCGATGTCGCTCACCGCTCCACCCTACCCGGGGCGCCGTGCGCCCGACGCCTCTCCCCGGCGCGGCTGGAGCCCCGACCCGGTGGCGGGGACCGGCACGCGCGGCGGGAGCAACCGCACGCTCGGGCGGCAAGATCGACATACGGCGGGAGCAACATCCCCCGCCGCGTCGCGCTATCGCCGCCCGCGCGGGATGCCCACGGCATCCAGCTTCGCCATGAGCGCCCCGGGGTTCATGAGATCCGACCAATACAGCCGGATGACGGTGAAGCCCTGGCGTCGCAGCTCGTCTTCGCGCAGCTTCTCCGCCAACACCACCCGAGCCGGGTCGCCTCCGTTCATCGACGGATCGAGGTACTTGCCGAACCCGTCGAACTCGGCGATCAGTCGCCGCTTGCGCCAGGCGAAGTCCACGACGTACACCCCGGCAGCGTGCGGGAACTCGGCCTGCTGCTCGGGCAACTCGTACCCGAGCTCGAACATGAGAGCGCGCGCGAACGCCTCGGCGTAGGAGTCCGAGAGAGAAGAGGCGAACTGGATGGCTCGCTCGACGAAGCGGCGCCGCAGCGTGGGCGGGAGCTTCGCGAGTTCCGCCGCGAGTTGTTCGCGGGTCACACGGTGTGGGTTCCGCCGCCACAGGGTCCAATCGAGTGTTCCGACTGCTGTGGCGAAGTCCGCAGACCGAGCGACGTCGATGGCCGTGCGAGCGACGTCCGTCACGAGACGTCCCTCGATGCGTTCGAGCCGTGCCGTGCTCGCTGCGGCGGTGATCCGGCGGACCCCCGGTTCGGATCGACCACCGCCCTTCCACCGGTCGAGGAAGACGACGTCATCCGGGTAGCTGTGTTGCCACATCCCCCACACAGCGGCGGCGGTCGCGCCGGCGAACGGGAGTTCCCGGCGCGCGTCGCGGCCTGCCGCCTCCGCGCGCAACAGGTGGCGCCAGCGTTCGTCAGCAGCCTCCCAGTCTGCTGAACGTACATAGGCACCTCGACGCAGCTTGACGAGCTCGCCTCGCGCGACGGCTCGCGCCAACTCGCGGGTGTCGGAGCCGATACGAAGGAAGTCCGAGGTGAAGATGAGGCCGTGCGACGTCGCGATCGAGCTGAGATCCATGTGGGCAGGATCTCCGCCCGCAGAGGTCGCCGGGCGTGCTCGCCGTCAATCTGTGGAGAAGTCGTGGATCCCCGACTTGTGGACAACGCGCGGGAAGCGCGTCTCTGCGCCGATCCTGCGCCTCATCGGGCGGAGAAACCGACGCCGGGAGGGAGCAACTGCTCCCGCCGCTTGCGTCGTTCCCCGCCCGCACGGGCGGTTGCTCCCGCCGAGCATGCGGTTGCTCCCGCCGACGGAGCCAGCGCCCCGGCGGCGGGGGTCAGCGGGAGTAGTTGGGGGCCTCGACGACCATCTGGATGTCGTGGGGGTGCGACTCCTTGAGGCCCGCGGGGGTGATGCGCACGAACTTGCCGCGCTGCTTGAGCTCGTCGATCGTGCGGGCACCCACATAGAACATCGACTGCCGCAGGCCGCCGACGAGCTGGTAGACGACGGCACCGAGCGAGCCGCGGTAGGCCACGCGGCCCTCGATGCCCTCGGGGATCAGCTGCGCATCCGAGGGCACGTCCGCCTGGAAGTAGCGGTCGCGCGAGTACGAGGTCTTCTTGCCGCGGTCCGACAGAGCGCCGAGCGACCCCATGCCGCGGTAGTTCTTGAACTGCTTGCCCCCCACGTACACGAGGTCGCCGGGCGACTCGTCGGTGCCGGCCAGGAGCGATCCGAGCATGACCGTGTCGGCACCCGCCACGAGGGCCTTCGCGATGTCGCCCGAGTACTGCAGGCCGCCATCCGCGATCACCGGGATGCCGTGCTCGCGCGCCGCGAGAGAGGCTTCGTAGACGGCGGTCACCTGGGGCACGCCGACTCCGGCCACCACGCGGGTCGTGCAGATCGAGCCCGGTCCCACGCCGACCTTCACGGCATCCGCGCCCGCGTCGACGAGAGCCTGAGCCCCCGAGCGCGTCGCGACGTTGCCTCCGATCACGTCGACGCCCGCGAAGGCCGGGTCGGCCTTGAGCCGGCGGATGATGTCGAGCACGCCCGCCGAGTCGCCGTTCGCGGTGTCGACGACGATCACGTCCACACCCGCATCCAGCAGGGCGCCCGCGCGCTCCCACGCGTCGCCGAAGAAGCCGATCGCGGCACCCACCCGGAGGCGGCCCTCGTCGTCCTTCGTGGCGTTGGGGTACTGCTCGCTCTTGTCGAAGTCCTTGACCGTGATGAGCCCGCGCAGCCGGCCATCGCCGTCGACGAGCGGCAGCTTCTCGATCTTGTGCTGCGCGAAGATCGCGACCGCCTCATCCGGATCGATACCCTCGCGCGCGGTGATGAGCGGCGTCTTCGTCATGACGTCGCGCACGAGCGTCGTCGACTTCTCGAACGGCGAGACGAAGCGCATGTCGCGGTTGGTGATGATGCCGACGAGCATCCCGTCGCCCTCCACCACGGGCAGCCCCGAGACCCGGAACTTGCCGCACAGCTCGTCGACCTCGGCGACCGTGGCATCCGGCGTCGTGGTGACGGGGTTCGTGATCATGCCCGACTCGGAGCGCTTGACCTTGTCGACGTGGGTGGCCTGGTCCTCGATCGAGAGGTTGCGGTGCAGGATGCCGATGCCACCCTGACGCGCCATCGCGATCGCCATGCGCGACTCGGTCACGGTGTCCATCGCGCTCGAGAGCAGCGGTGCGCTGACGCGGATGCGGCGCGTCAGCCGCGAGGACGTGTCGGCCTCGCTCGGGATGACGTCGGTGTGCCCGGGCAGCAGCATGACGTCGTCGTAGGTGAGTCCGACGAAACCGAACGGATCGGGCTGGTCCATGGTGTCCCCTGAGGTCGCGATGAGGTGAGCCCGGCTGCAGCATCGAAGACCGGTAATCCATGTTAACGGTTCGGCGCCGCGGGCATTCCGTGCGCGGATCGCGTTGGACGGATGCCCATGACACGTCCATACTGTTCGAACGCGATGATGCGTTCGAAACACGAAGGCAACATCCGCTGACTACGTTCAGGTGTCGCCGTGGCCGCCTCCAGGTTCTGCGGCGTCGACCGATCACACAGGAGGTGCCGGTGGCGATCACCCGGAAATCGCACACGGACATCCGTCGCAGGCGCGCCATCGTGGCGCTGCTCGCCGGCGCATTCGGCGGTGCATTGCTCTTGGGGATCGCCGGTCCCGCGGCCGCCGATACCGGCACGCGCACCGAGGACTACCCCCAGGCGATCGCCGGCAACGTGCGCACGGGCGGCGAGCCCGTCGAGGGCGCGACCGTGCGCGTCACGGGCGGCGACGGGTTCGAGGGCGAGGACACGACCGACGCGAAGGGCGCCTGGCGGGTGCCGGTGCCGAGCAAGGACGGCGTCTGGACGGTCGAGCTCGTCGAGTCCAGCCTGCCCGCGGGGGTCGAGGTGCCCGACGGGTTCTCGTTCACGACCGAGGCCGAGTTCGGTGCCACGAGCACCGTCACCCGCAACTTCACGCTCGGAGCAGCCGAGCGCGACACGGTCGGATTCTGGGAGCAGTTCCTGTCCCGAGCCGTCAACGGCCTCAACTTCGGCCTCATGCTGGCGCTCGCCGCGATCGGCGCCACCCTCGTGTACGGCACGACCGGGCTCGCCAACTTCGCCCACGGCGAGATGGTGACCTTCGGCGCGCTCGTGGCGCTGCTGGCATCCGGGGTCATGCCGATCTGGATCGCGGTGCCGTTCGCCGTGATCGTCTCGGCGCTGTTCGGGCTCGGCCTGGACGCCGGCATCTGGCGACCTCTCAGACGCAAGGGCCTGGGTCTCGTGCAGGTGATGATCGTGTCGATCGGCCTCTCGCTCGCGCTGCGCTACGTCATCCAGATGATCATCGGCGGCCGCACCCAACAGCTGCCGGGCGCCGTCACGGCGACCATCCCGGGGCTCGGGCCCATCCGGCT
Organism: Protaetiibacter sp.; assembly: GCA_051954835.1. Lineage (GTDB taxonomy): Bacteria > Actinomycetota > Actinomycetes > Actinomycetales > Microbacteriaceae > Homoserinibacter. The sequence goes on along the minus strand of JBQCHI010000003.1, from coordinate 54,741 downwards.
GACGCTCACGGACGTGATCAGCATGGCGATCTCGATCGTCGTGATCCTGGTCTTCGCCTGGTGGCTCATGCGCACCCGCATCGGGCGCGCCACCCGCGCCGTCTCCGACAACCCGTCGCTCGCCGCCGCGAGCGGGATCGACGTGGATGCCGTGGTGCGCATCGTCTGGGTCATCGCGGCCGCGCTCGCGGGCCTCTCCGGCGTGCTGTGGGCCTACTTCCGGCCGGGCATCAAGTGGGACATGGGCACGAGCATCCTGCTGCTGATGTTCGCCGCGATCACCCTCGGTGGCCTCGGCACGGCCTTCGGCGCCCTGGTCGGGTCGATCATCGTCGGCCTCCTGGTGGAGATCTCGACGCTGTGGATCCCCTCCGACCTCAAATACGTCGGCGCGCTCGTCGTGCTCATCGTGGTGCTGCTGTTCCGCCCGCAAGGCATTCTCGGTCGTAAAGAGAGGATCGGATAACGACGATGGATTTCCTGCAGATCCTGTCCCTCACCGCCGCGCAGATCCTCGCGCCGGCGACGCTCGGCTACGTGCTCGCGGCGATCGGGCTCTCGGTGCACTTCGGCTTCGCCGGCCTGCTCAACATGGGTGTCGCGGGCTTCATGGCGATCGGCGCCTACGGTTTCGCCATCTCGATCCTCACCTTCGGAATCCCGTGGCCGCTCGCGGCCCTCATCGGCCTCATCGCCGCGGTGATCTTCGCGCTGATCCTCGGCATCCCGACGCTCAGGCTGCGCGGCGACTATCTCGCCATCGTGACCATCGCGGCGGCTGAGGTCGTGCGCCTGCTGTTCCTGACCTCGACGTTCCGCAACGTGACGGGTTCGGCCGACGGGCTCTCGGGCTTCCAGAACGGATTCCGCGCCAGCAACCCGCTGCCCCCCGGCAAGTGGGGCTGGGGCCCCTGGACCTACCAGTCCGACCAGTGGTGGGTGATCGTCGTGGGCCTTGTGCTCATCGCGATCGCGGTGCTGCTCGTGTGGTTGCTCATGCGCAGCCCGTGGGGTCGCGTGATCCGCGGCATCCGCGAAGACGAGGATGCCGTGCGCTCGCTCGGCAAGAACGTCTTCGCCTTCAAGATGCAGGCCCTCATCGTGGGCGGCGTCATCATCGCCGCGGGAGGCATCGTGACCGCGATGGGCACCAACGTCAACCCGAACGTCTACGTGACCTCGCAGACCTTCTACGTCTGGACCGCGCTGCTGCTCGGCGGCGCCGCCACGATCTTCGGACCCGTGCTCGGGGCCGTGCTGTTCTGGGTCGTGCGGGCGTTCCTGTCGAACCTGCTTCCCGCGCTCGTGCAGATCGGCTGGCTGCCCTTCCTCACCACCCAGCAGAGCCAGATGCTCGTCTTCGTTCTCGTGGGCGTCGCGCTCATGCTGCTGGTCATCTTCCGCCCGCAAGGCATCCTCGGGAACAAGAAGGAGCTGACCTTTGTCCGCTGACGTCGCGCCCCCGACCCCACGTGCCAAGACCACGGGCCTGCACAGCGGCGAGATCCGCCCCGGCGTCGCCAAGGTCGACCCGATCATCGTGATCGACGGCGTGCGCCGCGTCTTCGGCGGCCTGACCGCCGTCGACGTGGAGCACCTCGAGATCCCGCGGGGTGCCATCACCGCCCTCATCGGGCCCAACGGGGCCGGCAAGACCACGCTCTTCAACCTGCTCACGGGCTTCGACAAGCCGAACGCGGGCTCCTGGTCGTACGACGGAACCTCGCTCGCCGGCATCCCCGCCTACAAGACGGCGCGCATGGGCCAGGTGCGCACGTTCCAACTCACCAAGTCGCTCGGCCTGCTCACGGTGCTCGAGAACATGAAGCTCGGCGCCACACGCCAACGCGGCGAACGCATCTGGGGCAGCATCCTGCCGTTCCTGTGGCGCACGCAGGAGGACGAGATCGAGGCCAAGGCGCGGGAGCTGCTGGCCCGCTTCAAGCTCGACACCAAGGAGAAGGACTTCGCGGCATCCCTCTCGGGCGGGCAGCGCAAGCTGCTCGAGATGGCGCGCGCGCTCATGAGCGACCCGCAGCTCGTCATGCTCGACGAGCCGATGGCGGGCGTGAACCCCGCGCTCACCCAGTCGCTGCTCGACCACATCCTCGACCTCAAGGACCTCGGCATGACGGTCGTGTTCGTCGAGCACGACATGCACATGGTGCGCCACATCGCCGACTGGGTCGTCGTGATGGCGGAGGGCCGCGTGGTGGCCGAAGGGCCGCCCGAGAGCGTGATGAAGGAGCAGGCGGTGATCGACGCGTACCTCGGCGCCCACCAGGATGTCGACCTCGGCGTGGTCACGGGCCGTCACGCCGGAGAGCTGAGCGCCGAGGGCCGCGAGCTCGCCGAGGAGGCCCACGGGATCGACGCTGCGATCGAGGCGGATGCCGAACCCCGCAGCGAGGAGGACGCGCGATGAGCGACACCCAGCCGGCGACCGCGACCGCGACCGTCGCTTCGGGCCCCTACGTCATCGAGCTCGACGACGTCGTCGCGGGCTACCTGCCGGGGGTCAACATCCTGAACGGGGCGAGCCTCACGGCCTCCAAAGGCGAGCTCATCGGCATCATCGGCCCGAACGGCGCAGGCAAGTCGACCATGCTCAAGGCGATCTTCGGCCAGGTGAAGATCCGCGCAGGCGTGGTCAAGCTCAACGGCGAGGACATCACGGGCCTGCGCGCCAACAAGCTCGTCGCCAAGGGCGTCGGCTTCGTGCCGCAGACCAACAACGTCTTCCCCAGCCTCTCGATCGCCGAGAACCTGCAGATGGGCGCCTACCAGCGGCCCAGGATCGTGGCCGAGCGCGTCGACTTCGTGACGTCGATCTTCCCCGACCTGGGCAAGCGCCTCCAGCAGCGGGCGGGATCGCTCTCCGGCGGGGAGCGCCAGATGGTCGCCATGGGCCGCGCGCTCATGATGGACCCGCACGTGCTGCTGCTCGACGAGCCGTCTGCGGGACTCTCGCCGTCTCGGCAAGACGAGGCCTTCATCCGGGTGTCCGAGATCAACAAGGCGGGCGTCACGACGATCATGGTCGAGCAGAACGCCCGCCGCTGCCTGCAGATCTGCGACCGCGGCTACGTGCTCGACCAGGGCCGTGACGCGTACACGGGCACGGGTCGCGAGCTGCTGAACGACCCCAACGTCATCGGTCTCTACCTGGGCACCCTCGGCGCCTGATCCGCTTCGCTTGCCAGTTGTTGCCGCCTCGCACGGGGCCGAGGCGGCAACAACTGCCAAGTGAGTCCCGTGGTCCGCTCCTGCACACGCGTGCTCCAGCTGGTCTCCCCGAGCCGGAACTGGATGCGGGGATCCGCAACGGGTACGGTCGGCTGCTCGGGATCGCCGACGGGCGCTACCGCGGTTACCGTGTACTCATCGAGGTCGAGGGGGACCATCACCGGACCGATCGCCCGCAGTGGGCACGCGACATCGAGAAGCATGCGGCCTACGCCGCCGAGGGGCACGAGACCGTGCGCCTCACCGGCATCCAGATCCGCCAGCATCCGGAGCAGGGGGTCGCTCTCATCCGTAACGCCCTCATCCGTGGCGGATGGCTGCCGGATCGTCGTTGACGTGACAGTTGTTGTCGCCTCGCACGGCAGTGGCGGCAACAACTGGCGAACGAAGCGGCCCCGGTCCGAAGACCGGGGCCGCGACGTGCTGTGCGTGGATCAGCCCACGTTCAGGAACGAGTAGTTGTTGTCGCTCCCGTACTGGAAGACGCCGATCGACGCCTGCGTGGGGTCGCCGACCTCGTTGAACGTGATCGGACCGGACACACCGTCGTAGTCGGCGACGCCGCCTCCGATGATGATGTCGGCGCACTCCGCGTAGCTCGTGCACTTCGTGCCGTTACCGGCACCACCCGAGACCTGCTGGAGGTGCGCCGCGACGTCGGCTCCCGCTGTCGAGCCGGCCTCGAGGGCCGCCAGGGCGAGCAGGATCACCGCGTCGAAGGACTCCGGACCGTACGTGAAGTCCTTGAGCTCCTCATTGCCGGCACCCGTCCAGTAGGCCTGGAGGCTGTCGCGGAACGACGAGATCGATGCGGGGTCAACCGCCGGGTAGGTGCCCTTGGCGCCCTCGAGGGTGCCCGGGTCGAACTCGTCGCCGAAGTTCGCCAGGTTGCCGTCGACGAAGTACATCTTGTCGGCGGGGAAGTCCGCGCCCAGCAGCTCCGGGATGATCGTCTTGACCTCTTCGAAGGTGATCAGCGCGATCGCGTCGGGGTCGGCCGCGAGAACATCCTCGACCTGCGACGAGAAGTTCGTGTCGCCGGTGTTGTAGAGAGCAGCCGAGACGACCGAGCCGCCCGCCGCCTCGAAGGCGTCCTTGGCGAAGCAGGCGAGGCCCGTTCCGTAGGAGTCGTTGAGGATGATCATGCCGAGGGTCTCGGCGCCGTCGCCCGCGATCAGGTTGCCGAGCACCTCGCCCTGCAGCACGTCGGAGGGGGCCGTACGCCAGTACAGGCCGTTGTCCTCGTACCCGGTGAACGCCGCGGAGGTGTTCGCGGGCGAGAACTGGATGGCACCGGCCGCGATCACCTGGTCGATGAACTGCAGCGACACACCCGAGGATGCGGCACCGACGATCGCGGTGGCGCCCTCGCCGAGAACGCGCGGGATCTCGGTCTCGTATGCCTTGTTGTCGGTGTCGCCGGAGTCGCCCTGGATGAGGTCGATCGTGATGCCCTTGTTGGCCTCGTTGACGACCGATGCCGCGTACTCGGTGGCCGCGATCTCGGGCGGTCCGAGGAACGCGAGGTTGCCCGTCGCGGGAAGAGCGGTGCCGATCTTGTAGGTCAGGCCGCTCGCGGGACCGGTCGACGTCGACGAGTACGTCGGCGTGTACGACGCGGGGGCCGCCGCGGCGCAGTCGATCGGGAAGTCGAAGGCGTCGCCCTCCGCCTCGGGGTCGGTGCCGCCGCCGTTCGAACAGCCGGCGAGGACGAGTGCGCTCGCGCTGACGAGGGCGACGGTGCCCAGGATGCCTGCGCGGCGTGAACGCGTGAAGACGCTCATTGTGCTCCTTGTTGTTCCGTGGGGGGGCTACCGCCTCCCCGGTTGCTCAAACTTACTTGTCGGCTCGTGTCACAGGTGTTGCGATGTGTTAACGGTCTGTAAAGCGACCGAATCGTTACTTTTCGGCTCGCTGGGGCACCGAATCCGCTGTCACGGCGGAGGTCAGCCCTCGGTCGTGGCCGTGCGCGCGGCCTTGTTCTCGGCGTTGTAGAGGAAGAGGTCGTAGCGGGCCAACGTCGGGTCGCCTGCTGTGTCGAGCCTCAGCGGCCCCACGACTCCCTCGTATGCGATGTCGGGTTCCGTGCTGAGCACGTCGGCGCATTCGCCGAAGCTCGTGCAGCGGATGCCGTCGCGCGTCGCGGCGGCGAGGTTCGCGGCGATCGACGCTCCCCCGTCGTCGTGCGCGAGCATCGCCGCGAGCACCGCGATGACGGTGGCGTCATAGGCCTCCGCGGCGTAGCGCACATCCCCGAGTCCCGGATCCTCGATCTTGAGCTTCGCGATGAAGGCGTCATCGGGCCGGCCGCCTTCGAGAATGCCGTTCACCTCGGTGAGAGTGCCTGCGGGCAGCGCCTGCGAGTAGTCCGCGAGGTTCTGGCTCGTGAGCCACAGCTTCTTCCCGCCGTAGCCGGCCTTCACGAGCGCGGTGATGAGCGCCTTCGTCACGTCGCCGTTGTCGGGCGTGGCGAGCACGACGGCATCCGGCTTCTGCTTCGTCGCCTTCGCGACGGCGGATGCGACGCCCGCGGCATCCGCGACGGTCGCGGTCGCGACGAGCTCGCCCCCGTTGTCGGCGAGCGTCTCGGTGAGCGGCGTCGTGATCGAGGCCGAGACGTCGTCGGATCCGACCACGAGGGCGATCGCGTCGGACTTCTGCTTCGTCAGCAGCTCACCGAGCGCGACTCCCTGCAGCGGGTAGGAGGGCACCGTGCGCGCGAAGAAGCCGCCCGCATCCGCGCCCACCCCCGGGTAGGTGGCCGCCGGTGAGATGAGCGGGATGCCCGCGTCGATCGCGAGCGGCAGGAGGCGCTCGGCGAGCACCGACGAGCTCGGGCCGATGACGACGTCGACGCCCTTCTCCACGAGGGCCGCGAACGATTCCTCCGCTTTCTCGCTCGTCGCGTCTCCCGAGTCGCGGTTGACGACCTCCACGGGCACGCCGGCGTAGCCGCCGGCGGCGTTGATCTCGCGGACCGCGGCGTTGACGCCCGCGACCTGCGCCGCTCCCAGGAAGGAGGTCGCACCCGAGGTGGGGAACAGGGTGCCGACGCGCAGCACGCCGTCGCCGGTGGGCGTGACGGTCGTGGTCGGTGTGGGCGTCGGAACGGGCATGGGGGCGGCGGTGCAGCCCGCGAGCCCGACGGCGACGGCGAGGGCGGATGCCGCGGTCATGAGGGCGGGACGGCGTCGACGTGGCACGCGGCGACCCTATCGCGCGCTTACGCCACCGGAAGGGAGGCGCGGCGGCCCGCCCGGGCGGCGCGGATCATGTCGGTCGTGAGCAATACGAGGGCGAGCCAGACGAGGCAGAAACCGACCCAACGCCCGGTCGGCATGGGCTCGTGGAGCAGGAAGACGCCCGTCAGGAACTGCAGCACGGGCGCGAGGTACTGGGTGAGCCCGAGCGCGACGAGCGGCAGTCGCCGGGCTGCAGCGGCGAACAGCAGCAGCGGCACGGCCGTGACGACCCCGGTGCCGATCATGAGCGCGATGTGCACGGGCCCGGCGTTTCCGAACGACAAGCCCACCGTCGCGCCCGTGATCACGAGCTGCAGGATCGCCACGGGGGCGAGCCACGCGGTCTCGAGCGTGAGCCCCGAGAGCGCGTCGACCTGCGCGCCGACGCGCTTCTTGATGAAGCCGTAGAAGCCGAAGGTGAGGGCGAGCACGATCGCGATCCAGGGGAAGGCACCGTAGCCGACCGCGATCACGAGGATCGCGATGATCGAGATTCCGACCGCGATCCATTGCAGGGGCCGGAGCCGCTCCCGTAGCAGCACCACGCCGAGGGCGACCGTGATGACGGGGTTGATGAAGTATCCGAGCGAGGCCTCGACCACATGGCCGGTCAGCGTGGCGATCACGAAGACCTGCCAGTTGCCGTAGATGAGCACGCCCGCGAGCGCCATCGTGAACAGCACCCGCGGCTGGGCGCACAGCCCGAGGAAGCCCCGCCATCCGCCCGTCACGGTCAACAGCACGGCGCAGAACACGAGCGACATGAGCACCCGGAACGCGACGATCTCCCACGCGCTCGCGGGCTCGAGCACGAGGAAGTAGCCCGGGAGGAAGCCCCACAAGCCGTAGGCCGCGATCGCGAAGAGGAGCCCGATACCGCCGGCACGTCGTGGGGACGGATCGAGGCTCATCGTTCGAGGCTAGTGGGCCCGGAGAGGCCCCGAGCACGCGAAAAGGCCCCGTGGGTTCAGCCACGGGGCCTTTCGTCAGGATGTCGCGGTGCGCCTCAGCGTCTTTCACGCTGCGGACGGCGCAACGCCGTCGCTCAGCGGACGACGACCGCCAGCACGTCGCGAGCGGAGAGCACGAGGAACTCCTCGCCACCGAACTTGACCTCGGTGCCGCCGTACTTGGAGTAGAGCACCTTGTCGCCGACGGCGACGTCGAGCGGAACGCGGTTGCCGTTGTCGTCGATGCGGCCGGGACCCACGGCGATGACCTCGCCCTCCTGCGGCTTCTCCTTGGCGGTGTCCGGGATGACCAGACCCGACGCGGTGACCTGCTCGGCTTCGACCTGCTTGATGACGATGCGATCCTCGAGCGGCTTGATGGAGACCGACACGTGTGACCTCTTTCTGAAGACTCAGGGTTTGGCACACTCACTTCGAGAGTGCCAGAACAACTATAGGGCTCAGTTAGCACTCATTCAATCCGACTGCCAGCCATGCGCCGGGCTGAGGGGCAGACGCGGCAGCTCTTCACCCCGCCCGGAAGTGATCCCAGGCACCGTGGGCACAACGCCGCAGGGTTTGGCAACTAGCGTGAGGGCATGACGCCCGAGGAGTTGCGTGCGCTGCTGACGCCCGAGGGCCTCCGGCTGCTCGACGAGGTGGGCGCGGTCACGGCGGAGGACGACATCGTGCGCCTCGTGTCGCGCCTGCGCGCGGCGGGCCACGCTCCCGAGCTCGTCGCGGCGGTGCTCACCCAGGCGCGGCTGCGCACCCGCGCGCGACCCCGTTTCCACGAGTTCGCGGACCGGATGCTGTTCATCCCGGACGGTCTCGAGCAGGCGAGCCGCCTGCAGGTGGCGGCGCACCACGCGGGCCGCTTCGCGCGAGCGGGCATGACATCCGTCGCCGACCTCGGGTGCGGCATCGGCGCCGACGCCCTCGCCTTCGCCAGCCTCGGGATGCGCGTCGTCGCGGTGGAACGCGACGAGATCACGGCGGCGATCGCGGCCTACAACCTCGCACCGTTCCCCGAGGCGCGGGTGGTGCACGGCGATGCCCTCGCCTCGGAGCCCGCGGATGTCGATGCGCTGTGGTTCGATCCCGCCCGTCGCGGAGGGGGACGGCGTCTCGCCGACCCCGCCGACTGGTCGCCGCCGCTCGACGCCGTCTTCGCCCGCGCCGCCGAGCGTCCGGCGGGCATCAAGCTCGGCCCGGCACTCGACCACGCTCTGCTGCCCGAGGGCGTCGAAGCGCAGTGGGTGTCGGTCGAGCGCGAGGTCGTCGAACTCGTGGTCTGGAGCGGAGCGCTCGCCCGCGAGGGAGTCGGGCGGGCGGCTCTGCTGCTCGCCGGCGAGGGCACCGTGGAACTCACCGCCCCCGCGGCGGCGCCGGATGCCGAGGTCGGCCCACTCGGCGACTACCTGCTCGAACCGGATGGCGCCGTCATCCGGGCCCGCCTCATCGGCGAGCTGGCCCGCCGCGTCGAGGGGCGGATGCTCGATCGCACGATCGCCTGGGTCACGTGCGACGCCGCTCCGATGACGCGCTTCGGGCAGGCGTTCCGGGTGCGCGAGCAGCTGCCGTTCGACGAGCGCCGCCTCGCGGGCGCCCTCCGCGAGCGCGGCATCGGCACGCTCGAGATCAAGAAGCGAGGCGTCGACGTGGATCCCGCGGCCCTCCGCAGGCGACTGTCGTTGCGCGGTACGGACGCCGCGACGCTCGTGCTGACCCGCGTGGCGGGGCGGCGCACGGCGCTCCTCGTCGACCGGCTCGCCTGAACACGTCGGTCGCGACCCGCGAGGACGGCGACGGGACGGGATGCCGCGCACCCCGCCCCGTCGATGGCCGATCGGCCGTCGTCAGTAGTTGTACCCGATCGACGACAGGGCCGCGAAGTAGAGGATCAGGCCGATGATCGTGAGGATGCCCACGATGAGGCCGATGCCGATCGCGACGAAGCCCGTGATGATGCCGGTGACCGACATCCACTTGGGCGCCGCGGGCTCCTTCTTCTTGCCCTGGAAACCGAGCACGACCGCCACGATGCCGGGGATGAACCCGATACCCCACGCGAACGAGAGCAGCACGGCGATGATGCCGATGATGAACGAGACGAGGCTCAGCGTCTGCTTGACCGGCTCGGCGGGCGCATAGCCCGCCGCGGCGGGTGCCGCGTAGGGATTCGCGGCGGGCGCGGCAGGAGCCTCCGGGGCCCCAGGGGCCACGTAGGGGGTCGCGTTCGGCGCCTCGGTCTGCCCCGCGTGAAGCGGGTCGGATGCGACAGCGGGTGCAACCGGCTCGGCGGCGGCCGGCTCGGGAACGACAGGGGTCTCGGGAGCGGCCTCCGCGCCAGGCGTGGGCTCTTCCGGGGTGGCAGGGTTCGTGGGATCGGACATGTCGCGCTCCTTCAACGTTCGGACTCGCCCATGCTGGCAGCGGCTCCGAGGAGTGTCAACGCGTGCGGTTCGACGTCAGTAGCTGAGCGCGCCGAACATCGAGAAGATGAACCCGAAGTAGGCGATCATGAGCAGCAGCATGAGGCCGCCCAGCACGTATCCCGTGATGAGGCCGCCGAGCGCGAGGCCGCGACCGGCTTCGCCTCGCTGGGCGATCTGCCGCAACGCGATATGGCCGAGCACCACCCCGACGATCGCCGCGAGCACCCCGACGAGCAGCGATCCGAGCGACACGATGAGCGACGCGATCGCGAGCCCGTTGGTGCGCGCCGAGTACACGTAGGCCGGGCCCGCCGTGGTGTAGGGCGTGAGCATCGCCGGAGGGGGCGCGGTCGGCATGGGCTGATAGGCGGGCGCACCGCTCTGTGCGACATACGGGGCCTGCTGCACATACGCGGGCTGCGCCGCATACGGATTCGGCGCGGCGTAGGGATTCGGGGCCGCGTACGGGTCCTGGACCGGATAGGCGTTCGGCCCCGCGTAGGGATCACTCGCGACGTAGGGGGCAGCCGGGACGTATTCGTAGGGAGCGACGTTGTTCTCGTCGACGGCGACGGGCGAGCCCGCCGCGGCCGCGTCGGCAGCGGGCGCCTCCTGCGGAGCGGCGGGCGCGGCCTGCGGTACGGGTGCGGGCGCGTCGGCGTCTGCGGTGTCGGGCATGGATCCCCCTCGATGTCTCCGCCATGCTGGCAGTCGCGACCGCCGGGCGGCAACCCGCCTGTTCGGGAGGGTCGCACCCGCGAACGACTACGCCTGGATCACCGTGACGGGCAGGGTCGAGTCGGCGCCGACGTCGAGGCTCGAGGGCGGATGCCCCGCCGCGATGAGCTGGGCGGCGAGCGAGGCGATCATGGCCCCGTTGTCGGTGCACAGCCGCAGCGGGGGGATGCGCAGGTCGACTCCCGCGGCCGCGCAGCGTTCGACGGCGGCCTCCCGCAGGCGGCGGTTGGCGACGACGCCGCCGCCGAGCAGCAGCCGGGGCACCCCCAGGTCACGGCACGCCGCGAGCGCCTTGCCGAGCAGCACGTCGACGACCGCCTCGCGGAAGCTCGCCGCAACATCCGCGACCGGCACGGGCTCGCCCGATGCCTGCGCCGCCTCCACGTGGCGGGCGACGGCCGTCTTGAGCCCCGAGAACGAGAAGTCGTAGCGGTGCTTCTCGAGGTCTTTGGCGGCCGTGAGCCCGCGGGGGAACCGGATGGCGGCGGGGTCGCCGTCCGCTGCGGCCCGGTCGATCTCGGGACCGCCCGGGTAGGGCAGGCCGAGCAGCCGTGCGACCTTGTCGAACGCCTCGCCCGCGGCGTCGTCGATCGTCTCGCCGAGCAGCTCGACATCCGAGGCGAGGTCGCGCACGAGCAGCAGCGAGGTGTGACCGCCCGAGACGAGCAGCGCGATCGTGGGCAGCTCGAGCGCCCCGTCACCCACGAGCGGGGCGTGGTTCAGCACGTCGGCCCCGACGTGACCGACGAGGTGGTTGACCGCGTAGAAGGGTGCGCCGGTCGCCACGGCGAGCGCCTTCGCTGCGCCGACCCCCACCATGAGGGCGCCTGCGAGCCCGGGGCCGCTCGTGACGGCGATCGCGTCGAGGTCCTCGAGGGCGACCCCCGCCTCCTGCAGCGCCTGCTCGATGGCGGGGGTCAAGGCCTCCAGATGGGCCCGCGCGGCGATCTCGGGCACGACCCCCCCGTAGCGGGCGTGCTCGTCCATCGAGCTCGCGATGACGTTGGCGAGCAGCTCGGCGCCGCGCACGATGCCGATGCCGGTCTCGTCGCAGCTCGTCTCGATGCCGAGCACGAGAGGAGCGCGATGGGTCGTCATGCCTGCACCGCCTTCATGACGACGGCGTCGACGCCGTCTGGCTGGTAGTAGGCGGGTCGGACGGCGATCCGCTCGAACCCGCGGCTCGCGTAGAGCGCCTCGGCGGCGGGGTTGTCAGCACGCACCTCGAGGAAGACCTCGCGGGCGCCACGGGCGCGCGCCTCGGCGAGCAGGGCGTCGAGAAGCGCGGCGCCGATGCCCTGGCGACGAGCGGACTCGGCGACCGCGATGGTCTGCACGTCGGCCTGACCGCTGCCGCGGGGGGCGAGGAGCCCCGCGTAGCCGAGCACGGCATCCGCGTCGTCGACCGCCACGAGGTAGTACCCGTGCCGGCCTGCGAGCTCGGCGGCGAGCATCTCGCGAGACCACGCGTCGCTGGGGAAGGTCGCGCGCTCGAGCGCGTCGATCGCGTCGAGGTCGGAGGCGAGGGCGTGGCGCAGGCGCATCATGCGGTCACGCGTTTCGGTGCCGAGAGCGTCACATCGGGTGCGCGCAGATAGACCGGCTCGGCGGGGCCGAGCGGCGCGCCGGCGTCGTGGAGCGCGAGGGCGAGGCGCCCAAGGGCGCCCGCGTCGATCGTCGCGGCATCGATCCGGCGGTAACCTTCGTAGCCGGTCACCGCATCCGCCACGGCGGTGGCGACAGCGAGCGCAGGACCCGCGATGCGTCTCGGCAAGCCATCGGATGCGGGGGCCTCGTAGGCGGACCAGGCCGACTCCCGGCGCCGCGCGTCGGTCACCACGAGCACCGCATCCGCGTGTCCGTAGGCGACGGCGTCGTGCGACACGATCGGCAGCAGCGGAACGCGGATGCCGAGGGCGAAGGTGCGGGCCGCCGCGATGCCGACGCGAAGGCCGGTGAACGGCCCCGGCCCCATGCCGACGGCCACCTGGTCGAGGTCGCTCGGCGTCACGTGCGCCTCGGCGAGCGCGTCGCGGATGAACGACCCGATGAGCTCGGCGTGCGCGCGCGTGTCGTCGCTCGTGCGCACCGAGCGCACCCCCGCGCGGTCGACGACGGCGACGCTCGTCCCCGTCGAGGTGTCGATCGCGAGCAGCACCGCACCAGCCTATGCCGGTCGCGCTGCGCGAGCAGGGCGCCCGCCGGGTCAGCGACCTCGACCGTTGCCGGAGCCCCCGCCCCGGTTCTCCGGCGCGCGGTCGCTCGGACTGTGCGTCGACTCCGGAGCGTGCTCGGAACGTCCCCCGTGCTCGCTCGACCCGGAATCGTCACCCGACTCGGATCCGGGGGCATCCTGGGCGTCGCCATCCTCGCCCTCGGCGCAGTCGCCCTTCTCGCGAGCGGCAGACGACACGCCCTCGCCGAACTCCCGGCCCGTTCCCGGCTTGTCCTGCGCGACGGGCGCGACCTGCTCACCGAACGGCGTCGCACATGGCTCGAACGTCGGCACGCCGCCGGGAAGCGCGGTCGGCTCCCCGCTCGGCTCCCCACTGGGCTCCTCGGTCGGCTCGGCCGTCGGCTCGAGCGACTCGCTCGAGTCCGAGGTCGCGCTCGCCACGGGAGCCGGCATGTCGGGCGGCGGTGCGGTCAACGTCGCGGCGCCCACCACGGTCGCCGCAGCCGCTCCCCCCAGCAGCAGCAGCTTCACGCCGAGACCCAGTCCCGCGAACCATCCGAACATCCTCATCGCCTTCCTCCGCGCCGGGCCCCACGTCCCGGCGCGGTCGTCGATGCCACCCGAGGCGTCGACGGGCTCCCATGCGGCGTCCGGCCGCAGGAGCAGAAGAAGTTCGTCCGAGGGCCGGGCCACCGTGTCGCGCGAGGCGGCGCGGATGCGGGCGATCGCCTCCGTCAGAGCCCGCACCTCCTCGCCGCCTGCGAGCACGCCGCCATCGAGGAGCGCCGTGGCGTCCTCATCGGTGATCCTCGAACGTGTCATCTCACTCCCTGCCATCGTCCGGCGGGGCGGAAAGGTGACGGGTACGGACGAGATTCCTGCGCAGGCGTTCGAGGCCGCGGCGCTGGAGCTGCTTGACGGCGTCCGGGCGCTTGCCCAGGATGGCGGCGACCTGCTCGATCGGGAGATCGGCGACGATGCGCAGGGTGAGCACGTCGCGCTGATCCGGCGGCAGGGCGTCCAGCATCCGCAGCGCCGCGGCGTCGCCCAGTCGACGCTCCGCCTCGTCGGCTGCGCTCGCCGCGCGTCGCGGGTCGCTGGCCTCGTCGAGCTCCTCCGTGCGGCCCCGGCGCGCCCGAGCGCGGAACTCGTCGACGAGGCGACGGTAGGCGATGGAGAAGAGGAAGCCGCGCAGCGCCGCCGCGTCGCCCGAGAACCGCGGAAGCGCGGCGAACAGCTCGATGAACACCTCGCTCGCGAGATCCTCCGGCTCGCGCGCGCCCCGCGCCGCCAGGAACGCCGTCACCTGCCCCGCGTGCTCGGTCCAGATGATGGTGCGCGCCCACCCAGCTCCCACCTGCGCGGCCGCCAGGATCGCATCGAAGGCGTGCGCCCCGGAACCGACCTTCTCCTCGCCCCGCATCCCGGCCTCAGATCGTGACGCCCATCCAGCGCTCACCTGCGGCACGCAGCCGCACATGGCGCGGCGCGTCGTCGGCCTCCGGATCGCCGCCGCGAGGCCGCTCGATGTCGATGTCGAGCCAGGCGTCGACGGCGCCGTCGAGCTTGCCCGCGCCCCACTCGACCACCGTGATCGACCCGGTGAGATCGAGGTCGAGGTCGTCGACCTCGGCCGCCGAGCCGAGTCGATAGGCGTCGACGTGCACGAGCGGGACCCCGGATGCGGTCGGATGCGTGCGTGCGAGCACGAACGTGGGGCTCGTCACCGCGCCGCGCGCCCCGAGCGCCGCGCCGAGCCCGCGCGTGAGCGTCGTCTTGCCGGCACCGAGTTCACCGTTCAGCAGCACGAGGTCGCCCGCGCGCAACACCGCCGCGAGCCGCGCGCCGAGCGCCTCCATGGCCTCGGCATCCGGCACCATCAGGTCGACAGGAGCGCCGGGTTCCAAGGTGAGCGATCCGGTCACCGCGGCACCCGCGTCACCCGCGGGCCGACGCGGGTGACGATCTCGTACCCGATCGTGCCGGCCGCATCCCCCCACTCGTCGGCGCTCGGGCCGCCCTCGCCCCACACGACGACCTCGTCACCGACACTGACGAGCGCATCGCCCACGTCGACGAGGAACTGGTCCATGGCGATGCGGCCCACCAGCGGATGGCGTAGGCCGCCGATCACGACCTCGGCGCGACCGGACGCATGGCGAGGGATGCCGTCCGCGTAGCCGAGCGGGACGAGCGCGAGAGTCGTCTCGCCGCTCGTGCGATGGGTGTATCCGTAGGAGACGCCGGTGCCGGCGGGAACCCGCCGCACAGCCGCGACCTCCGTCACGAGCTGCATGACGGGGCGCAGCCCCCACGCTGCGGGGTCGATGGACGGATCGGGCGAGACGCCGTAGAGGGCGATGCCGGCCCGCACGAGGTCGAGACGCGACGCGGGGCGGGTGAGCCCGGCGAGGCTCGAGGCGAGATGGCGCAACTCGGGCTCGAGTCCCGCGGCGCGCGCCGCATCCGCGATTCCCTCGAACGCCGCGCGCTGTGCGTCGTCGTCGGCCTCCGAAGTGCCCGAGAGGTGACTCATGAGACCCCGGACGCGCAACCGCCCGGCACGTTCGAGCTCCGCGGCGCGCGCGAGCGCCGCAGGCACCTCGGCGGGAGCGAAGCCATTGCGACTCAGGCCCGTGTCGAACTTGAGATGCACCGTCGCACCGGCCTCGGCGGCGGCCTCGAGCTGGGCGCGCGTCGAGACGCCCAGGTCGATCCCCGCATCGGCGGCCGCCCGGAAGTCGGGCTCGGCAGCGTGCAGCCAGGCGAGCAGGGGCGCCCGGATGCCCGCGCGGCGCAGCGTGAGCGCCTCCTGCAGGTCGGCCACGCCGAGCCAGTCGGCGCCCGCCTCGACGGCGGCGCGCGCCACGGTCGACGCCCCGTGCCCGTACGCATCGGCCTTGACGACCGCCATGAGCTGTGCGGGGGCCACGCTGCGGCGCAGCACCTCGACATTGCCGGCGAGCGCATCGAGACGGATGCGGGCCTCCCGGAGCGGGGGCGTCATCCGCGGGCCTCCGCCACGACGGTGGCCACGGCGACCCCCGCGTCATGGCTCATCGAGACGTGGAGCGACGCGATACCGCGACGCGCGAGGAGGCGCGCGAGCGGCCCCTCGACGACGAACGAGGGGTTCCCCGTGACGTCGGAGTCGATCGCCATGTCGACCCAGTGCACGTCTTCCGCGTCGCCGAGGGCCTTCACGAGCGCCTCCTTGGCGGCGAAGCGCGCGGCCAGCGAGCGAAGCGGAAGCATGCGTTCGCTCTCAGCGAACAAGCGCTCCCGGAGCCGCGGCGTGCGCGAGACGGCGCGCTCGAACCGGGCCAGGTCGACCACGTCGACGCCCAGTCCGACGATCACGCTCACTCCACCGTGACGGACTTGGCGAGGTTGCGCGGCTGGTCGACGTCGAGTCCCTTGGCCGCCGCGAGCTCCATGCCGAAGATGTGCAGCGGCACGACCGAGAGCAGCGGCACGAAGAAGGGGTCCGCGAGCGGCACACGCACGACCTCGTCGGCGAAGGGCACGACAGCGACGTCGCCGAGCTCGGCGATCGCGATTACGCGAGCCCCACGCGCGCGGATCTCCTGGATGTTCGAGACGACCTTCTTGTGCAACGACAGGGGATCGCGCGGGCTGGGCACCATGACGAACACGATCTGACCGGGCTCGATGAGCGCGATCGGGCCGTGCTTGAGCTCACCGGCGGCGAAGCCCTCGGCATGGATGTAGGCGAGCTCCTTGAGCTTGAGAGCCCCCTCGAGCGCCACCGGGAATCCCACGTGACGGCCGAGGAACAGCACCGACTGGGTGTCGCTCATCCAATGCGCGAGCTCGGCGATGCGCCCCGACGCGGTCTCGACGACCTGCGCGATCTTGGTGGGCACGGCCTCGAGCTCCGCGAGCTGCTCGGCGATCTGCGCGGGCGTCATCGTGCCGCGCACGGCGGCGAGGTGCAGGCCAAGCAGGTAGAGCGCGGTCACCTGCGCGACGAAGGCCTTCGTCGAGGCCACGGCGACCTCCGGGCCGGCGTGCGTGTACAGCACCGCATCCGACTCCCGCGGAATCGTGGCGCCCTGGGTGTTGCAGATCGAGAGGGTTCGGGCGCCGGCATCACGCGCGTATCGCACGGCCATGAGCGTGTCCATCGTCTCGCCCGATTGGCTCACCGACACGACGAGGGTGTGCTCATCGACCACTGGATCGCGGTACCGGAACTCGTGCGAGAGCTCCACATCGACCGGGATGCGGCCCCAGGTCTCGATCGCGTACTTGCCGACCATCCCCGCGTAGGAGGCCGTGCCGCAACCCAGGATGACGACGCGATTGACGCCCGCGAGCGCCTCGGCGACTCCGTCGAGCTCGCTCAGGGTGACGGCTCCGTCGTGGCTGCGGCCGCGCAGCGTGTTGGCCACCGCCTCGGGCTCCTCCGAGATCTCCTTCTTCATGAAGCTCGGCCAGCCGCCCTTCTCGGCAGCGGAGGCGTCCCAGGCGACCTCGAACTCCTTGGCCTCGGCGGGCGACCCCGCGAAGTCGATGACCTCGACCGAGTCGGGGCGGATCGTGACGATCTGGTCCTCGCCGATCTCCATCGCGCGGCGGGTGTGCTCGACGAATGCGGCGACATCGGAGCCCAGGAAGTTCTCGCCGTCTCCGAGGCCGATCACAAGCGGTGAGCTGCGCCGAGCTCCCACCACGACGCCGGGGGCATCCCGGTGTACGGCGAGGAGGGTGAAGGCGCCGTCGAGACGCGCGACGCTGAGCCGCATCGCCTCGGTCAGATCCCCCGTCTCGCGGTAGGCCCGGCCGACCAGCAGCGCGGCGACCTCGGAGTCCGTCTCGCTCTCGAACACCTCGCCCGCCTCGGCGAGCTCGGCCTTGAGCTCGGAGAAGTTCTCGATGATGCCGTTGTGGATGAGGGCCAGGCGCCCGCCATCGCCGAAATGCGGATGCGCGTTGACGTCGGTGGGGCCACCGTGCGTGGCCCAGCGGGTGTGGCCGATGCCCGTGCCGCCGTCGTCGATGGGGTTCTCAGCGAGCTCGTCGACGAGCACGCCCAGCTTGCCCGAGCGTTTGCGGGCTCCGAGCTCGCCGTCTCGCGACAGGACGGCGACGCCCGCCGAGTCGTAACCGCGGTACTCCAGGCGCTTCAGGCCGCCGACCAGCACCTCGAGGCTGCTGCCCGGGCCCACGTATCCCACGATGCCGCACATGCTCATGATCCTAGATGAGGGCGGCCTGACCGACCCCTGCGTCGGACTACGCTCGGGGGGTGGCTGAGAACGGAGATCGGTACTCGCACGCGACCCCGTTCCTCGAGATGGACCGCGCGGCGTGGGCGGCCCTGGCTCCAGCCACGGCGCACGCGCTCACCGAGCCGGAACTCGTGCGCTTGCGCGGGCTCGGCGACACGCTCGACGTGCGCGAGGTCGCCGATGTGTACGTGCCGCTCAGCCGACTGCTCAGCCTCTATGCGGTGGGTGCGCGCGAGCTGCACCGCTCGACGCAGGCGTTCCTCGGTCAGCACAGCCCAGGGCAGAACGACAAGCCGACGCCGTTCGTGATCGGCGTGGCCGGATCGGTCGCCGTGGGCAAGTCGACGACCGCCCGCCTGCTGCGCGAACTGCTCGCGCGCTGGGACGACACGCCTCGCGTCGAGCTCGTCACGACCGACGGCTTCCTGCTGCCGAACGCCGAACTCGAACGGCGAGGCCTCATGGAACGCAAGGGCTTTCCCGAGAGCTACGACCGCCGCGCCCTGCTGCGTTTCGTGAGCCGGGTCAAGAGCGGTGTCGAGGAGGTACGGGCGCCCGTGTACTCCCACCTCTTCTACGACATCGTGCCCGATGCCGAGATCGTGGTGCGCCGCCCCGACATCCTCATCATCGAGGGGCTCAACGTGCTGCAGCCGCCCGCCCCCGGCGCGCGACTCGCCGTGAGCGACCTCTTCGACTTCACGGTCTACGTCGACGCCCGCACGGTCGACATCGAGCACTGGTACGTCGAGCGCTTCCTCCGCCTGCAGCGTGGCGCGTTCGCTGACCCGCGCTCCTATTTCCATCGTTTCGCGGAGCTGAGCGAAGACGACGCCGTCGCGCTCGCCCACTCGATCTGGCGGAGCATCAACGGCCCGAACCTCGAGCAGAACATCGCGCCGACCCGCGCGCGCGCATCGCTCGTGCTGCGCAAGGCGGCCGATCACGCGGTGTCGAGCGTGCTCATCCGCAAGATCTGATCGACCGTCTCGTCGGCCGATCCCCGCCCGACGCCCCTCAGCCCTCGACCGGCTCCAGCACGAACACCGGGATCTCGCGATCGGTCTTCGCCTGATACCCCTCGTAGTCGGGCCACGCCTCGTTCGCGCGAGCCCACCACAGCCGTCGTTCCTCACCCGCGACCAGGCGCGCGCGATAGTCGCGCTTGACCGCGCCATCCTGCAGTTCGACCTGCGGATTCGCCACGAGGTTGAAATACCAGTTCGGATGCGTCGGCGCCCCGCCCTTCGAGGCGACGACCGCGTACACCCCGTCGTGCTCGACACGCATGAGCGCGTTCTTGCGCAGCTTGCCGCTCTTCGCACCCATCGAGGTCAGCACGATGATCGGCTTCCCCCGCAGCTCGTTCGCCTCCGCGCCCTCCGAGGCTTCGAAAGCCTCGGCCTGCTCGCGCGCCCACTCCGACGTGCTCGGCGCGTACTCCCCTGTCAGCGGCATCCTGATCCCTTTCGTCGTCCTGTCAGCCCGACACCCGCATCCATGTCGAAAATGCAGGAGTCCAGGCGGCCATGTCCCGTGCATCCGGGCCAGCCGCACCCGACACGCCCGAGTTCTCCTGCATTTTCGACATGAACGGGCAGAAGGGGCAGGGGGGCGTGCGACCCGCTTACGACAACGCGAGGCGGTCGCGCACGATTCCCGCGAGGTCGTCGGCGATCCGCTGCGCCTCGTCGGCGTGCACGGCTTCGACCATGACCCGCACGAGCGGCTCCGTGCCCGAGGGGCGCAGCAGCACGCGGCCGGTGTCGCCGAGCTCGGCCTCATGACGACGAACGGCTTCCGCGATCGTCTCGTCGGATGCGAGGGCGTGATGGTCGACGCCACGCACGTTCACGAGCACCTGCGGGTACACCGTCATGACGGACGCGAGCTCGGCGAGGCTCTTGCCGGTGCGTGCCATCTCTGCGGCGATCTGGAGCCCCGTGAGCACGCCGTCGCCAGTGGTCGCGTGCTCGCTGAAGATGATGTGGCCCGATTGCTCACCACCGAGCGACAGGCCGTGCTGGTTCATGGCCTCGAGCACGTACCGGTCACCGACGCCCGTCTGCACGATCCGGATGCCGTGCTCCTCCATCGCCACATGCAGTCCGAGGTTGCTCATGGTGGTGACCGCGAGCGTGTCGTGTGCGAGGCGCCCGCGACGCTGCAACGACACCGCGAGGATCGCCATGATCTGGTCTCCGTCGATGACGTTGCCCGCGGCGTCGACCGCGAGGCAGCGGTCGGCATCGCCGTCGTGGGCGATACCGAGGTCGGCGCCCGTGAGCCGCACCGTCTCGCAGAGCCTCTCGAGGTGGGTCGACCCGACCCCGTCGTTGATGTTGAGCCCGTCGGGGTCGGCGCCGATCACGGTGACCTGGGCGCCGGCATCGGCGAAGACCTGTGGCGAGACCCCGGCTGCGGCACCGTGGGCCGCGTCGATCACGACTTTGAGCCCGTCGAGTCGCACGTCGAGAGTGCCGAGCAGGTGCAGCAGGTAGCGGTCCTCCGCATCGGCGAAGCGGCGGATGCGGCCCACGCCCGCGCCGGTCGGCGCGAGCTTCGGCTGGGTGAGCGCGGCCTCGATCCGGTCCTCCACCTCGTCGGGCAGCTTGACGCCGCCGAGCGCGAAGAACTTGATGCCGTTGTCGGGCGCGGGATTGTGCGAGGCCGACACCATCACACCGAAGTCCGCGTCGACATCGCCGACGAGGAACGCCGCCGCGGGGGTCGGGATGACGCCCGCGTCGAGCACGTCGATGCCCGAGCTCGCGAGCCCCGCCGCGACCGCCGCAGCGATGAACTCGCCCGAGACGCGCGGATCGCGGGCCACGACCGCTCGGGGGTGACGTCCCTCGCCACGCACCGACTCCGCGTGCCGGCCCTGGGTGAGCACGACCGCGGCAGCCTGAGCGAGGCCGAGGGCCAGGTCTGCGGTGATCACCTCACCGTTCGCCAGCCCCCGGACCCCGTCGGTTCCGAAGAGACGCGACATGCGCGAATCCTGCGAGGCGCCTAGCGCTTCGAGAACTGCGACGCCTTGCGGGCCTTCTTGAGACCGGCCTTCTTGCGCTCGATGACGCGGGCGTCACGCGAGAGGAATCCGGCCTTCTTGAGCGCGGGCCGGTTGTTCTCGCGGTCGATCTCGTTGAGCGCGCGGGCGATCGCGAGACGCAGTGCGCCCGCCTGACCCGAGGGGCCGCCACCCGTGATCTTGGCCTTGACGTCGTAGGAGCCGAGCAGGTCGAGCACCTTGAAGGGGTCGTTGATGAGCTGCTGGTGCAGCTTGTTGGGGAAGTAGTCCTCGAGGCTGCGGCCGTTCACGGTGAACGTGCCGCCGCCGGGAACGAGGCGCACCTGCGCGATGGCCTCCTTGCGGCGGCCGACAGCAGCGCCGGGCACGTTGAGCACGGCGCGCGGGGCGCGGGGCGCCTCATCGGCCGGGGTCTCGGTCGAGAAGGAGGTGAGAACCTCGTCCGACACGGTGTCTTCGATCTTCGCCATCAGTGATGTCCTTGGAAGTCTCTCGGCGCTTACTGCGCGACCTGGGTGAGGGTGTAGGGCTTGGGCTGCTGCGCGGCGTGCGGGTGCTCCCCGCCGGCGTACACCTTCAGCTTCTTGATCTGGGCACGACCCAGCGAGTTCTTCGGCAGCATGCCGCGGATGGCCTTCTCGACCGCGCGCGTCGGGTGCTTCTCGAGCATCTCGACGTAGCTGGTCGCGGTGAGGCCGCCCGGGTAGCCCGAGTGGCGGTAGGCCTTCTTCTTCTCGAGCTTCTGGCCGGTGAGGGCCACCTTCTCGGCGTTGACGATGATGACGAAATCGCCCATGTCCATGTGCGGGGCGAAGGTGGCCTTGTGCTTGCCGCGGAGGATCGCGGCGGCGTGGGTCGCAAGGCGGCCGAGCACGACGTCGGTGGCGTCGATGACGACCCACTCGCGCTTCACATCCGCCGGCGTGGGGCTGAACGTACGCGTCATGAAATGACTCAATTCTGGTCGGTGATGTTCGTGAATCCCGCTCCGGTGTGCGTTCCGCGTCCGAAGGAGACGGAACCCGACGATGGAGGGCCCAACTGGTCGCCCGCGCGGCGCGCGGACAACCTCAACAGACTAGTCGATGGGTGCCTCATCCGGCAAACCGCCCACGACGCGCTTCGCCCGCGTCTGCTCCGCGCGCGCGGCGAGTTCCGCATCCGGCGGATAGCCCACCTCGACCAGGGTGAGACCGCGCGCGGGCATGACGATGAACTCGCTGCCGCGCTGGGCCTCGTCGCGGATGCCCGCGGCGCGTTCCGGCGCGAAGCGGCCCTCCCCCGCCGCGACGCATGCCCCCACGAGAGCACGCACCATCGAGTGGCAGAACGCGTCGGCCCGCACGTGTGCCACGAGCACGCCGTCCGCGTCGCGTCGCCAGGCGAACTCCTGAAGGGTGCGGATGGTGGTCGCCCCCTCGCGCGGACGGCAGTACGCCGCGAAATCGTGCAGCCCGAGCAGCCCGCGCGCCGCCGCATCCATCGCCATCGCGTCGAGCGCGGCAGGATGCCACAGCGTGAAGGCGCGCGCACGGGGATCCCGCAGGGCCCCGGCATCCGCGATGCGGTACTCGTAGCGGCGCCAGACCGCGGAGAACCGCGCATCGAAGCCCGCCGGGGCTGGGCTCGCCCGCAGCACCTGCACGTCGGCGGCCTGCCCCACGATGCCGTTGATGCGGCGCGCGAGCGACACGATCCCCGCAGCCCCGGCCCCGTTCCCGCGCGGGCGGCGCTCGAGCTGCGCGAGGTGCTCGGGGGCGAGGTCGAGGTGCGCGACCTGCCCGATCGCATGCACACCGACGTCGGTGCGCCCGGCGACCGTGAGCCGCGGAGCCTCCACGCCGGTGCGGCCGAAGAGCGTCGCGAGGGCGTCCTCGAGCACCCCCTGCACCGTGCGCAGACCCGGCTGGCGCGCCCATCCCGTGAAGTCGGTGCCGTCGTAGGCGAGGTCGAGCCGGATGCGGGCGAGGGCTTCCGGGCTGGTCACGAAGCGAGTTTAGGCTGGGATGCGTTGCCATGACC
Source organism: Protaetiibacter sp. (assembly GCA_051954835.1). GTDB lineage: Bacteria > Actinomycetota > Actinomycetes > Actinomycetales > Microbacteriaceae > Homoserinibacter. The sequence continues at coordinate 31,640 of JBQCHI010000003.1, read as the reverse complement.
GCTGCCCCGATCGCTCCAGCCGACACGCCCGCGACCCGTCCGCTCGCACGCGTGGCGGGACTCGACGGTCTGCGCGCGATCGCGGTCATGGTCGTGCTGGCGTTCCACCTCACCCCCGGCTACGCGATCGGCGGGTTCCTCGGTGTCGACATCTTCTTCGTGGTGTCGGGCTTCATCATCACGCGACTGCTGCTGGTCGAGCACCTCGGCACGGGCAGCATCCGCCTGGGGGCCTTCTGGGTGCGACGGGCCAGAAGGCTCCTGCCGGCGCTCGTGCTGCTGCTGCTCGTGTGCAGCACGGCCGCGCTCGCCGTCGGCGGGGATGTGCTCGTGGACCTCGGCGGCCAGCTCCTGTCCTCGCTCACCTTCTCGAGCAACTGGTACTTCATCGTCACCGGCTCGGACTACTTCGCCGGGAGCGCGCCCGAGCTGTTCCGCAATCTCTGGTCGCTCGCGGTCGAGGAGCAGTTCTACCTGCTGTGGCCGCTCGTGCTCCTGTTCGTGGTGCTGCGCCTCTCCCGCGGCCCGCGGATCGCGCTGCTCGCGGCGGCGACCGCGGCATCCGCTGTCGCGATGGCGGTGCTGCTGGTGCCCGGGTCACCGACCTCGGTCTACTACGGCACGGGCACGCACGCCTTCGGGCTGACGCTCGGTGCCCTGCTCGCCGTCGTGAGCCGGTGGTGGCCGGCCCGGCCGCTCGAGTGGCCACGTGCGGCACGGCGCGGACTCGGCATCGCGGGAACGCTGGCTCTCGCAGGGCTGCTCGTGCTGACGGCCGTGATGCCGGGCGACGCGGACATCACCTACCGCGGCGGGCTGCTTGCGGTCGCCGTGCTCACCGCCGTGCTCATCGCGGCGTTCCTCGTGCCGGCGTCGCCGCTGGCCCGCGCGATCGACGTCGCGCCGATGCGCTGGGTGGGCGAGCGCAGCTACGGCATCTACCTCTGGCACTGGCCCGTTTTCGTGCTGCTGGCCGCCGCCTTCCCCGCGTGGACCCGGGATGTCGGCCTCGCGTGGGCGCTCGGTGGCATCGCGACGGTGGTCACCCTCGGCGCAGCGGCCTTGAGCTTCCGTTTCGTCGAGACGCCCATCCGGCGCGATGGCTTCCAGGCGAGCTGGCGGCGCTGGGCAGGCGGGTGGCGGCGGTCGCGGCTCGCCGCCGTCGCGAGCGCGCTCGTCGTCGTGCTCGTCGCGGGCGGGGTCGCCGGTACGACGGCGGCGGTCGTGCTGCAACCCGACTCGAGCGAGGTCGAGCAGCGGGTGCAGGCGGGGGAACAGGCGATCCGCGAGACCCCCGCGCCGAGCCCGGCACCGACCCCGGATGCGACATCCGATCCGTCGGCACCTCCCGCACAGCTGAGCGGCGACCAGATCACCGCCGTCGGCGACTCCGTGATGCTCGCCGCGGTGCCCGAACTGCAGGCGGCGTATCCCGGGATCCAGATCGATGCGACGGTGTCACGCCAGATGTCGACGGCTCCCGACATCCTGCGCGGATTGCGCGATGCGGGCGCTTTGCGCCCCGTCGTGATCGTCGCGCTCGGCACCAACGGCTCGGTGGGCGACGAGACGCTCGCGGCGATCCGCGACATCATCGGTCCGCAGCGCGAGCTCGTGCTCGTGACGGCGCAGGCGCCCCGTGGATGGATCCCCGGCGTCAACCAGAAGCTCGCCGCCTTCGCGTGGCAGTACCGCAATGTCGAGCTGGCCGACTGGTACACGGCGATCCAGCCGCATCTCGGCGAGCTCGCCCGCGATCGGGTGCACTTCGGGCACGTGGGTGCCACGATCTTCACCGCCACCATCCCCGAGGTGCTGCAGCGCCTCGCGGCCCTCCCGCCGCTGCGCGACGAGGTCGCCGACGAATCGCTCCCCCGGCCGGTCTGACCTGGCGCGGCGGGAGCAACCGCACGACCGGCGGGAGGAGCCGCGCGACCGGGCGGCGAAGCGCCCCCGCGGCGGGAGCAACCTCCCCCGCCGCGTGACTGCTACCCCCTCCGGTGGGCGGGGTGGGCGATGGGCGGAGGGCAGACGCGCAGACCACCGACGCGCGCGCAGACGACCGACGGCGGGTGGCTCACCCGACGACGCGTCCGCACAACGCCGAGAGGCCCCTCTCGGTGTGAGCGGGGCCTCTCGGCGCGGAACGGATGCGGGGAGCTACTTCTCCTCGGACTCCTCGGCGGGTGCGTCCTCGGTCGACTCCTCGGCGGGGGTCTCCTCGGCGGCAGCCTCGGTCTCCTCCGTCGACTCCTCGGCGGGAGCCTCGGTCTCCTCGACCGGCGTCTCCTCGGCCGGGGCCGCCTTCGGCGTCTCGACGCGGGCGGCCGACTTCTTCGACGAGGCCGGCTTCTTCACGACCGGCTCGAGCACGAGCTCGATGACCGCCATGGGCGCGTTGTCGCCCTTGCGGTTGCCGATCTTGGTGATGCGGGTGTAGCCGCCCTCACGCTCGGCGACGAGCGGCGCGATCTCGGTGAAGAGCTCGTGCACGACCGTCTTGTCGTGGATGACCGACAGCACGCGGCGACGCGCGTGCAGGTCGCCCCGCTTCGCGAAGGTGATGAGGCGCTCGGCCAGGGGGCGCAGGCGCTTCGCCTTCGTCTCGGTGGTCGTGATGCTCTTGTGGGTGAAGAGGGCCGCGGCGAGGTTCGCGAGCAGCAGGCGCTCGTGCGCCGGACCGCCGCCGAGACGGGGACCCTTGGTGGGCTGAGGCATGATCAGTGGTTCTCCAGTGGATGCGCGTCGCGGGTCACCGCGACGCAGCGGGTTCTGTGGTCAGGAAGCGGTCTCAGACGGTCTCGTCGTCGTATCCGCCGTAGAAGTGCGCACCGTCGAAGCCGGGCACGCTGTCCTTGAGCGAGAGGCCGAGCTCGACGAGCTTGTCCTTCACCTCGTCCACCGACTTCTGCCCGAAGTTGCGGATGTTCATGAGCTGCGTCTCCGAGAGGGCGACGAGCTCGCTGACGGTGTTGATGCCCTCGCGCTTGAGGCAGTTGTAGGAACGGACCGACAGGTCGAGGTCCTCGATCGGCATCGACAGCTCGGTCGAGAGCACGGCGTCGACCGGGGCGGGCCCGATCTCGATGCCCTCGGCGGCCGTGTTGAGCTCACGGGCGAGACCGAACAGCTCGACGAGCGTGCGACCTGCGGATGCGATCGCGTCGCGCGGCGAGATCGCCGGCTTGGTCTCGACGTCGACCACGAGGCGGTCGAAGTCGGTGCGCTCGCCGGCACGGGTGGCCTCGACGCGGTAGGTGACCTTGAGCACGGGCGAGTAGATCGAGTCGACCGGGATCTGGCCGGCCTCGCTGAACTCGCTGCGGTTCTGGGTGGCCGAGACGTAGCCGCGGCCACGCTCGATGGTGAGCTCGAGGTCGAACTTGGCCTTGTCGTTGAGGGTCGCGATGACAAGGTCGGGGTTGTGGATCTCCACACCCGCCGGCGCCGAGATGTCAGCCGCGGTCACCTCACCGGCACCCGTCTTGCGCAGGTAGGCCGTGATGGGCTCGTCGTGCTCGCTCGAGACGACCAGGTTCTTGATGTTGAGGACGATCTCGACGACGTCCTCCTTGACACCGGGGATGGTGTCGAACTCGTGCTGGATGCCGTCGAGGCGGACGCTCGTGACGGCCGCGCCCGGGATGGACGACAGCAGCGTACGACGCAGCGAGTTGCCGAGCGTGTAGCCGAAGCCGGGCTCGAGGGGCTCGATGACGAACGCGGAGCGGAACTCCGAGATGACCTCTTCGGAGAGGGTGGGACGCTGTGCGATGAGCACGTGGTTTCCTTTCGGCGAGGGCGTCCGCCATATGACGCCCACGACAGATGCGGCGGGTGGCTGGGCCGCCGTTCTTGTTGAGTTATCGAAAAACGCGACGCATCCGGATGACCGGAGCGCAGGGGCTCCCGGTCATCCGGATGACGAAGTCAGACGCGGCGGCGCTTCGGCGGGCGGCAGCCGTTGTGCGCCTGCGGCGTCACATCGTTGATCGTGCCGACCTCGAGGCCCGCGGCCTGGAGCGAACGGATGGCCGTCTCACGACCGGAGCCCGGTCCCTTGACGAAGACGTCGACCTTCTTCATGCCGTGCTCCTGCGCCTGGCGCGCGGCCGACTCGGCGGCGAGCTGCGCGGCGTAGGGGGTCGACTTGCGCGAGCCCTTGAAGCCCACAGCGCCCGAGGAGGCCCAGCTGATGACGGCGCCCGAGGGATCGGTGATGGAGACGATCGTGTTGTTGAACGTCGACTTGATGTGGGCCTGGCCCACGGCGATGTTCTTCTTCTCCTTGCGGCGCGGCTTGCGCGCGGCGGCCTTCGGAGCAGCCATTACTTCTTACCTGCCTTCTTCTTGCCGGCCACGGTGCGCTTCGGGCCCTTGCGAGTGCGTGCGTTGGTCTTGGTGCGCTGACCGCGGACGGGCAGTCCGCGACGGTGGCGGAGGCCCTCGTACGAGCCGATCTCGACCTTGCGGCGGATGTCGGCCTGCACCTCGCGGCGCAGGTCACCCTCCACCTTGTAGTTGCCTTCGATGTAGTCGCGAAGGGCGACGAGCTGGTCGTCGGTCAGATCCTTCACGCGGACGTCGCCGGAGATCCCGGTGTCCGTGAGGGTCGTGAGCGCACGGGTGCGGCCCACGCCGTAGATGTACGTCAGGGCGACCTCGACGCGCTTGTCGCGCGGGATGTCGACGCCGGCGATACGTGCCATGGCGGCTTCTCCTTCAGGAGTCGTTCGGAGGTGTGGAGCATCCGCCGGTGCCCGGGCCTCCGACCCGAGGTGTCACCTCCGTATGCGGGAGGTTCTGGCGGTGCTTCGTGGTTATTGAGTTGTGAGTCGCGGTCCTCCGCGGTCTGGCAGTGTGTCCGGGGCCCAGAGGGCCCCGGCGTCAAGGCTGCGAAGGCCGGAAATGGCCTTCGCTATCAGCCTTGACGCTGCTTGTGACGCGGGTTGCTCTTGCAGATGACCATCACGCGGCCGTTGCGGCGGATGACCTTGCAGTGGTCGCAGATGGGCTTGACGCTCGGGTTGACCTTCATGTTTCCTTCTCGCTGTCCTCGTACCGGCGCCCGTCAGGGCGGCGGCCGTTACTTTCCGAACGTCACTTGTAGCGGTAGACGATACGGCCGCGGGTCAGGTCGTAGGGGCTCAGCTCCACGATCACGCGGTCCTCGGGAAGGATCCGGATGTAGTGCTGTCGCATCTTGCCCGAAATGTGGGCGAGAACCTTGTGCCCGTTGCTCAGCTCGACGCGGAACATCGCGTTCGGCAGAGCCTCGAGGACAGATCCCTCGATCTCGATGACGCCGTCTTTCTTGGCCATACCCTCGTAGTCGCTATCAATGACGCTCGGTCATGCGGGTGATTGAATCGGTGCAGACGGCCCGAAGGCACAAGGCACCAAAGATCGATCCTAGCGCATTAATGGTCGACGCGCCACGCGGTCAGCGAACAGCGCGGACCAGGCGTCGTCGCATCCCGACAGCAAGGGCCACACCGCCGATCACCATCCCGACGCCGAGGGCGACGGCGTACGGCGGGACCTCCGCTCCCGTCGCCGCGAGGGTGACCGACGCGGTCACCGCTCCCAGCCGTGAGAACTGCACGACACGGCAGTCAGCGTCGAGCTCGTACCAGACACGGTCCGTCACCGTGGCGGATGTCGAATCGACACCGGACAGGGTCAGCGTGTGCACGCCGGCGACGCAAGCGGAGGAGCCGAGCGTCACGGGTGAGGAGAAGTCCCCGCCGACGGATGCCGTGCCGGAGAACAGCGTCACGGGCGCGGAGTGCTGGACGAGGGTGTAGGGCGACGACGGCTGCAGGTTCGCGCCATAGAGGGTCATCTCGGTGCCCGCGAGCTTATCGCCGACCGCGAGATCCGTGACGATCGCGACGCCATCCAACACGACAGCGCCTGTCGAGTAGGAGTAGCTCGTGGAGCCGGAGCCCGCCTCGTTGGCGGCCTCGGCATCGCACTCGTACTCGGACCCCGGAGTGAGACCGATCACCCGCACGGGGTTCGCTGCCGCGGTTCCGCTCACCACATCCGTCGGGTCCGTCGTCGACGTGCAGGTGACGGTGATGGTGTCCATCGGTTCGCCCTCGTCGTCATAGACCCAGAAGTCGAGCGCCGTGCCGTTGCCCACCGGGTCGGCGTAGTCGATGTACGGCGAGGGCGCATTGAGCACATGGAGCAGGCTGTCGAGTGCGACCTGGTTGCCTGCAGCGTCGGATGCGACCACCTTGAGGGCCCAGAACGTGCCCTTCAGGTAGATGTCGGTGTAGACGTCCGGGCCCGTGCAGTGCGTCGGACCGACGGTGAGCAATCCGCCGACGAACGTCGAGCAGGGGAGAGGGTCCGCTCCGTAGTACGGGGAGTCGGAGTCGGTGATCATCTGGTAGCCGACGGGCCCACCTTCCGGGTCGGTCGACCGGAAGTCGATGAGGGTGTCGCCCGAGGTCTTCAGGAGCGCGTAGAGGGTCAGGGCGTTCGGCGCCGGCGGAAGGTCGTAGCCGCCGCCGGACTTGGTGAAGCGCGCCCAGGCCGAGAAGTCGTCGGTCGGCGTGTTCTCCACCCCTCCCACGCGGCAGCAGTTGCTGGCGTACACGTCGTAGATGCCGTCGGGCAGGGTCGAGAGATCTCCCTGGATGACTTCGGTGGAGCGGTCGAACAGCTTGTTCGACTGGTCGGCGTCGAAGGAGCCGAGCTGCATGAAGACGCCCGCGCCGAGGCCGGATCCGGGGTCGTCGGCGTAGTCGCTGACGACCTGCACCTCGAGGAGGGCTCCGGGAGTCGTCGAGAACACGGCATCCGCGTCGTCCACATGCCACGCGCTGTCGATCGTCCACGTGGCGGCGTCGGCCGCCACGGTCAGCCACGATCCGCTGGCGCGGAAGTGGCTCGCGGTCGCACTTCCGGTCGCGACGATCGAGAGGGAGAGGCCGACGAGCACAGCGACGACGGCGAAAGGGCGGGCACGCGACATTGCGGTCACTTTCGGGAGTTGACGGGTGAGCCATACCCTATCGGCCCGGGGTGCTCGCCCGGCCATCCCCCGTTCGGGTACCGGCTACTCCTCGTTCACGGCCGAGATGATCGCGAACAGAGCCTCGGCATCCGGCGCGTTCAGCAGCGCCTGCACGTCGTCGTCGTCGGAGAACAGCACGGCGATCCGTCCGAGGATCTCGAGGTGCTCGTTCTCGCGTCCGGCGATGCCGACGACGAAGCGCACCTCGTCACCGCCCCAGTCGATCACGGAGGGATAGCGGATGACGGCGAGGGCGGTGCGCTCGATGAACTCCCGGCCCTCGTTCGTGCCGTGCGGGATCGCGAGGTAGTTGCCCATCGAGGTCGACACGGTCGCCTCGCGGGCGAGCATCGAGTCGACGTAACCGGGCTGCACCGCGCCGGCGTCCACGAGGAGGCGTCCGACGTCGCGGATCGCCTCCTCGCGGCTCGGGGTCCGGTCGGCGAGCACCACGCGCTCCGCTGTCAGGATGTCGTCGCTCATGGTGTGCTCCTCTCTCGCCGCCGGACCCCGCGGGCCTTACTCGGCGGACCCGTTCTGCTGCTGCTTGACCAGTTCCACGACCTCGTCGTACTTCGGCGAGTTCATGAAGTTGTCGACCGAGACGTGCACCGCGTTCGGCGAGGCCTTCCGTGCGCGCTCCGTCAACTCGTTCTGGGTGATGATGAGGTCCTCGTCCCCCGTGAGGTTCGCGATGGCGGCGTTGGAGACATCGGCCGCGACCCCCGCCTTCTTGAACTTGTTGCGCAGCACCGAGGCGCCCATCGCACTCGAGCCCATGCCGGCATCGCACGCGAACACGACCTTCTCGATCGTCTTGGTGGCCACCTCGCCCGAGGCGACGCTCGCCGCGAGGCCCGACAGCACCGAGCTCTCCTTGCCCTTGTTGGCCGTGGTCTGGGCGACGGATGCCGCGAGACGCGCATCCGCCTCCGATTCCGACGCGAGGTCCCGCTTGCGGCTCGCGAGCAGGATCGGCATCGCAATCAGGAAGGTCACCGCCGCGGCGAACACCACCGAGAGGATGACGCCGAGGTAGCTGTCGGGTGCTGTCGAGATGATGACCGCGAAGATCGACCCCGGGGACGCGGGTGCCCGCAGCCCCGAGTTGAAGATGACGTTCGTGAGCACGCCCGTCGCGCCGCCGCCGATCATCGCCACGATGAGCAGGGGCTTGGCGAGCACGTAGGGGAAGTAGACCTCGTGGATGCCGCCGAGGAACTGGATCACGAACGCGCCGGGAGCGGTGGCACGCGCAGCGCCCACACCGAAGATCGTGAGCGCGAGCAGCAGGCCCGCGCCGGGGCCGGGGTTGGCCTCGACGAGGAACAGCAGGCTCTTGCCGACGTCGGCAGACTGCTCGGTGCCGAGCGGCGTCAGCACGCCGTGGTTGATGGCGTTGTTGAGGAACAGCACCTTCGCCGGCTCCACGATGATCGACGCGAGCGGGATGAGGCCCGTGTCGATGAGCCACTGCACCCCGGTGCCGAGCGCGTCGACGATCCACTTGATGACCGGCGAGAGCCAGAAGAACGCCGCGAGTGCGAGCAGGAATCCGAGGATGCCGGAGGAGAAGTTGTCGACGAGCATCTCGAAGCCCGCCTTGATCTTGCCGGTCCAGAGCTTCTCGACCTGCTTGAGGATCCACGCCGCGAGCGGGCCGCAGATCATGGCACCGAGGAACATCGGGGTGTCCCAGGCGCCGATGATGATGCCCATCGTCACGACGGAGCCGATCACGCCACCGCGCACCCCGTAGACCATCCGGCCACCGGTGTACGCGATGAGCAGCGGCAGCAGGAAGCGGATCATCGGGCTGACGAGGCCCTCCCACACGTTGCCGTCCGGCGTCTCGCCACCACCGAGGATGGCGGAGTCGGCCCACCGCCACGCCTCGACGGGGCTGTTGCTGCCGAGCCATCCGTCGGGGATGAACATCGCGGTCACGAGACCCCAGGCGATGAACGCCGCGATGTTGGGCATGATCATGCCGGAGAGGAAGGTGCCGAATCTCTGGACGGCGACGCGGGCTCCCCCGCCCCGCGCTGTCGCCGTCGGTGCTGACGTCGTCGTCATGGTTGTGCCTCCTGGCTCGGATGCCGGACTAGCGCCCGGCGGTGATGGTGTCGGCGGCCGCCCGGGCCGCCTCTCGGGCATCGGCGGCCTCATCGGCCGCCAGGGCTGCCTCGGCGATCGCGGCTGCGTCGTCGAGGGTGTACCGCGCGAGGGATACGCGGACATCTGCGAGGGCCGTCGGCGACATCGACAGGCTCGTGACTCCGAGACCTGCCAGCACGACGGCGAGAAGAGGGTCGGCGGCGGCTTCGCCGCACACGCCGACCGGTTTGCCGGAGGCCGCACCCGCGGCGCCGACCGACTTGACGAGCTGCAGCACCGCGGGGTGCCACGGGTCCTGCAGCGCCGCGACGGAGCCGAGCTGGCGATCCGCGGCCATGGTGTACTGCGTGAGGTCGTTCGTGCCGATGGAGGCGAAGTCGGTGCGCGCGAGCACCCGGTCGGCGATGAGCGCGACCGAGGGGATCTCGACCATGACGCCGGCAGTGCGGATGCCGGCGTCGTGGATCGCGCGCGTGATGAACGCGGTCTCCTCGACGGTCGCGACCATGGGCGCCATGACCCAGAGCTCCGCCTCGGTCTCGGCCTCGGCCTGCGCGAGAGCCGTCAGCTGGTCGCGCAGCACGGAATCGGCAGCACGCAGAGCGCGCAGCCCGCGTCGACCGAGGGCCGGGTTCTCCTCCTCGCCGGGCGAGAGGAAGGCGAGCGGCTTGTCGGCGCCCGCGTCGAGCAGGCGCACGACGACGCGCTTGCCCGGGAAGGCGGCGAGCACCTCGCGGTAGCTCTCCTGCTGGCTCTCGACGGTGGGAGCGGTGGCATCGTCGTCGAGGAAGAGGAACTCGGTGCGGAACAGTCCCACACCCTCGGCCCCGAGTTCGACGGCTTCGGCGGCCTCCCCCGGCTTGCCGAGGTTGGCGAGCAGCTTGACGGGCGTGCCGTCGGCGAGCGCCCCGGGTCCGGCGGGAGCGTCGGCGGCGGCCAGCCGTGCGGCGATCCGCGCCTCGGCGTCGGCGAGCTCGGCGGCATCCGGGTCGGCCGAGACCCGGCCGCGCTCGGCGTCGACGATCACCTGGGTGCCATCGGGCAGCGATTCGACGCCCGCAGCCCCGACGATCGCCACGATCCCGCGCTGGCGGGCGAGGATCGCCGTGTGCGAGGTCGGGCCGCCCTCGCTCGTGACGAAGGCGAGCACCCGCTCGAGGTCGAGCACGGCGGTGTCGGCGGGCGCGAGGTCGCGCGCCACCAGCACATAGGGGTGGCCGGGGTCGACGACGAGCTCGGTGGAGCGCCCCTGCAGCACGGCGACCGTGCGGTCGGCGAGGTCGTGCAGGTCGGCGGCGCGCTCCGCGAAGTACTCGCCCGCCTCCGCGAGCATCGCGGCGAACTCGGCGAAGGCGTCGGTCACCGCCTTCTCGGCCGTGATGCCCGACTCGAGCTTCGCGGTGACGCTGTCGAGCAGGGCGGGGTCATCGGTCATGAGCGCCTGCGCCTCGAGCACGTCGCGGGTGGCCTCATCCGCCTTCGCCGCGCGCTCTCGCAACTGGCCCGATACCGAGCCCAGGGCTTCGCGGGCGCGGGCGACTTCGGCATCCGCGCCGATCGTGCTCGGGGTGTCCGCAGGGGTCGCGACCGCCCGCCGTGCGGCGTGCAGCACGGGCCCGACGACGACACCCGTTCCGATGCCGACGCCGCGCAGCTCACGCACCTCGATCATCCGGCGGCCTCGTCATGGTCGGTCGTGAGGAAGCGGGCGAGCTCGTCGAGCACGCGCTCGGCCTCCTCACCCTCGACGGTCAGCACGACCTCGTCGCCGTTCTCGAACCCGGCCGCGATGATCCCGAGGATGCTCGCCGCGTTGACGGCCTTGCCGCCCGGGCGCGCGATCGTGACCTGATGGCCGGATGCCGCGACGGCCTGTGTGAAGAGCTTGGCGGGGCGTGCGTGGAGTCCGTGTCCGGAGGCGATCGTGACCGTGCGTTCCATCAGGAGGTCCTTCCGTGGTCGACGGCGAAGGCCGCCAGGGTCGTGTCGAGGAGTGTCTCGCCATCCTCCCGCGCCGCGTCGGCGATCACCACGAACGGCACGTCGGATGCGGCCGCCGCCGCTCCGAGTGCCGCGATCTCCGCACCCAGATGGGCTCCCGCGATCACCACATCGGATGCCGGCATGAGTTCGGGGGCCGCCGTGGCCGAGCTCGGCACGGGCGTCAACGCGATCCCACGCGCGGCCGCGGCTCGACGGAGGCGCTGCGCGAGGAAGGTGCTGGATGCCCCTGCACCGCACACGATGAGCACCCGCATGAAGCCCTCCGCGCCTCGAACGCCGCGTCGCCCGCGGCGTTTCCTCCCCGGTTCCGTTCGGGGCCCGCCGGTTCCCTCTCCCGGCGGGCGAGGCCAGTGTGCCCCCATCGCGCGGTCGGGGGCCAGCCCGGCGGCTTCCGCTCCCCCGGAAATTACCGCGGAAGCGGCACGCGGCATCCGCGTCTTTGCTTGACTGGAGCCGTTCGGCTTCGAAGGAGCGCCCCTACGGCGTCAAGGGAGAGTCGCGTGGTCGATCGGCACGAGCAGCTCACGGATGCGCTCGCCCAGCACGGCGGCTGGGTGACCGCGGCCGATCTCTCGGCACGCCTCGGAGTGACCGACCGCAGCATCCGAGGGTACGTCGCGGCGTTGAACGCCGCAGGCGCCACTCCGCTGATCGACTCGGGTCCATCCGGGTATCGGCTCGACCGCGCCGAGTGGGCACGGCGGCTGCGGGAGGAGCCGGATGACGACGTCGTCACGCCCGCGGCGCGGGTGTCGGCGATCCTGCGTGCGCTCCTGGATGCCGCCCCGGGTTCCGTGGGCGTCGACGTCTACGAGCTGGCCGAGCGCCTGCATGTGAGCGACTCGACCCTCGAATCCGATCTTGCGCGGGCGCGGTCGCGTGCCGGCGCCGTGGGCCTCACGATCGTTCGCACGCGCGAGCACGTGCAGCTCGAGGGCGCCGAGTCGGCGAGGCGCCGACTCATCGGCGCGCTCTTCCGCGACGAGGCGACGCGCGGCATGCGCGAGGTCGACCGCATCGAGAGCTGGTTCGCGGCGGGCGACCTCTCGGCTTTCAAGACGGCCCTCATCGCGCGGCTCGTGGCCGACGGCTACGAGATCAATGACTACGGCCTCGGCACGGTGCTGCTGCACCTCGCGATCGCTGTGGACCGCACGCAGGCCCGGCACACGCTGCCCGACCGCACGGGAGGCGACGAGCGCGTCTTCGCGGCGCTCATCGACGAGCTCGTCCGCTCGCATTTCGACGTGCGGCTCGCGCCCGGAGACCTCGACTACCTCGGATTCCTGCTCGGCACGCGTGTCGCCGTCGCGCCCGCCGACGCCATGCCCCCGCCGCTCGACGACGAGGAGCTCGCCGGGGTGCGGGCGATCGTCGACAAGGCGGCCCGCGAATACCTCGTCGATCTCGAGGGCGACGGCGACTTCCTCATGCGGCTAGCCATGCACATCCGGCAGCTGCAGCGGCGTGCGCAGGAGGGCTCGTTCTCACGCAACCCGCTCACGCGCTCCATCAAGGCCGGCTACCCGATGATCTACGAGCTCGCCGTCTACCTGGCGCGCGAACTGCAGCTCGACTCGGGCATCGTGGTGCCCGAGGACGAGATCGCCTATCTCGCGATGCACCTCGGCGCCCGGCTCGAGGAGCAGCGGCAGACCGAACAGGCGGTCACCGCGACGATCGTCGCACCGGCCTATCACCGCCTGCATCTCGAGCTGCTGCGGAGGGTCGAGGCCTCGGTGGGCGCCGAGTTGCGCATCGAGCAGCTCGACACCCGCAGCGACGTCGACTGGGACGCCCTGCCGGGCGATCTCGTCATCTCGGTCATCGAGCCGCCGGCACCGAGCGATCGCGTCATCGTCGTGCACCCGTTCCTCGGTGAGGCGGATGCGCAGCTCGTCCACACGGCGATCGCGCGCGTGCGCCGCGGGCGCCGCCGCGCGCGTCTCGCGGAGCGGCTCGCCTCCTACTTCGACGAGCGCCTGTTCTTCCGAGAGCTGTACGCCCCCGACGAGGAGAGCATGATCCGCACGCTCGGCGCTCGGATGGTCGAGGCGGGTGTGATCGACGAGGCCTATGTCACGGGCGCGATCGAGCGCGAGCGGCTGTCGTCGACGGCATTCACCGACGGGCTCGCGATGCCGCATGCCATGGCCATGACGGCCGAGCGCACCGCCATCGCGCTCGTGCTCAACGCCACCTCGATGCCGTGGGGGGATGCGCGGGTCGAGGTGATCGCCTTCATCGCCTTCAGCGAGTCGGGCCGGGCCTCGTTCCAGGAGGTCTTCGATCAGCTCGTCGAGGTGTTCTCCGATCGCGAGAACGTGCGCGGTCTGGTCGCGCGCGCAAGCGACGTGCCCTCGCTCGTGACCGAGCTCACGCGCCTCATCGACGACTGACGCCGCAGCGCCTCAGGAGCGTTCCGTCAGGCGGGTGTCTCGACGGCGCCGATGCCGGCGTCGGAGAACGCCGCCCAGATGCGCTCCGTCACCTCGTCGACGGTGCCGAGTCCGTCGACCTCGATGAGTAAGCCCTTGTCACGGAACATCTCGAGCACGGGTGCGGTCTCGCGCCGGTAGACCTCCTGGCGGTGCCGGATGGCCTCCTCGGAGTCGTCGGCGCGCCCCTGCTCGACGGCGCGCTTCGTGAGGCGCCGCACGATCTCGTCCTGATCGGCCTTGAGCCGCAGCACAGCGTCGAGCTTGTGTCCGCGGGCGCCCAGGAGCTCATCGAGGAAGCGCACCTGATCGGGGGTGCGCGGGTACCCGTCGAGCAGGAAACCGGTGGTGGCATCCGCCTCCGCGAGGCGGTCGCTCACGAGCTCGTTCGTGAGCGAGTCGGGAACGTAGTCGCCCGCGTCGACGATCTGCTTGACGCGCTTGCCGAGCTCGGTCTCGTTCGCGATGTTGGCACGGAAGATGTCGCCCGTCGAGATCGTGGGGATGCCGAAGTGCTCGGCGATGCGCGCCGCCTGGGTTCCCTTGCCCGCCCCCGGCGGGCCGACGATGAGCAGCCGGACGGTCATCGCAGCAGACCCTCGTAGTGGCGCTGCTGCAACTGGGAGTCGATCTGCTTCACCGTCTCGAGGCCGACCCCCACCATGATGAGCAGCGAGGTGCCGCCGAACGGGAAGTTCTGGTTCGCTCCGACGAGTACGAGCGCGATCAGCGGTACGAGCGCGACGATGCCGAGGTAGAGCGAACCGGGCAGCGTCACGCGGGTGAGCACGTAGTCGAGGTACTCGGCGGTCGGCCGGCCGGCACGGATGCCGGGGATGAACCCGCCGTACTTCTTCATGTTGTCGGCGACCTCATCCGGGTTGAAGGTGATCGCGACGTAGAAGTAGGTGAACCCGACGATGAGCAGGAAGTACAGCGCCATGTAGAGCGGGTGGTCACCGCGCGTGAGGTACGTGGAGATCCACTGCACCCACGGCTGCATGGTCTCGCCCTGCTTGGGCTGGTTGAACTGGGCGATGAGCGCCGGCAGGTACAGCAGCGACGAGGCGAAGATGACCGGGATGACGCCCGCCATGTTGACCTTGATCGGGATGTACGTGCTGTTGCCGCCGTAGGTGCGGCGACCGACCATCCGCTTGGCGTACTGCACGGGGACACGTCTTTGCGATTGCTCGACGAAGACGACCGCGAGCACGATGCCCAGGCCGATCACGATCACCATCAACAGCGTCTCGATGTTGTGCTGCGCGGCGATCTGACCGAGAGCGTTCGGGAAGGTCGCCACGATCGAGGTGAAGATCAGCAGCGACATGCCGTTGCCGACGCCGCGCTCGGTGATGAGCTCACCCATCCACATGATGACGCCGGTACCCGCGGTCATGGTCACGACCATGAGCAGGATGCCGTACCAGGTGTCGCCGCCCGCGACGATGAGCTGCGAGCACTCGGCGACGCCGCTCGAGCCGAAGAGCGCACCTGATCGGGCGACGGTGATGAGCGTCGTCGACTGCAGGACGCCGAGCGCGATCGTCAGGTAGCGCGTGTACTGCGTGAGCTTGGCCTGACCCGCCTGACCCTCCTTGTAGAGGGTGTCGAAGTGGGGGATGACCACGCGCAGCAACTGCACGATGATCGACGCGGTGATGTACGGCATGATGCCGAGCGCGAAGATCGAGAGCTGCAGCAGCGCGCCGCCCGAGAACAGGTTGACGAGGTCGTACAGACCTCCGGCGTTCGCGTTGCCCGCGAGACACAGCTGGACGTTGCCGAAGTCGACGAAGGGCGCGGGTACGAACGACCCGAGCCGGAACAGGGCGATGATGCCCAGCGTGAACGCGATCTTGCGGCGGAGGTCCGGCGTGCGGAAGATCCGCGCGACGGCTCTGAACACGACGCCTCCCGGGTGAGATTGTGAAGCACGCCGCACACGGGTTGGTGCGGCGAGGAGGTGGCCCCGGGTGGGGCCACCTTCCCGATGGCTACTTGACGGAGCCGCCGGCGGCGACGATCTTCTGCTCCGCAGAGCTCGAGACCTTGTCGACCGCGACGTTCAGCTTAACCGTAATCTCGCCCGTGCCGAGAACCTTGACCTTTTCGTTCTTGCGAACAGCGCCCTTGGCGACCAGGTCACCGATGGTGACGTCGCCCCCCTTCGGGTAGAGCTCGGCCAGGCGATCCAGGTTCACGACCTGGTACTCGACCCGGAACGGGTTCTTGAATCCGCGGAGCTTCGGAGCGCGCATGACCTGGTTCAGGTTGCCGCCCTCGAGTCCGACGCGCACCTGGTAGCGGGCCTTCGTGCCCTTGGTGCCGCGACCGGCGGTCTTGCCCTTGGAGCCCTCACCGCGTCCGACGCGGGTCTTGGCCTTCTTCGCACCCTCGGCGGGGCGGAGGTGGTGGGCCTTGAGCACCTGCGGGCGCGACGCGACGTCGGCCGACTTCTTGGCGGCCGACTTCTTGGCGGCCGGCTTCTTGGCCGCGGGCGCCTTCTTCTCGGCAACCGCGTCGTCGGCCTTCGCGGCGGAAGCAGCCTTGGGGGCAGCAGCCTTCGCGGGGGCCTTCTTCTCGGCAGCCGGCTTGTCGGCAGCCTTCGAGGCGGGCTTCGCGGCGGCGGACTTGGCCGGCGCCTTCTTCTCGGCAGCGGGTGCCTTGTCGGCGGCCTTGGGGGCCGCCGCCTTGGCGGGAGCCTTCTTCTCGACCGTCGCCTTGTCGGCGGCAGCCTTCGGAGCCGTGGCCTTCTTCTCGGCCGGCTTCTTCTCGTCAGCCATTAGTCAATCTCCTCGACCTTCACGAGGTGAGCAACCGTGCGCACGTACCCACGGTTCGCCGGGGTGTCCTCACGCACGACGACATCGCCGATGCGCTTGAGGCCCAGGCTGCGCAGGGTGTCGCGCTGGTTCTGCTTCTCGCTGATAACGGACTTGATCTGGGTCACCTTGAGACGGGCGGCCATCAGGCACCAACCTTCGCGGTAGCGGCCTGCCGTGCCTCGTCCTCGGCGCGGATCAGGCGCTCCGGGGCGACGTCCTCGAACTCGAGGCCGCGGCGGGCGGCGACGGCACGGGGCTCCTCGAGCTGCTTGAGGGCCTCGACCGTCGCGTGGACGATGTTGATCGTGTTCGACGAGCCGAGCGACTTCGACAGCACGTCGTGGATGCCGGCGCACTCGAGCACCGCGCGCACCGGGCCACCGGCGATGACGCCGGTACCGGCGGCGGCGGGGCGCAGCAGCACCACACCCGCAGCGGCCTCACCCTGCACGGGGTGCGGGATGGTCGCGGCGACGCGGGGCACGCGGAAGAAGTTCTTCTTCGCCTCCTCGACGCCCTTCGAGATCGCCAGCGGCACCTCGCGCGCCTTGCCGTAACCGACACCGACCATGCCGTTGCCGTCACCGACGACGACGAGCGCCGTGAAGCTGAAGCGGCGGCCGCCCTTGACGACCTTCGACACGCGGTTGATGGTCACGACGCGCTCGAGGAACTGGCTCTCCTCGCGGTTACGGGAGCCGCGGTCGTTGCGCGGGTTGCGCTCGCGGCTGCCGCGACGCTGCTCGCGGGGCTCACCCTGCGACTGCGTGCCCGCGGCGGTCTCCACGACCTGACCCTCGGTGATCTCCTCGGACTGCACGTCCTGGTTCTCCTTGTTCTGGGTTTCGTCGCTCACAGCTCCAGCCCTCCCTCGCGGGCGCCCTCGGCGATGGCCGCGACACGTCCGGCGTACTTGTTGCCGCCGCGGTCGAACACGACCGCGTCGATGCCCGCCTTCTTGGCGCGCTCGGCGACGAGCTCGCCGACCTTCTTCGCCTTCGCGGTCTTGTCACCGTCGAAGGTGCGCAGGTCCGCTTCGAGCGTGGATGCGAAGGCCACGGTGTGGCCCTTGGCGTCGTCGACGACCTGCACGAAGACGTGGCGGGCCGAACGGGTGACGACGAGGCGCGGACGCTCGGCCGTGCCGACGATGCGCTTGCGCAGGCGCGCGTGACGACGGTTGCGCTGCGCCGACTTGCTGATGCCAGCCATGATCACTTACCAGCCTTTCCGGCCTTGCGGCGGACGACCTCGCCCGCGTAGCGCACACCCTTGCCCTTGTAGGGCTCGGGCTTGCGCAGCTTGCGGATGATGGCGGCCACCTCGCCCACGGCCTGCTTGTCGATGCCGCGGACGTGGAGCTTGTTGTTGCCCTCGACCTCGAAGGTGATGCCGGCGGGCGGGTCGACGGTGATGGAGTGCGAGAAGCCGAGGGCGAACTCGACCGAGCTGCCCTTCGCTGCCACGCGGTAACCGGTGCCGACGACCTCGAGGCTCTTGGAGTAGCCCTCGGTCACGCCGATGATCTGGTTCGCGATCAGGGTGCGGGTGAGGCCGTGCAGCGAGCGCGACTCGCGCTCGTCGTCGGGACGGGTGACGAGCACCTGGGCGTCCTCGAGCTTGACCTCGATGGGGCTCGCCACGGTGAGCGACAGCTCGCCCTTGGGGCCCTTGACGGCGACGTTCTGGCCTTCGATCGTCACGGTGACGTTCGACGGGACGTCGATGGGAAGGCGTCCGATTCGAGACATCTCAGCTCACCACACGTAGGCGAGGACTTCCCCGCCGACGCCCTTCTTGCTCGCCTCGCGGTCCGTGAGGAGGCCCGAGGAGGTGGACAGGATGGCAACGCCGAGTCCGCCGAGAACCGTGGGGATCTCCGTGGAGCGTGCGTAGACGCGCAGACCCGGCTTCGAGACGCGCTTGATGCCGGCGATCGAGCGCTCGCGGTTCGGCCCGTACTTCAGGTCGATCGTGAGCGTCTGACCGACGCGGGCATCCTCGACCTTCCACGAGGCGATGTAGCCCTCGCGCTTGAGGATCTCGGCGATGTGGGTCTTGAGCTTGCTGCTCGGGAGCGAGACCGAGTCGTGGTACGCCCGGTTCGCGTTGCGCAGACGGGTCAGCATGTCTGCGACCGGATCTGTCATCGTCATTTCTTGGTTTTCCTTATCTCAATCGGTTTCGGCATCCGCTAGCTCCTCAAGAGCACGGACCGGATGTCGACCTGGTTGATGTCCCCGCGGATGCGGGCTTACTCCGCCTTGAACGGGAACCCGAAGGCGCGGAGCAGAGCCCGGCCCTCGTCGTCCGTCTTGGCGGTGGTCACGACCGTGATGTCGAAGCCGCGGACGCGGTCGATCTGGTCCTGGTTGATCTCGTGGAAGATCGACTGCTCCTGCACACCGAAGGTGTAGTTGCCGTTGCCGTCGAACTGGTTGGGGTTCAGACCACGGAAGTCGCGGATGCGCGGCAGCGCGAGCGACAGCAGACGGTCGAGGAACTCCCACGCGCGGTCGCCGCGGAGGGTGACGTGCGCACCGATCGGCATGCCCTCGCGCAGCTTGAACTGCGCGATCGACTTGCGGGCCTTGGTGACCTGCGGCTTCTGACCGGTGATGAGGGTGAGGTCCTTGATGGCGCCGTCGATCACCTTGGAGTCGCGAGCGGCCTCGCCGACACCGGTGTTGACGACGATCTTCACGAGGCCCGGCACCTGCATCGGGTTCTGGTACCCGAACTGCTCGGTGAGGGTCTTCGTGATCTCCTCGCGGTACTTCTGCTTGAGGCGCGGCTGGTTCCGACCAGTCTGCGCGGCAGTCGCGTTCGCCATTACAGCTTCTCTCCGGACTTCTTCGCGTAGCGCACGCGAACGGTCTTCTTCACGCCATCCTTCTCGACGGTCTCCTCGCGGTGACCGACGCGGGTCGGCTTCTTGGTCTTCGGGTCGACGACCGCCACATTCGAGATGTGGATGGGCGCCTCGTGCGTCTCGATGCCACCGGTTTTGGTGCCGCGCTGGGTCTGACCCACGCGCACGTGCTTGGTGACGTAGTTGACGCCCTCCACCACGACGCGGTTCTGGTCGACGAGCACCTCGATGACGCGACCCTGCTTGCCGCGGTCTCCGCCGCGCGCCTGCGAGGGACCGCTGATCACCTGGACCAGGTCGCCCTTCTTGATCTTTGCCATGACTAAATGACCTCCGGGGCCAGCGAGATGATCTTCATGAACTTCTTGTCACGAAGCTCACGGCCGACCGGCCCGAAGATGCGGGTGCCACGAGGGTCCCCATCGTTCTTCAGGATGACGGCGGCGTTCTCGTCGAACTTGATGTACGAACCGTCGGGACGGCGCGTCTGCTTCTTGGTGCGGACCACGACCGCCTTGACGACGTCGCCCTTCTTGACGTTGCCGCCGGGGATCGCATCCTTGACGGTGGCCACGATGACGTCACCGAGGCCCGCGTAGCGACGGCCGGAGCCGCCGAGCACGCGGATGGTGAGCAGCTCCTTGGCGCCGGTGTTGTCGGCGACCTTGAGGCGGGATTCCTGCTGGATCATGGGTTACTTCGCCTTCTCCACGATCTCGACGAGACGCCAGCGCTTCGTCGCCGAGAGCGGACGGGTCTCCGAGATGACGACGAGGTCGCCGATGCCGGCGGTGTTCTGCTCGTCGTGGGCCTTGATCTTCGAGCTGGTGCGGATGACCTTGCCGTACAGCGGGTGCTTCACGCGGTCCTCGACCTCGACGACGATGGTCTTGTCCATCTTGTCGCTCGTCACGTAGCCGCGACGCACCTTGCGGTACCCGCGGGCGTCGGCGTCCTTGACGTCGTGGGCGGCGGATTCGTGGCCGGAACGGCCAGCAGTCGGCTCAGCGCCTGCAGCCGGCTTCGCGGCGGCCTTCTTGGTGTCAGCCATTACTTGTTCGCCTCCTCAGCGGTGTCGTCGGCGGCGGCCTCTGCGGCATCCGCCTTCTTGGTGGACTTCTTGGTCGCCTTCGCGGGAACCTCGACCGGCGCCGGGGTGGCCCGGATGCCGAGCTCGCGCTCACGGATGACGGTGTAGATACGGGCGATGTCGCGCTTCACGGCGCGCAGGCGACCGTGGCTCTCGAGCTGGCCGGTGGCGGCCTGGAAGCGCAGGTTGAACAGCTCCTCCTTGGCCTTCTTCAGCTCGTCGACGAGACGCTCGTCCTCGAAGGTGTCGAGCTCGGCGGGCGCGAGCTCCTTGGATCCGACGGCCATTACGCGTCTCCCTCCTCGCGCTTGATGATGCGTGCCTTGAGCGGCAGCTTGTGGATGGCGCGGGTGAGCGCGCCACGGGCGAGCTCCTCCGAGACGCCCGAGACCTCGAACAGCACGCGGCCCGGCTTGACGTTCGCGACCCACCACTCCGGCGAGCCCTTACCCGAACCCATGCGGGTCTCGGCGGGCTTCTTGGTGAGCGGACGGTCGGGGTAGATGTTGATCCACACCTTGCCGCCACGCTTGATGTGACGGGTCATCGCGATACGCGCCGACTCGATCTGACGGTTGGTCACGTAGGCGGGGGTGAGGGCCTGGATGCCCCACTCGCCGAAGGTGACCTTCGTGCCGCCGGTGGCCTGCCCGGAACGACCCGGGTGGTGCTGCTTGCGGTGCTTGACCTTACGGGGGATGAGCATGGTTACGCCTCGACTCCTGCGGCGGCCTCGGCCCGGGGGCCACGACGCGCGCCGTCACGACGCTCGGGGCGCGACGACTTCTGGGCCGCCTGCTCGCGAGCGAGTTCCTTGTTGGTGATGTCGCCCTTGTAGATCCAGACCTTCACGCCGATGCGGCCGAAGGTGGTCTTGGCCTCGTAGAAGCCGTAGTCGATGTTCGCGCGGAGCGTGTGCAGCGGCACACGGCCCTCGCGGTAGAACTCCGAGCGGCTCATCTCCGCACCGCCGAGACGGCCGGAGACCTGGATCCGCACGCCCTTGGCGCCGGCGCGCTGCGCACCCTGAAGGCCCTTGCGCATGGCGCGACGGAACGCGACGCGTGCGCTGAGCTGCTCCGCGATGCCCTGGGCGACGAGCTGCGCCTCGGCCTCGGGGTTCTTGACCTCGAGGATGTTGAGCTGGATCTGCTTGCCGGTGAGCTTCTCGAGGTCGGAGCGGATGCGCTCGGCCTCGGCTCCGCGGCGGCCGATGACGATGCCGGGGCGTGCCGTGTGGATGTCCACGCGGACGCGGTCACGGGTGCGCTCGATCTCGATCTTCGCCACGCCTGCGCGGTCGAGCTTCGTCTTCAGCATCTCGCGGATCCTGACGTCCTCGGCCACGAAGTCGGCGTAGCGCTGACCGGCCTTGGTCGAGTCCGAGAACCAGCGCGACGTGTGGTCGGTGGTGATGCCCAGACGGAAGCCGTAGGGGTTGACCTTCTGGCCCATTACTTACCTGCCTTCTTCGCAGCGGAAGCGCCGGTGACCAGCTCGTCCGGCGTGGCGAGCACGACGGTGATGTGGCTGGTGCGCTTGTTGATGCGGAACGCGCGGCCCTGGGCCCGCGGCTGGAACCGCTTGAGCGTCGTTCCCTCATCCACGAATGCGCGGGCGACGACCAGATCGGACTCGTCCAGGAACGTGTTCGACGCATCCGCCTTCACACGGGCGTTCGCGATCGCGGACGCCACCAGCTTGTACACGGGCTCGCTTGCACCCTGCGGCGCGAACTTCAGGATGGCGAGCGCCTCCTGAGCCTGCTTGCCGCGGATGAGGTCCACGACGCGACGGGCCTTCTGAGGCGTCACGCGGATGTGTCGCACGCGGGCGATCGACTCCACCATTTCTCTTCCTCCTCGCATCGCCTTAGCGGCGACGACCCTTCTTGTCGTCCTTCTCGTGTCCACGGAAGGTGCGCGTCGGCGCGAACTCGCCGAGCTTGTGACCCACCATGGTCTCGGTCACGAAGACCGGGATGTGCTTGCGACCGTCGTGCACGGCGATCGTGTGGCCCAGCATGGCCGGCACGATCATCGAGCGACGCGACCACGTCTTGATGACGTTCTTCGAACCCGCCTCGTTCTGAGCCTGGACCTTGCGGAACAGGTGCTCGTCGACGAAGGGCCCCTTCTTGAGACTGCGCGGCATCTTCTACTACCTCTACTTGCGCTTCTTGCCGACGGTGCGACGACGGACGATGAGCTTGTCGCTTTCCTTGTTGGGGCGACGGGTACGGCCCTCGGGCTGACCCCACGGGCTGACCGGGTGGCGACCACCGGAGGTCTTGCCCTCACCACCACCGTGCGGGTGGTCGATCGGGTTCATCGCGACACCGCGGACGGTCGGGCGGACGCCCTTCCAGCGCTTGCGGCCGGCCTTGCCCCAGTTGATGTTCGACTGCTCGGCGTTGCCGACCTCGCCGATCGTGGCGCGGCAGCGCAGATCGACGTTGCGGATCTCGCCCGAGGGCAGACGCAGCTGGGCGTAGGGGCCGTCCTTGGCGACGAGCCGCACCGACGAACCGGCCGAGCGGGCGAGCTTGGCGCCTCCGCCGGGCTTGAGCTCGATCGCGTGGATGACGGTACCGACCGGGATGTTCTTCAGCGGCAGGTTGTTGCCCACCTTGATGTCGGCGCCGGCGCCGTTCTCGACGATGTCGCCCTGCTTGAGCTTCTCGGGAGCGAGGATGTAGCGCTTGGTGCCGTCGATGTAGTGCAGCAGCGCGATGCGCGCGGTGCGGTTCGGGTCGTACTCGATGTGCGCGACCTTGGCGTTGACGCCGTCCTTGTCGTTGCGACGGAAGTCGATGACGCGGTACTGACGCTTGTGGCCGCCACCGATGTGGCGGGTCGTGATGCGACCGGTGTTGTTGCGTCCGCCCGACTTGGGCAGCGGCTTGACGAGCGACTTCTCCGGCGTCGAACGGGTGATCTCCGCGAAATCGGCGACCGACGAGCCGCGACGACCCGGGGTCGTCGGCTTGTACTTGCGAATGGACATGTTTCTCTTCCCTGGTCCTTAGCCGACAGCCGTGAAGATGTCGATCGAGCCGGACTTGAGCGTGACGATGGCGCGCTTGGTGTCCTTGCGCTTGCCGATGCCGAACCGGGTGCGGCGGGTCTTGCCGACGCGGTTGATCGTGTTCACCGAGGCGACCTTGACGCCGAAGATCTTCTCGACCGCCAGCTTGATCTCGGTCTTGTTCGCGCGGGGGTCGACCACGAAGGTGTACTTGCCCTCGTCGATGAGCCCGTAGCTCTTCTCGCTCACGACCGGCGCGATGATGATGTCGCGGGGGTCCTTGTTGTAGCCGCTCACTTGGCAGCCTCCTCATCAGCAGCGGTGGTCGAGCCGGCCGGGGCCTTGCTCGAGACGAACGCGTCGAACGCAGCCTTCGTGAAGACGACGTCGTCGGAGACGACCACGTCGTAGGCGTTGAGCTGGTCGGCGTACAGCACGTGCACGTTGGCGAGGTTGCGAACGCTCAGGGCGCCGTTCTCGTCGGCACGGTCGAGCACGACGAGCACGTTCTTGGTGGCGCCGAGCGAGGCGAGCACCTCGGCCGCGGCCCGGGTGGACGGGGCGTCGACGCCGAAGGACTCCACGACGTGGATGCGCTCGCCGCGCGCCCGGTCGGACAGCACGCCGAGCAGGGCGGCGGCGATCATCTTCTTGGGCGTGCGCTGCGAGTAGTCGCGCGGGGTCGGTCCGTGGACGACGCCACCGCCGGTGTGCTCGGGGGCGCGGATCGAGCCCTGACGGCTACGACCGGTTCCCTTCTGCTTGAACGGCTTGCGGCCGGCACCCGAGACCTCACCACGACCCTTGGTCGAGTGGGTGCCCTGGCGCGCGGCGGCGAGCTGGGCGGTCACGACCTGGTGGATGAGCGGGACGTTGGTCTGCACGTCGAAGATCGCACCGGGCAGCTCGACCAAACCGGCCTTCTTCCCCGTGGTGTCGACGACGTCGAGAGTGTTAGCGGCCATGATCAGGCACCCTTCACGGCGTTGCGGACGAAGACGATGCGGCCACGCGCGCCGGGCACGGCGCCCTTGACCAGCAGGAGGCCCTTCTCGACGTCGACCGAGTGGACCTTGAGGCCCTGCACGGTGACGCGCTCGCCACCCATGCGGCCCGCCATGCGCATGCCCTTGAAGACGCGGCTGGGGGTCGAGGAGGCTCCGATCGAGCCGGGCTTGCGGTGGTTGCGGTGAGCACCGTGCGAGGCCGAGACGCCCTGGAAGTTGTGGCGCTTCATGACACCCGCGAAGCCCTTGCCCTTGCTCGTGCCGACGACGTCGACGAGCTGACCGGCCTCGAAGATGTCGACCGCGAGCTCCTGGCCGAGCGAGTACTCGGCGGCATCCGCGGTGCGCACCTCGGTGAGGTGACGGCGGGGAGTGACCCCGGCGGCCTCGAAGTGGCCGGTGGCCGGCTTGTTGACCTTGCGCGGGTCGATGGCGCCGTAGGCGATCTGGACGGCCTCGTAGCCATCCTTCTCGACGGTGCGCACCTGGGTCACGACGTTGGGGGTGATCTGGACCACGGTCACGGGCACGAGCTTGTTGTTCTCGTCCCAGACCTGGGTCATGCCGAGCTTGGTGCCCAGCAGACCCTTGGTCGTCTTCACTGCAGACATGGGTTTCCTTTGGCTTCCGGGTTCAGCTCGGGCTAGAGCTTGATCTCGATGTTGACGTCGGCGGGCAGGTCGAGACGCATGAGCGAGTCGACGGCCTTGGGCGTCGGGTCGATGATGTCGATGAGGCGCTTGTGGGTGCGCTTCTCGAAGTGCTCGCGGCTGTCCTTGTACTTGTGCGGCGAACGGATCACGACGACCACGTTCTTCTCCGTCGGGAGCGGCACAGGGCCGACGACGGTCGCGCCCGCACGGGTCACGGTGTCGACGATCTTGCGCGCCGATGCATCGAGGCCGGCGTGGTCGTACGACTTCAGCCGGATGCGGATCTTCTGTCCCGCCATGGTCAGCTCTCTTCCTTGTTCCCGTACGGCGCCGTCTCGGCCCGCACATCCGCGCGCCCTTCGACGCGCACCGCTGTTCTTCTGTCAATCACCTGACCCTGGTGTGACGCGCGCACGGCGCACCTCACCCCGGAGGGTTTCGGGATTCGATTGAAGCTGTGTTCTGCTGCCCGCGGCCCAGCCGCTTCCGACTCGAAGGAGGCGGGGGCTGTGCACTGCCAGGGCAGTGAGCCGCACACGGATGCGCGGCGTGTTGAACCATGAAAGTCTGCCACACCACGGCATTTGCTGCAACCCGGGCGTGTCGCGCACGATCAGAGAGGTGGGGCAGGCTCCGGGATGCCGATCTCGCGCCGCTGACGCAGCCGTCCGCCGGTCGCGGCGAGCCAACATCCGAGGATCACGAGAGGGAAGCCCGCGAGGAGCCCTACGCTCAGCTCTTCGCCGAGCAGGAGCACCCCGAGCGTGATCGCGACGACCGGGTTGATGTACGTGAACAGCGGCGCACGTGCCGGCCCGACCTCGTCGATGAGCGCGAAGAAGACGATGAACGCGAGGGCGGTGCACAGCACCGCGAGTCCCACGAGTGAGAGGGTGCTGCGCACCGTCGGCGCTTCGCCGGGCACGAGGAGGGCGAACGGGAGGTAGAAGGTGCCGACGGCCGCGAGCGCCAGGGTGATCGAGCCGAGGGAGGGAACCCCGGCGAGCTTCGTCGCGATGATGAAGGGGGCGATGGCATACAGCACCGCGACGAGCAGGACCTCGCCGACCGCCAGCAGGTCGCCCGGGTCGGCCGCGAAGCCGTGCCCGCCGACGATGATCGCGACGCCCCCGAACCCGATGACGAGGCCGAGCACCCGCAGCGGCTTCAGCACCGACCGATCGCCCCGGATGACAGCGATGATCGCGGCGACGAGCGGAACGGTGGCCACCAGCAGGCCGGTCGTCCCCGAGGGCAGTTGCTGCTCGGCGTGGCCCAGCAGCAGGAAGGGACCTGCCATCTCGATCGCCCCGAAGGCGAGCACCCACGGCCACCTCGCGAGGGCAGGGCGCAATGCCCGACGGCGCAGGGCGAAGGGGAGCAGCAGGAGCGCACCGCCGAGCGTGCGCCCGGCGACCATCGCGAACGGCGTGAAGGTCTCGACGGTCTCCTTGATGAAGAGGTACGGGATGCCCCACAGCAGCGACATCGCCGCGAGCAGCACCCAACCGCGCATTCTCACGGCAACATCCTGGCCGACACCACCGACGCGTCGCTCACGCAGCGGTGCGGCGCGTCGCCGCAATGAGGCATCCGCTCGCCACCGAGAAGACCACCGCACCGACGACGAGCGTCGCGACCGTTCCGAACTGCAGCTCGGAGAACGCGCCGAGAGCCGCGCCGAGGCCCATCGCGACGATCGCGAGAAGGCGCTGCACCCACCGCTGCCCGGACCCGCCGCCGAGTCGTGAGTCGCGGGCGAGGTTGGCGATCGTGCTGGTGACCACGATCGTCGTGACGTCGCTGTTCCCGACGGGCTTGACGGCCGTGACCTGCGCACCCATCGTGATCGCGAGCGCGGCCGTCACCGCGAGCAGCACCGGTTGCGGAAGGTCGGGGAGCACAGCGGCGGTCACCGCGGCGAGGATGAGCAGCACTCCCCCGCCGACGAGCACGACGATGCTGCGGGTGGGCAGGCTGCCGGGATGGTGTCCCCGGCCGACGATGCGGCCCGACACGATCGACCCGGCGACGAAGCCCAGCAGAGCGATCGCGTTATTGAGGAACGGGATGCCGGGCACCCCCACGAGCGCGAACCCCAGGAAGAGCACGTTGCCGGTCATGTTGCCCGTGAACACGCGATCGAGGCCGAGGTAGGAGACCGCATCGACGACGCCGGTGGATGCGGTGAGCATGAGCAGCGCCGCGACCGTGAGGCGAGGCCGGAGCGCGTGATCCATGATCGTCGAGGCTAGCTGAACAGCAGCATCCTCAGCTCCGACTCGACCGACCCCGTGCGCGCGGGGTCGATCGTCGCCCCGGCACGGTAGAGGTCGAGAATGCGTGGGTCGATGTAGCTCGATCGTGCGACGGCGGGCGTGTTCCCGAGCAGCTCGGCGGTCTCGCGCACGGCGGCGGCGATCGCGCGGTCCTGCGCTGATGAGGAGCGCTTGGGGCCCGTCCGTGCGAGCGCGATGGCCGCGGCAGCCGTGCCGTGAAGGGTGCGGAAGTCCTTCGCCGTGAAGTCACCACCCGTGCGTTCGCGGATGTCGGCGTTGATCTCGGCCGGCCGCAGCGGATGAGCACCCCGTTCATCGCGCCAGGCGAGCAGCCGCGCCCGCGGACCTCGTCGCTTCAGCGCGGCGACGACGGCGGCGAGATCCGCATCCGCGACCTCCGACGCCCACTCCTTGCCGCTCTTGCCCGGGAATTCGAGTCGCACGATGGTGCCGCCCTCGACGCGTGCATGCCCGCCGAGCAGCGTCGAGAGCCCGACCGAGCCGTGCTCGAGCGCGTACTGCTCGGATCCGACGCGCAGATGCGCGGCGTCGAGCATGCGGAAGGCGGCGGCGAGCACGCGCTCACGCGGCAGGCCTTCGCGGCGCAGATCGATCGTGACCCGACGGCGCGCGGTGGGCAGCGACTCCGCGAGGGCGAGCGCGCGATCGAACTTGAGTCGGTCGCGCTGCTCGCGCCAGTACGGGTGGTAGAGGTACTGCGTGCGGCCCGCCGTGTCGGTGCCGGTGGCCTGGATGTGGCCGTTGGGGAAGGTGCAGATCCACACGTCGGTCCACGCGGGAGGGATGACGAGCGCGTCGATGCGCTCCCGGAGGGAAGCATCCGTGAGGGCGTGGCCGTCGGCATCGAGGTACGCGAAGCCGCGCCCGCGCCTCACGCGCCGGATGCCGCCCTCGCCGGGTCGGGAGCGTCGCAGCCGCACCATGCGCCGACCCTACGCGCACGAACCCCGCGACCGCTCCCCCTTGCCCGTGTGGCGGTTTCGGCGCTATGTGGTGCTGGCGACGGGCGGCGAGGAACACCAAAGGGGCCCGGATCCAACGGATCCGGGCCCCTCTCAGGTAAGTACGAGACTTACTTGAGGATCTTGGTGACCTTGCCGGCACCCACGGTGCGGCCACCCTCACGGATGGCGAAGCCGAGGCCCTCCTCCATGGCGATCGGCTGGATGAGCTCGACCGTCATGTCGGTGGTGTCGCCGGGCATGACCATCTCGGTGCCCTCGGGCAGCGTGATGACGCCGGTGACGTCGGTGGTGCGGAAGTAGAACTGCGGACGGTAGTTGCCGTAGAACGGGTTGTGACGCCCACCCTCGTCCTTGGAGAGGATGTACGCGGTGCCCTCGAACTGGGTGTGCGGCGTGACCGAACCCGGCTTCACGACGACCTGACCGCGCTCGACGTCCTCGCGCTTGGTGCCGCGGAGGAGAAGACCACAGTTCTCGCCGGCCCAGGCCTCGTCGAGCTGCTTGTGGAACATCTCGATACCGGTGACCGTGGTCTTCTGCGTCGGGCGGATGCCGACGATCTCGACCTCGGAGTTGATGGCGAGGGTGCCACGCTCGGCGCGGCCGGTGACGACCGTTCCACGACCGGTGATGGTGAAGACGTCCTCGATGGGCATGAGGAACGGCTTGTCCTTGTCACGCACCGGGTCGGGGATGTTGTCGTCGACGGCCTGCATGAGGTCGAGCACCGACTGAACCCACTTCTCGTCGCCCTCGAGAGCCTTGAGGCCCGAGACGCGCACGACGGGGGCGTTGTCGCCGTCGAAGTCCTGCGAGGAGAGGAGCTCGCGCACCTCCAGCTCGACGAGCTCGAGGATCTCCTCGTCGTCGACCATGTCCGACTTGTTGAGGGCCACGAGCAGGTAGGGCACGCCGACCTGCTTGGCGAGCAGCACGTGCTCGCGCGTCTGGGCCATCGGGCCGTCGGTCGCCGCGACCACGAGGATCGCGCCGTCCATCTGGGCGGCACCGGTGATCATGTTCTTGATGTAGTCAGCGTGACCGGGGGCGTCGACGTGCGCGTAGTGGCGCTTCGGCGTCTCGTACTCGACGTGCGAGATGTTGATCGTGATACCGCGCTGGCGCTCCTCGGGAGCGGAGTCGATCGACGCGAAGTCGCGCTGAACGTTGGTGGCCGACGGGTACTTGTCGGCGAGCACCTTCGAGATCGCGGCGGTAAGCGTGGTCTTGCCGTGGTCGACGTGACCGATCGTTCCGATGTTGACGTGCGGCTTGGTCCGCTCGAACTTGGCCTTGGCCACTTGGTGTCCTCCTCAGGACTCGGTTGCAGGCATCCGGATGGATTCCGGACGCGATTGCGGGGTTTCGGTTTACTTTAGTTGGTGGGTGGGTGAGCTAGCTCACTCGCCCTTGCTCTTCTGGACGATCTCGTCGGCCACAGCCTTCGGGACCTCCGCGTAGCTGTCGAACGACATCGAGTAGACCGCACGACCCGAGGTCTTCGAGCGCAGGTCACCGACGTAGCCGAACATCTCGGACAGCGGCACGAGGGCACGCACGACCTTGACGCCGGTCGCATCCTCCATCGCCTGGATCTGGCCGCGCCGCGAGTTGAGGTCGCCGATGACGTCGCCCATGTACTCCTCGGGCGTGCGCACCTCGACCGCCATGAGCGGCTCGAGCAGAACGGGGTTCGCGCGGCGCGCGGCCTCCTTGTAGGCCATCGAGCCGGCGATCTTGAACGCCATCTCCGAGGAGTCGACGTCGTGGGCGGCACCGTCGACGAGCGTCGCCTTGACGCCCACCGTCGGGAAGCCGGCGAGCACACCGACCTGCATCGCATCCTTGATGCCCGCGTCGACCGAGGGGATGTACTCGCGCGGGACGCGGCCGCCGGTGACGGCGTTCACGAACTCGTACGAGACCTCGGCGGTCACCTCGAGCGGCTCGATGGTGATCTGCACCTTGGCGAACTGGCCGGAGCCACCCGTCTGCTTCTTGTGCGTGTAGTCGTACTTCTCGACCGTCTTGCGGATGGTCTCGCGGTACGCCACCTGCGGCTTGCCGACGTTCGCCTCGACGTTGAACTCGCGCTTCATGCGGTCGACGAGGATGTCGAGGTGCAGCTCGCCCATGCCCTTGATGACCGTCTGGCCGGTCTCGACGTTCTGCTCGGTGCGGAACGTCGGGTCCTCCTCGGCGAGCTTCTGGATCGCGGTGCCCAGCTTCTCCTGGTCGGCCTTCGTCTTGGGCTCGATCGCCACCTCGATGACCGGCTCGGGGAAGGTCATCGACTCGAGGATGATCGGGTTCGCGGCGTCGCTCAGGGTGTCACCGGTCGTGGTGTCCTTGAGGCCGATGACGGCGTAGATGTGACCCGCCGTGACCGAGGCGACCGGGATCTCCTTGTTGGCGTGCATCTGGAAGATCTTGCCGATGCGCTCCTTCTTGCCCTTGGTCGAGTTGATCACCTGGGCACCGGACTCGAGCGCACCCGAGTAGACGCGGATGTAGGTGAGGCGACCGAAGAACGGGTGCACCGCGATCTTCGAGACGAGCGCGGAGAACGGCTCCTTGGCATCCGCGTGACGCTCGAGGATGACCTCGGGGTCCTTGACGTCGTGGCCCTGGACGGCCGGCACGTCGAGCGGGCTGGGGAGGTAGTCCACGACGGCGTCGAGCATCGGCTGCACGCCGCGGTTCTTGAACGCCGAGCCGCAGAGCACGGGGTAGACCTCGGAGGCGATCGTGAGCTTGCGGATCGCGCCCTTGATCTCGGCGACCGTGAGCTCCTCGCCGCCGAAGTACTTCTCGAGCAGCGCGTCGTCGGTCTCGGCGACGGTCTCGAGCAGCGCCTGACGGTACTCGTTCGCCTTCTCGACGAGGTCGGCGGGGATCTCCTGCACCTCGTACTTGGCGCCCATGGTCACGTCGCCCTTGGAGTCACCCTCCCAGACGAGCGCGCGCATCTCGACGAGGTCGACGACGCCGACGAAGTCGGACTCGGCACCGATCGGGAGCTGCACCACGAGCGGCTTGGCGCCGAGGCGGTTGATGATCGTGTCGACCGTGAAGTAGAAGTCGGCACCGAGCTTGTCCATCTTGTTGACGAAGCAGATGCGCGGCACGTTGTACTTGTCGGCCTGACGCCACACGGTCTCGGACTGGGGCTCGACGCCCTCCTTGCCGTCGAACACGGCGACCGCGCCGTCGAGGATACGGAGGCTGCGCTCCACCTCGACCGTGAAGTCCACGTGACCGGGGGTGTCGATGATGTTGATCTGGTTCTTGTTCCAGAAGCAGGT
>JBQCHI010000002.1:0-116451 GCA_051954835.1 Protaetiibacter sp. | reverse complement strand
TACTTCGGCGTGGCCCCCGGCACCAGCGAGCAGACCAACTTCAACGCCATGGCCACGCTCAAGGCCAACGTCATCTTCACCAACGTCGCGCTGACCGACGACGGCGACGTCTGGTGGGAGGGCATGACCAAGGAGCCGCCGAAGCACCTGGTCGATTGGACAGGTAAGGACTGGACCCCGGACTGCGGCCGCAACGCGGCCCACCCGAACGCCCGCTTCACCGCGCCGGCCCGCAACTGCCCGGTCATCGACCCCGAGTGGGAGAACCCGGCCGGCGTGCCGATCCGCGCCATCATCTTCGGCGGCCGGCGCATGAACGACGTGCCGCTGGTCTACCAGGCGTTCAACTGGTCGCACGGCGTGTACATCGGCGCGACCATGGGCTCGGAGCAGACCGCCGCGGCCGAGGGCCAGGTCGGGGCGCTGCGCCGCGATCCGATGGCGATGCTGCCGTTCTGCGGCTACAACATGGGCGACTACATGCAGCACTGGCTCGAGGTGGGGCAGCGTCTGCGCCGCACCGGTGGGGTGCCCGCGGTCTACCAGGTGAACTGGTTCCGCAAGGACGCGGACGGCTCGTGGCTGTGGCCGGGATTCGGCGAGAACGGCCGCGTTCTCGCGTGGATCATCGAACGGATCGCGGGCGAGGCTGCGGCATCCGACACCCCGCTCGGCAAGGTGCCCGCGGTGGGGGCGATCGACTACCGCGAGGCGAGCGTCAGCGACGAGCAGTGGCAGGAGCTGTTCCGCATCGACGAACGCGCGCTGCTGGCGGAGGTCGACGACACCGAGGCCTTCCTCGAGGGCTTCGGCGACCGGCTGCCCGAGGCGGTGCGCCGCCAGCTGACCGGCCTGCGCGAGCGCCTCGAGCAGAGCGCCGGCATCTCGCGGAAGGCTGTCGCGTGAGCTTCGTGCTGGGCACCGCGGTCCCCGATCGCAACCTCGCGCTCGAGCTCGTGCGCGCCACCGAGGCCGCCGCGATCCGCGCGTCGGCCTACGTCGGGCTCGGTGACAAGAACGCCGCCGACGGGGCGGCCGTGGATGCCATGCGGGCCTTCCTCGGAACGGTCGCGTTCCGCGGAACCGTCGTGATCGGCGAGGGGGAGAAGGACCGCGCCCCCATGCTCTTCAACGGCGAGGTCGTCGGCACGGGTGACGGACCGGAGTGCGACATCGCGGTCGATCCGATCGACGGCACGGCGCTCACGGCCGCCGGGCGCCCCAACGCGATCTCGATGATCGCGGCATCCGATCGTGGCACGATGCTGGACGCGTCGAGCGTCTTCTACATGGACAAGATCGTCACGGGGCCCGCCGGCGTCGACATCGTCGACATCCGGCGCCCGATCGGCGACAACCTGCGCGCGCTCGCGAAGGCCTCGGGCAAGAAGGTCGGCGATCTCGCGGTGGGCGTTCTCGACCGGCCGCGGCACGAGGGGCTCGTGGCCGACATCCGGGCCGCGGGTGCGGGAGTGCGGCTGCTGCTGGACGGCGACGTGGGCGGCGGGATCGCCGCGGCATCCCTCGAGGGCGACCTCGACATGTGCGTCGGTGTCGGCGGAAGCCCCGAAGGCGTGGCGACGGCGTGCGCGGTGAAGGCGCTCGGCGGGCTCATCCAGGGTCGGCTCGCGCCACGGGATGACCTGGAACGCGAGAAGGGCGAGGCGGCGGGACTGCGCTTCGATCACGTCTACGAGGCCGACGACCTCGTGCGCGGCGAGAACACCTTCTTCGTGGCGACGGGCGTCACCGACGGGGCGCTGCTCGAGGGCGTGCGCAAGCTCGGACCCGTCATCCGCACCGAGTCGATCGTCGTGCGCGGCCGCTCGGGCACCGTGCGCCGCATCACCGCCGACTACCGCGCCTCGCGCTGGGAGTAGCCGCACTGCGCCATGTCGCGATTGTCAGACAATCTGGTATTGTCTGACAATCATGGACGTGGGGGCGAGCACGGATGCGACACCGGTGCGTCCGGATGCCGTCGTCGCCTCCCTGCGCGACGCGATCCTCACCGGGGTGCTCACGCCGGGCGAGACCGTGACCGAGGCGCTCGTCGCCGAGAGCCACCACGTCGCGCGCCCCACCGCGCGCATCGCGATCGACCGGCTCGTCGCCGACGGTCTGCTCGCGCGCGAACCGCACCACGCCGCGCGGGTGCGCCGGTTCGAGCGCGCCGACCTCGCCGACCTCTTCGCCGCCCGTGCCGCCGTCGAGTCGGCGGCGGTCGAGCTGCTGGCCGGCACCGCCGCGGTCCCGGATGCCGCATCCGCCGCCCACGAGCGCCTGCGCGGGCTGGATGCCGACGACTCGTACTGGGCGATCGACATCGCCTTCCATCGGGCGCTCGTGCATGGCTCGCGCTCGACGCGGCTGCCGCGGCTGCACGAGCTGCTCATGGGCGAGATCGAACTCGCGATCGCGCAGGTCGACGCGCACCGGCTGCGCTCCACGACCGAGGTGGTCGCCGAGCACGGTCGCATCCTCGACGCGGTCGCCGCGGGCGACACGGCGCTCGCCGAGCACCTCACGCGCGCCCACATCCTCGCGTCGCGGGACCACCTGCTCGCAGCCCTCGACGCACAACACGGAAGGTGACCGCGTGGTCCAGCGACAGTTCCCCCGGCCCGCCGAGCTCTTCGAGCTCATGCGCTTCAAGCGGCCCGAGCTCAACGCGCGCACCCGCCGGCTCGCCGCGGCGCTCACGATCTCCGACCTCCGTGATATCGCCAAGCGCCGCACGCCGAGGGCCGCGTTCGACTACACGGATGGCGCCGCCGAGGGCGAGCTGTCGCTCGCGCGGGCCCGCCAGGCGTTCGAAGATGTCGAGTTCAGCCCGCGCATCCTGCGCCCCGCCGCCGAGGTCGATACGAGCTCCACGATCCTCGGCGGGCCGAGCGCGTACCCGTTCGCGATCGCGCCGACGGGCTTCACGCGCCTCATGCATGCCGAGGGGGAGCTCGCCGGTGCGGGCGCGGCGGGCGCCGCAGGCATCCCGTTCACCCTGTCCACCCTCGGAACGACCTCGATCGAGGACGTCAAGGCGGCCAACCCCGCGGGGCGGAACTGGTTCCAGCTCTACGTCATGCGCGATCGGCAGATCTCCTACGGGCTCGTGGAGCGCGCGGCGGCGGCGGGATTCGACACGCTGCAGTTCACCGTCGACACCCCCGTCGCCGGTGCCCGACTGCGAGACAAGCGCAACGGCTTCTCGATCCCTCCCCAGCTCACGCTCGCCACGATCCTGAACGCCATCCCGCGTCCGTGGTGGTGGTTCGACTTCCTCACCACGCCCAAGCTCGAGTTCGCCTCGCTCTCCACGACCGGCGGCACCGTGGGCGAGCTGCTCGACGCCGCGATGGACCCCACCATCTCGTTCGACGACCTCGAGATCATCCGGGGCATGTGGCCCGGCAAGATCGTGATCAAGGGGGTGCAGAACGTCGACGACGCCAAGGCGCTCGCCGACCGCGGGGTCGACGGCATCGTGCTCTCCAACCACGGCGGGCGCCAGCTCGACCGGGCCCCGATCCCCTTCCACCTGCTCCCGGATGTCGTGCGCGAGGTCGGCGCTGATCTCGAGATCGGGGTCGACACCGGCATCATGAACGGGGCGGACATCGTGGCATCGGTGGCGCTCGGCGCCCGGTTCACGATGATCGGCCGCGCCTACCTCTACGGGCTCATGGCCGGCGGGCGTGCCGGCGTCGACCGCGCGATCGGCATCCTCACCGGCGAGCTCGTGCGCACCATGAAACTGCTCGGCGCCTCGAGTCTCGCGGAGCTCGAGCCGGCGCACGTGCGGCAGCTCGAGCGGCTCGTGCCGCGAGGGCGCTGACCCCCGCGCCACGAGCCGCTCGCCGTGGGCGGTCGCTATGCGCGCCGCACCGAGCGGATGTTCTCCCAGGCCGAGGTCGCGATCGCGAGGGCGCCCACCACGATGACCACGATGTTGGTGACGCCGATCACCGACTGCGGCCATCCGGCCGCGTCGAAGAAGGCGGGGTTCAGCAGGTGGTCGGTCGCCCCGAGCACGATGATCGCGATCGCTCCCACGATGTCGACGAGGGTCGCCGCCACCGCGTACGGCATGGTCCAGTGGCCGCGCAGCTTGAGCGCGCCCGCGCCGATCTGCAGCAGCGGCACGGCGACGAGCACGATCACCAGCCCCGACTGCCAGATCCACGGGTCGAAGAGCGGCACGACCGCGCCCGCGGCATCCGTGAAGGGGCTCACGAACGGCGAGAGCACGAAGGCGGTGAGGAAGAGCGCCGCGAACACCGCCTCGACGATGAACTCGGTGCGGCTCGTGCGCTGG
Organism: Protaetiibacter sp.; assembly: GCA_051954835.1. Lineage (GTDB taxonomy): Bacteria > Actinomycetota > Actinomycetes > Actinomycetales > Microbacteriaceae > Homoserinibacter. Next base: position 112,136 of record JBQCHI010000002.1, on the reverse strand, counting down.
GCGGAGGTCTCGGGAAGCATGTCGGGCGTCCAGGGCATGAGCTTCTTCGCGGTCATGGAGGGGGTCCGCTCGATGAGCACGAATGTCACCGTCACCCAGAAGGCGAGATGCACGCCCACCGAGAGCCCCGTCCAGACGGCGCCTCCGACGATCCCGCCGAAGCTGTCGCCCTTGAGGGCCCCGACGATGATGAGCGTCGCGACCACGATGGGCACGATGATGAACTCGAGCACCGTGAGCAGGCGTCGCCAGTCGGCGTAGAGCTCGGGGCCGACGAGGTGCAGCGGGCGCCCGGCGTAGCGCGCGGCGAGAACGATGGGGTCGCCGAGCTCGACGATGGCCTCCCGCTCGGCGCTCTTCGCGTCGGCGCCGGCCTCGAGGCGCGCGTCGATGTCGTCGGCGAGGGATGCGCGCAGCTCCTGCTCGAGGTCGGCGCGCTGCCGTTCGGGCACGCCCCGCACGACGGCGGAGACGTAACGGTCGGTGAGGGTGCTGGCGGTCATGGCTGGTCCTTCAGGGTGTCGAATGCGGTGTCGATGCTGCGCCACTCGGCGGTGAGGAGCTCGGCGAGGCGAGCTCCGTCATCGCTCGTGCGGTAGAACTTGCGGGGTCGCGCCTCGGCGGTATCCCACTCGGAGACGAGCAGCCCCTGCTTCTCGAGCCGGCGCAGCAGGGGGTACAGGGTGTTGGCGTCGGTGGCGAAGCCGCGCTGCTCGAGGGTCTCGATGAGCGCGTAGCCGTAGCCGGGTGTCTTCAGCAGCAGCAGGCACGCGAGCACGATCGTGCCGCGCCGCAGCTCCTGCAGGTGGGTGGAGAGCACCTCGTCGTCGTACATGTGTCACACCATACTGTGCGACACACACTAATGCAAGCAGCGAGGGTAATGTGTGCCGTCGGGGCTGAGCGGGTCCCCGGTTGAGCCTGCGAGGATGTTGACATGGCACCCATCGGCGGCGACTTCCACCGCAGCAATGACTTCGCGGCCCGGCGTGGCTTCGTGAACCGCCTCAACCGCGTGCTGTTCCCCTGGATCGGGCCGCCGCCGCTCGGTCCCTACGACCAGGCCGCGCCCGCTCCAGCCCCCGAACGCGGTTGCCCGCTATGCGGCACGCCCATGTCCGGACACACCAAGTCGCTGAGCGACGGCCGCACGATCCTCCACTGCCCCTGACACGCGTCGCCTCGTCACGCGGCCGTCGTCATGTTTCGCAATGCACGGGGATCGGGGCGGGTGCCGGGTCTACTCTCACGATGTCTTCACCCGAGAGAGGAAGAACCCATGACCGACACCGCAACCGTCGACAACGGAGTCAACAGCGACGCGCTCCTGGGCGCCCGCGACGCTCTCCGCCAGGCCCCCGAGGCCGCCCAGTTCACCTGGCGGGCGACCTCCGAGTGGATCCGCGGCACGCACTCCCGCCAGACCATCGAGAGCTTCAGCGGCCTCGGCCAGGAGCACCAGCACAAGAAGCCCTTCGTGCTCGAGGGCGACCACCCCGAACCCTTCGCCTCGGAAGACCAAGCCCCGACCCCCGTCGAGACCGTGCTCGCGGCGCTCGCCGGATGCCTCACCGCGGGCGTCGCGGCCGTCGCGCAGAACCGCGGCATCCAGCTGAAGAGCGTCAAAGCGATCGTCGAGGGCGACCACGACATCCTCGGCATCCTCGGCGGCGACCCGGAGGTGCGCAACGGCTTCAACGAGGTGCGGGTGACCTTCGACATCGACGCCGACGCGAGCGATGAGGACATCGCGGCGCTCGTGGCGCAGTCGCAGAAGCGCTCGGCCGTGTTCGACGCGCTGACCAACCCCACGAACGTCACCGTCTCGGTCGCGTAAGGGGCACGTCGCTCCACGTGCGCACCGAGGTCCTGATCATCGGGGCCGGGCACTCCGGCCTCGCCATGAGCCGTCGGCTCACCGAGCACGGCGTCGAGCACGTCGTGCTCGACCGCGGCGAGCCCGGAAACGCCTGGCGCACCGAACGCTGGGAGTCGCTGCGGCTGCTCACGCCCAATTGGCAGACCGGCCTGCCCGGTCACGGCTACGCCGGCGACGACCCCGACGGGTTCATGGCCTCGCGCGAGGTGGCCGACCATCTCGCCGCCTACGCGCTCGCCATCGGGGCCCCGGTGCGCACCGGGGTGACGGTCACGAGCGTCGCTCCGCTCGAGCGCGGCTATCGCGTCACGACCGACCACGGCGTGTGGGACGCGGATGCCGTGGTGCTCGCCAACGGCAGCAGCGGCATCCCGAACGTGCCCGCGCACGCCGAGGGTGTGCCCACAGGGGTGCTCTCGCTCAGCGCCAAGCACTACCGCTCGCCGGAGCAGCTGCCAGAGGGCGGCGTGCTCGTGGTGGGCGCGTCGGCGAGCGGGGTGCAGCTCGCGGATGAGCTCGCCCGAAGCGGGCGTGAGGTGACGATCTCCACGGGCGAGCACGTGCGCATGCCGCGCAGCTACCGCGGACGCGACATCTTCTGGTGGATGGACGCCGCCGGCGTGCTCGACGAGCGCTGGGACGAGGTCGACGACATCGTGCGGGCTCGCCACGTGCCGTCGCCGCAGCTCGTCGGCAGCGCCGAGCGCGCTGTCGGCATCGGCGCGCTGCACGAGCGCGGCATCCGCATCGTCGGGCGCCTCGGGCGGGTGCACGACGGCGTCGCCCAGTTCTCGGGCGGACTTGCCAACACCGTGCGCCTCGCCGACCTCAAACTCGACAGGCTGCTCGAGCGCTTCGACGCCTGGGCCGCCGAGACGGATGCCGAGGTCGGCCCGGTGGAGCGCTTCGAACCGACGATCGTCGACGAGTCGCCTCGCCTCGAGCTCGACCTCGTGGGCGAGCAGGTCGGCACCGTGCTGTGGGCCACCGGCTACCGGCCGGACTACTCCTGGCTCGAGGTTCCCGTGCTCGACTACAAGGGGCGACTGTGGCACGAGGGCGGCGTGATCCCCGACGCGCCGGGTCTCTACGTGCTCGGCACGAGCCTGCTGCGTCGCCGGCGCTCCACCTACATCAGCGGGGCCGCACACGACAGTGCGGAACTCGCCGAGCATCTCGTCGAGTACCTCGGCGGCCGCGAATCGGCGCGTGCCGAACTCGCGAGCTGACGTCCGAGGTCCTGCAACGACGCTGGTTTCGAGACGCGTGTCGCCTGCGGCGACGCGCTCCTCAACCAGCTGAGCCGACTCGCTCCTCAACCAGCTGAGAGTGCCAGTTCTCGCGCCGCTGCGTTCGCCACGAGCTGGCTGCGCACGAGCGGCAGCGCCCGCGAGAGCGAGGTCTCGATGCGCTCCTCGAGGTCGTCGGATGCCACCCGGTAGTCCTCGAAGTCGCGCTCGTTCGCGAAGATCCCCAGCGGCAGCGTGAGCGCCTGGAAGAAGCCGAAGAGCGGCCGCATCTGGTGTTCGACGAGCAGCGCGTGGCGGTCGGAGCCGCCTGTCGCGGTCAGCACGACGGGGGTGTCGACGAGCGCGTACTGGCCGACGTAGTCGAAGAACAGCTTGAAGAGGCCCGAGTAGGTGGCGCGGTAGGCGGGCGAACCGACGACGAGCACATCCGCGGTCTCGACGGCCTCGAGCGCCTCCTGCGCGGCCGGTCCCAGGTTCGGACGGTACCCGCCGGCCGCGAGGGCGGGCAGCACCGTCGCGAGCTCGATGATCCGCGCCTCGCCGCCGAGCCTCCCGGCGAACGCCTCCGACACGCGGCGCACGAGGGCGGTCGTGCGGGAGGGGTCGGTGGGGCTTCCGCTCACTCCGACGACGCGGATCGTGTCGCTCATGCAGGTCTCCTTCCGCCGCCGTTCCCGTGGCGCCCTGCCGATCCTGTCACCGCGCTCGGCGGGCAGGGCACTATGCGTCCCGAGGTTGCATTCCGTGACCTCGTGTTGCAGCGGCGTCAGTCCGCGGGCTCCCTCAGCCACGCCACCGGCGAGGTGTCACGCCCCTCGGTACGCAGGCGCGCGAGTCGACGCTGGGCCGCCGCCTCCGAGGTGGAGGTCTGGCCGAGCACGAGCTCCACCACGCGCAGCGCCACCCGGGTCGCGGTGATGGCGGGCCACCACGGGCGACGCAGGCCCAGCATCCGCCGGAACTCCTTCGGCAGCGAGGCCACCGCACCGCCGAACAGGATCGCGTACGGCAGCCGCATCGAGAAGGCGAGCGGCGGACGCCGGATGAATCGCACGATGTCGTCGACGCGCTCGTCGCGCTGCAGCACGCCGGCCCGACGTAGTGCGTCGAGCCGCTCGCGCAGCTCGCCCGCGGTGCGGGGCGGATCGACGACGCCCACGAGCTCGCCGGCGATCGCCCACTCGGCGACGTAGCGGTCGGCGCCGCCGGGGATGCGCGGCGCCCACACCTCGGCGGCACCGAGGAAGGCATCGGTGAAGGCGAGGTGCACCCAGTCGAGCAGTTCGGCGTCGTGAGCGGAGTAGGGGGCGGTGCGACCCGCGGCATCCGTGTACTCGCCCGACACGCGGTCGTGGAAGCGGTTCACGCGCCCCGACTCGCGCCGGGCCTGCTCGGTCGAGCCGAAGGTGACGGTGATGATCCAGCGGATGGTGCCCGAGAGGCGGCCGAGCGGGTCGCTGCGGTAGCGCGACCAGTCGTGCACGCCCGCCATGGCCCCCGGGTGCAGCGTCTGCATGAGCAGCGCCCGGATGCCGGCCACGAGCGTGCCCATCGATCCGTGCACGTGCCAGGCGGCCGAGCCCTCGCCGAAGTAGCCGGCGTCGTCGCCCTCGTCGACCTCGCGCACCCACTTCGGGCGCCCGTCGGGCTCCCCCGAGAACATGATGAGCAGGCGGGAGCGCCAGGGCTCGATGCCGGGTCCGCGGGCCATGCGCTCAGCGTAACGAGCGGACGCCGTGCGACGCGGGTGCCGAACGTCCCGTGGCGCTATCCTCGCTCCATGCCCGCACGACGCGCTCTCGTCGCTATGGGGCTCGCGCTGGCCGTATCGCTCGCGGGGTGCGTGGCGGCGCCGCCCGCCCTTCCCGAGGGGATCACGGTGACCGTCATGCAGCAGCGCTCCGATGTGGCTGAGCGGATGGCCGAGCTGCGTCTGCACAACGGATCGGATGCCGAGGTCTCGTTCACCGCGGCGCGCCTCGACGACAGCCGGTTCGCATCCGAGGTCGTCATCGGACGCGAGGTGCAGCTGACGCCGGGGACGACCAGCGACCTGCGCTTCGCGCTGCCGGCGCCGCGCTGCGGAGGTGACGAGGTGCGACGCACGCTCACGCTCACGCAGGTGGACGGCACCGAGCTGGTGGCCGACCTGAGTTCGGCCGATGACTTCACGATCGGCCTGCACGAGCGCGAGTGTCTGCTCGTCGACATCGAGCGCACGGCGTCGCTGGCCTGGACCGGGTTCACCGCCTCGCCGCCCGGCGAACCGGCTCACGCGCTGCTCACCGCGACGCCGACGGGCGCGGGGGAGCCCGTGGTGCTCGTCGAGCTGCGGGCCACCAACCTCGTGCGCTTCGCCCCGAAGGACGGCGAGCGGTGGCGGCTCGACCTCACGCTCGATGACCGGTCGGTGCCGACCTCGATCGAGGTGCCGCTCGTGCCGCAGCGCTGCGATCCGCACGTCGTGCAGGAGGACAAGCGCGGCACGATCTTCACGATCGATGTGACGCAGCCGCGCGCCGGCACGGTCGAGGTGCCCATGCCGCCCGAGCTGAAGGCGCAGGTGCTCACCTGGGTGGCCACCTGGTGCCGCTTCGGGCAGTAGGCCACTGCCCAGGTGGTTGAGGAGCGGCGCAGCCGCGTCTCGAAACCACCGCCGCAACTCGCACCCGCCGGTGTGCGCACTCGAAACGGCGCGCGACCACGCTCGTGCGCCGTTTCGGCGCAGCGCCGCGGATTACCGCGGCGCAAGAAGATTCAGTCGAAGTCGAGGATCAGCTTCCGCAGCAGCCCCGCGAGCCGCTCCTGGTCGCTCGCCGAGAGCGCTCCGAGCAGCTCCGCCTCCCGCGCCACGAGCTCGCCCATCGCGTCGTCGACGGCGGTGCGTCCCGCATCCGTCATCGCGACCACGACGCCTCGCCCGTCGTGCGGGTCGGTGTGCCGCTCGACGAATCCGCGCTCCACGAGCCGGTCGATGCGGTTGGTCATGGTGCCGCTCGAGACGAGCGTCTGCTGCAGCAGCGCCTTGGGGCTCGCGTGGAACGGCGGGCCCTCGCGGCGGAGGGCCGCGAGCACGTCGAACTCCCACGGCTCCAGGCCCGAGCTCGCGAAGGCGTCGCGCCGCGCCCGGTCGAGGTGCTTCGAGAGCCTGGCGACGCGCGAGAGCACCTGCAGGGGTGAGAAGTCGAGCCCCGGATGCGCGCGCTGCCACGCGGCGACGATCCGGTCGACCTCGTCGTTCTCGGGCATCTGCCCATTATCGGGGGCGCTTGCGATGCAAGTTATTTTGGACTATAAACTAAACCACGAACAAAGGGGTCGGCATGGCGAAGAAGGCATCGGTGCGCGACGTGCGCCGCACGAACCGCGCGCTGCTCGTGCGCCACCTGCTGCTCACCGGTGAGACCTCGCGCAGCTCGGTCGGCAGCGTGACGGGCCTGTCGCCCGCGACCGTCACGAACGTCATCGCCGAGCTCATCGACGAGGGCATCGTGCAGGAGCGCGGTTACCTCGACTCCGATGGCGGCCGTCGACGTGCGCTGCTCGGACTCGACCCCGAGAGCGCGATCGCGTTCGGCGCCGACGTGGGCGAGACCCGCATCCGCGTCGAGGCCTTCGACCTCACGCTCACGCGCCTCGGTGCGCGCGTGCACGAGTTCGCGGGGCGCCACATCGAGCCGTCCCAGGTGGTCGAGATCGTCACCGAGGCGACGGAGAGCCTCATCGCCGAGCTCGGCGCCGACCGTTCGAAGCTGCTCGGCCTCGGCCTCGGCGTTCCCGGCATCGTCGAGAACCCCGCCGAGCCATCCGGTGACTCCCTCGTGCACGCCCAGGTCATCGGATGGGACGCCGTGACGTTCTCGGAGCTCCAGGCGCGCCTCGGCATCCCCGTCTACGTCGACAACGGTGCCAAGACGACGACGCAGGCCGAGTCCTGGTACGGATCGGCGCGCGGAGCGGAGCACGCCATCGTCGTGCTCATCGGCGACGGCGCCGGTGCCGGCATCATCACCAACGGACGCCTCTACCGCGGCTCGTCGAGCAGCGCGGGGGAGTGGGGTCACACCAAGATCAGCCTCGACGGCATCCGCTGCCGCTGCGGATCGCGCGGATGCGTCGAGACCTTCGTCGGGGCGTCCGCCGTGCTCGAGCGCTGGCGTGGGCCCGACCATGAGTGGCGCGGCCGCGAGACAGAGGGCGTCGATGCCCTGCTCGCCGCGGCGCACGCGGGCGACGGGGCGGCGCGCGCTGCGCTCGACGACCTCATCGATCACCTGGGGCTCGCGCTGTCGAACCTGGTTAACCTCTACAACCCTCAGCAGATCATCGTCGGCGGCTGGTTCGGCGATCGCATCGCGGAGGAGTTTCTGGATGCCGTGCGCGCCGCCGTGCGCCGGTACTCCCTCGAGCAACCCGGTAACGAGGCCGTGGTGGAACGCAGTCGACTCGGTCAGGAGGCGGTCGCCCTCGGCGCCGCAACCTTGCCGATCGACCGATTCATCGAAACGGGTTGGCCCTGATGATCGCTTGGACATCAAGCACCGGAGAAAGGAATTCGCAATGAAGCGACGCATCCCGGCTCTCGCCGGCCTCGCGCTGGTCGGCCTCGCGCTGGCCGGCTGCACCTCGGGACCGCCCGCGGCAGGAGGTGACGACGACGGAATCACGATCGCGTTCCTCATGCCCTGCTCGACCTGCGCCGACAGGTTCGAGAGCAAGGACAAGCCCTACTTCATCGACGCCGTGCACGCGATCGACCCCGACATCGAGGTCATCGCGAACAACGCCGAGGGTGACGCGGCCAACCAGCTCAAGCAGGCGGAGGCCGCTCTCACCAATGGCGCCGACGTCATCGTCGTGAGCCCCTACACGGCGGAGGCCGGCGCGGCGATCGTCGAGAAGGCGAACGCCGCGGGCGCCAAGGTCGTGGCCTACGACGGCGCGATCGAGGGCGCAGCCCCCGACGCCTACGTCGCCTTCCAGAACGACGCGGTCGGCGCCCTGCAGGGTCAGTTCCTGCTCGACAACCTCGACCAGGGATCGACGGTCGCCATGATCAACGGCGACATCACCTCGGCACCCGGACGCGACTTCAAGGCGGGCGCACACAGCGTGCTCGATGCGGCCTTCGACGGCGGCCAGCTCGTGCTCGGCTACGAGTCCGACACGGCGGGCTTCGACCCGGCGACCGGTCAACGGTCGATGGAGCAGGCGCTCACCGACCTCGGCGACGACGTGCAGGGCGTCATCGCACCCAACGACGGACTCGCGGGTGCCGTCATCACGGCCCTCACGGCACGCGGCCTGAACGGCAAGGTGCTCGTGACGGGAAGCGACGCGACGGATGCCGCCCTCACGAGCATCATCCTCGGCGATCAGTCGATGACGGTGTACAAGTCGATCCAGGCCGAGGCGGAGGCCGCCGCCCAGATCGCCGTCGCGCTCGCGCGCGGGGAGGACATCTCCGATCTCGTGACGACGACGGTGAACAACGGCACCGCCGACATCCCCTCGCTCATTCTCGATGCGCAGGTCGTGACGGTCGAGAACATGGCCGACACCGTCATCAAGGACGGCTACACGACCAAGGAGGCCGTGTGCGTCGGAGCGGCGGAGGCGAAGTGCCCGTTCTGAGCACCCAGGTCGGAGTCCGGGATACTGCTCCCGGGCTCCGGCCCACCCTCGAACTCCGTGGCGTGAGCAAGCGCTACGGCCACGTCAACGCCCTGAGCGATGTCGACTTCTCGGTGCGCGCCGGTGAGATCGTCGCGCTCGTGGGCGACAACGGCGCCGGCAAGTCGACGCTCGTGAAGGCCATGGCGGGAACCCACCGCATCGACGGCGGGCAGATCCTCGTCGACGGCGAGCCCGTCGAGATCGCGACGCCGTCGGATGCCACCTCGCTCGGCATCGAGACCGTCTACCAGGACCTCGCACTGTGCGACAACCTCGACGTGACGGCCAACCTCTTCCTCGGCCGCGAACGCCGGCGTCGGGCGACGCCACTGCTCGACGGCGAAGGCATGGAGGCGCGGGCGGGAGCGATCATCGCCGAGCTCTCGGCCACGATCCCCGATCTCGAGAAGCCCGTGTCGGCGCTCTCGGGCGGGCAGCGCCAGGCGATCGCCGTGAGCCGTGCCGCGCTCTGGGGTTCGCGTGTCGTGCTGCTCGACGAGCCGACCGCGGCGCTCGGCGTCGCGCAGACGGCGATGGTCTACGACCTCGTGCGGCGCCTGCGCGACCGCGGACTCGGCGTCGTCGTCATCTCGCACAACATGGCCGACGTGTTCGCGGTCGCCGACCGCATCATCGTGCTGCGCCTCGGCCGCAACGCGGGGGAGTTCTCGCCGTCTACCGCTACTCCCGACCGGGTCGTCGCGGCGATCACAGGTGCCGACCAGCCCCGGACGGAGACGCGAGCATGAGCCGCATGACACGCGCCCTGGCCGGGCTGCCGCTGCCGCGCAGCTCGAGCGCGCTCACCGTCATCGTGGGGCTCGTCGTGGTGTGGGGGCTCTTCCAGCTGCTCAACGACAACTTCCTCTCGCCGCGCAACCTCTCCAACCTGCTGCTGCAGATCGCCGTGCTCGGCACGCTCGCGATCGGCATGGTGCTCGTGCTCGTGATCGGCGAGATCGACCTCTCGGTCGGCGCGATCGCCGGTGTGAGCGCCGCGACGCTCGCGATCGCCGTGACGCAGTGGGGAGTGCCCGCCGCACTCGCGATCCTCATCGCGCTCGTGGTCGGAGCGGTCATCGGCGTCATCCACGGTCTCGTGATCACCTCGTTCGGCATCCCGTCGTTCATCGTGACGCTCGCGGGGCTGCTCGTGTGGCAGGGGGTGCAGCTCGCGATCGTCGGCAAGGACGGACAGATCCCGATCCGCGACGAGTTCATTCGCGCGATCGCGTCGAGCTACGCGGCCCCCGCGGTCGGCTGGGCACTCGCCGCGGTCTTCGTGGCGGGCTTCGCGGCGCTGCGGATGATGCGGCGCGCGCGCCGTCGGCGTGTCGGTCTCGCCGTGGCCGCCCCCGCTCGCGACATCGTCAGCATCGCGATCGTCGCGGCGCTCGCGGCGGTCGTCACGTGGCTGCTCAACTCGTATTTCGGCATCCCGTGGGTCTTCGTGCTCGTGCTCGCGCTGCTGCTCGCCATGACGGTGCTGCTGAGCGCGACGCCGTTCGGTCGCCACATGTACGCGATCGGCGGCAACCGCGAGGCGGCGCGCCGCGCGGGCATCCCGGTGCGGCGGGTCGTGATCACCGTGTTCATCCTGATCTCGGCGATCGCCGCCCTCGCGGGCATCATCGAGGCGTCGCGGCAGTTCTCGGCCTCCAATGCCCTCGGCGGCGGAACGCTGCAGCTCAACGCCATCGCCGCAGCCGTCATCGGCGGCACGAGCCTCTTCGGAGGCCGCGGGCGCGTGTACCACGCCCTGCTCGGCGCGCTCGTCGTCGGCAGCGTGCAGAACGGCCTCGACCTGCTCGGGCAGCCGGCCGCCATCAAGAACATCGCGACGGGGCTCATCCTCGTGCTCGCGGTCATCATCGACGCCATCGGCAGACGCCGGCGCCTCGCGCGCGGCGCAGCCGAGTAGGCGCTCACGCTCACAGAAACAGGAGAACCATGTCTGCCATCCGCTTCCCCGAGGGATTCCTCTGGGGTGCCGCGACCGCCGCCTATCAGATCGAGGGTGCCGTCGACGAGGACGGGAGGGGCCCCTCCATCTGGGACACCTTCTCGCACACGCCGGGAGCCGTGCTGCGCGGCGACACGGGCGACGTCGCGTGCGACCATTACCACCGCTGGGAGCAGGATCTCGACCTGCTCGTCGACCTCGGCGTCAACTCCTACCGTCTCTCGGTCGCGTGGCCGCGCGTCGTGCCGACGGGCTCGGGAGCCGTCAACGAGAAGGGACTCGACTTCTACGACCGGCTCGTCGACGGCCTCGTCGAGCGCGGCATCGCGCCCATGGTGACGCTCTACCACTGGGACCTTCCGCAGGCTTTGCAGGATGCCGGGGGCGGCTGGGCGAACCGCGACACCGCGGCGCACTTCGCCGAGTACGCGAGCGTTGTGGCGGGCCGGCTCGGCGACCGCGTGAGCCACTGGCTCACCCTCAACGAGCCGTACTGCTCGGCGTTCGTCGGCCACCTCGAGGGCCGTCACGCGCCCGGTGTGCGCGACGAGGCCACCGCTGTGACCGCGCTGCACCACCTGCTGCTCGCGCACGGGCTCGGCGTGCAGGCTTTGCGCGCGTCCGGGGTCGGGGGGCAGCTGGGCATCACCTGCAACCTCACGTCGCCGCATCCGGCATCCGAGCGCACCGAGGACGTCGCTGCGGCACGCCGGCTCGACCTCTACGAGAACCGCATGTTCCTCGACCCGCTCTTCCGGGGCGCATACCCGGATGACGCACGCGCGTACTACGACGGCATCACCGACCTCTCGTTCGTGCGCGACGGCGATCTTGAGACGATCGCGGCGCCGATCGACTACTTCGGCATCAACTACTACGAGCGCCACCTCGTGGAGGCGGACCCCGCGGATGCCGTGCGCGGCTGGCTGCGCGTGCCCGACCCGCATCCGACGACGGTGGGCATCGGCGTGCACCCCGAGGGATTGCGCGAGATCCTGGAGCGCGTCGCGCGCGACTACACGAGCCTGCCGCTCATCGTGACCGAGACCGGCATCTCGCTGCACGACTACGTCGACCCCGCGGGCGAGATCCACGACGCCGAGCGCGTCGCCTTCTACGACGGGCACATGCGAGCCGCGCACGAGGCGATCGAGAACGGTGTCGACCTCGTTGGCTTCTTCCCCTGGTCGCTCATGGACAACTTCGAGTGGGCCTGGGGCTACGCCTACCGCTTCGGCATGTACTACGTGGACTACCGCACGCAGGAGCGCGTTCCGAAGGACAGCGCCCGCTGGTTCGCCGAGGTGACGCGCCGCAACGGCATCGGCTGATCCGGCTCGCCACCGCCCCGCAGACGACAGGGGCGCACCCGACGGCCTCGGTGCGCCCCTGTTCTTCGGCGTCGGTGCGCGAGGATGGAGCCGTGGCCACCCCCGTCATCCTCGACGTCGACACGGGGGTCGACGATGCCCTCGCGCTGCTGTTCGCGGCCGCGCATCCCGAGCTCGACCTCATCGGCGTGAGCTGCGTCGCCGGCAACGCGCGCGTCGAGCGCGTGGTCGACAACACGCTGCGGGTGCTCGCGCTCGCGGGCGCCGCGGATGTTCCGGTCGCCGCGGGCGCCCACCGGCCGCTCATCGAGCCTGCGCGTGACGCCAGCCATGTGCACGGCGCCGACGGTCTGGCCGGCGTCGAGCTGCCGTCCGCCGAGCGCGTCGCCGAGCCGGATGGCGCCGTGGCGTTCCTGAGGCGGCGCATCCTCGAGCATCCGGAGCCTGTGACGCTCGTCGCCCTCGCCCCGCAGACGAATCTCGCCCTGCTGCTGCGCACGCATCGGGAGGTCGCGGCGAACATCGCACGCATCGTCTTCATGGGCGGTTCGGCGAGCGTCGGCAACGCCACGGCGCTCGCCGAGTTCAACGTGTGGCACGACCCTGAGGCGGCCTCGATCGTGCTCGGCTCGGGCGTGCCGCTGTTCATGTACGGGCTCGACGTGTTCAACCGGGTCTCGGTGCCGCGGCCCACGACCGAGGCGCTCGCGGCATCCGCTGAGCTGCTGCCCTCGGTGGTGGGGCGCCTGCTCGATCACCGCATCGCCGCGCTCGATGGCACGCGCGGCGACTACCTCGGCTGGATCGGCGACGCGGGCGCGGTGTGCAGCATCGTCGACCCGGATGCGTTCCGGGTTTCGCGATTGCCCGTGCGGGTCGAGCTCGCGGGCTACGGGCGCGGCCAGACGGTCGTCGATCGGCGCGAGCATCCGGGGGAGGACGGCGTGCACGGCCTGACCACCGAGTGGGCGTCGGTGGATGTCGCGCTCGAGGTGGATGCGGAGCGGGTGGCGCGGCTGTTCCTCGACACGGTGCTGCCGGGGCGCTGAGTCGCGGCGTGCTGCTGTGGCGCTGAGCCGCGCCGCACGCCGGGCCGCGGCGCCCGGTCGTGCCAGACTTGACGGGCGCGATGCGCGGTCCGCTGTGGTGTAACGGCAGCACGACAGCCTTTGGAGCTGTTAGGTCCAGGTTCGAATCCTGGCGGCGGAGCAGGCAGGGGAGGCGTGGTACGAGCCGTATTGCCGCGGAGGGGAGACGCCCTCGCCCGTGTCGACCCCGCTCCCCGGCCCCGACGACCCGCTGTAGCATCCACTTTCCGCGAGCGCTACCCGAATCCGCGAGCGCTGTTCCTAGACCGGTAGCGCTCACCGATTCGGGTAGCGCTCGCGATCAGGGGGGGCGGGCCAGCGCCGACGCCCACCCGCACGAGAGACTGGATGCGTGAGCGAGCCCGCGACCCCCACCGTGCGCTTCGAGCTGTTCAGTTCGGCGTTCTGCGGGGCCTGCCACAGCACGCGCGCGGTGCTGGCGCAGGCGGCATCCCTCGTGCCCGGCGCCATCGTCGAGGAGCACGATGTGGCGTTCGAGCCCGACTACTGCGAGGCGCACGGCATCGAGACGACCCCGACCGTGATCGTGCGCGCCGCAGACGGGCGGGCGGTGTTCCGGGCCGAGGGCGCGCCCACGATCCACCAGGCGCTCACCGCCGCGGCCCTCGCCCTGCCGCACTGAGCAGTCGCGCCGGGCGGCGGTTTCGCATCCGCCCCGCTGTTTGCTTGACTCTGCACATGCCGCAGCCGCCCCGCGTCGCCGTGCTCCATATCCGCACCTCGCGCCCGCACGCGCCGCGCTTCCAGGCGGAGCTCGACATGCTCAACGAGGCGGCGCTCGAGGCGCTCGCCGCCGAGGGTTGGAGCACCGAGCTCGTCGCCGTCACCGAGCGGCCCGCGGATGAGGTGCGCCAGATCGCGCGCGCGGCCGACGTCGTGCTCGTCATGGGCGGTGAGGATGTCGACCCCGCTTCATACGGCGGGCGCAGCGAGTACCCCGGCAGCGGCATGCATGAGCCGGAGGCCGACCGGATCACCTTCGAGGTCATGCGCGAGGCGATCGTCGAGCGGCGGCCGCTGCTCGCCATCTGCCGCGGGCTGCAGCAGCTCAACGTCGCCCTCGGCGGCACGCTCCACGAGCACATGACCGGCCATGTGGTGACCGCCGACGACCCCTTCGTGGTCACGACGGTGCACGCCGAGGCCGACACCGGGATCGCCCGGCTCGGCGCCGCCGCCCCCGTCATGTGCTCGCACCACCAGGCGATCAGGGACGTCGCCGACGGTCTCCGCGTGACGGCCCGCGCATCCGACGGCACGATCGAGGCCGTCGAGCACGCCGACGCACCCGTCGCGGGCGTGCAGTGGCATCCGGAGCACCCTGCGGTCGCCCGCGCGCAGCTCGCGCCCCTCGTGCGGCAGCTGCTCGAGCGCGTCGACCCGGTCGTCGGCGCTCCGTTCTGAACCTGCCCGGGGGATGGTGCTCCCGACCTGAACCCCAGGAAGCCCTTGTGGGGATCCTTTGCCGCGTGGTAAAAGAGTCTTGCCACGTGGCAAGGAGGCCAACATGCACGATATCCATGACTCGACGAGCGTGCGGCGATCGATCGCCTGCACCCTCGCTCTCACGCTCGCGGCGGCGATGCTGTTCGCGACCCCACAGAAGGCAGAGGCCGCGACCGCAACGGTCACGGTGAACATGGCGACCCCCGTCGACTACCCGCTCGTGAAGACGAAGTTCGGCGTCTACAACTCGTGTCTGGTGCCGCTCACCCGGTACAACCGCGATCTCAACCTGATCAGCGAACTGCACACCGACTCGCTCCGCATCGACGGCGGCCTCGGGGGCGACCCCAACTGCGGATACATCAACGACCCCGTATCCGGAACCTCGTCGAGCCTCAGCTATGACTGGAGCGAGGTCGACCCGTTCGTCGACAACCTCAACGCGAGGGGCGTCGACCCCTACTGGTCGTACAGCTACCAGCCTGCACCCCTCCAAGTCGGAGGCGACTGGCGCAGCAAGCCATCGAGCCTGCCGGCATGGGAGTCGATGCTGGACACCTTCGCTGACCACTTTGCGCAAACCGGTCGCCCGGTCGGATACCAGGAGATCTGGAACGAACCCGACTTCGGCACGGTCTTCTTCACCGGCACCCAGTCCGAGTACTTTGACATGTACCGCGACGGCGTGCAGGGCATCCGCAGCGGCGACCCGGATGCGGTCGTCGGCGGTCTCTCGTCGGCCTATCGCACCGCCTGGATCACGCCGTTCCTCGACTACGTCGACACGAACGGCCTGCCGCTCGACTTCATCTCATTCCACCAGTACCCCGGCAACCCCGCCGACGAGCCGGCCGCGATCGGCAGCTACCTGGGCGAGTTCACGAGCCGCCTCGCGGGGCGCTCCGAGTTCCACACCACCGAGCTGCACCTCAACGAGTACAACTCCTACCCGATCAACTACCCCCAAGGTGGCACCCAGGACAAGTTCGGGCTCGCGTCATCGCTTCTGCGTGACTACAAAGCGGTGCTCGGGATGCCGTCTCTCGACAAGGTCAGCTGGGCGCAGTTCATGGACAGTGGGCTCGGCAACTACTCGGGCATGGTGACCATCGACGGCCAGCGGAAGGCCGTCTTCAATGCGGCGAAGATCTACGGCGAACTGCCCGCCGACCGGCGCCAGCTGCTCATCAGCGGAGTCAGCGGCATCGATGGACTGGCATCGACGGATCCGCACCGTTCGGGTGTGGTGCTGTGGAACCGGTCGGGTGCATCGCACACGATCAACCTGACGTTCAACGGTGTGCCGTTCTCAACCGGGGACCTGAGCGTCTTCCGTGTCGACGGGTCGAATGCCAGCTACGGCGACAACCCGGCCACCGACGATCTGAAGGCGACCGAGTTCTACCCGGGCGTCGCCACCGCGGGCCGCACCTGGTCGGGGACGATCGCGAACGGTGCCATCGTGTACCTGCGCTTCGACGACGGCACCGCCATCGACGGCAACCAGGTGATCGAGAACGGCGAGATCGTGCGCACGCTCAGCTACCGGCCCGACCGCACCAAGGCGTCGTACGCCGACTTCGATCCCACAACCTGGTCGGCCTACCTGGGCATGGCCACTGAGACGTGGGCCGACGAGGAGGTCGGGGTGGTCATCGACGACACCCCCTCGCGGCTCAACATCCGCACCCGCATCGACGGCACGCTCTCGCAGCTCGACGCCAACAGCTGTGCCTGCATCCGCGTCGACTATGAGGTGGGGGGTGCGTATACGAAGAGCGTGCTGTTCCACGGACCCTACAACGGAGGCACCGACCTGTACAACGCGGCGCGGACAGCGCCCATGCCCTGGGGAACGAAGGCCGCCGCGACGCAGGTGGTGACGCTGTCGAACCTCGCGAATGCGGCGATCGACGTCGCGTCGTACGCGCCGAGCGGCTGGAGCGGACGCACCTCGTTGACGTTCCTGCTCCAGAACTCGGGCGTGGGCACCCGGATGACGAGCTCCGTCACCAATGGGCTCGTCGGCTCCTGGGGCTTCGACGAGGCCACGGGTGCGACGGCGGTCGACACCTCCGGATCCGGCAGCGCTGGCACGATCACCTCGGGTGCGCGCGCGAGCGGTGTGACGGGGTCGTCGCTCACGCTCAACGGCACGTCCACCTCCGTCAACGCGGGCACTGCATCCGCGCTCAACTTCGGCGCGGGCAGCTTCTCGGTGGGCGCCTGGTTCAAGACGACGGGGACGTCGTTCCAGCGCTTGGTGAGCAAGGGCAACTTCGGCAACACCAACGGGTACCTGCTCGCGACCAACGGCGGCTCTGCCGTGTTCGCGGTCGGCGCCGGGGGTACGCAGGCGAACTCGGTCGCCGTGAACACCCCCGCCGGCCTCAACGACGGCCGCTGGCACCACGTGCTGTTCAGCCTCGATGGCGCCACCGACACCATCCGGGCGTACGTCGACGGTGTGCCGCAGGCGCTCACCGTGGGTTCCGGATACTGCGGCACCGCATCGGGGGCGACGGTCAGCATCGCATCGTGTGGCTCGCTCACCGCCAGCTCAACCGACGCGTTGCGGCTCGGCAGCTACAACGGCACGTCGGAGTACTTCGCCGGATCTCTCGACGACGTGCGGCTCTACAACCGCGCGGTGCCGGCGGCTGAGGTGCGCACGCTCTCGGGTCTCGGCGCGCTGCCGCTGCTGCGGTGGACGTTCGACGAGGCGTCCGGTCCGTGGGCGTACGACTCGCTCGAGCGTCGCGTGCACGGCTACATCGCCGGCGGGACCCGAGGCACGGGAGCCCTCGGAGGTGGCGTCGCCCTCAACGGCACGACGAGCACCGTCGACATCGGCAACGTCGCCCCGGCGAACCTCGGCACGAGCAGCTTTACCCTGTCGACCTGGGTCAAGACGACGGGCACCGCGTTCCAGCGTGTCATCAGCAAGGGCAACTACGGCAATACCGACGGCTATCTGCTTGCGATGAGCGGTGGAGCCGTCGTGCTCGCCGTGGGGGCAGGTGGCAACCAGTCGCAGTCGATCGGGCTCAACACCGCAAGCGGTCTCAACGACGGGAACTGGCACCACGTCGCGGCCGTCGTCGATCGCACGACGAACACCGTGAAGGTCTACGTCGACGGTACGGCGTCCACCCTGACCGTCGGCACGGGCTACTGCGGAAGCGCGAGCGGCACCACCGTGTCGCTGACCGGATGCGCACCGAACGCCACGTCGACGAGCCGGCTCTCGCTCGGCAGCTACCAGGGATCGTCCGAGCGCTTCGCGGGCTCGATCGACGACACCCGGATCTACAATCGGGCGCTCACTGCCGCCGAACTCGCGGGGGTGATCGCCGGGCGCTGATCCACGCGACGAAAAGAGGGGGCCGGCTCTGCAGCCGGCCCCCGTCTCGTGGAGTCAGTGCGCTCCGCGGATGATCTCGGCGATGGACGCCGGGTCGGCCTTCGGGCGCCGGTCGCCCGTGGCGAGCCCGTTCTGCTCCTGCAGCGTGTCGGTCAGCTGTGTGTAGCAGAAGCCGGCGAGTCCGGAGTCCTCTCCCACCGCCTCGAGCACCTCGCGCAACCGCTCGAGCAGTTGACCCGCGTCGCGTACCGACCCATAGCCCTGCCAGTGCCGGGGGTCGTCGCTGAGGGTGAAGCCCCCGAACTCGGAGAGCACCGTCGGCCGGCCGAAGGCATCGGCGACGCCCGGCAGCCCGGTGAGGCCGATGCGTCGGCCACCCGTGCGACCGTGCCGGATCGTCTCGGCGACGCGTGCCGGGTCGCCATAGCGGCGTGCGAGCTGCTGGGCGTCGTGGCTGTAGTCGTGGATTCCCACGATGTCGCCGGCCACGTACTCCCAGCCGTCATTGCCGAGAACCGGCCGAGTGCCGTCGAGCGCCTTCAGCAGGGCGTGAAGCGCCACCACGGCGTGCCGCTGCGCGTCGTCGTTCTCGAGGTTCGGGATGCCCCAGCTCTCGTTGAAGGGCACCCATGCCACCACCGACGGATGGTTCCGGTCGCGTTCCACGATGCTGATCCACTCGCGCGTCGTGCGCGCGAGGGCGGTGGGAGAGAAGCGGTAGCTGGCGGCGGCGTCGGCCCAGACGAGCACGCCGAGCCGGTCGCACCAGTAGAGGAACCGTGGATCGGCGACCTTCTGATGCACCCGGATGCCGTTGAACCCGAAGGACTTGATGAGCTCCACTTCTGCACGCAACGCGTCGGCCGACGGTGCGGCGAGGTTGCTCTCCGGCCAGTAGCCCTGCTCGAGGACGAGCCGCAGGAAGTACGGTCGACCGTTGAGCAGGAAGTGCCGGTCGTCGACGCCGACGGTTCGCAGCCCCACGTACGACGAGACGCGGTCGTCGACCCCGGTGCCGAGAAGCTCGACCTCGGCGTCGATGAGCGTGGGGGATTCGGGCGACCACCACAGGGTCTCCGGCTCGGGTTCGAAGGCGTCGGCCGTCAGCGTGATGCACGTGCGCATCGTGTCGCTGAGCACCTCGTGAACCGATGACGAGAGCACCTGGCCGTCATGCCGGAAGGTGAGCCGCAGCTGCTCCCCGCCGCGCCGGTGTCCGCCCATCCGCACCTCGGCTTCGACCGCGCCGAAGCTCGCGCCGGGTGTCCAGGCGACGGATGCGATGTGCACATCGGGCATGTCCTCGTACCAGACCGTGCGCCAGATCCCCGAGGTGCGGTGGTACCAGATGACGTGCGGCTCGCTCAGCCAGTCCTGCTTGCCTCGGGGCTGCTCGAGGTCCGAGGCCCGGTCGACCGCGCGCACGACGATCGTCGCGCCCGAGGCGCCCCATGCGTCGGTGACATCGACGTGGAAACCGGTCTGGCCTCCTTCGTGATCGATGACGTGCGCGCCGTCGATCCACACCGATCCGGCGTAGTCGACTCCCTCGAAATGCAGCACGCGTCGTCGGCCTGGGAGCAGCGGCGCGTCGACGCGAAGGCGGTACCAGATCGTGCTCGACACGTCACGCCCCAACCCCGATGCGGCGGATTCCGGGGGGAACGGCACCCGGATCTGCTGGTCGAACGGCGTGGGGTCGTCGTACCACCGGTCAGCGGCGCCGCGTTCGTCCGGGTCTTCCGCGAAGCCCCATATCCCGTCGAGTGCAGTCCACGTCTCGCGCGCGAGTTGCGGTCGCGGGTGGACGATGTCCGCGGTCACGCGGCGCCCTCCGGGAAGACGCGGGCCAGTGAGCCGGCCGCCGCGTCGACGAGGGTCGCCGTGACGCGCACATCGCCGTCGCGTCGAAGCGCCGCGGGGCGCGCGGTGACCGGGGCGGCCGCCCCGGAGCTGTCTCCGGTGAGGTCGATCGTCGACGTGCCGTTCGCGCCCTCGAGCGTGAGGGTCACGCGACCGCGCGCCGGGCGGCCCAGCGCATCCGTCACGATCGCCGTCCAGGCGGACGGTGCCGTCGCCTCGGTCAGGTCGGCCGCGCAGCTGAGTTGCACGCCATCCGCCGTCACTCCGAAGCGGAAGGTCGCGGTCTGCTCGTCGACGTCGCACCACCCTTCGTCGAGACCGAGCGTGCGCGGCAGGTGCGTGCGGTGCACGACACGCGGGAGTGGTTCGCCCGCCGGCTCGCCGAACTCGAGCAGCACGGTGCCACCGGTCGGAACGTCGACGGTGACCGTGGACTCGTCGCCGACGAACCGGCTCGACTCGCCATCCGGCCCGATCACGCGGACCACCCCCCGTTCCGCACGGGCACCGCCGAACGCGAGGCTCAGCGAGATGTCGGTGAAGTGACGGTTCCAGGCGAGCACCGCCGCCCGCTTCCCGTCCGCGGACGCGATGGCCCCCACCCCCTCCGGGCCGTCGACCTCGACGAACGCCCGGTCGACGGGCATCTGCTGGAAGAACTCGTACACCGAGAACACGGGCTTGGGCACGCCGTCGATGTCGACCATGCCCGAGAAGTTGCCTTCGCCGCTGTCGAGGAACTGCGCCCAGTGCGTGCGCGTGAGCGAGCGTCGGGCGAGGAGGCGCGGAAGCTCGGATGCGAATGACGACGCCAGCAGGTGACCGTCCTGGAGTCCGCCGCGCGGGTAGTCGATCTGGAAGGAGTTGTACTCGTTGAGATGCAGTTCGAGGTGCTCGAAGCCGGGAAAGCCGCGCAGCACATCGTCGACGATGTCGAGCGTGTTCTCCACCGAGAACCAGCCGTAATGATGGAACGACAGGAAGTCGAGCGGCAATTGCTCGGCGACCACCATCGTCAGGAACGCCTCCAGCCAGCGGCGGTTGACGGCGGTCACGGCGAGAGCCGGTCCACCGATGCGCGCTGTGGGGTCGACGGAGCGGATGGCCGCGGCCGTCGCGCGGTACAGAGCCAGGTAGTCGTCGAGATCGCCCGTGTAGAAGTGCGGCTGACCCGTGCGCTCGTCACGGAGGTCGGGTTCGTTGTAGACCTCGTGGTAGCCGATGGCCACACCGCGCTTCGACGCGCCGCTGGCGTAGGCGCGCACGAGGTCTACCCAGGTGCCGTCGTCCTCCGCCATGCCTCGCCAATCGCCGCCCTCCGGCCGCGACGCCGCGGGCACGTAGCAGTACGCCCAGTACGGACGCAGTCCGGCACCGATGATGACCCGCGCTACGTCATCGGTCTCCTCGAATCGGTAGTGCAGCGACCCGTCGGCCTCCCGGACGACCGGCTGGTGCTTCCACGGCATCCACTCAGCCCCCCAGCCCAGGTCGATGCGCAGGGACTCGGCACGCGATCGGCGCAGGAAGTCGGCGTCCCGGCGGTACCGGTCGATGGGCACGAGTCCGGAGTTGTAGATGGCGATCCGTTCCTTCGAGAGCGGAACACCCCCGGCGCGCTCGAAGTCGATCGTCGCGGATGCGGCGGTGCGGATGGGCTTCATGGGTCTCCGTCGTTCGGTCGTTCAGTTGGCCAGGCCGGTCATCGCGATGCCGCGAACGATCCAGCGCTGGAAGATGATGTAGGCGACGATCACGGGCAGCGACACGACCGTGACGCCGGCCATGATCTCGCCGTACTGCGTGCTGTATCGGCCGACGAGCGACTGCAGCGCCTGCGTCAACACCCAGTTCTCCTGTGAGGTCAGGTAGATCGAGTTGACGTAGAACGAGTTCCACAGCCCCACGAATGTCAGCAGTCCCATCGCGAGGTAGGCGGGACCCGCGAGGGGTGCGATCACCGAGAAGAAGGTGCGCCATGGCCCGGCCCCGTCGACGGCGGCCGCGCTCTCGAGCTCGCGGGGGAGCGACAGGAAGAACTGGCGGAAGAAGAACGACGCGAAGGCGGTGCCGAACAGCATCGGCACGATGATCGGCAGGGGGCTGTTCATCCATCCGAGTTCGCGGAAGACCACGTACTGCGGGATGAGGGTCGCCTGCACGGGCACCATGAGAGTCAGCAGGAGGGTGATGAGCAGGGCGCCGCGGCCCGGGAAGCGGAAGCGCGCGAGGGCGTAGCCGGCCAGAGAACTCGACAGGAGGGTTCCGGCGGTCCCCAGCGCGGCGATGACGAGGGTGTTGCCGAAGTAGCGCCACAGTTCGGGCATCGTGGCGAACAGGTTCTCGTAGTGCTCGAAGGTGATCGGATTCGGGATGAACTGGTCCGCTTGGAACATGTTCTCGTCGGTGCGCAGCGACATCGAGACGGCCCACAGTGCGGGGAACACGTACGCGAAGGTGATCGCGATCAGGAGCACGTGGTACGCGGTGGTCGCGAGCGGTTTCCGAGCAGAGCGTCGCCTTTGCGGCTCGGTCCGGGTGAGGACGGATGGCTCAGCGGGAAGCACGGCCACGGCGCACCCCCCTGCGCGGCGCGCGTGTTGCGCTGCCCTCTTCGTAGTAGACCCACCGCCGGCTCACCAGGAACTGCGCCGCCGTGATGACGAAGGTCAGCAGGGCCAGCATCCAGGCGATCGCGGCGGCGTAGCCGAGTCCCGAGAGCGCCTCGTTGTAGTTGAACATCTGGTTGTACATGTAGAGCACGATCGTCCGGGTGGAGTTGGCGGGGCCGCCCGCGGTCGCGGGGCCCGAGGTCGAGGAGGTCATCGCGACGACCGGGTCGAAGAGTTGAAGGGCACCGATGAGCGAGGTGATCATGAGGAAGAAGGCCGTCGGCGAGACCATGGGCAGGATGATGCGGAACAGCCGCTGGAGCCAGTTGGCGCCGTCGATGGTCGCTGCTTCGATGAGGCTCACCGGTACCCCCTGCAGCCCCGCGATGTAGAGCGTCATGCCGTAGCCGAGGGTCTGCCAGGTGGTGACGATCGCGATCGACGCCATCGCGGTCGCGGGGTCGAGCAGCCAATCGGGGCTGTCGAAACCGAGGAGTTCGACGGCGAGGGTCACCGGGCCGGTCTGGCTGTTGAACATCCAGCGCCACACGATGCCCACGGCTATCTGCGACAGCACGTACGGGAGGAAGAGCGCCGCGCGGTAGATGCCCACGAAGCGCCGGGGCGTGTACGTGATGAGCGCAGCGATGAGGGAGAACACGAGGAAGCTCGAGGTGCCGACGAGGATGAACTTCGCCGTGTTCCAGAGCACCGTCGGGATGCGGTCATCGCCGAGCAGGTGGATCCAGTTCTCGAGTCCGTTGAAGGTGGGGGCCGGGGCGATCAGATCCCAGTGGGTGAACGAGAGACCGAGCGATGTCACGAGCGGGATCGCCGTGAACATCAGCAGGCCGATGACCTGCGGCAGCACGAACAGCAACGCGGTTCGCGCTTCGCGTCGGGCGAGCGCCGTCCGTCGCGGCCCCCGCCGGACCGCGCGGGGCGGTTCGCTCGTGGCGCTCGGGATGCGTGACATCGCTCGGCTCATCTCGTTCCCGCGGGCCTACTGGCCGGCGGCTTCCAGGATCGGGTCGACGACGGACGCGCAGATGCCGCTGAGCGCGTCCTTCGCCGACTTGCGGTTGTTGGTGATGTCGTCGATCGCAGGGGCCACGCCGTCCTGGCTCGTCACCGCGGCCCACACGCTCGACGGGTCGGTGTTGGTGAACGTCAGCTCCCACCCGGCCGGGTCGAGCTGCGCGGCGACGAGGTTGCTCGGCTCTCCAGGTGCCTCAGCGAAGTCAGGACCGTACGCGCGGTCGTCCCACGCGGGGATGAGGCCCATCTGCTTGCCGGAGCCTTCGGTGCCCATGTACTGGAGGAAGTCGTACGCGGCGTCCTTGTTCTTGGACTCCTTGTACATCGACCAGACGTGGATCTGCATCATCGACGCATTGCCGGCGGAGCCGGCGGGGAGGGCGGCCATGTCGTACGAGAGCTCGGGGTTCTGCTGCTGCACGGCGATCACCTGCTCGTGCGATCCCTGCTGCATCGCGACTTGACCACGCACCCACCGGGACGGGCCCGACTCCTCCTGCTGCAGCTGCGGCGTGATGGTGCTGTGGTCCTTCCACATCATGTCCTGCAGCAGCTGGAATGCCTCGATGGTCCCCGCGGAGTCGGCGACGCATTCGTTGCGGGCGGGCCCCGAGATGATGCCTCCGCCGTTGGCGGCGAGCACCGGACCGTATCCGGGCTCGATCGCCGGGGTCGCGGCCGCGAAGTTGAAGTAGCCGTACTGCACGATGTTCTCGGCGTCGAAGGCCGGGCTCTCGGCGTTGTTGCCGTTCGCGTCGAGTGTGAGCTTCTTCGACCATTCGCGCAGGTCGTCGTAGGTGTACGAGCCGTCCGCGGGGGGCTCTTCGAGTCCCGCCGCTTCGAACATGGCCTTGTTGTAGAACAGCGATTGAACGTTGAAGCCCATCGGCAGGCCGTAGGTCTTTCCATCGGCGGGCGACTCGAGCGCGCCGATCACAGACGGGGTGAACTTGCCGAGGTCGAGGCCGTTCTCGTCGAAGTAGCCGTCGAGGTCTTGCAGGATGCCGTCGCTGGCCGCCTGGAAGTAGTTCCAGCTGCCCATCACGAAGACGTCCGGCATGTTGCGCCCGGCGACGAGGGTCTTGCAGGCGGCGTAGTCGACTCCGCAGTCACCTGTCTCGAACGTGACGTCGATATCGGGGTTCGCCTCGATGAACCCTGCGGCGGCGTCCTGGATGGAGGTGATGTCGGCGTCGTTGCCCCAGAGCATGACGCGCAGTTGCTTCGAGCCGGCATCACCGCCTCCGTCGTTGCTGCATCCTGCGAGGGTGAGCCCCATCGCGACGACCGCCGCTACGGCGATCGCCTTCTTGCTGTGTCCCACTCGAATCTCCTTTGGTTCGGGGACGCGGTCTGCGTCAGAGGAAGTTTGCCACGTGGCACGCCACGTGGCAAATGCGAATCCACGCGCATCGCGCGGGGGGCTTGCTCATCCGAGCGATGACCCTCGGATGGCGAGCTGGAACGGCAGGATCACGTCGCCCTGTGGAGCTTCTGGAGGATCGACGATGAGATCGACCGCCATGCTCGCGATGAGCGCCTTGTCGGGCGACACGGAAGAGAGGGACGGGATGTAGTAGCGGCCCTCCTCGAGGTCGTCGAAGCCCACGACCGCGAGGTCCTTCGGAAGCTCGAGCCCCCGGGCGTGCGCCGCCGACATCGCCCCGATCGCCAACAGGTCGGTTGCGCAGAACACCGCATCCGGAGGTTCGGGCAGCGACAGCAACCGCTCCACTGCGCGCGCGCCATCCGCGCGGTGGTACGACGCGGTCGGCACGATCAGGTCCGCCTCGACCTCCACCCCCGCGGCCGCAAGCGCCTCGAGGTAGCCGCGGCGGCGCATCCCCGCCATATGCAGCTGCTCACGAGAGTCGGCCCCGATGAAGGCGACGCGCCGACGGCCCAGGCTCAGCAGATGCTCCGTCGCCACGCGCGCTGCCGCCACGTCGTCGATACCCACATGGTCGACGCCGGGCAGGCGGCGCTCGCCGACAAGCACCAGCGGATTGGTCGAGGTGCGGTTCGCGAGCGCCTCGGCGTCGATTGCCACAGCACTCAGGATGGTGCCCTCGGCGTGCTCGCCGGTCTCGCTGTTCAGCGCCGCGAGCTCACGCCTGACCTCGCCGGACGTCTGCGTGATGAGCACGCTCAACCCCCGCGCCTCGGCGTTCTCGGCCACGCTGCGAGCGAGTTCGGCGAAGTAGGGAACGTCGAGCTCGGGGATGACGAGCTGGATCACCCCGCTGCGCCCGGTGCGCAGGCTCCGCGCGATCTGGCTAGGGGTGTAGCCGAGTTCCTCGATGGCCTCCTGCACCCGGCGTCGCATGTCGGGACTCACGTGCGGGAAATCGTTCACGACGTTCGAGACCGTTCGCCGCGACACCCCGGCTCGTGCGGCGACGTCCGCCTGCGTCACCGGCATGTGAATCCCTTACGTCCTGCCACGCGGCAAATCATAGCGGCGGCGGCCGAGGACCGAGCGGCCGTGCGGAACTCGCACCGGGCGCGACCGGCACCCCGAATCCTCACCGAGCACCCAGCCGACCGCCCGGCACACGGGCGTATCGTGGCCCACAACGTCGAGAGGACTCCGACATGCGCGCGACACCTTCACACGGGTTCGACATCTGGGAGGCCGTGGACGGCCTCCGCGAAACGCTCGCGGGGGCCGGGCGCGGCGAGCCCGACATCCGCACCGCCGTGCTCGTCTCGCTCCTCGAGAAGCCGTTGCACGGGTACGGGGTCATCCAGGCGATCGAGGAGCGCACCGGCTGGCGCCCCGGCGCCGGCGAGGTGTACCCGATGCTGCAGCTGCTGGTGGACGAGCAGCTCGTGACCGCCGAGCAGGTGGGCGAGCGCAAGCTCTACAGCCTCACCGAGGCGGGCCGTGCCGTCGCCGACGCGGCCATCGAACCCGCCGAGCCGGCTGAATCGGCCAGAGAGCGCATCGGGCGCAACATGGCCCTTCCGAAAGCCGGGATGAAGCTCGCGCAGGCCGCGGCAGTTGTGGCGCAGAGCGGCACACCCGAGCAGGCCGAGCGCGCGGTCGCGGCCATCGACGAGGCGCGCCGCACGCTCTACGCCATCCTCGCCGAGGACTGACCGGATGCCGCAGCCGACCGGAGGCGCCGTCGCGCCCCCCGGCGGGCGTCAGCTGCGCGGACGCTACCGCCGCATCATGCGCTTCGCGACGCGCATGTTCGTGCAGGAGTGGTGGTACGAGCTCGTGCTGCCGCGGATCGGCCTGCGCGGGGTGGCCGAGCGCACCCGGGCCGCTCGCTTCCACCGCTTCGCCCGGCAGTTCCACGACCTCGCGGTCGAGCTCGGCGGGCTCATGATCAAGGTCGGGCAGTTCATGTCGTCGCGCCTCGACGTGCTGCCGCCCGAGATCACCCGCGAGCTCGAAGGGCTGCAAGACGAGGTGGCCGCGGAGCCGTTCGACGGCATCCGGGCACTCGCCGAGGCCGAGCTGGGGCTGCCGCTCAAGACCGCGTACGCGTGGTTCGATCCCGTGCCGATCGCCGCGGCATCCCTCGGGCAGGCGCACCGGGCGCGCCTTTCGCCTGCGATCGCGGCCGATGTCGGCTTCGCGGATGTCGTGGTCAAGGTGCAGCGCCCCGGAATCGCCGAGGTGGTCGCCGTCGACCTCGCGGCGCTCCGCCGCGTCGCGCGGCAGCTCTCCCGCATCCGGCTGGTGTCGTCGCGCATCGATGCCCCCGCGCTCGTGGAGCAGTTCGCCACCACGAGCCTCGCCGAGATCGACTACCTGAACGAAGCCGCGAACGCCGAACGCTTCCGTGCCGACTTCGCGGACGACTCGCGCGTCGGCGCGCCCGAGGTCGTGTGGGATCGCACGACCCTGCGCGTGCTCACCCTCGCCGACATGACGGCGATCAAGATCACCGACGTCGCCGCCCTGCAGGCCGCGGGCATCGCCCCGGATGCCGTGGCGCAGGAGCTGGCACGCGTCACCTTCCAGCAGATCTTCGTTTCGGGTTTCTTCCACGCCGATCCGCATCCGGGCAACATCTTCGTCACGCCGGCGCCGCGCGGCTCCGCCGACGCCTGGCGCTTGACCTTCGTCGACTTCGGCATGATGGGCGAGATCGACGACACCCTGCGCGCGGGGCTGCGCGACTTCATCCTCTCGGTCGTCGCGCGCGACGGGCGCGAGCTCGTCGTCGCCCTCGAACGGCTCGGCGTGCTGCTGCCCGGTGCCGACACGGAGGAGCTCGAACGGGCGATGTCGGCGTCCTTCGACCGGTTCGGGGGCATGGGCATCGCCGAGTTGCGGGAGGTCGACCCACGCGAGCTGGAGGCGTTCGCGCGGCAGTTCGGCGACACGATGCGCTCGCTGCCGTTCCAGCTGCCTGAGGACTTCCTGCTGCTCATCCGCACCATCTCGATCGTCTCGGGCGTCACGAGTGCGCTCAACCCGCGCTTCAACATGTGGGATGCCGTCGACCCGTTCGCGCGCACGGTGCTGCGTCCGTCGGGCGGCGACGTGCGTGCGATCGGCCAGCGGGCGCTGCGCTACGCGACGACCGTCGCGCGCCTTCCCCAACGCCTCGACGAGCTCGCGACCCGCATCGACCGCGGGCAGCTCGCGATCCGCGCGCCCGGTGTGGAGCGCCGCATCTCGTCGATCGAGCACACGCTGCGGCGCCTGATCTCGGCGATCATCTTCGCCTCGCTGCTGTTCTCGGGCGTGCTGCTGCGCCGGGGCGGGGACGAGGTGCTCGCGTGGGTGCTCATGGGCGCGTCGGTGCTGCCGCTCGTGCAGCTCCTGCTCACCTGGCGCAGGCGCTGAACCCCGCAGCTCACCCCGCGTGACGCGAACGGCGGGCGAGCCGCAGCAGCAGGTTCTGCACGAACGGCGTCAGCAGCATGATGAACAGCGCGTAGTAGCCGATCGCGGGCACGAGCAGCGCGACGGTGAGGGCCACCCCGAACAGCAGCGCCGTCGCGAGATCGGCGGCGATGCCGGCGCCGAGCGCCGACGCGGGGTTGCGATGCAGCTGCGGATGCCGCCGCAGATACAGCCGGATCGCGAGGGAGAAGAACGCCGTGGCGATCATGCTGCCGACGTACACGACCTTCGCGAGCCGGTCGTCGTCATCCATGACCCCCGTGATCGCCGTCGCCACGGGTAGCCACACGATCGTGAGCAGCCAGCCCACGAGCAGCCACATGAGGGGGCTCGTGATCGCCTCGACGAGCACGAACAGGCGGTGGTGGAACATCCAGAACATCGCGATGATCACGAAGCTCAGCACGAAGCTCACGAGCTGCTGCTCGTGCTCGGCGAACCAGTGCAGGGTGTCGGCCCCCGCATCCGCGACGTCGCTCACGCTCTCCATGAGCGGCAGGATCAGCAGCGTCATCGCGATCGCCACCACGGCGTCGATGAAGGCGCCGGCCCGCTCGGCCGTGAAGATGCCGCGCGCACCCGTGCTCTCCGCCACCTACCGCACCCCGCGCATGAGGGCGAGCACCGGCTTCACCGCGAGCCAGAGCGCGACACCGAGCACGGCGGCGACGATGCCCAGCACTGTGAAGTAGGGCACCTCGTCGTCGGGGTCGTAGAAGCGGGCGAGCCATCCCGCGAGCGAGGTGCCGAGGGCGACCGAGAGGAAGTAGAGGGCGACCATCTGCGTACGGAAGCGCGCGGGCGCGAGCTTCGTCGTCACCGACAGGCCCGGCGGCGAGATGAACAGCTCCGCCACGGTGAACACGAGCAGGATGCCCACGATCGCCAGCAGCGGCGTCGAATTCGCGGCGCCGTTCGCCCAGGGGAGGAACAGCAGGAACGCCGCCCCCATGATGATCGCCCCGAGCGCGAACTTCACGGGCGCCGGCGGCTGCCGGTCGGCGAGGCGCGTCCAGATCGCGGCGAAGACGCCCGAGAGGATGATGATGAAGATCGGGTTGATCGAGTTGACCCACGACACCGGCATCTCCCAGCCGAAGAGCTCGCGGTCCAGCCGTTTGTCGGAGTAGATCGTGAGCACCGTGAACTGCTGCTGGTAGAGCGACCAGAACCCCACGTTCACCACGAACAGCGGGATGAACCCGATCACGCGCGAGCGCTCATCCGCCGAGATGTGCCGCGAGGCGATGATCACGACGAAGTAGGCGATCGCCGCCGCGAGGATCACGATGATCACGACCCCGGCGAGGTTGTCGGCTCGGATGACGCCCAGCAGCACGAGCGCCGCCACGACCGCGACCCCGGCCACGGCGATCCCGGCCATGACCGCGTACCGGTTGCGCGGCAGCGGGTCGGCTACCGCGCGTGCCGCATCCGGCAGCGCCCGGCGCCCGAAGGAGTACTGGACGAGACCGATCGCCATGCCGAGGGCCGCCGCGCCGAAACCCCAGTGGAAGCCGAGCGAGGTCTGCAGCAGCCCCGTGATGAGCGGGCCGAGGAACGCCCCGAGGTTGATGCCGAGGTAGAAGATCGAGAAACCCGCGTCGCGACGGGGGTCGCCCCGTCGGTAGAGCGTGCCGACCACCGCCGTCGCGTTGGCCTTGAGGCCGCCCGAGCCGACCGCGACGAGCACGAGGCCGGCGCCCAGCCCCCACACGCTCGGCAGCAGCGCGAGCGCGAGGTGGCCGCACATGATGACGATCGCGCTGAAGAACAGCACGCGCTCCGACCCGAGCACGCGGTCCGCGAGCCACGCACCGAGGATCGTGCACAGGTACACGGTGCCGCCGTAGGCCCCGACGATGCCCGTGGCGACCTTCTCGTCGATGCCGAGGCCGCCCTCGGCGGCCGAGTAGTACATGTAGATCAGCAGGATGCCCTGCATGCCGTAGAAGCTGAAGCGCTCCCACATCTCCACGCCGAAGATGTGGGCGAGAGCCCACGGCTGGCCGAAGAATCGGGTGTCGGTGCGAGCGTCCTCGCTCGTGCCCTCGCTCATGCGGTCAGGGTAGACCCGGCGTCTGTCGCGACGACACCCGTTGCGCACGGATGTCGGCGGCGCTAGGGCGTGGGCGAGAGCGACGCCCGCCTGTGGGCCGCACGCAGGCCCGCGCCGACACCCGCGAGCAGCACCGCGAGAGACAGCCCGCCCGCCCACATCGCTCCCGTCGCGGCCAGAGCGGGCGGCTCGGCGGCCACGTCGGCGGCCGCCGGCACGACCCGGTAGGCGACGGTCTGGCGCGTCGTGAGGCCCGCGCCGTTGGTCGCCATGACGGTGACGTCGTGCGCGCCGAGCTCCGTCGTCGGGAGGCGCGCCCCGTCGGCCACCGGGCCCGTGCAGCTCGTGATGCCGGAGTGCGGGTCGCTGCAGGCGAAATCCGCCACGAGCGTCGAACCCTGCTCGACCTCGCCGGGCTGGAGGGCGTCCGCACGCGCCGCCGCCATCGGGTCAGCCGCCACCGCAGCTGGGGAGACGATCTCGACCACGGGGGCCGAGCCGTCGATCCGCACGGTGACCTCGGTGCTCGTGCTGCCGCCGTCGCCGTCGACCGCCGTCAAGTGCACCCGGTGCGTGCCATCGCCCGTGACGTCGGTCGAGTAGGTGTCGCCGTCGACCACGACGGCCTCGCCCCCGTCGATCCTGATCTCGAGGTGATCGATGCCGGATCCTGCCCGGTCGACGCCCGCGAATCCCACCGGAACGGGGCCGGGGAACCATCCGCTCTCCGGCGCGTCCGGAACGGCGATGCGCGCATCCGGGGCCGACGCGTCGACCGCGAGGAACGACTCCTTCACCGCCTGCAGCAACGGGTTCGAGCCATCGGGCATGGCGCCGTAGTTGAGGGTCCAGAGAATCGTGCCGCCGGCGTTTCCGGCCCGGGTGTAGGCGCCCTTCGCGGCGATCGACTGCTCGTCTTCGTAGGAGAGCATGCCGGCGGGGAAGCGTGCCGGGTCGACCGTGGGAACGTAGCCGCCCGGGTAGATGCGATAGGTCGATGACGCCTCGTCGTCGAAGAAGCGCTGACCGTGGTCGAGGTAGCCCATGCGCACGAGGTTGGCGTACCCGAGGGCGTTGTCGTCGACCTCGTAGATGTCGTTCTCGTCGGTGTTCTGGCGGGGGCCGGTGATGTCGGGGCCGTAGTAGATGCCGTAGAAGCCGATGCCCATGCCGATGCGATCCCGAGGCACGCCCGAGGCGACGTACGCCTCGATGCTCGAATCGATGCTGATCGGATGCGTGCCCGTCTCGCCGTCGAGGGCGCCCGTGAACCAGGAATCCCAGTTCGCGCCGTTCCAGGTCGTGCCGATGCCGTAGCTCATGAGGTTGTACTGGTCCACGAGAGATGCCACCTGCACGCGCCACGGGTCGACCTGGCCGTTCTCATCCAGGTCGTTGATGCTCACCGCGTAGCCGGGGTAGGTGACGATGCCCGGCTGGGTGGCGTAGCGGGCACGCGTGGCCATCTCGGCGCGCACCTCCGTGAGCAGCGCCGTCAGCCGGCGCACCGATTCCTCGAGGGCGATGTCGACGCCGCACTCCCACGCCTCGCCGCCGATGCAGTTCTCCCAGTCGACGTCGACGCCGTCGTAGTCGTGCGCCACGAGGTAGTCGACGAGGTTCTCCACGAAGGTGGCGCGGATGCCGTCGTCGGTCGAGGCGAGGAACCCGCGCCCGTCGAATCCGTCGCCGCCGAGCATCAACAGAGCCTTCGTGCCGGCGTCGTGGGCGAAGCCGACCGCGGCATCCTCGACCGTCGTGCCGGGGTAGGGCGAGGCATCCGGGTCGTGCGCACTGCCGGCTCCCGGCACGATCTCGCCCGGCACGCCCCCCAGCGAGCCGCCGCCCGGGGCGACGCGCCCGAACACGAAGTGGGTCATCGCGGTCATGTCGATCTGGTCGGGTGCGTAGCCCTGGTCCCAGTACCAGCCGGCGTAGTAGCCGGTCACCCAGGGGGTGTCGGGGGGCGGCGCGGTCGTGGCTGCGGGGCGCGGCTCGGCGGCGGATGCGGAGGCGGCGCTCGCGGCGGCGGCACCGCCCAACAGCGATGCGGCCACGAGGGCCGCGATGATCGAACGACGAGCGACCGCGTGCATGGCCAACCTTCCGATGCGCGCGACGGATCGCGGCGACCGCGCATCGGCCGCGCACCGAGCCTCGCCGTCCCGACGGACCGGGTTCCAGGGACATGCGCCCTCGAACGGGTAGGACATCCGCGCGCCGATCGGGGATCAACCGCAGGCGTGCACTGTCCCGGTGGCGCGCCAGAATGGGGTCATGACCGACTCCCGCCTCGCCGTGATCGTGCTCGCCGCCGGAGAGGGCACCCGGATGCGCTCCAAGCGCGCCAAGGTGCTCCACCCCATCGCGGGGCTGCCGATGATCGCCCACGTGCTCACCACGGCCCGCCACCTCGACCCCGCCTACGTCGAGGTCGTCGTGCGGCACCAGCGCGAGGAGGTGTCGGCCGCCGTCACCGAGTTCGCGGATGACGCCATCGTCGTCGACCAGGACGAGGTGCCCGGAACCGGTCGCGCGGTCGAGCTCGCGGTCGCCGCGCTTCCCGCCGACTTCGACGGCGATGTCGTCGTCGTCTCGGGAGACGTGCCCCTGCTCGACGCCGTGACCCTCGGGGCGCTCCTCGAACAGCACCGGGCGGCCCAGGCATCCGCGACCGTGCTCTCGGCGGTGCTCGACGACGCGACGGGCTACGGCCGCATCGTTCGCGATGCCTCGGGGGCGGTCACCGCGATCGTCGAGCACAAGGACGCCGACGAGACCGTGCTCGCGATCACCGAGGTGAACTCGGGCAGCTACGTGTTCGCGGCATCCGCGTTGCGTGAGCTGCTGCCACGCATCGGAACGGCCAACGCGCAGGGCGAGAAGTACTTGACGGATGTCGTGGCTCTGCTGCGCGAGTCCTCCGCGCCCGTTGCGGCCCTGCCGGTGGCCGAGAACTGGCGGGTGGCGGGCGTCAACGACCGCTCGCAGCTCGCCGAGCAGGCCGCGCGCCTGAACGCCATGATCGTGCGCGGGCACCAGCTGAACGGCGTGACCGTGCACGACCCGTCGAGCACCTGGATCGACCTCACCGTGTCGATCGGCGAAGACGTCGAGCTGTGGCCGAACACGCGTCTCGCGGGCGCGACCACGATCGAGCGCGACGCGGTGATCGGGCCCGACACGACGCTCGTCGATTGCGAGGTGGGGGAGGGGGCCGTGGTCAAGCGCACGGACGCGACCCTCGCCGTGATCAAGGCCTACGCCGAGGTGGGCCCGTTCGCCTACCTGCGACCGGGCACGGAGCTCGCGGGTGGCGGAAAGATCGGCACCTTCGTCGAGACCAAGAACGCCAAGATCGGCCGCGGCTCGAAGGTGCCGCATCTGTCGTATATCGGCGACACCGAGGTGGGGGAGGGCTCCAACATCGGCGCGGGCACCATCACCGCCAACTACGACGGTGTCAACAAGCACCGCACGACGGTCGGATCGCATGTGCGCACCGGATCGCACAACGTTTTCGTCGCGCCCGTCACGATCGGCGACGGCGCATATTCGGGCGCCGGCACCGTCGTACGCAAGGACGTGCCTGCGGGCTCGCTCGCCATGAACGTCGCGCCGCAGCGCAACATCGAGGGTTGGGTCGCCGAGCATCGCCCCGGAACGGCTGCCGCGGATGCGGCGGCGGCGGCGGGTGCGGTTGCGGACGCGGGCGCCGACGGTGGCGCGGGCTAACCTCGCCCCCACTGCGTACCGTTCACGGTGAGGTCTCCGCGTCCATGACGCGGGACGCGGCGCCTCTCAGTCCTCCATCAGTTCCACGCACCGTGCTTGATTCTTGAACACGTTGCCCGGGTACGAATTGTCGGGGAATCGCGACGTCAAGCGATCAAGTTGCTCGATCGCCTTCGCAGGGAGCGTCGAGCGCGCGGTCTCAAAGTCGAAGTCGGGGTCCGCCAGATTACTCCGCCCGATCCCTTTGAGAAGCACGTGTGCGACGACTCTGCGTCCGTGGATCGCTACACCTGTCCGAGTGCCTTCGTTCCGATTTGCTTCGGCATCGAGTGCTTCATCTACGATGCGTACCGCATCTACTGCGCGGCTCAGAAGCAGCCCGTTCACCGACGGGTTGAAGATCTGTTTGTACGGCCCAGACTCCCGATCGAATAGGCGCGAGACCTCGCGTTTTGCTTGGACGGCGGGTCCCACTTCGTCCGCCGCACACGCGAGCGCCACCGCTGCTTGTCGCACCTCGATCACCTTCGTCGGGTCGGGGTTCGTCGGCTGTTCGCCGGAACGAAGAACGTACTCGTATCCGCTCAGCCTCAGTTCCTTCGCGAGCCTGTGCTGCTCCGGATCCAAGAAAACGAAGTCCTGTGACGACACAACGTTCTGCGTGTTCGCAAATCTGGTGATGCGCCGAGCAAGGTCGCTGTTGTCGCGCGGTACTTCGATGACGCGAATGGCGACGTACGCGGACTCCAGTTCGGTTGTCAGACCTAGACGAAGCGCGCGCCCAAGCGTCGAGACCGTTTGAGCGCCATTGACGATGCTTGCGTCACTTAGACGAAGGTACACAGCATCGCGGCTGGCGGTACCAGCGAGACTGCGCTCGATTTCTCCCGCGAGCACAGTGATGCCGTTGTTGTAGTACCAGAATCGAGCAGGCTCCTCCCGGATCGTCCGCAGAATCTCCTCGTTGATCTCCGACCGAGGGAGGACGACACGGATGTTCTCCGCGAATAGCGCGGGACCGTGCCCGTCAAACCACTCCGCGATCTGGAGCGAGTTGACGCGCCCGTAATAACTCAATTCAGGTTCTGGGTTCCTCCCCCAATCGAGGATCTGAAGATCGAGGTTGACCGCCTCGCGGGAGGGCTGGGAAAGCGCATCGAAGAATGTGGCCTGAAGGAACGTGGATGCCTCAGCAATCGGTGCGTCCACCCCTTCGTTCAAGACACCGAGTAGTCGGTCGATGGGCTCTCGAACTGGATCAGCCAGCTCGTTGGCTGCAGTCGTAGCGACCACCACGCGGAGTCGGCCTCCGGGTGCCTCCATCACCTTTCGGACCGCAGCGCGGGTGGTCTCGGAGCAACTTGCGATGCCGCTCGAGTCGATGTCTAGCAGAGCCCGCACGCCATCCACGAACTTGAGAACTCCCGCCAGATCGACGGACCCGGAGCCGTCATGACGCCACTTCGATTGGACGAGCACGACCAACTTGGTCAACGGGTCCACCGCGACCGCGTCGATACCGTGATCGTCCCCGCCGTCCGTTATCTCGATGACGGTCGCCCCGTCCCCGGTTCGATCGCCGAGGACAAGATCCACCGCGTAGCGTGCCAGAAGCCTCGACAGGTTGCCTCGGTCGTCCAGGCCAGGGCGCCAGTAGGTAGCGGCGTATGCGTCGCGCAAGTGCGTTTCGATCTGGCGAACGTGTAGGAGGCTCATGGCCTACATGATTGCAGCCGAGGTGAGCGTACTTGTGCCTTGTCGACGACGGAGACCTGTTGTGCCAGAGCACTGCCAGTTGCTTCTGCACAACCGCGCATGGCGCACGCGGCGACGAGGCGGCGACTACTCCCCGAAGCACACCGATA
This sequence comes from Protaetiibacter sp., assembly GCA_051954835.1. GTDB lineage: Bacteria > Actinomycetota > Actinomycetes > Actinomycetales > Microbacteriaceae > Homoserinibacter. Next base: position 76,076 of record JBQCHI010000002.1, on the reverse strand, counting down.
CCGACGGGATCCAGCGTCGCATAGCCTTGCCCTCCCGCAGCCCCGCCGCCGACCGACTCCGCGCCACCGCATGAACCGCGAGGATCGGCGGGCCGCGACCGCTATGGCCGCCACTAGACTCGAGACACAGGCGCCGAGGGAAGCGGGTAACGGGGAAGTGTCCGGCATCAAGACCAGCGGTCAGAAACGTCTCGTGCTCATCTCGGGCCGCGCCCACCCCCAGCTCGCGGAGGAGGTCGCCGCGGCTCTCGGCACCGAGCTCGTCGAGACGGATGCGCGCACCTTCGCCAACGGCGAGATCTACGCGCGCTTCGGCGAGTCGATCCGCGGCACGGATGTGTTCATCATCCAGTCGCACACCTCGCCCATCAACGAGTGGCTCATGGAGCAGCTCATCATGGTGGATGCCGCCAAGCGCGCCAGCGCCAAACGCATCACCGTCGTCGCGCCCTTCTACCCCTACGCGCGACAGGACAAGAAGGGCCGTGGTCGCGAGCCCATCTCGGCGCGGCTCGTCGCCGACCTGTTCAAGGCAGCCGGTGCCGACCGCATCATGAGCGTCGACCTGCACGCCGCACAGATCCAGGGCTTCTTCGACGGTCCCGTCGACCACCTCTTCGCGATGCCCGTGCTGCTCGAGCACTTCCAGGGCCACCTCGATCCCTCGACCCTCACGGTCGTCAGCCCCGACATGGGGCGCGTGCGCGTCGCCGACATCTGGAGCGACAAGCTCGGCGCGCCGCTCGCCATCATCCACAAGCGCCGCGACCCGCTCGTGCCCAACCAGGTGAGCGTGCACGAGATCATCGGCCCCGTCGAGGGGCGCACGTGCCTCATCGTCGACGACCTCATCGACACGGGGCGCACGATCGTGAAGGCCGCCGAGGCCCTCAAGGCGCACGGTGCCACCAACGTCGTCGTGGGGGCGACGCACGCGGTGTTCTCCGACCCCGCCACAGAGATCCTGCAATCCCCGTTCATCGACCAGGTCGTCGTGACCGACACGCTGCCGCTGGCCGACGACAAGCGCTGGGACCGGCTCACCGTGCTGCCGATCGCGCCGCTCATCGCGCGCGCCATCCACGAGGTCTTCGACGACGGTTCGGTCACCTCGATGTTCGACGGCGCCGCCTGACGATCCTGCGGGCTGGTTTCGAGACGCGCCTGCGGGCGCTCCTCAACCAGCGGCAGTGGCGGCAGTGTCAGCTGGTTGAGGAGCCCGCGCAGCGGGCGTCTCGAAACCAGTCCCCCGGCGGTCGAGCCCTCACACGGCGACGCCGGGCGTTCCGACCACCTTCACCTCGGGGATGAACCCCAGGAAGCGCAACTGCACCTCGCGCCCGCCGAAGGTCGTGGCGTAGCAGTACCAGCCGGGCCCCTCGGCTCCGACGAGTTCGAAGCGCGCCTCGTAGGCGGCATCCGGTGCGGCGCTCGAGCCGACGATCCGGCACGCCAGCTCGGCGGTGCGGCTCGCGGTCGAGATGCCGATGAGCACGCCGGGCAGCACGAGCGCCACGATCGCCACCACGACGACGACGCGCCGCATCCGCTGCATGCGCTCGCCCGGTGGCCTCCGCGCCTCGCCCGGCTGGTAGTCGGCGAGCTCGCGGGGGAGGTCGTCGTCGCTCATCCGGCAAGTCTCGCACCCGAGGGTGCGCGGATGCCGACCGCGGTGCGCCGCGCGGCCCCTTGGCCCGGTGTCGGCCCCCGGGTAGCGTCGGCTCATGGCGGCTTCAGCGGATGCGCACCTTCGGCAGCAGCTCACCGAGGCTCTCGGGGTCGATGTCACCGCAGTCAACGTGACCGGGCGGGCGACGCTCGAGTCGCCCTACCCGGTTTCCGACCTCGCCGCCGCATCCGTGGCCGCGGCGGGCGCGGCGCTCACCGCCCTCATGGCGTCCGGCGGCATCCCGGGAACGACTGCCACCGTGCGCCGGGAGCGTGCCGACGCGTGGTTCCGGGCGGCGGTGCGCCCGGTCGGATGGGTCGCGCCGGCCGCCTGGGACGACATCGCGGGTGACTACGAGGCGTCCGACGGATGGATCCGGCTGCACACGAACGCACCGCGGCACCGGCAGGCGGCACTGCGCGTGCTCGGCATCGAGGCGGAGCGCACGGCGGTCGCGCGTGCGGTGGGCATCTGGGATGCCGACGAGCTCGAGGCCGAGATCGTCGCCGAGGGCGGATGCGCCGCCACCATGCGCCGCCCCGAGGAGTGGCGCAGGCATGCGCAGGGCGCGGCGGTCGCCCAGGAGCCCATCGTGGCGCGCGAGGTCACCGACCACGACGGCGCCGTCTCGACATGGCGCCCCACCCACGAGCGCCCGCTCGCGGGCCTGCGCGTGCTCGACCTCACGCGCGTGCTCGCCGGCCCGGTTTCGACCCGGGTGCTGGCCGGACTCGGGGCGCAGGTGCTGCGCATCGACCCGCCCTCGTGGGATGAGCCGGCGCTCGCCGTCGAGATGACCCTCGGCAAGCGCACCTCGCGACTCGACGCGCACGACCCCGCCGGACTCGCGCAGCTGCGGCGGTTGCTCGCGGAGGCCGACGTCGTCGTGCAAGGCTACCGTTCCGACGCGCTCGAACGGCTGGGCCTCGGTGCCGAGGTGCGCCGCGCCACGCGGCCCGGGCTCGTCGACGTGTCGCTCGATGCCTATGGCTTCACCGGGCCCTGGGCGGGTCGGCGCGGGTTCGACAGCCTCGTGCAGATGTCGGCGGGCATCGCGGATGCCGGCATGCGCGCGGCGGCCGCCGAACGCCCGGTGCCGCTCCCCGTGCAGGCGCTCGATCAGGCCACCGGATACCTCATGGCGGCGGCCGTGCTCACCGGGCTGCGCGACCGGCTCGAGCATGGAACCGGGTCGATCGCGCGGCTGTCTCTGGCCCGCACGGCCGCTCTGCTCGAAGACGCCCGCGGACTGCCGCGGGCCGCGCGCTTCGCCGCCGAGGAGCCCGACGACGGCGAGCTGCTGCAGAGCGAGTGGGGACCGGTGCGGGTGCTGCCGGCGCCGATCGACGTGCCTGGGGTGCGCATCGCGTGGGAGCGGGCGCCGCGCGCGTTCGGCAGCGACAACCCGAGCTGGTGAGCGCGCAGCCTGTGGGCTGGTTTCGAGACGCGCCTGCGGCGCTCCTCAACCAGCTCAGCTGCTCAGCTCGCGTCGAATAGACGTCGACGGTGTCGGCACTCGAGCGGCCGGGCGTTCGCGCACGGCCGGCCGCTCGGCCGGCGCCGCGGATTACCGCGACGCAGGACAACTCAGTGCGTGTCGACGGCCGAGATCTCGCTGCGATCGCCTGACCACAGCGTGTGGAAGGTGCCCTCGCGGTCGATGCGCTTGTAGGTGTGCGCGCCGAAGAAGTCGCGCTGGCCCTGCACGAGGGCGGCAGGCAGCCGGTCGGCGCGCAGTCCGTCGTAGTAGGCGAGCGAGGAGGAGAACGCCGGCGAGGGGAGGCCCGCCTCGGCGGCGGCGACCACGACGCGACGCCAGGCCTGCTGGGTGCGGGCTACGGCATCCGCGAAGTACGGCGCGGTGACGAGCGCGACGAGGCCGGGGTCTGCCGCGTACGCCTCGGTGATGCGGTTGAGGAACTGGGCGCGGATGATGCAGCCACCGCGCCAGATCGCGGCGATGTCGCCCTTCTTGATGTCCCAGCCGTACTGCTCGGCACCCGCGACGATGGCGTCGAAGCCCTGCGAGTAGGCGATGATCTTCGAGGCGTAGAGCGCCTGGCGCACATCCTCGACGAAGGCGTCGGCGTCGTGGATGTCGAGGGTTCCGTCGGGGCCGGGAAGCTCGGCGGCGGCGGCGCGCTGGGCCGGCTTCGACGACAGCGAGCGGGCGAAGACGGCCTCGGCGATGCCCGACACGGGCACCCCGAGGTCGAGGGCGGTCTGCACCGTCCACGCACCCGTGCCCTTGGCGCCGGCCTGGTCGAGGATCACGTCGACGAGCGGCTTGCCGGTGGCTTCGTCCGTCTGGCGCAGCACCTCGGCCGTGATCTCGATGAGGTAGCTCTCGAGCTCGCCACGGTTCCACTCGGCGAAGATGTCGGCGATCTCGGCGGGGCTCTTGCCCGTGCCGCGGCGGATGAGATCGTAGGCCTCGGCGATGAGCTGCATGTCGGCGTACTCGATGCCGTTGTGGATCATCTTGACGAAGTGACCCGCCCCGTCGGTGCCGACGTGGGTGACGCACGGCTCGCCTTCGGCGACGGCCGCGATCGAGCGCAGGATCGGGCCGAGCGTCTGCCATGCCTCGGCCGAGCCGCCCGGCATGATCGAGGGCCCGTTGAGGGCGCCCTCCTCGCCGCCGGAGATGCCTGCGCCGACGAAGTTGATGCCGGTCTCGCGCACGACCTTCTCGCGGCGGATGGTGTCGGTGAAGAGGGCGTTGCCGCCGTCGACGATGATGTCGCCGGGCTCGAACACGCGCACGAGCTCGTCGATGACGGCGTCGGTTCCGGCGCCCGCCTTGACCATGATGATCGCGGTGCGGGGCTTCGCGAGCGTCGCGGCGAACTCCTCGTAGCTGCGCGCCGGGAGGAAACCGGCTTCCGGATGCTCCTCGACGAGCGTCTCGGTCTTCTCGTAGCTGCGGTTGAAGATCGCGACCGTGTTGCCTTCGCGGCTGGCGAGGTTGCGGGCGAGGTTCGAGCCCATCACGGCGAGTCCGACGACTCCGATGTTGGCTTTGCCTTCGTTTCCGGACACGGGTGTGCTCCTCGAGATCTGGGGGTGGGATTCGTTCTACAGGCTAGCGCGTGGTCCATGCGCGAGACCGGCGGCGGGCGAGGCCGCAGCCTCGGGCGCGGTCACGAAGAGCGCCGTGCGCACCTCGGCGAGCAGGTCGCTCATACCCTGCATGGCGGCGAGCGGGTCGCGCTCGAGGATGGCGCGCGCGACATCCTCGTGCAGTTGGAGGGCCTCGGCGACGGGCTGGTGCGGCATGAGGCCGAGGTGGGTTCGGCCGGCGAGCACCTCGCCGATGACCTCGCTCAAGGCGGCGAAGAGCTGGTTGCCGCTCGCGTGCAAGAGCAGGTCGTGGTATTCGCGGTCGAGCTCGAGGAAGGTCTGCAGGTCGCCGGCCTCACCGTAGACGCGCATCTGACGGGCGACGCGCACGAGCTCGGCTCCGGCGGGGGAGTCGGCGCTTGCGGCGAGGTTGGCCGCCCACGGCTCGACGGCGACGCGCAGCTCCGTCATCCATCTCAGCTGGGTCTCGCGGTCGGAGCCGGCCAGACGCCAGCGGAGCACGCGGGGATCGAACACGGGCCAGAGCCCTGGATCCTGCACGATGAGCCCGACGCGTCGACGGGACTCGATGAGGTTCATGCTCTCGAGCACGCGCATGACCTCGCGCGCGACGGTGCGTGAGATGCCGTAGTCGTGCTGCAGCTCCTCGAGCTTCATGACGTCGCCCGGCGCGTGGACGCCCTGCACGATGCTCCGACCGATCGCGTCGACCGCGTCGCTGTGAGCTGTTGAGTGAGCCATGACCCTCACGTTAGCGGGAGTTCCGCCTTAGGTGGCACCATTCGCTCAATAGGTGCTATGTTTCTGCGAAAGGTGTCACCTAACGGAGGGTGGAAGGGATGCCGCACATCGCGGTCATGGGGGTTTCCGGTGTCGGGAAGTCCACGGTGGGAACGCGTCTGGCCGCTGTGCTCGACCGTCCGCTCATCGAGGCGGACGAGCTGCACCCGCCGGAGAACATCGACAAGATGGCGGGCTCCATCCCGCTCACCGATGCCGACCGCGCTCCCTGGCTCGCCGAGATCGCCGTGCGACTGCGCGAACTCGACGCGCGCGGCGAGAGCGCTGTGCTCGTGTGCTCGCTGCTTCGAGCCAGCTACCGCGAGGTGCTGCGCGAGGCGAGCGACCTCGTCTTCGTGCACCTCGTCGTCGACCGACCGACTCTCGAGCAGCGCATCCGCGAGCGCCGCGGGCACTTCATGCCGGTCTCCCTGCTCGATTCGCAACTCGAGGCGCTCGAACCGCTCGACCCGGCAGAACCCGGGTTCGAGATCGACGGGACCCTGCCCATCCCCGCTCTCATCGAAGGAATTCTCGAGCGCCTCGCGCTCGAGAGCTGACCGGCCATCCCGGCCGTACCTGAAAGGAAACCAATGATGCATTCCGGACACATGCGCAAGCGGGCAGCGGCAGCCGCCCTGGCTTCCATGACCACCACAGCACTCGTCCTCGCCGGCTGCTCCACGGCAGGCGGTGGCGAGGAGGATGGCAAGACGTCGATCACGGTCGCCGCCGTCGCCAACCCGCAGATCGACGACCTGCAGGGGCTGCTGCCCGAGTTCAACAAGGCGCACCCCGACATCGAGGTGAACATCTCGATCCTTCCCGAGACGCAGCTCAAGGACCGCGTCACGCAGGACATCGCGGCCAAGGGCGGCCAGTACGACCTCGTGATGCTCGGACCCGACCAGACGCAGATCTGGGCGCAGAACCAATGGCTCGAAGACCTCGGGCCCTACATCGACGACGACAAGGACTACGACGCCGGCGACATCATCCCCGCCGTGCTCGACAGCCTCTCGGTGGACGGCAGCCCCTACGCGGTGCCGTTCTACGCGGAGGGCGCCTTCGTCATGTACCGCGCCGACCTCTTCGAGGCGGCCGGGCTCACGATGCCCGCCCAGCCGAGCTGGCAGAACATCCGCGACTTCGCGGCCGCTCTGCACGACCCGGCGAACAACGTCGCGGGCATCTGCCTGCGCGGCATGCCGACCTCCAGTGGTCTCGCCATGACGCTCAACACGATGATCGACACGTTCGGCGGCTCCTGGTACGACATGGACTGGAACGCCACGCTGACCGACCCGGCCGTCAAGGAGGCGACCGAGTTCTACCTCGACGTGCAGCAGAACTACGGCATCCCGGGCGCGGTCAACGCGGGCTTCCCCGAGTGCCTCAATGCCTACTCGCAGGGCAACGCGGCGATGTGGTACGACGCGACCGTCGCCGCCTCGATCGTCGAGACGCCCGCCACGAGCAAGGTCGTGGGCAAGAACGGCTACGCGCTGTCGCCGGTCGAGAAGACGGACGCGGGCAGCTGGTTCTGGGCATGGTCGTTCGCGATGCCCGCGACGAGCGAGAAGAAGGACGCCGCGGCGACCTTCCTCAAGTGGGCGACGTCGAAGGAGTACATCCAGCTCGTGGGCGAGACCCTCAGCTGGACCCAGGTGCCCCCGGGCAGCCGCACCTCGACGTACGAGATCCCCGAGTACATGGAGGCCGTGGCGAGCTTCGGTTCCCAGACGCTCGAGGCCCTCTCGACGCTCAACATCATCGACCCGGGTGTGAGCCCGCGCCCCTACGTGGGTGGCGGCTGGCTCGCGCTGCCGGAGGGCCAGGACATCGCGACCAAGTTCGCGCAGGAGGTCTCCGCAGCCCTCGTCGGGTCGGCCACCGTCGATGAGGCGCTTGAGAAGGCGAACACGATGGCGAACCAGGCGGCCAAGGACGCCGGTCGTCAGAAGTAAGAGACGGTAAGGAACACATCTCATGAAATCGACGCAGGCAGCAGCGCCCTCGCGGCGCATCTCGTCCGAACGCGCGGCACCGCGCGCGAAGGGCAGGCTGAGCCCACGGGCCGAAGCATGGGTGCGCCGTGCACCGCTGCTGCCTGCGTTGATCTTCGCCATCGTCGTCACGCAGCTGCCGTTCCTCGTGACGATCTACTACAGCCTCCACTCGTGGAACCTCTTGCGAGGTGAGGAGCCGCGTTTCGTCGGCCTCGAGAACTTCGCGCAGATGTGGCTCGACGAGACGTTCCGCACCGCGGCCGTCAACTCGGTCGCGCTCACCGTCTCGGTCATCCTGATCTCGCTCGTGCTCGGCCTCGGATGCGCGCTGCTCGTGCATCGCAGGTTCCCGGGGCGCGGCATCGTGCGCACGATGCTCATCACCCCGTTCCTCGTGATGCCGGCCGCGGCGGCGCTGCTGTGGAAGAACAGCATGCTCGACCCGATGTACGGCTTCATCAACTTCCTGCTCGCGCCCTTCGGAGTCGGCACCTACGACTGGCTGAGCGCGATGCCGCTGCCGTCGATCGTCGTGATCCTCGTGTGGCAGTGGACGCCGTTCATGATGCTCATCATCCTCGCGGGGCTGCAGAGCCAGCCGGAGGACGTGCTCGAGGCGGCCCAGGTCGACGGGGCGGGCGTGCTGCAGACCTTCCGCTACATGACGATCCCGCACCTGCGGCGCTACCTCGAGCTCGGCGCCATCCTCGGCGCGATCTTCGTGCTGCAGACCTTCGACGCCATCTACATGACGACGCAGGGCGGCCCCGGCAACGCCACCACCAACCTGCCGTTCTTCCTCTACATCAAGGCCTTCCGCGGCTTCGAGATCGGGCAGGCCGCCGCGCTCGGCGTCGTCGTCGTGATCGCGACGATCGTGATCGCGACCCTCAGCATCCGGATGTTCTCGAACCTCCTCGGCCAGACGAAGGAGCCCAAGTGATGTCGACCGCATCCCTCCCCCTCCGCCCGAAGCGGCGCCTCTCGCGCGTGGGCCAGATCCTGCTCACCGCGCTCGCGTGGGCCGTCGGCCTCGCAACCTTCTTCCCCGTCGCGTGGATGTTCCTCACGAGCTTCAAGAACGAGAGCGACGCCTACACGAACCCGCCGAAGTTCCTGTTCGAGCCCACGCTCGAGCAGTACGCATCGGTCTTCGCGCGCGGCATCGGCCCGTACTTCATGAACTCGATCGCCGCGTCGCTCATCTCGCTCGCGATCGTGCTCGTGCTCGCCATCGCCGCGGGGTACGCGCTCGCCGTACGCCCCGTGAAGGCCTGGCGCGACTCGATGTTCTTCTTCCTCTCCACGCGCTTCCTGCCGCCTGCCGCCGCGATCGTGCCCCTGTACCTCATCGCGCGCGACCTGCGGATGCTCGACAACATCTGGACGCTCGTCATCCTGTACACCGCGATGAACCTGCCGCTCGCGATCTGGATGATCCAGTCGTTCATGGCCGAGATCCCGATGGAGCTGTTCGAGGCCGCGAGCCTCGACGGGGCGGGTCTCTTCGCGACCTTCACGCGCATCATCCTGCCGCTCATGCTGCCGGGGATCGCGGCGACCTCGGTGATCTGCTTCATCTTCTCGTGGAACGAGTTCTTCTTCGCCGTCAACCTCACGAGCTCGCACGCGGAGACCATGCCGATCTTCCTCGTCGGCTTCATGGCAAGCGAGGGACCCTTCCTCGCGCAGCTGTCGGCGGCGGCGACGATCGCGGTGCTGCCGGTGATCATCGTGGGCTGGCTCGCGCAGGACAAGCTCGTGCGCGGGCTCACGATGGGAGCCGTCAAGTGAGCACGCCGCTGGAAGGGAGAGACCCCATGTCCCGCCTGATCTTCGCCGATTGCGAGCTGCCGCTGAGCGAGGCGCCGGCCGCCCGCTGGGATGTCGTGATCGAGAACGGTCGCATCGTCTCCGTGGAGCCCGCCGGGTCGGCGGGCGCGACCGACGGCACCCGGATCGAGGCTCGCGGCCGTGCGCTGCTGCCCGGGTTCATCGACGCGCACGTGCATATCCCGGAGTCGGGTGTCGAGATGCTGCGCTGCGACATGTCGGCGTGCCGCTCCCGCGCGGAGGTGCTCGCCCGCGTCGCCGCGTACGTCGCGGAGAACCCGGGGGAGGAGTGGATCGTGGGGCGCGGCTGGGACAGCTCGCACTTCCTCGCCGAACCGCCCACCCTCGCCGAGATCGACGCCATCACGGGCGATCACCCGGCGTATCTCAACAACCGCGACGGGCACAGCGTCTGGGTCAACAGCGCGGCGCTCGCCCGCGCGGGCGTCGACGCATCCAGCCCCGACCCGGTGGGCGGTGTCATCGACCGGGACGCGTCCGGCGCGCTCACGGGCCTGCTCTACGAGTCCGCCATGCAGCTCGTCTCCGACATCATCCCGCCGGTCACGCGCGAGCAGCTGCTGCGCGGGCTCGTGGTGGCGCAGGACTACATGTTCTCGCTCGGCGTGACCGGATGGCAGGACGCCATCGTGGGCGACTTCGTGCCCACGACCGACGTCTTCGAGCTCTACCGCGACACGGCATCCGACGGCACGCTCAAGGCTCGCGTCACAGGCTCGCTGTGGTGGGATCGCGACCCCGCCGAGCGGGACCTCGACGAGCTCGTCGCCCTGCGCGAGAGCCTCCCCGCCGACGGCCGGTTCCGCTGCACCTCCGTCAAGGTCATGTACGACGGCTGGTTCTCGACCCACAGCGCCGCGATCTCGCGCGACTACGTGCGCGGGCGCGGGGGCAACCGCGGCGTCACCTTCTTCTCGCCGGAGGAGATCGCCCGCGACGTCGCCCGCATCGACGCCGCCGGGTTCGACCTGCACTTCCACTCGGTGGGCGACCGCGCCACGAGCGAGATCCTCGCGGCGCTCGACCACGCCATCCGCACCAATCCGCCTCGCGACCGCCGCCACCAGATCGCCCACGTGTGGGTGCTGGGCGACGAGCAGATCGCCGAGATGGCGCGACTGGACCTGCTCGCGAACCTGCAGCCCTTCTGGGCGCGACACCACGCCGAACTCGACGAGATCGTCTCGCCCGCCCTCCCCGAGGAGCTGCGTGCGCAGCAGCTGCGCTTCGCCTCGCTCGCGCGCGCGGGCATCCCGCTCGCCTCGGGCAGCGACTGGCCGGTGTCGAGCGCCAATCCGTTCGACGCGATCCACGTCGCCGTCAACCGGGCGCACCCCGTCGATGGCGACCTCGAGGTCTTCCTCCCCGAGGAGCGCCTCACCGTGACCGAGGCGCTGCGGGCGGCGACGAGCGGATCGGCGCACGCGGTCCGCCGCGATGACGAGGTCGGCTCGATCGAGCCCGGCAAGCTCGCGGACGTCGTGCTGCTGAGCCATGGCATCGAGGGGTATCCGGTCGAGGAGCTCTTCCGGCTGCGCGCGGACTATACAGTCGTGGGTGGAGAAGTCGTCTATTCGCGGGATTGAGTGAGCCCTCCCGCGGGAGGAAACATGCCCGACCGCCTACGCGTCGTCATCGCCAGTCCGCTTGAGAGCTCGCTCGTCGAGCTCATCGCGCGGGACGGCCGCCTCGAGGTGGTCTGGGAGCCCGAGCTGCTGACCGATCCCGAGATCGACTGGATGGTGGGCCCCAAGCAACGCTCGCCCGAGGAGCAGGCGCGCTTCGAGCAGCTGCTCGATTCCGCGGAGGTGCTCTTCGGCGTTCCCGACCAATCGGGGCGCGCGCTGGGGCGCACGGTCCGCGCGAACCCGCGGCTGCGCTGGGTGCACACGATTCCCGCCGGGGGTGGGCAGCAGGTCAAGGCGGCGCGTCTCGACGACGCCGACCTCGCGCGCGTGCTGTTCACGACATCCGCGGGGGTGCACGCGAGACCGCTCGCCGAATTCGCGGTGTTCGGCGTGCTCGCGGGAGCCAAACGGCTGCCCTGGCTGCTCGAGATGCAGCGCGCCCGGCAGTGGGGGCCGCGCGAGCCGCTGCGCTCGCTCGCCGAGACGACGGTGCTCGTCGTGGGTCTCGGCGCGATCGGGCGCCTCACGGCCACTCAGCTGACCGCGCTCGGATGCCGCGTCATCGGGGTGCACCGGCGCGAGGTCGAGGCCGACGTCGAGCGCATCGTGCCCGTGGAGCGCTTCGCGGACGCGGCATCCACGGCCGACGCGATCGTGCTGGCGCTGCCCGGAACCGAGCAGACGCGCGGCATGCTCTCTGCGGAGGTGCTCGCCGCGGTGAAGCCGGGCGTCACGGTGGTGAACGTGGGCCGCGGCACGACCGTCGACGAGCCCGCGCTCATCGAGGCCCTGCAGGACGGCCGGATCGGCCTCGCCGTGCTCGACGTGACGGCGGTCGAGCCGCTGCCGGAGGACAGCCCGCTCTGGAGCCTGCCGAACGTCGTGCTCGCTCCGCACACAGCGGCCATCAGCCCCCACGAGCCGCGGCTCATCGCCGAGCTCTTCGCCGAGAACGCCCGGCGACTGCTCGAAGGTGAGCCGCTGCTCAACGTCGTCAACACGCGCGAGTTCTACTGAGCGCATCCCACCACCCCGCATCGCCCATCGAGAGGACTCCACCGTGCGCACCGTCACCAGCCTCGCCGTCGCGCTCCTCGCATCCCTTCTCGGCACCGCCGTGCTGTGGTACGGGGGAGGCCATGCCGTATTCGAGTTCGGACGATTCGGTGCCGACGGCGCGGGTCTCTACCCGCTCGTCGCGGGCCTCGGATGCCTGCTCCTCGCCGGTGCGGCGGTCACGGTGCGCTGGTCGCGAGTCGGGGTGATCACCGCGGGAGCCGTGCACGTGCTGTTCTCACTGCTCGGCGTTCTCGTGCCCTTCCAGCCGATGGACGGCGTCTCGTCGCCGACGACGCAGCTGCTGGGCGCCCTCTTCGACGTCGACCCGGCGCTCGCGACGGGCGGTTACTACTTCGTCGCATTCGGTGGCGGCCTGCTCATCGGCCTGGCTCTGCTCGGGGTCGGCCTCCTCGCGCGCCGCGGCCGAGCGACGGTCCTCGCGCGCGTGCTCTCGGCGGTGGGCGGCGTGCTCGCGCTCGCCGCGGCGAGCTGGACGTTCGCGACGGGCGGCGCCTTCTACCGTCAGACCTTCCAGATGCTCGACTGGGACGCCGGCATCGCGATCACGCTCCTCGTCGTCGCGCTCCTCTTCGGCGCGCTCATCGCCCTGTCGGGGCGCAGCGCGATCGGGGCGTGGATCGCCGGGGGAGCACTCTCACTCGTCGGCGTGCTCCTGCTGGTGCTCGACCCGGTCGCCTACGTCGGGATGCCGCCGGAGGTGCTCATCGCCCTTCCCGTGCTCGGGTGGAGCGGCACGATGCTCGCCGTGGGCCTCACCGTGCTCGGCCTCGCTCTCGGCGTCACGTTGCTGCGGGCGTCCGAACCGCACCCGCAGGATGCCGTCTCCGTCGCCGTGTAGACTCACGGCTGAACTTCGGCGAGGGTTTCGCTCGGCACACCGGCGGAACCGTGATCGACGCGGTGGTAAGGCCCCCAGTCTTTCCTCACGCTGTTGCGCGTTCGAGTTGAAACAATCCACGACGGGCGCTCTGCCCACCCACAAGGAGTCACCATGTCCGACGACAACAAGCTCGTCGCGGAGCCCCGCGACCAGTTCGGCAAGGGCGCAGCCCGCAAGATCCGCGCAGCGGGCAAGATCCCCGCGGTCATCTACGGCCACGGCACCGAGCCCCAGCACGTGACGCTGCCGGGTCACCAGGTCAGCCTCATCCTGCGCAAGGCGAACGCCGTGCTCGACCTCGACATCGCGGGCAAGAGCCAGCTCGCGCTCGTCAAGGACGTGCAGAAGGACCCGGTGCGCCAGATCATCGAACACATCGACCTCATCGTCGTGAAGAAGGGCGAGAAGGTCCAGGTCGAGGTGCCCGTGCACGTCGTGGGCGAGTCCGCTCCCGGCACCGTGCTCGAGCAGGAGGCCCACACGCTCCTCGTCGAGGCGTCGGCTCTCTCGATCCCCGAGGCGATCCAGATCAGCGTCGAGGGCGTGGAGGCGGTCACCCACCTCGCCGCCTCTGAGGTCGAGCTGCCCGAGGGCGCAACCCTCATCAGCGATCCCGAGACCCTCGTCGTGAGCGTCGTGATGCCGACCGTCGCGGCCGCCGAGGAAGAGGCGGAGACCCCGGTCGCCGCGTCCGAGGCCCCCGCCGAGGCCGCTGAAGAGGCCGCGGAGTAATCGCCTTCTCGCGCCGGTTGAGTAGGGTCGCATCGTGACCCGCGACGACACCTGGCTTGTAGCCGGGCTCGGGAATCCCGGGCCCGGCTACGCCGCTCACCGCCACAATGTCGGGCAGATGGCGCTCGACGTGCTGGCAGACCGGATCGGCGTCCGCTTCTCGCGCCACAAGACGGGCACCCAACTCGCCGAGGGGCGACTGGGACCCGGGATGCCGAAGCTCGTGCTCGTGAAGCCCAACTCCTTCATGAACCTCTCGGGCGGCCCCGTGTCGGCGGCGGCCAAGTTCTTCGGGCTCGGCGCCGATCATGTCATCGTGCTGCACGACGAGCTCGACATCCCCTTCGACACCGTCAAGCTCAAGGTCGGCGGAGGTCACGGCGGGCACAACGGCTTGCGCGACATCCAGTCCGCCCTCGGCACCCCCGAGTTCGCGCGCGTGCGCATCGGCATCGGGCGCCCGCCCGGCCGTCAGGACGCGGCCGACTTCGTGCTCTCCCCGTTCTCCAAGGCCGAGCGCGAGGCGCTGCCGTCGCTGCTCTCGGATGCGGCCGACGCCACCGAGGACCTCGTGCGCGAGGGCCTGCTCACCGCGCAGCAGCGCTGGCACGCGCCGCGGGCATAGTGGCGAAGGTCATTTCTGACCTTCGCGCCCGCGGCGCCGAGGCCGTCTCGGCCGAGGACGGGCATAGGGCTCCGCTCGCATCCGATCTCCTCACCGCCATGTCGAAAATGCAGGAGATTCCCGCGCGCGTGGTCGCTGCGCCACCCGGATCCTCAGTGACTGCCGGTCGGTTCTCCTGCATTTTCGACATGGGTGGCGGGAGGCGGCGACAGGCGGGGGTCGGTGCACCCGCGTAAACTCGATCCAATGGGCCTCGCCTCGTTGATTCCGGTGTTGGCGCGCGCCCATACCTTCGAGGCGGCGCTCGCCGCGGCACGATCGGATGCCGATTTCTCGGCCGTCGAAGGACTGCGCGTGCCGCTCCTCGCCGGTCTGCTCGGGCGCCGCGGGGAGAGCGCCGGCCGGGGCCAGGCACTTCTGGCGATCGCGGCCACGAGCCGCGAAGCGGAAGCCGTGGCGGCGTCGTTCGCGAGTTGGGCCCCCGACGCCCTCGTGCTGCCCTTCCCCGCCTGGGAGACCCTTCCGCATGAGCGGCTGAGCCCCTCCGCCGAGACCGTGGGGCGCCGCCTCGCGAGCCTCCGCGAACTGCGCCGCTGGCAGGACGGATCGCGCGAGCGCCCCCTCGTGCTCGTCGCCTCGGTGCGCGCGGCGTTGCAGCCGCTCACCCCCGGTCTCGATGCGCTCGAGCTCGTGACGCTCACCGCCGGGGCCCGCGGCTACGACCTCGCAGCCCTCGGCATCCGGCTCGCGGAGCTCGCCTATTCGCGGGTCGACCTCGTGACCCGCCGCGGCGAGTTCGCGATGAGAGGCGGGATCCTCGACGTCTTCCCGCCCGATGCCGAGCACCCCGTGCGTGCTGACTTCTTCGGCGACGAGCTCGAGCAGCTGCGGGCGTTCTCGGTCGCCGACCAGCGCTCGCTGCCGCTCGACGTCGGCACGATCGAGCTCGGTCCTGCGCGCGAGCTCCTCATCACCGACACCGTCAAGGCCCGTGCCCGCGAGCTGCAGCACGAGTACGAGGCCATCGCGCCGATGCTCGCCAAGATCGCCGAAGGCATCCCCGTCGAGGGCATGGAGTCGCTGACCCCCGCCCTCGTGGGTCGGCTCGTGCCGCTCACCGACTACCTTCCCGAGGATGCCGCGGTCGCGGTGCTCTCGCCGGAGCGCGTCGCGACGCGCGCGCTCAGCCTCGCCGAGACCAACCGCGAGTTCCTCGAGGCGGCCTGGAGCGCGGCGACGGCGGGAGCCGCCGCACCCATCGACCTGCAGGCGAGCCTCGATACGGGCGACTTCCTCACCGTCTCCGCGCTGCGTGCCGAGGCGCGGCCCCGCACGTGGTGGACGGTCAGCCCCTTCGACGCCGACGACGACGAGGTCACCCGCGTCGACGGGCGCACCATCCCGAGTTTCGCCGGACAGGTCGACGGTGCCGCCTCGCACGTCGTCGCCCTCACCAAGGGCGCGGATGGGGCCGGGGAGTGGTCGGTCGCGATCGCGGCCGGGGGCGTCGGCCTCGTCGACCGCGCAGCCCAGGTGCTCGCCGAGCACGAGGTCGCGGCGCGGATCGTTGATGCCGTTCCGAGTGATCCGCAACCCGGGGTCGCCTACCTCGTCACCGCATCCGTCGAGGCGGGCTTCGAGCAGCACGAGGCGCGCTTCGCGCTGCTGTCGGAGGCGGAGTTCTACGGCCGTGCCGCGGGCATCGACTCGCGTCAGCCGAAGAAGCTCGCGAGCCGCCGCCGCAACGTCGTCGATCCCCTGCAGCTCAAAGCGGGCGACTACGTCGTGCATGAGACGCACGGCATCGGCCGCTTCATCGAGCTCGTGACGCGCGAGGTCACGGGAGGCGGCCGCGTCTCGCGGGGGCCGCTCGGCACCCAGCACGAGAAGGTCACCCGCGAGTACCTCGTGCTCGAGTACGCGCCCAGCAAGCGCGGGCATGCCGGCGACCGCCTCTACGTGCCCACCGACCAGCTCGATCAGCTCACGCGCTACGTCGGCGGCGAGGGGCCGGCTCTGTCGAAGATGGGCGGATCAGACTGGGCCGCCGCGAAGGGCAAGGCCCGCAAGGCGGTGCGCGACATCGCCGTCGAGCTGGTCAAGCTCTACAGCGCCCGGATGGCGAGTGCGGGCCACGCCTTCGGCCCGGACACGCCGTGGCAACGCGAGCTCGAGGAGGCCTTCCCGTTCGCGGAGACGCCCGACCAGCTGCAGACGATCGACGAGGTGAAGGCCGACATGGAGCGGCCGATCCCGATGGACCGCCTCATCTCGGGCGACGTCGGCTACGGCAAGACCGAGATCGCCGTGCGGGCCGCGTTCAAGGCGGTGCAGGACGGCAAGCAGGTCGCGATGCTCGTGCCCACGACTCTGCTCGTGAAGCAGCACCTCGAGACCTTTGCCGAGCGCTTCGCAGGTTTCCCCGTGCACCTGCGGGCGCTCAGCCGGTTCCAGACCGAGAAGGAGTCCAAGGAGACGATCGACGGCCTCGAGCGCGGCGAGGTGGATGTCGTGATCGGCACCCACCGCATCCTCTCCGATCAGGTGCGCTTCAAGGACCTCGGCCTCGTCATCATCGACGAGGAGCAGCGCTTCGGCGTCGAGCACAAGGACGCGCTCAAGAAGCTCAAGACCAACGTCGACATCCTCGCGATGAGCGCCACCCCCATCCCGCGCACCCTCGAGATGGCGGTCACCGGCATCCGCGAGATGTCGACGCTCGCGACGCCGCCCGAGGACCGCCACCCGATCCTCACCTTCGTGGGGCCGCGCAGCGACAAGCAGATCGCCGCGGCCATCCGCCGGGAGCTGCTGCGCGAGGGGCAGGTCTTCTTCGTGCACAACCGCGTGTCGAGCATCAACCGGGTGGCGTCCGAGCTCGCCGAGCTCGTGCCGGAGGCGCGCATCGCCGTCGCGCACGGCAAGCTCACCGAGCACCAGCTCGAGCAGGTGATCGTGGACTTCTGGGAGCGGCGCTTCGACGTGCTCGTCACGACGACGATCATCGAGACCGGCATCGACATCGCGAACGCCAACACCCTCATCATCGACCAGGCCGACAAGTACGGGCTGAGCCAGCTGCACCAGATCCGCGGTCGTGTCGGCCGCGGGCGCGAGCGGGCCTACGCGTACTTCCTGTACGACGCCGAGAAGCCGCTCACCGAGACCGCGCAGGACCGCCTCGAGACGATCGCGGCCAACAACGAGCTCGGCGGCGGCATGCAGATCGCCCTCAAGGACCTCGAGATCCGCGGCGCGGGCAACCTGCTCGGCGGCGAGCAGTCGGGCCACATCGCAGGCGTCGGCTTCGATCTGTACCTGCGCATGATCGGCGAGGCGGTCTCGACGTTCCGCGGTGAGGTCGCCGAGGGGCAGACCGAGTTGCGGCTCGAGCTGCCGGTCGACGCGCGCATCCCCGAGGACTACATCGAGTCCGAGCGGCTGCGGTTGGAGGCCTACCAGAAGCTCTCCACGGCATCCGCGCCCGCGTCGCCCGACGACTCCGTCGATCGTGTCGTCGAGGAGCTCGCCGACCGCTACGGCGAGTTGCCGGATGCCGTGCAGCAACTCGTCGCGGTGTCGCGGCTGCGGCGCCGTGCGCAGAAGGCCGGCCTCGGCGAGGTCGTGGCGATGGGCGGACGCATGCGGCTCGCCCCGCTCGACCCGCCCGACTCGATCCAGGTGCGCTTGACGCGCATGTACCCGGGCGTCAAGTTCTTCGCCGCGCAGCACGCCGTCAACGTGCCGATGCCGGAGGGCGCATCCGACGCCGAGCTCATCGCGTGGGTCGATGCGCTGCTGACCGCGGCGACGTCCTAGGCGCGGTGGTTTCGAGACGCGTCCG
The DNA here is from genome assembly GCA_051954835.1 of Protaetiibacter sp. Taxonomy (GTDB): domain Bacteria; phylum Actinomycetota; class Actinomycetes; order Actinomycetales; family Microbacteriaceae; genus Homoserinibacter. The sequence goes on along the minus strand of JBQCHI010000002.1, from coordinate 57,891 downwards.
CCTGCAGCGGCCGCTCCTCAACCACCTCGTCACTCAGCTGGTTGAGGAGCGCCGCGCGCAGCGCGACGCGTCTCGAAACCAGCGTCACCACGGTCTACCCTGCCCTCATGCTCTATGAACACCTCGGTCACAGCCCGCGCGTCGACACCACGGCGGTCATCGCCCCCACCGCGGTCGTATCGGGGGATGTCACGATCGGCCCCGGATGCCAGGTACTCCACGGTGCCGTGATCAGCGCCGAGGGCGGCCCGATCACGATCGGCGAGTCGAGCATCGTGATGGAGAACGCGTTGCTGCGGGCGAGTGCGACCGACCCGCTCCACATCGGAGCTCATGTGCTCGTGGGGCCGATGGCGTCGATCTCCGGGGCGACCGTGGGCGACGAGGTGTTCCTCGCCACCGGGTCGCGCGTGTTCAACGGCGCCCGCATCGGCGCGCGCAGCGAGGTGCGCATCAACGCCGTCGTGCACCTGCGCACCGTGCTGCCGGAGGCCTCGACCGTTCCGATCTCGTGGGTTGCGGTGGGAGACCCGCCCAGCATCCTGAGCCCGGACCAGCACGAGAAGATCTGGGCGATCCAGCAGGGTCTGGACTTCCCGGGGTACGTCTTCGGCGTCGACCGCTCCACCCCCGACCTCATGGTGCAGCTCACGGAGCGCTACGCGCGCCACCTCGCACGCCATGCCGAGGATCGTCCGGTCGGGTGACGCGGTGTCCCCTGGACGGGGGCGTCGCGACGCGGGATGGTGACGCGCCCGTAACAGGGCCGCCACACGACGACGCTTGACTGTCGGCCAGCAGTCGTCGTCGTCGTCGCCCGAGGCGACAGGATGGAGGTTCCCGGAATGCCTCATGACATCGTCGGTGAATGGGACGTCGCGCTCGGAGAGCAGGGTAGGGGCGCCCGCCTCGGCCGGCTGCGCTTCTTCGAGCAGGACGGTCGGCTGCTCGTGACCGACGCCGACCCGGATGCGGGCGGTGCCGTCAGCCGCGTCGAGCTCGCGGGCGAGACACTCCGCTTCGAGCACCTGAGCGCCGGTTCGGCCCGGGGCACCACGCGGCACAACTTCGAGATCGTGATGCGCGGCCCGTCGGCGTTCGACGGAACCCGCCGACGCGGCATGCTCGCCCGCATGCCGGTCACGGGGGCGCGGGTTCTCGACCCTCTCGACGCGCTCGCGGGCAACCTCGCCGGGGCGAAGGCCCGGGCGGCCGAGGCGGCCGAGCGTGCCGCGATGGCAGCCGCTGAGGCGGCCGCGGCGCTCGCGGAGGCGGAGGCGGCCGCCGCCCTGGATGCCGCCCGTCGAGCTGCGCAGAAGGCGGTCGCTGCTCGCGCCGCTGCGGCGAGCCAGGCAGCCGAGTCGTCCTCGATGCCGCTCGTCGTGCCGCAGGAGGTGCTGGCGATCATCCCCCCGCCGGTGCAGCCGGCCGCGGCGGGGGCACCCGCGCCACCCGCCGCATCCGAGGAGTGACAGCCTCGGTCAGACGCGCTTGCCCCACACCCGCCCGAGGACGAGCGGCAAGAGCACGAGGGCACGCAGGTCGACGAGCAGGTGCACGGCGATGGGCAGCAGGATCGTGCCCGACACGAGGTACAGGGAGGCGAACACGGCGCCCAGCAATGTCGCCGTGAGCACCCCCGTCCACTTCTGGTACAGGTGCAGCAGCCCGAACAGCGCGGTCGCGAGCACGAAGGCGAGCGGGCCATCCGGCCAGATCCCGAACAGCAAGGCCGGCAGCGCGAGCCGGAACATGAGCTCCTCGAAGATGCCCGCTGAGACGGCGAGGCCCGCCCCATAGGGCAGCTCGCCGCGGGTGCGCGGCAGCAGCGCCCCGATGTCTCCGAGCTTGGGCACGTCATCCGGGTCGACCTTGCGCAGCAGCAGCACGGGCAGCACGAGGGCGAGCACCGCGCCGATGCCGATGCCGATCGCGAGTCCGCGGCCCAGCGACGTGTCGAAGAAGAAGTCGCGGGATGCGGCGATGGGCGCCCACGCCTGCGCATCACGCAGCACGGTCGGCACGTACGCCCACGCCGCCAACAGCACCGCGGCCGAGAGGCCCGCGAACACGAGCACCGACTCCACGAGCCAACGCCGCATGACCTTCTGCCGCGAGGCGGTGGCGCGCATCCGCTTGAACTGGGCGTACTCCCGCCGCTCGCGGGTCACGGCCCGCCACACCAGCAGCGCCACGACCACGAGCAGGAGGGCGAGCAGCTGCAGGTTCACCGCCCCATTCTGCCGGGTGGGAATGCCGGGCGCCCGTCGGGGCTTGAATAGCGAGATGACGATGGCGGATGTGGGGCTGCGGTCCGAGCGAGGGCCGATTCTGCTGGCCGTCATGGTGGCCACGGCCGTTGTCGCGATGGATGTCACCGTCATCTCGACGGCGGTGCCCTCGATCGTGGGCGACATCGGCGGTTTCAGCCAGTTCGCGTGGCTGTTCTCGGTGTACCTGCTGGCGCAGTCGGTGACGGTGCCCGTCTACGCGAAGCTCGCCGACACGATCGGCCGCAAGCGCATCATCCTGTTCGGCCTGAGCGTGTTCCTCCTCGGATCGGTGCTGTGCGCGTTCGCGTGGGACATGCCGAGCCTCATCGCCTTCCGCGCCGTGCAGGGCATCGGCGCGGGTGCGATCCTGCCGATCACGATCACGATCGTCGGCGACATCTACACGATCGAGGAGCGCGCGCGCACGCAGGGCTACCTCGCGAGCGTGTGGGCGATCGCGGCGGTCGCCGGGCCCTCGCTCGGCGGGCTCTTCGCGATGTGGGACTTCTGGCGCGGCATCTTCCTCATCAACATCCCGCTCTGCGCGCTCGCGATCTGGCTTCTCGCCCGCGGCTACCACGAGAAGCTCGAGCGCCGCGCCCACCGCATCGACTACGCGGGCGCCGGACTCCTGACGATCGCGCTCACCCTGCTGCTGCTCGGCGTGCTCGAGGGCGGCAACTCCTGGGCGTGGAGCTCACCCGCCTCCTTCGGCGTCTTCGGGGCGGGGCTCGTGCTGCTCACCGCCTTCGTGCTCGTCGAGCGACGTGCCGCGGAGCCGGTGCTCGCGCTCTGGGTGCTGACCCGCAGGCTGCTGCGCGCCACCAATCTCGTGAGTCTCTCGGTGGGCGCGGCACTCATCGGTCTCACCGCGTTCGTGCCGAGCTACCTCGTGATCGGCGTCGGCGCGAGCCCCCTCGTGGCGGGACTGGCGCTCGCGACCCTCACGATCGGATGGCCGATCGCCGCCTCGCTGTCGGGTCGCCTGTACCTGCGCATCGGGTTCCGCTCCACGTCGATCCTCGGCGCGGTGCTCGTCGTGCTGGGCACCGTCGCCCTCTTCGGCTTCGGCCCGTATCCGTCGATCGTGACCGTCGCGATCGTCTCCTTCGTGATCGGGCTGGGCTTCGGGTTCGCGTCCGTCCCGGCGCTCGTCGCAGCGCAGTCGAGCGTCGGCTGGGACGAGCGCGGCGTCGTCACCGGCGCCAACATGTTCGCGCGATCGATCGGCCAGGCGGTCGGAGCCGCCGTGCTGGGGGCCGTCGCGAATGCCGTCATCGCGAGCCGAGGCGGCGACGAGACCGATCCCGCGACGATGGTCTCGGCCTCGACGGCGGTGTTCGCCGGTGCCGCCGTCGTGGCGGTGCTGCTGCTCGTGGCAGCCCTCATGATGCCCCGGGAGCGGCGGGCGCCCGACCCGGCCGCCACCTGATCCGGGGTGCCCCCTCGCCTCAGCAGGCGCCCCACATGCCGAGCGAGGCGGCCTGGGCAGCATCCTCGGCGGCCTCGACCTCGGCGGCCCACAGCACGTTCGGTTCGAGCACGACCGCCTCGGCGTAACCGTCGCGGATGAGGCCCAGATTCACGAGGGTGCCGTCGTCGGTGAAGAGGAACAGCAGGCTGCGCCCGAACCGGTCGAGCGGCTGCACGTCGGCCACGGTGCGCACATGGGTGCCCTCGGGCAGCACGGCACGCAGCCGCTCGCGTGCGACGTCGCCGTAGCACTCGGCGTGCTCGCCCACCTCGGGGGTGTCGATGCCGAGCAGGCGCACCTTGCGGCCGTCGGTGAGGAAGAGCGTGTCACCGTCGTGCACATACTCGACCCACGCTTCGCCCGCGTCCGTGGGAACGGCGGGATCAGCGGATGCGACCTGCGGCGGCGTGCCCGCGGGCGCCTCCGCCCCCGACCCGTTCTCGCGTGCCGCCGGCGCGGCGGGGCCCGTCGGCCACGTCAGCCACCCCTCCTGCGCGCCGAGGAACAACAGCACCGTGAGGGCCCCGACGAGCAGGACGGCGAGGAGGGTGCGACCGGTCTTCACGGCACGATTCTGGCAGTCTGGGCGCATGAGCGAGCTCGCCGCATCCGGCCCCGTCGTGCCCACCGCGCCGCATCCGAAGCTCGAGGAGCTCATCGCCGTCCTCGAGCACCTGCGTGCTCCCGGCGGCTGCGCATGGGATCGCGAGCAGACCCACGCCTCGCTCGTGCAGTACCTCGTCGAGGAGACCTACGAGCTCGTCGACGCGATCGAGGCTGGCGACGACGCCGAGCTCGTGGAGGAGCTCGGCGATGTGCTGTATCAGGTGATCTTCCACTCCGACATCGCGGCGGAGGAGGGGCGCTTCACGCTCGAGGACGTCGCCGCGCACATGACCGCGAAGATGGTGGGCCGCCATCCGCACGTCTTCGGCGACGCGATCGCCGACACCCCCGACGCCGTGATGGCGCGTTGGGATGAGCTGAAGCGCGTCGAGAAGCCGGGCCGCGAGAGCGTGCTCGACGGGATCCCGCAGGGAATGCCGGCACTCGCCCTCGCGGCGAAGCTCGTCGGGCGCGCCGAGAAGGTCGGGCTCGCGCCCGCCGCCGCGGATGTCGTGCCGGCGAGCGAGGCGCAGCTGGGGGATGAGCTGCTTGCGACGGTCGTGGCGGCTCGTGCCGCGGGCCTCGACGCGGAGCGTGCCCTGCGCGACGCCCTGCGCCGGCTGCAGGACGACATCCGCGCCGCGGAGTGACCGGGCCGGGCTCTCGTCAGAGCGCGCGCGCACGGTAGGCGCGCACCGCCACGCGATTGCCGCAGCGTGTGGAGCAGAAGCGCTTCGAGCCGTTCTTGGAGAGGTCGACGAAGACTCCCGTGCAGTCGTCGGCCTCGCACTCGCGCAGTCGGTCGAGGCGCTCGGCGCGAACGACGTCGACGAGGGCCATGGCGGCCTCGACGAGCATGCGCTCGGCGAGCGGCGACTCGTCGGTGGTCGCGTGGATGTGCCACCCGAGATCGTCGTGGTCGATCAGGCGCGGAACGGCATCCGCCTCCGCGAGCGTCTGGTTGACCCAGGTCACGACGGCGGTCTCGTCCTGACCCCAGATGGCGCGCACGCGCTCGCGCGTCTCGCGCACCTCGCGCAGCTCCCGCGCGTCGCGGTCGATGCGTCCGGTGAACTTCCACCGGCCGAGCAGCTGGCCCAGCTGCTCCGGCGTCGCGAGTTCATCCTCGCCGCTCTCGGTCGCTCCGGCGACGGTGTCGAGCAGCGCCGCGAAGAACACGAGGTTCACCTCGGTGTCATGGGTGAAAAGCATTTGACTCCTGACCGATGCGGGCGCTACCGTCACGACCGTATCCAATTTAGCCCATGACATGCCCAGGAGTACCGTGACCGCCCCCACCCGCCGCAGCGTGCTCGGCATCCTCTTGGGTCTCGCCGCGGGGCTCGCCTTCGGCGCCGGCGGCACGATCGTCAAGCCGCTCTTCGCCGAGGGCTGGTCGCCGGGGGCTGCGGTCTTCGGTCGGCTCGTCGTCGCGGCGGCCGTGCTCGCGATCCCCGCGCTCCTCGCGGTGCGCTTCGATCTGCGCCCGCTCGTGCGCGCGTGGCGGCTCGTGCTCGCCTACGCGGTGCTCGCGGTCGCCGGCGTGCAGCTCGCCTTCTACGCCGCCATCGAGCGCATCCCCGTGAGCATCGCCCTGCTCGTGGAGTACCTCGCACCCGTCGCCCTGCTGCTCGTGGCGTGGGGACGCACCCGGCGGATGCCGCACCGCCTCGTGCTGATCGGTGCGGCCCTCGCAGTGGTCGGCCTCGTGCTCGTGATCGGCCCGAGCGGCGCAGGCGCTCTCGACCCGGTGGGTGTCGCGCTCGCCGCCATCGCGATGATCGGCGTCGCGTTCTACTACATCGTCGGCGACAAGACCCCCGACGGGGTGCCCCCCATGACCCTCGCCTGGGCGGGCTTCGTGCTGGGGGCGGCGGCACTCGGCCTCACGGGACTCGTCGGCATCCTGCCGATGCGCGCCGGTTTCGGCTCCGTCGCCTTCTTCGGCATGCAGACCCCGTGGTGGGTGCCGCTCGTCACCGTCGGGGTTGTCTCGACCGCGTTCGCCTACGTCGCGGGCATCACGGCGATCCGGATGCTCGGTGCCCGCGTCGCCTCGTTCCTCGGGCTCTCGGAGGTCGTGTTCGCGGGCGTCGTGGGCTGGATCGTGCTCGGCGAGGCGATCGGGGCGCTCGGTCTCGTCGGCGCGGCGCTCATCCTCGGTGGCATCGTGCTCGTGCGCCTCGAGCCCGGCGCGGTGGATCCGCAGCCGATCCCGGAACCGATGCCGCCGACGGCGCCCATCGACATCGTGCCGCCGCTCCGGCCCGCCGAGGGCCCGGACGCCGCGGCGCCCGCGCCTCTCGGCTGACCCGGATCGTCACGGTGCGACCCCTCATCACTGGGCCGTGTAGCCGCCATCCACGAGGTGGTAGCTGCCCGTGATGAACGAGGCGGCATCCGAGGCGAGGAAGGCGGCGAGCGCCGCGACCTCCTCGGGCTCGCCCAGCCGGTTCAGGGCGTGCTTGCCCTCCAGGAACTTCAGGGTGTCGGCGTCGAGGCTGGTTTCGACCAGCGGGGTGCGGATGAATCCCGGGCCGATCGAGTTCACGCGCACGCCCTGCGTCGCGTACTCGAGCGCGGCGTTCTTCGTCGCCCCCACCACGCCGTGCTTGGCCGCGACATAGGCGACCGAGTTGGCGAAGCCCACGGATCCGAGGATCGAGGCGATGTTGACGATGGAACCGCCGCCGTTCGCGATCATCGCCGGGATCTGCGCCCGCATCCCGTACACCACGGCCGACAGGTTGATGTCGATGACCTTCTGCCAGCCGTCGACGGGATAGTCGGCCGTCGCGGCCGAGGGGCCGCCGATCCCCGCGTTGTTGATCGCGATCTTGAGCGGCGCGAGCTCCTCGGCTGCGGCGACGGCGGCCGCCGCGTCATCGGGATCCGCGACGTCGCCGACATGCGCCACCGCCGTGCCGCCCGCGGCCTCGATCTCGGCCACGACCGCGTCGGCCGACTCCTTCTTGAGGTCCGCGACGACGACCTTCGCGCCGTTCCGGGCGAGCAGGAGCGCCACCGCGCGACCGATTCCCGAGCCTCCGCCCGTGACGATCGCCGAGCGATCCGCGACATCGTAGCTGGCCATTGTGCCCTCCGTCTCTGCGCACGGGAGGAGGGGTCGATCCCGTCCGACCCGGGCGACTCACCGGCGGTTGCCGGCTGCCATCCACTCAACGCCTCCCACCTGGGTTCCCCATGGGAGTGCGAGGCCGGGGTGCGTCCGCCGAGCCTCAGGCCACGCGCGACCCCGCCGCCATCCGCTTCGTCGGGGCATGCGTGCGCGCGATGGCACCCGCGATGAGTCCGCCCGCGAGCAGCACGTGCAGCAGCATCCCCACGGCCCAGCTCGGCACGGTGCGCGAGATGACCTCCTCGGCGGTGGGATACGGGGTGCCGTCGACCAGTTCGCACTCCGACCAGCTCGGCGTCTCCGGAGGCAGCTGCGCCTGGCGCACGCCGTACTTGATGCCGCCGAAGAGATCGTCGGGGTTGCCGAAGCGGTCGTAGTGCGTCGGCACCGCATCCGCGAGCAGCACATACGGGTTCGCGGCGAGCACCCACCACACGCGATCGAAACGCGGCACCGTGATGATGTTCTCCACGGTCGTGCACACGAGCTCCTCCGGCAGACCCGTCTGCGGGTCGATCTCGTCGGAGGAGGCCTCCCAGTCGACGGCCTCGTAGCGCTGCACGACCTTCTCCTGTGCGACGAGCCCGCCCAGGCCGAAGGCGATGAGGGTGCCGATCGAGAGCAGGGCGACCACGAGGTAGGTCGCGACGACCGAGAACAGGGGGCGCCGCACGAGACCCGAGAGCCCCACCCCGATGGCCGACACCACGCCGAGCTCGAGGGCGAGCACGAGGATCGACACGACGGCGGATGCGAGGGAGGCGCCGCCCAGCACGAGCGCGAACAGCAGGAACGGCAGGGCCGCCACGAGGAAGCCGAGGGCGGTGATCCAGGCGGCGAGCAGCTTGCCGATCACGAGCTGCGAGGTGGTCACGAGGGTCACCTGCGTCGTCGCGAGCGTGCCGGCCTCGCGGTCGCCGTTGATGGCGTTGCCCGAGAGCGCGGGCACCACGAGGGTGCCGAGCAGCAGCACGAAGTACACGATGAGGGAGGAGAGCACCGCGCCCGGAGCGTCCGAGTTGCCGGTCGCGATCGTCGTGAACACCGTCACGACGAGCACGACGAACACGAAGATGCCGAGCAGCACGTACCACGCGGCCCCGCGCACCCGCTGCTGCAGCTCGATCGAGGCGATGGTCCACATCCGGATCATCCAGGTCATCGGGCTTCCTCCCCGTCGGTGCTCAGATCGAGGAAGGTGTGCTCGAGGTCGCCCACCGCGGGCGCGAACGACACGATCGGGATGCCGTCCTGCACGAGTCGGGCGAGCAGCTCGGCGGCGTGCTGCTCGCCGGCGATCGGCACCACGAGACCCTGCGGTTCGGTCTGGATGCGGGCCGCGTCGATCCCCGACTCGACGAGGGCGCGGTACAGCCCCTGGCCGTCGAGAGCGCGGATGCGCCAGCCGCGTTCGGTGCGCTGGGCCGCCGCCACGCGTTCGGCGCTCACGGAGACCCCCGCATCGAGGAACACGGCCCGATCGGCGAGCTCGTCGAGCTCGGCGAGCACGTGGCTCGACACGAGGATCGTGCGCCCCTCGGCCGCGAGCCGCCGCAGCAGCACCCGCAGGGCGATGCGCGCCCCGGGGTCGAGACCGGACGCCGGCTCGTCCAGCAGCAGCACCCGCGGGTCGTGCACGAGCGCGCGGGCGAGGCTCAGCCGCTGCTTCTGGCCGCGGGAGAGCACGCGGGTCGGCTGATCGGCGAGCGTCGCCAGATCGACGAGCTCGATGAGCTCCTCCGCCCGGGTGGCTGCCGCCGTCCGCGACAGCTCGTAGAGCCGGCCGGTCAGCTCGAGGCTGCGCCGCACCGTGAGGTTCGGCCACGCGCCCAGCACGTCCGGCATCCAGCCGAGCACCCGGCGCACCGCCGCGCTCTCGGTGACGGGGTCGTGCCCGCCCACCCGGATCGTGCCGCGGTCGGGCACGAGCAGGGTCGCGAGCATGAGCAGCAGGGTCGTCTTGCCGGAGCCGTTCGGGCCGACGAGGCCCGTGACCTCACCGGCGCGCGCTGCGAAGCTCACCGAGCGCACCGCGTGCACCTCGCCGAACGAGCGGGCGACATCCGTCACCTCGATGTCGACGGGGTGGGCCGCGGGCACGGGCGGGATGAGGGCGTCGGGGCTGCTCATGCTGCGACCATAGGCCCGCGGATGCCTCCGCCGCGTCCCTCGCGGGGATGACGCGTGAGAGGTGCGGTTCGTCGCCGTGCCCGGCGCGCTGACAGAATCGACGGGTGGCAAGTCAGGTGAACCCTCCCCGCGGGATGCGGGATTTCCTTCCGGCCGAGAAGGCGCGTCGCGAGCGCATCCTCTCCGTCATCACGGAGTCCTACCGTGCCCACGGGTTCGACGAGATCGAGACGCCCGTCATGGAGGACTCCAGCCGCCTCAACGCCGGACTCGGCGGCGACAACGAGAAGCTCGCCTTCGGCGTGCTCAAGCGCGGCCTCACGCGGGAGGAGCTGCAGGCGGCCGAGCAGAGCCTCGACCTCGTCGACCTCGGCCTGCGCTTCGACCTGACCGTGCCGCTCGCACGCTTCTACGCCACCCACCGTGCCGAGCTGCCGAACGTGTTCCGCAGCATCCAGGTGGCGCCCGTGTGGCGAGCGGAGCGCCCGCAGAAGGGCCGCTACCGCCAGTTCGTGCAGTGCGACATCGACATCATCGGCGAGCCCGGCATCCAGGCCGAGGCCGAGCTGCTGGTCGCCTCGCTCGCCACCGTCGACGCGCTCGGACTCACCGACGCCACCATCCGCGTCAACGACCGGCGGCTGCTCATCGGCATGCTCACGGGCTTCGGCTTCGCGCCCGAGCACCACGACGGCGTGCTCATCACGATCGACAAGCTCGACAAGCTCGGCCCCGAGGGGGTCGTCGCCGAGCTCGCCGAGCGCGAGGTCGACGCGGATGCGGTGGAGGCGTTCCGCGCGTTCCTCACGCGCCCGCAGACGCGCGAGTTCCTGCCCTTCGGCGAGGCCGCCATCCGTCGCGCGCTCCCCGAGGGGGCCGACGCCGCCGTGATCGCCGACCTCGTGGCGATCGGCGAGGCCGTCGCCGCTGCCCGCGGCGAGGAGGAGGCCCCCCTCGTGTTCGACCCGTTCCTCGTGCGTGGCATGGGCTACTACACGGGGCCCATCTTCGAGCTCGCCCACCCGAGCGTGCCGTACTCGCTCGGCGGCGGCGGCCGCTACGACGGCATGATCGGGCGCTTCCTCGGCACCGAGGTGCCGGCCACCGGGTTCTCGCTCGGCTTCGAACGCCTTGTCGACCTCGTGGAGCCGCCCGTGGCATCCGGGGGAGCGGCCGTCGCGCTCGTGCACGACGCGGATGCGCCGCTCGCGGCCCTGCTCACGCTGCAGTCCGCGCTCGTGGCCCGCGGTGACCGCGCCCGGCTCGTGCGGCGCGCCAAGAACACCAAACTGCAGCTGGAGAACCTCGCCGAGCAGGGGTTCACCTCCTTCGCCTTCCTGGGCGCCGACGCCCCCGCCGAGCTCGACGACCTCGAGCTACGGCCCCTGGGCTGACGCTCCCGTGCCGTGTCGCGGCCCCGCGCCGGGCGGTCTCTCATTGTCGAAATGCAGGAGAGTTCGGGCGTGTCGGCGTGAGTCCGCCTGTCAACGCAGGGAACAGCATCCGCGAATCCTGCATTTTCGACATCGGGGGTGCGCGGCAAGGCCCCGGCGCGGAGCACGCGAGGGGTCCGGATGCGGTGAGTCGGTAGGATCACGAGCGGGCGCAGTCGCCCGTCACCACACACATCCCCCTGAAGGAGTACCCCGTGTCTGCAATCGAGGCCGTCGGCGCCCGTGAGATCCTCGACTCCCGAGGCAACCCGACCGTCGAGGTCGAGGTGCTCCTCGAAGACGGCACCGTGTCGCGTGCCGCTGTGCCGTCCGGCGCCTCCACCGGCGCATTCGAGGCCTACGAGCTGCGCGACGGCGACAAGGGCCGTTACCTCGGCAAGGGCGTGCAGAAGGCCGTCGACGCCGTGCTCGACGTGCTCGGCCCCGCCATCGAGGGCTTCGAGGCCTCCGACCAGCGTCTCGTCGACGCCGAGCTCATCGCCGCTGACGGCACCGACAACAAGTCCAAGCTCGGCGCCAACGCCATCCTCGGGGTGAGCCTCGCCGTCGCCAAGGCCGCCGCCGACTCCGCCGACCTGCCCCTGTTCCGTTACGTCGGCGGCCCCAACGCGCACACCCTCCCGGTGCCGCTCATGAACATCATCAACGGCGGCGCGCACGCCGACAACGGCCTCGACGCGCAGGAGATCATGATGCTGCCGGTCGGCGCCGAGAGCTTCCGCGAGGCGCTGCGCTGGGGTGCCGAGGTGTACCACGCGCTCAAGTCGGAGCTGCACGCCAAGGGCTACGCCACGGGCCTCGGCGACGAAGGCGGCTTCGCCCCCGATCTCGCCACCGCACGCGAAGCGCTCGACTTCATCACGGGTGCCGTCGAGAAGGCCGGATTCCGCATGGGCGAGGAGATCGCGCTCGGCCTCGACGTCGCATCCACCGAGTTCTTCGAGAACGGCGTCTACCGCTACGAGGGCCAGGAGCTCAGCGGCGACCAGATGATCGACTACTACGCGAAGCTCATCGCCGACTACCCGATCCTCACCATCGAAGACCCGCTCGCCGAAGACGACTGGGATGCCTGGGTGGCCCTCACGACGCAGCTCGGCAGCAAGGTGCAGCTCGTCGGCGACGACCTGTTCGTCACCAACCCCGCGCGCCTGCAGACCGGCCTCGACCGCGGAGCCGCCAACTCGATCCTCGTGAAGGTCAACCAGATCGGCACGCTCACCGAGACCCTGGATGCGGTGTCGAAGGCCCAGCGCCACGGCTACACCGCGATCCTGTCGCACCGCTCGGGCGAGACCGAGGACACCACGATCGCCGACCTCGCGGTCGCCACGGATGCCGGCCAGATCAAGACGGGCGCCCCCGCCCGATCGGAGCGCGTGGCCAAGTACAACCAGCTGCTGCGCATCGAGGAGGAGCTGGGCGACGCCGCCGTCTACGCCGGCCGCTCAGCCTTCCGCGCGTAGCTCGCCGACGCCTGGGGCCGGGAACCGATCCCCGGCCCCTGGCTGAGTTCTGCGTCGGGCCTGGCAGGCGGCTCGCCGCGCTGCCGCTGACTGAGTGGCGTGCGTGTCGAGATCGGCACCACCGGGTGTCGCCTACCCTGGAGAGCGTGAGCCCGAAGACCCGCACCGAGCGCGTGCCCGTGGCGATGGCCGAGCCGTCGCGGGCCGCCGCCTGGCTGCGCAACTTCCGGTTGTCGGGGTTCGCGCTCACGATCCTGGGCCTCATCGTGGCGGCGCTTGTCGTGCTCGCCCCGCAGCTGAAGACGCTCGTCGAGCAGCGGCAGCAGATCGCCCAGCTCGAGCAGCGGGTCCAGGATGCGCAAGACGACCTCGACGACCTCGACGCCGAGGTGGCCCGCTGGAGCGACCCCGCCTATGTGGAAGCCCAGGCGCGCGACAGGCTCTACTACGTGTACCCGGGTGACGTCACCTACCTGCTCCTGGGTGACGACGGCGCACCCGTCGTCGACGACCAGCAGCCGATCAGCGACCAGCTGCAGGCGACCGAGGTCGACTGGATGACGGCGTTCCTCTCCTCGGTCTACACCGCGGGCCTCACCACGGCTACGCCCCAGCAGCTCGACGGCCAGCTGCAGAGCCCCACCCAGGGCGGCGCAGGCGAGGGGAGCGGCGGATGACGCGGCCGCCCTTCGAGGCGCCCACCGAATCGGATGTCGCGGTGGTCTCCCGGCAGCTGGGCCGCCCCGCGCGCGGCGTGATCGGGATCGCGGCCCGCTGCGTCTGCGGCAACCCCACCGTCGTCGCCACGAGCCCGCGCCTGCCCGACGGCACGCCGTTCCCGACGCTGTACTACCTCTCGCACCCGGGGGCGACGGCCGCGATGTCGACCCTCGAGGCTACGGGCGTGATGCCCGAGCTCGCGGCGACGCTCGAGGACGAGCAGGTCGCCGAGGCGTACCGCGCGGCTCACGCCGCGTACCTGGCCGATCGGGAGAGCATCGAGGTCGTGCCCGAGATCGCGGGCTTCTCGGCGGGCGGCATGCCCGACCGGGTCAAGTGCCTGCACGCGCTCGCGGCGCACGCGCTCGCCGCCGGTCCCGGCATCAACCCGATCGGCGATGCGGCGCTCGCGCGGGCGAGCTGGTCGCCCGATCGCTGCACGTGCGCCGAGCCGGGCGCCGCGCGCGGAGCCTGAGGTGCCTCGCCGTCGCGTCGCCGCGCTGCTGGCTGCGGCATCCGTGCTCGGCGGGGTCGTCGTGCCGGCCGTGCCCGCGGCGCCGGCCGCGGAGGCGGCCCCCGGCACGCACGCCGCCGGTGCCGACGCCGTGCGCGACGCCGAGTACTGGCTCGACGACTACGGCATCCGCGAGGCCTGGGCGGTGACCCGCGGCGCGGGCGTGACGATCGCCGTGATCGACACGGGGGTCGGAAAGCCGCGCGAGCTGCAGGGTGCCGTCGTGGGCGGAACCGACCTCTCGGGGGCGGGCTCACCCGACGGCCGCACGCCCGTCGGCTCGGAGGGGGAGCACGGCACCCTCGTCGCCTCGCTCGCCGCGGGGCGGGGCACCGGCGACGCAGGCATCATCGGCAGCGCGCCCGAGGCATCCGTGCTCGCGATCTCGATCGGGTTCACCGGGGGAGACTCCGACGACCAGATCGCCGACGGGGTCCGGTGGGCCGTCGACCACGGTGCCGACATCATCAACATGTCGCTCACCCGCAACACCCTCGACTGGCCCGAGAGCTGGGATGCCGCCTTCTCCTACGCGATGGAGCATGACGTCGTGATCGTCGCGGCGGCCGGCAACCGCGGCTCCGGTACCGAGGAGGTCGGGGCGCCCGCCACGATGCCCGGGGTGCTGACGGTGGCCGGGGTCGACCGCTCGGGCGCCACGAGCGACTCCGCATCCGCACAAGGGGTCACGATCGGGGTCTCGGCGCCGAGTGAGCGTCTCGTCGGCGTCATGCCCGACGGCAGCTATGTGCGCTGGAACGGCACGAGCGGCGCGACGCCGATCGTCGCGGGCGTCGTCGCGCTCGTCATGGCGGCGCATCCCGAGCTCGACGCCGCCAATGTCATCAACCGCATCACCGCGACGGCGCGCGACGCGGGCGATCCCGGGCCGGATGTCGCCTACGGTTTCGGCCTGCTGGATGCGGATGCCGCGGTGCGTGCCGAGGTGCCGCACGTCGATGCGAACCCGATGGGCGATCTGGCCGAGTGGATCCGCGTGAATCGGCGGCAGCCGGTCTCCGTCGACGGCGTGACCCTCGCCCCGGCGCCCGTGACGCGGTCGCGACCGGAGCAGCCGTTCGACCCGGTCGGGGTGCTGCTGCCCACGCCGCTCATGCTCGGACAGGTGGGCGCTCCACTGCTCGGCGCCCTCATGGTGGCGTTCGTGATCGGTGGTTTCCTGGTCGGTGCGACGCGCGCGTACAGCGGCGCCCGCCGCAAGCGGTAGATTGGACCCGACTTTTTCCCCAGCGAGGAGATCCCCCAGCGTGCGCAAGATCCTGATCGTCGGCGGCGGCTACGCCGGTTTCTATACCGCCAAGAAGCTCGAGAAGCACCTGCGCCGCGGCGAAGCCGAGGTCACCATGGTGGACCCGCTTCCGTACATGACCTACCAGCCGTTCCTGCCGGAGGTCGCCGCGGGATCCATCGAGCCGCGTCACGCGGTCGTCGCGCACCGCCGCCACCTCAAGCGCACCAAGGTCATCACCGCGAAGGTCACCAAGGTCGACCACGCCACCAAGACCGCCGAGATCACCCCGCCCGTGGGTGACCCGTGGACGATCGAGTACGACACCGTCGTCATGACGGCAGGCGCCGTGTCGCGCACCTTCCCGATCCCGGGGGTCGCCGACCAGGCGGTCGGCCTGAAGACGATCGAGGAGGCCGCGTACATCCGCGACCGCCTCACCGAGAACTTCCAGAAGGCCTCGACCCTGCCCCCCGGCGCCGAGCGCGACCGTCTGCTCACGGTCGTCGTGGTCGGCGGCGGCTTCGCCGGCATCGAGGTGTTCGGCGAGCTGCGCAGCTTCGCGAGCTCGCTCGTGGGCGCTTACGACACGATCTCGTTCGACGACACCCACTTCCACCTCATCGAGGCGATGGGCCGCATCATGCCCGAGGTCTCGCTGCCGACGAGCCACTGGGTGCTGCGCGAGCTCGACAGCCGCGGCGCGAAGGTGCACCTCGACACCCAACTCGCGAGCGCCGTCGACGGTCGGATCGAGCTGTCGACGGGCGAGAGCTTCGAGTCGGACCTCATCGTGTGGACCGCGGGCGTCATGGCCAACCCCGTGGTGCGCGGCACCGACCTGCCGCTCGAAGAGCGCGGGCGGCTGCGGGCGCAGGCGGACCTGCGCATCGTCGACGAGAACGGCGCCGTCGTGCCGGATGCCTGGACGGCCGGCGACGTCGCCGCGGTTCCCGACCTCTCCGGTGGCGGGGTTGGCGGCTTCTGCGTGCCCAACGCGCAGCACGCCGTGCGGCAGGGCAAGCGCCTCGCGAAGAACCTCGTGGCCGAGATCCGCGGAGACGCGCCGATCGACTACTTCCACAAGAACCTGGGTGCTGTGGCCGGCATCGGCCTCTACCGCGGTGTGTACCAGTACCGCAAGCTCGCGATCAAGGGGTTCGTCGCGTGGGTCATGCACCGGGGCTACCACGGCTTCGCGATGCCGATGTGGGAGCGCAAGATCCGCGTCTTCGGAAACTGGATCATGAACTTCCTGCTGCGCCGCGACCTCGTGGGCATCCCCGCCCGCGACGAGCCGCGTGCGGCCTTCGAGGAGTTCGCGTCGCGCCCTAAGGCGTGATGCGAGGGGTCGGCCGGAACACCCAGGCACGGTAGAGCGCGAAGCGCAGCGCCGTTCCGAGGGCGAGGCCGACGACGTTGGCCGAGATGTTGTCGGCCACTGCGGAGGTCAGCTGCAGCCCGTAGTGGCTGATCGTGAGACAGCCGAGCGCCACCGCGCTGCCCAGCAGGCTCGCGGCGAGGAAGTCGATGGCCTCGCGCGCGATCGCACCGCGATCGCCGCGGTGACGTTCGCGTCGGAAGGCGATCGTGCGATTGCCGATCCAGTTGACGGCGATCGCCAGCGTCAGCGAGATGGTCTTCGCCCAGATCGCGCCCCCGGGCACGTACGCCGGGGCCAGCACCGTGGCCCGGAGGACGTTGAAGACCCCCACGTCGACGACGAACCCCACCCCGCCGACCGCGAGGAACAACACCGCCTGACGCAGCACCGTGCGCGACCGCGTCGACAGTGTCGTGGCGACGCCCGCCGCCTCAGACATGCACGGCACCCCGCCTCCGCGGCGTGAGGCGCTGCGCGTGAGCCCGCGTCCACCTCTCCGGCAGCCCCGCGAGGCCCCAGCCGGTGACGCGCAGGAGCGCCTCCACGACGATGCGGCCACTCATCTTGCTGTGGCCGAGGGTGCGGTCGGTGAACGTGATCGGCACCTCCGCGACGGCGAGCCCGCAGCGCAGGGCCACCCAGAGGATCTCGATCTGGAAGCTGTACCCCTCGCTCGCGATGGCGTCCACATCGATCAGCCGCAACGCCTCCGCCCGGTAGGCGCGGAAGCCGCTCGTGGCATCCCGCTGGGCCAGGCCGAGCGCCGTGCGCGCATAGAACGAGCCGGCATGCGAGATCATCCGACGGCCGAGCGGCCACCCCGGCGTCGCCCCACCGGGGATCCACCGGGAGCCGATCGCGAGATCCGCGGATGAGGTGGTGCTGCAGAACCTCACCAACATCCTGGTCGGCGGCGGCGTGGTGATGCTCGTCGGATTCGGTGCCGCAGCATGGCTGCTCGCCTCTACGGCGTTGCGCCCGGTGGATGCGATGCGGCGCCGTGCGGAGACGCTCGACGCAGTGGGAAGCGACGAGCTGCTGCCGGTGGGCCCGGCGCGCGATGAGGTCGCGGCCCTCGGGGAGA
Organism: Protaetiibacter sp.; assembly: GCA_051954835.1. Taxonomy (GTDB): domain Bacteria; phylum Actinomycetota; class Actinomycetes; order Actinomycetales; family Microbacteriaceae; genus Homoserinibacter. Next base: position 40,398 of record JBQCHI010000002.1, on the reverse strand, counting down.
CCCTCAACGGCCTGCTCGTGCGGGTGCGTGCGGCGGCCGTGCGCGAGCACCAGATGGTCGCCGATGCGAGCCACGAACTGCGCTCGCCGCTCGCCGTGCTCCGTGCACAGCTCGAGCTCGCCCAGCGCGCCGTCGATCCGGCGCAGCTGCGGGCGGACCTCGCGGATGCCGCCCACTCCGCCGCACGCCTGTCTCGGCTCGCGGAGAATCTGCTCGTGCTCTCGCGACTCGAAGCCGAACAGACGCCCGCGCGCAGCACGGGAGACGACCTCGTGCAGGCGTATCTGGAGTCCTCCGACCGCATGCGTGCGATCGAGGGTGCCCGCGTGGAGTACCTCGTGGCGGATGATTCCGTCGACGGCGTGTTCGCGATCGCGCCCGACGACTTCGGCCGCCTGGTCGACAACCTCGTGGGCAACGCGATCAAGGCGGCGGGCGAGAGCGGCACCGTGCACGCGACGCTCGAGGGAACCCCGACGGGCCTGCGTCTGACCGTCGCGGACGACGGGCCGGGGATGCCTCCGGATTTCCTCCCCATCGCCCTCGATCGCTTCACGACGGTCGACGCCTCGCGGTCGCGCACGGGAGCGGGGCTCGGGCTCGCCATCGTGCGCACGATCGCGGAGCGCGCCGGTGGTGCGGCCCTGCTCGAGAACACCCATCCGGGCTTCCGCGTCGTCGTCACCGCCCCGCGAGCGGACCCCGGGTTCGCCGCGCCGGATACCGACCGGCGGCGGCCCGCGGGGTAGACCGCGCCGCCCACCCCTCGAGGGGGGAATGGCCGCGCGGCCGGGGGATTTGCGACAGTGGGTCAACTCGATGAAGAGGAGACCGCTGTGTCACGCACCGCTCCCGTCGCCGTCTCGCCGTCGGCCGCCCCCTTCGCCGAACCGCAGCGCGCGGTCGGCGGACTGTGGATCGCCGCCTTCGCCGCCGCCTGGGTCGGGGTGTGGATGGCGCAGCTCGGGCCGTTCCGGGTCGCTCTGCCCCTGCAGGTGTCGGCCGAGCTCGGCGAGGAGAGCAGTTGGACCGACTCGGTGCTCGCCTTCGGCATCGTCTCGGGCATCGCGGGCGCGTTCCTCATCGTGTCGTTCCCGGTGGCCGGCTATCTGTCCGATCGCACCACCTCGCGCTTCGGGCGCCGGCGCCCGTGGATCCTCGGCGGCTCGGCGCTGTTCGCCGTCGCGCTTCTCGCGCTCGGCGCGGTGCACGGCCTCGTGCTCGTGACGGTGTGCTGGACCCTCGCGCTCATCGGATTCAGCGTGGCGGCATCCGCTCTCACCGCCCTCCTCAACGATCTCGTGCCGGTGCGCCAGCGCGGCTGGGTCTCGGGATGGATGTCGTCGCCGCGTGCGGTCGGCATCATCCTGGGCGCCGTGCTGTTCACGAGCGTGTTCGCGACGGTCACGCTCGGCTACGTCGTGCTCGCGGTGCTGCTCGTGGTGCTCGTGCTGCCGCTGCTCGTGCTCGTGAAGGAGGCGCCGATCACCCGCGAGGAACGCCCGACGACCTCGTTCGCCGCGCTGTTGCGCGGCATGTGGATCTCGCCCCGCCGGCATCCGGATTTCGCCTGGACCTGGGCGAGCGGGTTCCTCGTGAACGCCGGCAATGCCCTCGGCACGGGGCTGCTGCTCTACTACGTCGCCGAGGGGCTCGGCTTCGGGCTGGAGAACGCGCGCGCGGCGTTCCTGCCGCTCACCCTCGTGTACCTGCTGGGCGTCGTCGTATCGGCGCTCGTGTGCGGCTGGATCTCGGACCGCATCGCGCGACGCAAGGTGTTCGTGATCTGGGGTGCGCTGCTGCAGGGGCTCTCGGCGCTCATCCTCGTGTTCGTGACCGACTACACGGCGACCTTCGTCGCCGGCGTCGTGCTCGGCCTCGGCTACGGTGCGTATCTTGCCGCCGGTCAGGCGCTCGCGACGCAGGTGATCCCGGATGCGCGCGACCGCGCGAAGGACCTCGGCATCATGAACGTCGCCTACCAAGTGCCCGTGGCGATCGCGCCGTTGCTCGGCGCGATCATCGTCGCCTCGGTCGGCGGGTTCTCGAGCCTCTTCCTGCTCGCGGCCGTGCTCACCGCCATCGGCGGCGCGGTCGTCGCGCTCGTGGCGGGGGTGAAGTAGGTGCCCTCGCTGGGATTCGAACCCAGACTGAGGCGATTTTAAGTCGCCTGCCTCTGCCGATTGGGCTACGAGGGCGTGACCCCATTGTGCTCGCTCATGTGCCACTCGTCGTCGCCTCGGGGGGCGTGAGGCGACGACGAGTGGCACGTGAAGGACGTGACGGCGGATGAACGCGGCCCCCGAGCGAGGGAGTGGCGTCCAGGTCGCGTGTCTGGGACACTTGTCCAACTTCGGGCTCGGCGGTGAGGGGAGAGGGCGTGGCGCGGATGTCGGCAGCCGAACGCCGTGCGGCCCTCGCGCGCGCGGCGCTCACGGTGGTCGACCGCGACGGGGTGCACGCCGCCACGACGCGCGCGATCGTCGCCGAGGCGCAGATGCCCCTCGGCAGCTTCCACTACGCCGTACCCTCGCGCGATGAGCTGCTGCGCGACGTCGTCGAGCTCGTGGTCGCCGACGAGGGGGATGCCGCCCTCGCGGGTCTGCTCGGCGACGCGGTCGATCCGCGCGACGCGATCCGCCGCACCCTCACGGCCTACCTCGACCACGTGCGCGCCGAACCCGGGCGCGAGCAGGCGATGTTCGAGCTCACGCAGTACGCCCTGCGCTCGCCCGAGCTCGACGACCTCCCGGCCGAGCAGTACGCCCGCTACCACGCCCTCGCCGCCAAGGTGCTGACCGCCGCCGAGACGCACCTCGGCATCCGCTGGACCGTGCCGGTCGCCGAGCTCGCCCGTCTCGTCGTGACGATCACCGACGGCGTGACCCTCGCCTGGCTCGCCGACCGCGACGACGCGGCCGCCCTTCGCACCATCGACCTGGCGACCGACGCCCTCGCGCCGTTCGCCGCATCCACCTGACCACCACCGACAGGAGCACGCATGTCTACACCGCAGTACACCGCGACGGGGGCACCCGCCGCCTTCGCCGAACCACAGCGCGCCGTCACCGGCGGATGGATCGGGGCCTTCGCCGCCGCCTGGCTGGGCGTCTGGATGGCGCAGCTCGGTCCGTTCCAGGTGCTCCTGCCGCTGCAGGTCGACGCCGAGATCGGCAAGCCGCAGGACTGGACCGACTCGGTCGTCGCCTTCGGCATCATCTCGGGCATCGCCGGGTTCTGCGCGATCCTGGCGTTCCCGATCACGGGCTTCCTCTCCGACCGCACGACCTCGAAGCTCGGGCGCCGCCGCCCGTGGGTGATCGGCGGTGCCGCGCTCTTCGCGGCCTCGCTCATCGCACTCGGCCTCGTGCACGGCATCGTGCTCATCGCGGTCTTCTGGTCGCTCACGATCGTGGGCTTCTGCGTGCTCGCATCCGCGCTCACCGCCCTCATCTCCGATCTCGTGCCGGTGCGTCAGCGCGGCTTCGTCTCGGGATGGATGTCGGCGCCGCAGGCCGTCGGCATCATCCTCGGCGTCGTGCTCATCACCGAGGTCTTCGTCACGATCACCCTCGGCTACCTCGCGATGGCGATCGGGCTCGCGATCCTCGTGCTGCCGGTGCTCTTCGCCACGAAGGAGATCCCGATCACCAAGGAGCAGCGGCCCGAGGCCACCTTCGAGGCGCTCGTGCGCGGCATGTGGATCTCGCCGCGCAAGCACCCCGACTTCGCCTGGACGCTCGCGAGCCGCGTGCTCGTCAACACCGGCAACGCGCTCGGCACGGGCCTGCTGCTCTACTACCTCGCGTTCGGCCTCGAGATCGGCATCGACAACGCCGAGGAGGCGCTGCTGCCCCTCATCGTGGTCTACCTCATCGGCGTCGTGATCTCGGCCCTCGCCGTCGGCTACCTGTCCGACCGCCTCGCGCGCCGCAAGGTGTTCGTGATCTGGGGCTCGCTGCTGCAGGCGATCGCCGCATTCGTGCTCGTGTTCGTCACGACCTACGAGGCGACGTTCGTCGCGGGTGCGCTGCTCGGACTCGGCTACGGCGCCTTCCTCGCCGTCGACCAGGCTCTTGCGACCCAGGTGCTTCCCGACCCGCACGACCGCGGCAAGGACCTCGGCATCATGAACATCGCGTTCCAGGTGCCGCAGGCCCTCGCGCCGCTGCTCGGCGCGTTCGTCGTGGATGCCCTGGGCGGATTCCGCGGCCTCTTCATGTTGTCGGCCTTCGCCGCGATCGTGGGGGCGCTCGTCGTCTCGCTCGTGCGTCACGTGAAGTAGGCGCACCCGGATGCTCCCCCTCACCCCCCAGAACGACCGTCCGTGGCGGAGGCCCGCGGAGTGGTGGCCGCAGCTGGCCGCCGCCACGGACGGGCTCGAACCCCCCTTCGGCGTGCTCTCCGTCGAGGCGCTCGCCGCCAACGCCTTCGACATGCTCGCCCGCGCGCAGGGCACGCCGATCCGCGTCGCGAGCAAGTCGGTGCGCGTGCGCGAGGTGCTGGATGCCGTGCTCGCCCTGCCGGGGTTCCACGGCATCCTGGCGTACACGCTGCCGGAGGCGCTCTGGCTCGCCGAGACGCACGACGACGTCGTGGTGGGCTACCCGACGGCGCACCGCGAGGCGATCGCCCGCCTCGCCGCCGACGAACGCCTCGCCTCCCGCGTGACGCTCATGGTCGACTCCCTCGCGCACCTCGACCTCATCGACCAGGTCGTGCCTCCGGGCAAGCGCGCGAGCATCCGACTGTGCCTCGAGCTCGATGCGAGCTACCTGAACCCGCTGCTGGGTCACATCGGCGTGCGACGCTCGCCCGTGCACGAGGCGGCGGATGCCGCGGTGCTCGCCGCCGAGATCGTGAGGCGACCGGGGTTCACCCTCGTCGGGATGATGGCCTACGAGGCGCAGATCGCCGGCGTCGGCAACCGGGGACCGGGGAAGGTCGCCATCCGGGCCATGCAGAAGGCCTCCGCCGCCGAGCTGCGTGAGCGGCGCGGTGCGGCCGTCGCCGCGGTGCGCGCCATCACGGAACTCGAGTTCGTGAACGGCGGCGGCACCGGGTCGCTCGAGTCGACCCACGCCGACCCCGCCGTCACCGAGATCGCCGCCGGTTCGGGCCTCTTCGGGCCCCTGCTCTTCGACGGCTACGAGCACTTCCGGCCGGCCCCCGCCGCCTCGTTCGTGCTGAGCGTGGTGCGCCGTCCGACCCCCGACATCGCCACCGTGCTGGGCGGCGGGTGGATCGCATCCGGCCCGCCCGGTCAGGATCGCCTGCCGCGCCCGGCCTGGCCGGAGGGGCTGCGGATGCTGCCCCGCGAGGAGGCCGGAGAGGTTCAGACACCGCTGCGGGGAGACGCGGCGCGCGAGCTCGCGGTCGGCGACCGGGTGTTCTTCCGGCACGTGAAGGCGGGGGAGCTCGCCGAGCACCTCGACGAGTTCGCCGTGGTGCAGGACGGCCGCATCCTGACATCCATTCCGACGTACCGCGGCGAGGGGAAGGTGTTCCTGTGACGGCGACGGCGCCCGACCAGACGGCGGAGGCGCTGCTGCGCGCATCCGGAGCATGGCGCAACTGGGGGCGCTCGGAGGGCTCGCGGCCGGTGTTCCGCGCCTCGCCGTCGAGCGTGGAGCAGGTGCAGGCGCTCGTGCGCACGGCACGCGAGCGCGGGCTGCCGGTGAAGACGGTGGGCGCGGGACACAGCTTCACCGCCATCGCTGCGACCGACGGCATCCTCGTCGACCTCGATCGGCTGCAGGGCGTGCTCTCGGCGGATGTCGAGACCGGTCGCGTGCGCCTTGCTGCGGGCACGCGGTTGCACCGTCTTCCCGAGCTACTCGCCCCGTACGGGCTCGCCCTGCCCAACATGGGTGACATCGACCGGCAGTCGATCGCGGGAGCGACCTCCACGGGAACCCACGGCACGGGCCTCGGCTTCGGCGGCCTCGCGACCATGATCACCTCCGCCGTGCTCGTGACGGGAGACGGATCGCTGCTGACGGTCTCCGAGACCCAGAACGCGGAGCTGCTGCCCGCCGTGCGCCTGGGCCTGGGCGCCCTCGGCATCCTCGTGGAGCTCGAGCTGCAGCTCGTGCCGGCGTTCCTGCTGCGTGCGGTGGAGCATCCGGAACCGTTCGAGGTGATCGACGAGTTCCGCGCGCGCGTCGAGAACGCCGACCACTTCGAGCTCTACTGGTGGCCGCACACCGACCGCGTCATGACGAAGACCAACACGCGCTTGCCGCTGGATGCGGGGCGAGCGCCGGTCGGCGCCTTCTCGAACTGGATCGAGGAGGAGGTCATGTCCAACGGCGCCCTCGCGCTCATGTGCAACCTCGGGCATCTGGCGCCCGGCATCACCCCGTCGATCAATCGCCTCGCCACGAAGGTCTACGGCGATCGCGAGTACGCCGACCACTCCTATGAGGTGTTCACGGCACCGCGCCGCGTGCGCTTCCGCGAGATGGAGTACGCGCTGCCGCTCGACGAGGTGCCTGCGGCGCTGCACGAACTGCGGGCCATGATCGACGCGTCCGGATGGCGGATCTCGTTCCCGGTGGAGGTGCGCGCCGCCGCCGCCGACGAGAACTGGCTCTCCACGGCCCACGGCCGCGAGTCGGGCTACATCGCCGTGCACCGCTATGTGAAGGACGACCCGGAGCAGTACTTCCGCGCCGCCGAGCAGATCTTCCTCGCGCACGGCGGGCGACCGCACTGGGGCAAGATGCACTACCTGGATGCCGCGGTGTTCGCCGAGAGGTACTCACGCTTCGGCGACTTCCTCGCGGTGCGCGACCGGCTCGACCCGCAGCGCGTATTCCGCAACGCCTACCTCGACCGCGTGCTGGGGGATTAGAGGCCGCGCGCCCGCGCGATCTTGTCGAAAATGCAGGAGCCATCCGGGCCATCCCCCGTCAACACAGGGCGAGAGCGGACGACACGCCCGGGTTCTCCTGCATTTTCGACAGAGGGAGAGCGGATGCGGCGGGAGCGGGTTAGCGCGTCCGCCGCCGCAGGGTGAGCGCCGCGAGCACGAGCGCGCCGAGCGCGAACGCCGCGACGATGAGCACGTCGAGCAGCACCTCGCCCGTGTCACCGCCGCTCTTCACGAGGCCGAGCGCGTCGATCGAGTACGACAACGGCAACCAATCCGAGATCGCCTGCAAGGCATCCGGCATCTGATCCCGCGCGAGGAAGATGCCGCCGAGCAGCACCTGCGGCGCCACGATCACCGGCATGAACTGCACAACTTGGAACTCGGTGGTCGCGAAGGCGCTCGCGAGCAGACCGAGCATCGTGCCGAGCAACCCGTTCACGACGGCCACGAGCACGAGCAGTCCGATCGATCCCTCCACCTCGAGCCCGCACACCCACACGGCCCAGGCCACCGCTGCGGCGGCCTGCAGGGCGGCGAGCAGGCCGAAGGCGATCGCGTACCCGCCGATGAAGTCGCCCTTGTGGAGCGGCAGCGTGAGCAGCCGTTCGAGCGTGCCGCTGCGGCGCTCGCGCAGCGTGGTGATGCTCGTCACGAGGAACATCACGATGAAGGGGAACATGCCGAGCATGGCGGGCCCCACCTGGTCGAAGACGGGGGTGTCGTCGAAGATCCAGGCGATGAGGCCGACGAGCAGCGCGGGCACGACCAGGAGCAGCCCGATCGTGCGGGGATCGTGGCGCACCTGGGTCAGCACGCGCCCCGCGGTCGCGAGGGTCAGTCGCGGGTTCATGCCGCCCCCTTCCGGGCGGCCGCGTCGCGCTCAACGAGTTTCAGGAACGCGTCGTCGTGATCGGATGCGCCGGTCACCGCGAGCAGGCCGTCTGGCGTCTCGTCGGCGATGATGCGTCCGCCTCGCACGAGCAGCAGGCGGTCGCAGCGACGCGCCTCATCCATCACGTGACTGGAGACCAGCAGCGTCGCACCCCGCGCCGCGAGGCGGCCGAAAAGGCCCCACAGCTCCTCGCGCAGCACGGGGTCGAGGCCGACCGTGGGTTCATCCAGCACGAGCAGCCGGGGCGCGCCGAGCAGGGCGATGCCGAGCGAGACCCGGCTGCGCTGTCCGCCCGAGAGCCGCTCCGCCAGCCGGCGCCGCACCGGGCCGAGGCCGACCTCGGCGACGACGCGGTCGACATCCGACTTCGGTGCGCCGAGCACGCGGCGGAAGTAGTCGAGGTTCTGCTCGACGGTGAGGTCGTCGTAGATGGCCGAGGACTGAGCCATGTAGCCGAGCTCCCGCCGGAGAGTGCGATGCCCCGCGGGGCGGTCGAACACCTGCACGGTTCCGGATGTGGTGCGCTGCGCCCCGACGATCGTGCGCATGAGGGTGGTCTTGCCGGCGCCGCTCGGCCCGAGCAAGCCCACGACCTGACCGGCGGGGATGTGCGCGTCGACACCGTGCAGCACCTCGACCCGCCCGCGGCGGACGACGAGGTCGCGCACGGCGACGGCAGGCGAATAATTCATCACGTGGCGAATTATTCGCCTGCTGCCCGCGGGGTGTCAAGAGCGCCGAAACCGACCAGATGCCACTGCACGACGGGCCCGACGCGGTCGACCACCTCCTCGATCGGCGCCGAGGCGAGCGGCTCCGCCTGAAGTCCCGCCCGCACCACGATGAGCCCCACGATCTGGGATGCGGCGAGGGTCGCCCGGAACTGGGCGTCAGGCGTGTCGATCGCCGCGGCGATCCGGCCGAGCACCTCGCGCAGAACGAACTGGCGCAGCATCCGCGCCGCGAAGTCGTGACCGAGGGCGGTACGCACGAGCTGCCGCATGCGGTCGCGGGTGGCGGGCGAGTCGAGGGCCTCGAGCACGGCGCGCACGACCGTCTCGCCGATGCGCTCGCGCGGGCCGGCAAGCGCGCGCTGCACGATGTCACGCGGCCGCACCGGGGCCTCGAGCGACTCCATGAAGAGGGCGGCCTTGTCGTCGAAGTAGTGGTGCACGAGCGCGGGGTCGACCTCCGCGCGGCGGGCGATCGCCCGCAGCGAGGTGGCGTCGTAGCCGTGCGCGAGGAACTCCGCGGATGCTGCCGCCAGGATCGCCGCGCGCGCGTCGCCCGCATCCTTCCGCCGACGACCCCGTCGCGGCCCCGCCGCCTCGCTCACGCTGCCACGATAGGGGGAGAGCTCCCAGCGCGCCCAGAGCGAACGCCGATCACCCCGTCGTCCGCTGGTCGTAGGATGCTCGCTATGGACCCCATCGCGCTCGTCATCCTCATCATCGTGGTGCTGCTCGTGGCCATCGTCGGCATCTACCTGTGGTCGACGTACAACGGGCTCGTCAAGCTCAATGTGCGCGTCGACGAGGCGTGGAGCGACATCACGGTGCAGCTCAAGCGTCGCGCCGACCTCATCCCGAACCTCATCGAGACGGTCAAGGGCTACGCCGCCCACGAGAAGGGCGTGTTCGAGCAGGTCACCGCGGCACGCGCCGCCTCGGTCAACGCGTCGACGCCCGCCGAAGCGGCCGTCGCGGAGAACCAGTTCCAGGCCGCGATGAAGTCGATCTTCGCCGTCGCCGAGGCCTACCCCCAGCTGCAGGCGAACCAGAACTTCCTCCAGCTGCAGGGCGAGCTCGTCGACACGGAAGACAAGATCCAGGCATCCCGCCGCTTCTACAACGGCGGGGTGCGCGAGCTCAACACCCGCATCAAGATCTTCCCGAACACTCTGTTCGTGCGCGGGCTCGGCTTCACCGAGCGCGAGTTCTTCGAGGTCGCGGATGCTGCCGCGATCGCGGAGCCGCCCCGCGTGCAGTTCTAGCCTCATCCAGCCGGCTGAGGAGCGCCGCGCGAAGCGCGACGCGTCTCGAAGCCATCGTCGACCGGAACCCCCATGTACTCCGCTATCGCGAAGAACAAGCGCAACACGATCCTGATCATCGCGTTGTTCCTCGTCATCATCGGCACCCTCGGCACGCTCACGGCGTGGATCGTCGGCAATTGGTGGGTCGCGGGGATCACGCTCGCCGTCGCCGCGGTGTACGCCGTCGTCCAGTACTACGCGGCCACGAGCGAGACGATCGCGCTCACGGGCGCCGTCGAGATCTCCAAGGGCGACAACCCGCGTCTCTATCGCATCGTCGAGAACCTCGCGATCACCGAGGGCCTGCCGATGCCGAAGGTCTACATCATCGACGACCCCGCGCCGAACGCGTTCGCCACAGGCCGCGACCCCGAGCACGCCGTGGTCGCGGCCACCACGGGCATCCTCGAGATCATGGACGATGCGGAGCTCGAAGGTGTCATGGCGCACGAGCTGGGCCACGTGAAGAACTACGACATCCGCGTCTCGCTCGTCGTGTTCGGGCTCGTCATCGCGATCGGCCTCATCGCCGACATCGCGCTCCGCCTGACCTTCTTCGGCGGCCGCGGTCGCTCGAACAACAACGGCGGTCCCGCGGCGATCGTGATGCTCGTGATCGGCCTCGTCGCGGCGATCATCGCGCCCCTCATCGCCGGGGTGGTGCAGGCGGCCGTGTCGCGACAGCGGGAGTACCTCGCGGATGCGACGGGCGCGATGACCACGCGGCACCCCGAGGCGCTCGCCCGCGCTCTCGAGAAGCTCAAGTACTACGGACGACCGGTGGCGCGCACCAACACCTCGATGTCGCACCTGTGGATCTCCGACCCCAACAAGCCCGGGTTCCTGCAGCGTCTCTTCGCGACGCATCCGCCGCTGGATGACCGCGTCGCGCGCCTGCGGGCCAACGCCGACCGCTTCTGAGCCTCCGTCAGCGGGACTCGGCCAGCAACGCGACCCCGGCTGCTGCGGCGATGGCGCGCGCGAGGTCGCCGCGATCGACCACCTCGAGCTCCCCGAGCTCTTGCCAGGCCGCGAGCTCCCGCAGCGCTGCCACGATGCGCTCGGCGACCGCATCCGTGACGCCGTGTTCTCGCCAGGCCGACTGCACCCGCAGCACCCCGCGCTTGCGATCGTTCTTCAGGTCGATGCGGCCCACGAGCGCCTCGTCGACGAGCACGGGCAGGCTGTAGTAGCCGAACACCCGTTTGGGGGCGGGGGTGTAGATCTCGATGCGGTAGTGGAATCCGAACACGCGCAGCGCCCGATCCCGCTCCCACACCACCGGGTCGAACGGCGACAGCAGCGCCGTCGCCTCGATGCGGCGCGGGATGCGGACCTCGCGATGCAGATAGGCGGGCTTCGTCCATCCCGGCACGGTCACCTCGTGCACGACGCCCTCCTCGGCGAGGGCGGCGAGCGCGGGCTTCGCGTCCACGGTCTTCAGGCGGTAGTAGTCGGCGAGGTCGGAGAGCGTGCCGATGCCGTGCGCGCGCGCCGAACGCTCCATCAGGGCGCGCACGGCATCCTCGCGGGGCACCTCGCGTCGGTAGAGCTCATCGGGCATCACCTGCTCCGGCAGGGCGTAGGTGCGCTCGAAGCCCGTCCGCCCCGCGGAGACGACCTCGCCGACGCGGAACATGCGCTCGAGGCCGCGCTTGACCTCATCCCAGTCCCACCAGCTGCCCCGGCGCGGCGCCGCCGCATCGCGTTCGATCTTCGATGCGGGTAGCGGACCCTTCTCGGCGAGCTCGGAGCGCAGCCAGGCGAGCGTGTCGGCGTGGGCGGCGAGCCACGGGTCGTTCGCCGCCGAGTAGTAGCGCCGGAAGTCGTGCCTGCGGAAGCCGAACAGCGGCCAGTCCTCGAGCGGGATGAGCGCCGCCTCGTGCGCCCAGTACTCGCGGTACGGCGCACGCTTGGCGAAGGTGAGCCGGTCGAGCAGCGCCTTGTCGTAGGCGCCGAGTCGGGCGAAGACGGGCAGGTAGTGGCTGCGCTCGAGCACGTTGACCGAGTCGAGCTGCAGCAGGCCGATGCGCTGGATCGTGAGATTCAGCTGGCGGGTGCCCACGGTCTCCGGCCGCGGTCGCCCGAAGCCCTGAGCGGCGAGGGCGATGCGGCGAGCGGCGGCGGGGGAGACGGAGTCGACCACGAGTGCGACCCTAGCCGCCACCGCCGACGCGACACGGGCTCAGCGCCGCTCGCGCACCGCCACCGGCTCGGGTTCGACGGCGATCCGCACGCGGTCGTCGTAGTCGAGACGGTCGGATGCCGGATGCTGCACGCGCACCATCGTGCCGTCGGCGGTGCGCACGAGGGTACGGCGAAAGCTGCCGAGGAAGGTGCTCTCCTGTACGACGGCGTCCACACCGCCCTCGCCGACGAACCGCACATTCTCCGGCCGGACGAACACCTCGACCTCGCCCGACACCTCGTCGCCGCGGATCGGCAGAGTCTGCCCCCACACCTGCACCCTCGTGCCCTGTGCGAGGCCGGGCACGAGGCTCGACAGCCCGACGAATGCGGCCACACGCGGCGTCGCCGGCGCGAGGTAGAGCTCCTCGGGGGTGCCGATCTGCTCGATGCGCCCGGCATCCATCACCGCGATGCGGTCCGAGACGGCCAGTGCCTCCTCCTGGTCGTGGGTCACGAACACCGTGGTGATGCCGAGACGGAGCTGGATGCGGCGGATCTCATCGCGCAGCTGCACCCGCACCTTCGCGTCGAGCGCCGAGAGCGGCTCGTCGAGCAGCAGCACCCGCGGCTCCGTCACGAGGGCACGTGCGAGCGCCACGCGCTGCTGCTGGCCTCCCGAGAGCTGATGCGGGAAGCGATCCGCGAGGTGGTCGAGGCCCACAAGCGCCAGGGCGTCGGCTGCGCGTCGCTGGGCCTCCACCCGTCGCACCTTGCGGCGCATGAGCCCGAAGGCGGTGTTGTCGATGACGCGGAGGTGCGGGAAGAGCGAGTACGACTGGAACACCATGCCGATGTCGCGGCGATTGGTCGGCACCCGGGAGACGTCCGCGCCGCCGAGCAGCACGGCACCCGCATCGGCCGTCTCGAGCCCGGCGAGCACCCGCAGCGCGGTGGTCTTGCCGCATCCGGATGGCCCCAGCAGCGACACGAACTCGCCGGGCGCGACGTCGAGATCCAGCCCGTGCAGCACACGTGTCGCGCCGTACTCCTTCACGATGCCGCGGAACTCGACGCGCGTGCCGGCGCCCGCGTCGGCGAGCAGCGAATTCTCAGCGGTGCGCGGCAGGGGGCGCGCATCGAGGGGTGCGGTGGTCATGGGGCGTCCTTCCCGGCGCGGGAACGGCCCGCGAATCCGATGACGATGAGCAGCACGAAGGCGAAGGCCAGTGCGAGCAGGGTGAACACCGACGCGGCGTAGGCATCGCTGTTCTTCACGACCACGAGCGCCGTCTGGAACACCTGCCGATTCAGCAGCGAGGCGATGGTGAACTCGCCGAGCACGACGGCGACCGAGATGAGCGAGGCCGCCAGCAGACCGCTGCGGAGGTTGGGGGCGATGACGCGCAGCACGACGGTGCCCCATCCGGCCCCGAGCGAGCGCGCTGCCTCACCGAGGGTGCGGATGTCGACGGCGTCGAGGGATGCCTGGATCGCCCGGTAGGCGAACGGCAGCACCGTGATCCCGTAGGCGAAGGCGAGGGTCCACGCGCCTGTGCCGAGCGCCCGCCCGATCTGCCGGTAGACGGGCGCGAGCCCGACGACGAGCACGATCGCCGGGATCGAGATGGGCAGCAGCGCGAGGAACTCGAAGACGGGGCGCAGTCGCGCGAATCGCAGATGTACGAGGATCATCGTCGGAGCCAGCAGCACCAGCACGATCGCGACGGTGACCGCCGAGAGCACGAGCGAGTTGCCGAGTCCGATCCAGATGGGCGCGTAGCGCGGCGCGTTGGCCGGGTCGACGAGCGCCGCCCAGTGCGTGAGCGAGAGGCCATCGCCGTCGCGGAGGGTGTACAACAGCGTCGAGCCCATCGGGATGGCGAAGAACGCGCCGACCAGGAGCGCGATGACCCACCTCGTCGTGCGCGAGGGGGCGAGGCCGTTCATGCGCGCCACCTCGCCGCTCGGCGCTGGATGAGCGAGTACAGCCCCATGACGACACCGACGACGACGATCATGCCGAGGGCGAGCGCGCCGGCGAGGTTCTCGCGCCCGAGCACCGTCTCGCTCGTGAGCGCCGTGCGGATCTGGAGGGGCACGATCTGCGAGCCCTGGCTCGCGAGCGCCGCCGCGGTGGCGTACGAGGAGAACGCATTCGCGAAGAGCAGCAGCGTGCAGGCCAGAAACGAGGGGGCGAGCACCGGGATGCCGATGCGCGTCCAGAACGAGGCGCGCGTGCCGCCCAGCGCGAGGTTCGCCTCGGCCCACTGCGGCCTTAGTGCCGAGAGGGCGGGCATGAAGGTGATGACCATGAGCGGGATCTGGAAGAAGACGTAGGGGAGCACGAGGCCGGGCAGTTCGTAGATCCACGGGCCCGAGGCGAAGATGTCGACGCCCATCGCGAGCAGGAGCTGCGTGACGACCCCCTTCAGGCCGATGGTCGCGATGAACGCGAAGGCGAGCATGACGCCGCCGAACTGGGCGAAGACGCCCGCCGCGGCATCCACCGTGGTGCGCACGGCGCCGGTCCGGGGTACCCCGAGCAGCGCCCAGCAGACGAGGGCGCCGAGCACGGCCCCGAGCACCGCCGTGAGTGCCGACAGTCTGGCCGAGTTGGCGAAGGCGCCGACGATCACCGGGTCGCCGAGCGCGGCGAGATTGTCGAGGGTGAACGACCCGTCGGCGTCGACGAGTCCGGATGCCAGCGCCAGCACGGTGGGAACGGCGAGGAAGGCCGCGACGTAGACGAGGAACGGGACGAGCCCGAGCCCGGGGAGCAGACGCGAGGCGCCCCGGAGGGACGGAGCGCCAAGCTCCGTCCCTGCGGGGTTCGCGATGCGATCCGCGCGCGGATCGATCGTGGGGGTGGTCACTTGACCGCTGCCGCCCACTTCTCGCCGAGCAGCGTGCCGGCGGCGGTCGACTGGGCCTCGGTCGGCACGACCACCGTCGCGGGAGCCTCGGGAAGGGCCGCAGCTGCGGCGGCGTCGATCGTGCCCGCGGCGATCATCGACTCCATGCGCGCGGGGCGCGCGCCGCCTTTGAGCCAGAGGTTCTGGGCCTCGTCGCTGTAGAGGAACTCCTGCCACAGGCGTGCAGCGGCCGGGTGCGGCGCGTTCTTGTTGATCGCCTGGTTGTAGTAGCCGGCGTACCCCGTGCCCGGGAAGATGCGCACCTTCCAGGCCGGGTTGTCGGCCACGTGCGTCGCGTTCAGGTAGTCCCAGTCGAAGACGACGGGGGTCTCGCCGCTCGCGATCGTCGCGCTCGTCACGTCGAGCTTGAGCATGTTGCCCGACGTCGCGAGCTCGGCGAAGAAGTCGATGCCGGGTTGGAAGTCGTCGAGATCGCCACCCGACTGCACGGTCGCCATGCCGACGGCGGCGAACGCGGCGCCGGCCTGCGTCGGGTCGCCGTTGATGGCGACCGCCGCCTTGTACTCGGCACCCAGCAGGTCCTCGAGCGAGGTGGGCTCGGGGTACTTCGACGAATCGAAGCCGATCGACATGTACCCGCCGTAGTCGCCCACGAAGAGCCCCGTGGGCTCCTTGAGGGCGTCGGGGATGTCATCCCAGGTCTGCACCTTGTAGGGGGCGAACACGTCGGTGTTCTGCAGCGCGACGGTGAGGCCGAGGTCGAAGACGTCGGGCGCCGTGTCGAGGCCCTCGTTGGTCTTGGCGGCCTGGATCTCCTCGGCGCTCGACACATCCGGCGATGCCTCGTTGATGGTGATCTCGGGGTACTTCGCCGCGAAGGCGTCGAGGATCTCGCCGTAGTTCGCCCAGTCGCGCGGAAGCGCGATGACGTTGAGCGCCCCTTCGGCCTTGGCAGCCGCTTCGAGCTCGGCGAGGGAGCCGAAGTCGGCGATGCTCGTGGCGGTCGCCGCTCCGGTCTCGGCTGCGTCGGCACCGCCGGAGCAGCCCGTGAGGGCGATGGCCGCCGCGGCGACGACGGCGAGGCCGCCCGCGCGGGGGCTGCGGAGAAGGGATGTCATGGATGCTGTCCTCTCGGTGGCTGCGGGCGGGGCCCGGTCGCATGGGTGGCGCGACGCACGTGAGGCTAGGCACGCGCGGTGTCCGGGATGCGCGAGTCGGGTGAACACCGCGTGCTCGGCGGGTGTCCGGCAGCCGACGCCTCACGGGAATGAGGGGGTGCCTAGACTTGTGCGGTGGCCTTCGGATTCCGCAGCGAGCGTGTGCGTGACGACGAGGCGCGCCGCGCCGCCGACGCGCGGGTCGCGGATGCCGTGCCGCCGGGCATGCGGATCGCCGCGGCGTGGTCGTGGCGGCTGCTCGTGGTGGCCGGGTTGGGCGCGCTCGTCATCTTCCTCGTCATCCAGTTGCGATACATCGTCGTGCCGCTCATGGTCGCGATCCTGCTGTCCGCGCTTCTCGTGCCCTTCTCGAACTGGTTGCAGAAGCACCGCTGGCCGAAATGGGCCGCCATCGCGGTGTCCGAGGTGGGGGTGCTGGCGATCATCGCGGGTCTCATCTGGCTCACCGTCCGCACGGTGATCAGCGGCTACCCCGCGCTCGTCGACCAGACGCTGCTGCGCTGGGAGGAGTTCAAGGCCTGGCTGCTCCAGTCGCCCCTGCACCTCTCCGAGGCCGACATCCAGGCCTGGATGGATCAGCTCATCCAGGGGCTGCAACAGGATTCCTCGACGCTCTGGTCGGGTGCCCTCTCGGTCGGTTCCGGCGTCGGGCACTTCCTCGCGGGCTTCCTGCTTGTGCTCTTCGCGACCCTCTTCATCCTCATCGACGGTCGCGGCATCTGGCACTGGATCGTGCGGATCTTCCCCCGCCGTTCGCGCGCCGCGCTCATCGGCGGCGGCGAGGCCGGCTGGATCACGCTGTCGACGTTCGTGCGCGTGCAGGTGCTCGTCGCGTTCATCGACGCCGTCGGCATCGGCCTCGGCGCGTTCATCCTGGGCCTGTTCTACGGCGGATTCCCGCTTGTCGTGCCGATCGCGATCGTCGTCTTCCTGGGATCCTTCATCCCCGTCGTCGGCGCCGTGATCTCCGGTGCGATCGCGGTGTTCGTGGCGCTCGTCTTCCTCGGACCGTGGCCGGCGTTCGTGATGCTGCTCATCGTGATCGGCGTGCAGCAGCTCGAGGGGCATGTGCTGCAGCCCTTCCTCGTCGGCAATGCCGTCAAGGTGCACCCGCTCGCGGTCGTGATCGCGGTGGCGGCAGGCGGGTTCCTCGCCGGCATCCCCGGCGCCCTCTTCGTCGTGCCGATCGTCGCCACCTTCAACGCCATGATCGTCTACATGGCGCGCGGGGAGTGGCGCGTCAATCCGCATCCGTCCGTCGCGGATGTCATCCCGCCCACGAGAGGCCGCATCCCCCGTGACTGAGCTGCCCGGACCGAGCCTCGACGAGATCCGTGCCGCGCGCGAACGCGCGAGCGCGGTCGCCGTCGTGACCCCCATGGAGTCGTCGCGATTCCTCACCGAACTGCTCGAGGTGCCCGTGCACCTCAAGGCCGAGAACCTGCAGCGCACCGGGTCGTACAAGATCCGCGGCGCCTACAATCGCCTCGCGCGCCTGAGCGATGAGGAGCGGGCGCGCGGCGTGGTGGCCGCCTCGGCCGGCAACCACGCGCAGGGCGTCGCGCTCGCTGCGCGCGAGCTCGGCATCCGCGCCACGATCTTCATGCCGATCGGCGTCGCGCTGCCGAAGCTCCAGGCCACGCGCGACTACGGTGCCGAGGTCGTGCTGCACGGGCATGTCGTCGACGAGACGCTTCAGGCGGCCGCCGAGTTCGCCGAGCGCACCGGTGCCGTCATCATCCCGCCGTTCGATCATCCGGATGTCGTGGCCGGCCAGGGCGGGATCGCGTTCGAGATCCTGGATCAGGTTCCGGATGTGACCGACGTGATCGTGCCGATCGGCGGCGGCGGGCTCATCGCGGGTATCGCGTCGGCGTTCGCGCAGCTCGAACCCGAGATCGGGCGCCGGGTGCGGGTCGTGGGCGTGCAGGCCGACAACGCGGCGGCCTACCCGCCCTCGCTCGAGGCGGGGGAGCCGCTCGCGATCTCGACGGGCCCCACGATCGCCGACGGCATCGCCGTGGGGCGGCCGGGCGCTCTCAACTTCGCGATCGTGCGCCACGCGGTCGACGAGGTCGTGACGGTCGGCGATGACGACACCGCGCGCGCGCTCGTCGTGCTGCTCGAACGCGCGAAACTGGTCGTCGAGCCCGCGGGCGCCGTCGGGGTGGCCGCCGTGCTCGCCGACAAGGTCACGGTGAGCGGCCCGACGGTGATCCTGCTCTCGGGTGGCAACATCGATCCGATGGTCATGGAGCGCGTCATCAGCCGAGGTCTCGCGGCGTCGCACCGCTACCTCAAGGTCAACATCCCGCTGCCTGATCGGCCGGGCCAGCTCGCGCGCATCGCGGAGCTCATCGCCGAGGCGAACGCGAACGTCGTCGAGGTGCTGCACACGCGCCACGGCTACGGCCTGCAGATCAGCGAGGTCGAGATCGAGATCCACATGGAGACGCGCGGGGCGGAGCACGCCGAGCTCGTGCTGCGCCGTCTGCGCGATGCCGGATATCGCCCGCGCGTCGACGAGTAGGGCTTGCGCGCGGGAGCTCGATGCCGCAATATAGGTGAAAACCTATAGAAGGAGTCTTCATGACGCTCATCGACGACCCGATCGGCACCGCCCGACTCGTGACGCGCGAACTGCGCACCGGGGAGCGCGACGGCGCGATGACCCGCATCGCCGTCGCGCGGCGCGAGTACCCGACCACGCCCGCAGATCTCTGGAGCGCACTCACCGACATCGAACGCATCCCGCGCTGGTTCCTGCCGATCTCGGGCGACCTCGCGGTCGGCGGGCGCTACCATCTCGAGGGCAACGCATCCGGAACGGTGCAGAGCTGCGATGCGCCGCGCGCCTTCACGATCACCTGGGAGATGATGGGCACGCCCTCGTGGGTGACCGTCACGCTCGCGCCCACGGCATCCGGCACCGAGCTCGAGCTCGTGCACGAAGCACACGTGCCCGAGGAGTTCTGGGGTGTCTACGGTCCCGGCGCCGTCGGCATCGGCTGGGACGGAGCGCTCATGGGACTCGGACTGCACCTCGCCTCGGGCGAGGCCGTCGACGCCGAGCTCGCCATGCAGCTGCCCTTCACCGATGAGGGCCGCGCGTTCTACCGCACCGCCGCCGACGGCTGGACGGACGCCGCGATCGCCGCCGGCGAGGACCCGGAGGCCATGCGCGCCGCGGGGGAGGGCGCCTACGCGTTCTACACGACCGCGCCGGAGGGCGCATGAGCGCTCTGCCCGCCGAGCCGGTCTTCGAGGCGCTCGGCGACCCGGTGCGCCGCCTGCTCGTGCAGCTCGCCGCGGCCGGCGAACAGCCCGCGGGCTCGCTCGTCGAGGGCGTGCAACGGGCGCACACGATCTCGCAGCCCTCGGTCTCGCAGCACCTCCGGGTGCTGCGAGATGCGGGTCTCGTGACGGTGCGCGCGGAGGGCACGCGCCGCTTCTACGCGCTGGACCCGGATGCCGTGGTGGCCGCCCAGCAGTGGCTCACGGCGCTGCTCGACCCGCTCGCCGGCCTCGCGAATCCGCTCGACGCGCTCGCGACCGAGGTCGCGCGCGGCAAGCGCGGGACCCGCCGGGCAGGAGATGCCTCGGCATCCGACGCCCAGGCGACCGCCTGATCTGCGGAGGGGTCAGCCCTGGTAGGCCTCGACCTTGACGATCTCGACGGGGATCTCGCGACCGTTCGGCGCGGTGTAGCTCAGCTTCTCGCCGACCTTGCGGCCGATGATCGCCTGCCCGATGGGGCTGGACTCGGGGTAGACGTCGAGATCTTCGGCGTCAGCCGCGATCTCGCGGTTGCCGAGCAGGAACAGCGACTTCTCGCCGGCGATCTTCGCCGTCACGAGGGTGCCCGGCGCGACCGTGCCGTCGTCGGTGGGAGCCTCGCCCACGGTCGCCGAACGCAGCAGCTGCTTGAGCTGCAGGATGCGCGCCTCGATCTTGCCCTGCTCGTCTTTGGCGGCGTGGTAGCCGCCGTTCTCCTTGAGGTCGCCCTCCTCGCGCGCCGCCTCGATCTTCTTGGCGATGTCCACGCGGGCGGGGCCCTCCAGCTCAGCCAGCTCGGCCTTGAGGCGGTCGAACGACTCCTGGGTGAGCCACGTCGTGGTCTCGGGCATGATGCTCCTCACAAACAATCGAGACCGGCACTCGGCCGGTCTCTGCAGGGTGATGCGTTCCCGACAGCCTAGGACAGATCGTCGATAAAAGCACCTGAGGCGGCCCCGTCGTCGCTCAGCCAGCAGCGGGAGACGGCGCCGCTCACGGTCGGCTCGCTCGTGTGCAGCGTCGCGCGCAGCACGCGGGTCGTCTCGCTCGACGGGGGTACCTCCACCACGAGCCACCCGACGACCGCGTGCTTCTCGCTCACCGCCTTGAGCGCGCACGACACCGGGGTGTCGGCGGGGGCGGTCAACTGCCAGCGCACCTCGCCCGTGTCATCGCTCAGGGCGAGGTAGCCGACGTCCTTCGTCTCGAGCGAGGCGGAGGGGCCCAGCAGCCCCACCCAGACGACCCACGCGATCACGACGAGCGCGACACCGGCAGCCGCGGCGATCGCGATGAACCGCATCCGCGTGGAGCGCGCGGGAGTGCGGCCGTACCTCGCGTCGAGGTCGCTGTGGGTCATGAGGGCCTCCTGGCCGGATTACGCTGGGTCCAGGCTATTCGGTTCGAGAAGGGCGATCGTGCGGCACATCCTCCAGGCGGCGACGCCCACTCCCACGCCCACCCCGCCCTTCGACCCGAACCTCGTCACGCCCGGCGTGATCGGCTTCGTGGTGACGCTCGGCCTCATCGTCGCGACCATCGTCATCCTCATCAGCATGAACCGGCGAGTGCGTCGCGTGACCTACCGCGCCGAGATCTCCGAGCGTCTCGACGCCGAAGAGGCCGCGGCGCACCCGGATGCCGACGAGCGCGGGCGCTGATTTCGAGACGCGGCGGCGCAGCTCCTGAATCAGCTGGTACCGCTGCTGCATCCTCACGCGGGCCCGGCTCTGTGCGCACTCGATTTCGGGCGCGACCGCGCTCGTGCCCGAAATCGGCGCGCGCGGCGGATTATCGCCGTGCTAAAGAACAACGAGCAGGATCGCGGTCCAGTGGCACAGGAACGCGATCACCGTGCACGCGTGGAAGAGCTCATGGAAGCCGAACACGCCGGGCACCGGGTTCGGCTTCTTGAGCGCGTAGAACACCGCGCCGACCGTGTAGGCGACACCGCCCACGAGCACGAGCACCATCATCGCGACATTCGCCTGCACGAGGTCGACGATGTACATCATCGCGGCCCAGCCGAGGGCGAGGTAGAGCGGCACATAGAGCCAGCGCGGTGCCTTGAGCCAGAAGATGCGGAAGCCGATGCCGAGCAGCGCGCCGCCCCACACGATCGACAGCAGCACGACGGCCTTGTCGGTGGGGAGGGCGCACACCGCGAGCGGCGTGTAGGTTCCGGCGATGAGCAGGAAGATGTTGGAGTGGTCGAGGCGGCGGAACACGGCCTTCACCCGCGGCGACCAGTTGATGCGGTGGTACAGCGCTGAGATGCCGAAGAGCAGCAACGAGCTGGCCATGAAGACCGCGGATGCCCACTTGGCAGGGGCGCCGTCGGCGAGCGAGATCAGCACGACCCCCGCCGCGATCGCGAGGGGGAACGTGGCGGCGTGCAGCCATCCGCGCCAGAGCGGTTTCGTCTCGACGGGGGGATGATCGAGTTCGTCCTCGAGAAGCGGCAGGCGCGGGAGGCCCGCCGCGGGCTCTTGCTCGGTCTCGATCTCGACGCGCGAGGGGACCCGTTCGTGATCGCCCGTGGCGCCGGAGGGGTTCTCGGTCGGGGCCGGCGCGGGTGTCATGTCGCGAGATTATCGCGCGGTGATCCGCCGAGCCTGGGAGCCGACTGGATCGCGCCTGGGGGTGGCCTCGGCTAACGTAGCTGCGTGAGCAGGCGGGACGAACCGGGGGGCACCGGGCTGCTCTACGGCCTGTACCAGGCACGTCTGCGTCGGCAGCTGCAGGGCGCGTCCCTGCCCCACCACGTCGCGATGATCATCGACGGCAACCGGCGCTGGGCGCGCGAGCGGGCGCTCGAGACCACCGCATCCGGGCACCGTGCGGGCGCCGAGAAGATGCGCGAGTTCCTGGGGTGGTGCGACGAGCTCGGCATCCGGGTCGTCACGATCTACCTGCTCTCGACCGACAACCTCACGGGCCGCCCCAGCGAAGAGCTCGACCAGCTGTTCGAGATCATCGCCGACCTGGCCGACGACCTCTCCCGCGCCGCCGACTGGCGCATCCAGCACGTCGGCACCACCGAGGGGCTGCCCGAGCAGCTCGTCGCGGTGCTCCGGGCCGCGCAGGATCGCACGGCGGGCAACCGCGGCCTGCACGTCAATCTCGCCGTCGGGTACGGCGGCCGCCGGGAGATCGCGGATGCCATGCGCAGCATCGTGCGCGACCACGGCTCCAAGGGCGGCAGCATCGACGACCTCGCCGAGATCCTCACTCCCGAGCTCATCGGCGAGCACCTGTACACGCAGGGGCAGCCCGACCCGGATCTCATCATCCGCACCTCGGGCGAGCAACGGCTCTCGGACTTCATGCTGTGGCAGTCGGCGCACAGCGAGTTCTACTTCGTCGAGGCGCTCGGCCCCGACCTGCGCGAGGTCGACTTCCTGCGCGCGTTGCGCGCCTACGCGACGCGGCACCGCCGCTACGGACAGTGAGGCCACAGGTGACACTCGCCATCGACGACTACGTCGAGCGCTTCCACGAGGAGCCCGGCTACCTCGACTTCGCCGCCGCGGGGCCCATCGGCGACACCGTGCGGGCCGAGACGGAGGCGTTCCAGACGATCCTCGCCGGCGGGCGCTTCGGCTCCTTCGCGCCGATCTTCGAGCAGGATGCGCGGGTGCGTGCCGCCGCCGCGCACCTCACCGGTTTCCGCACCGACCAGATCTCCTTCCAGCCCAACACGAGCCAGGGGCTCATGCACGTGCTGTTCGGGCTCACGGGCGGCGTCGCCCTCTCGCCCGCCGAGTTCCCGTCGCTGCCGTTCGCCGCCGTGCGTGCGCAGCAGGCGCTCGGCGTGGTCACCCCGCAGTGGCTCGAAACCGATCACGGGCGCGTGACGCCGGGCAACATCCGCGACCAGCTCGAGAGCTCGACGGTCGCCGTCGCGGTGAGCCTCGTCGACTTCCGCACCGGGCATCTCATCGATCTCGAGGGCATCCGCCAGGTGATCGGCGACCGGCTGCTCATCGTCGACGCCATCCAGGGCTTCGGTGTCGTCGACGCGCCCTTCGAACTCGCGGATGTCGTGGCCACCGGCGGCCAGAAGTGGGTGCGCTCCGGTTGGGGCACCGGCTTCCTCGCCCTCTCCGATCGCGCGCTCGAGCATCTGACCCCCGTCTGGTCGGGCTTCACCGCCTCGACCGCCGACGGGATGCCGCTCGACGAGGTGCCGCCGCCCGCGAGCGATGCGCGCGCCTATCAGGTGTCCAACGGCGACCCGATCGCGATGGCGCGCTTCGCCGCCGCTCTCGAAGAACTCGCGGATGTCGGGGTCGCCGCCGTCAACGCGCGTCTCGCCGAGCGCGTGAGCGAGGTCATCGACATCGCCGACGAGTTCGCCCTCCCCGTGGTCTCGCCGCGAGCCGAGGCGGAACGCGCCGGCATCGTCGTGCTGCAGCCCGAGCCCGAGCAGCTCACCGTGCTCGCCGTCGCCCTGCACAACCACGGGGTGAGCGTCACAGTGCGGCAGGGCACGGTGCGCATCTCGCCCCATGCCTCGACGGATGCCGAGACCCTCGGCCTGCTGCGCTCCGCCCTGCTCTCCTACGCCACCGCATCCGGCGCCCGCTGAGCCCCCGACGTTCACCGGCGGGTCATCCACCCGGGGCGTGTCGCGGCGCGGGGATGGTGTGCCGCGGGCTTAGCGTCAGGTCATCAGGCACCGTGCCTGGTCGGAGCGGCCACACAAGTTCGCGACCGTAACGAGCCCCTGGCCGATCCGCGACAGGATCCGGGTGGCATCCCACCCGGGGATGGAGTGGGAGTGCCCGCGCTCGACAAGCCCCAGCAGAAGTCCACTACCGGTCCGGTTCGGAAGCAGAAGCAGGGAGAGCGCACCTATGTGCTCGACACCTCCGTGCTGCTGAGCGATCCGCGCTCCATCTTCCGCTTCGCGGAGCACTCCGTCGTGCTCCCCGTGGTCGTGGTGACCGAGCTCGAGGCCAAACGCAACGACCCCGAGATCGGCTACTTCGCGCGCGCGGCCCTCCGCCTGCTCGACGACCTCCGCGTCGAGCACGAGCGCCTCGACTTCCCCATCGCGGTCGGCGACGCGGGCGGCTCGCTGCGCGTCGAGCTCAACCACTCCAACATGTCGGTTCTGCCGTCCGGGCTGCAGCTGGGCGACAACGACTCCCGCATCCTCGCGGTCGCGCTGAACCTCGCCAACGACGGTCTGGATGTCGTGGTCGTCTCGAAGGACCTGCCGCTGCGTGTGAAGGCGGCATCCATCGGCCTCCCCGCCGAGGAGTACCGGGCCGAGCTGGCCGTGGACTCCGGATGGACGGGCGTCGCGGAGCTCGAGATCTCGGCCGAGCAGATGGCCGAGCTCTACGACGCCGAGACGCTCGTGTCGCGGCAGGTGCAGGACATGCCCGTCAACACGAGCCTCGTCATCCACTCCGAGCGCGGATCGGCGCTCGGGCGGGTGACGGGGCGCGGCGAGCTGCGCCTCGTGCGCGGCGACCGCGATGTGTTCGGTGTGCACGGTCGCAGCGCCGAGCAGCGGCTCGCGATCGACCTGCTGCTCGACCCGGAGGTCGGCATCGTCTCGCTCGGCGGTCGCGCGGGCACCGGCAAGTCGGCGCTCGCGCTCTGCGCGGGTCTCGAGGCGGTGCTCGAGAAGCAGCAGCACCGCAAGATCATGGTGTTCCGCCCGCTCTACGCGGTCGGAGGTCAGGAGCTCGGCTACCTGCCGGGAGACCAGGCCGAGAAGATGAACCCCTGGGGTCAGGCGGTGTTCGACACGCTCAGCGCGCTGGTCTCCGACAACGTGCTCGAGGAGGTGGTCGAGCGGGGCATCCTCGAGGTGCTGCCGCTCACCCACATCCGGGGCCGTTCGCTGCACGACGCCTTCGTGATCGTCGACGAGGCGCAGTCGCTCGAGCGCAACGTGCTGCTCACCGTGCTCTCGCGGATCGGGCAGAACTCGCGCGTCGTGGTTACGCACGACGTTGCGCAGCGCGACAACCTGCGCGTCGGGCGGCACGACGGGGTGGCATCCGTCATCGAGACGCTCAAGGGCAACGCGCTCTTCGGCCACATCACCCTCACGCGCAGCGAGCGCTCCGCGATCGCGGCGCTCGTGACCGAGTTGCTGGAGTCGAACGAGCTGGCCTGAGCGGGCGCGCCGTCGTCGGCGTCGGCACCCGTGCGAGAAATGCAGGAGTCGCGGGATCTGGATCCCGGATTCTCGGGGCAGTGGCCAGCTGCCCGCCGAGATCTCCTGCATTTCTCGCACGCGGGCGTCATCCGGACGGATGACGCGGGTCTATCTCTATATAGCTAGATTTGGCATATGGAGCCGCTCACCAGACTGACCCCGGCCACCGCCGCGGTGCTCGACACCCTGCTCTCCGCGCACGAACCCATCTGGGGGCTGCGTATCGTGCACGAGACCGGCCGTCCCGCCGGGAGCGTCTACCCGATCCTCTCGCGCCTGGAGAGCGCCGGATGGGTCGTGTCCGTGTGGGAGGACGACCCCGGTCGCACCGGCCCCAGGCGGCGGCTGTACGAGCTGACCGCCGACGGAGCACCGGCCGCTCGCGCCGCGGTCTCCCGGATGCGCGGGGCCCGGTCGGCATCCGGGCGCATCGCGGGAGCGAACTCGTGATCGCCGCTGCTGTCATCGGCATCATCGTTGCCACGCTGCCCGCCGGCGCACGCGAGCGGTACCGCGAGGAGTGGCTCGCGGATGCGGTGGGCGCGCGCGAGCTCGGCGTGTCGGAGTGGTCGGTCGTCGGTGGCGCGTTCGGCGTCGCCGCAAGCATCGACCGCGAGGACCCGCTGCTCAGCGGGATGCCACCGCGCCGCCTCATGTTCCGGCGCTTGCGCGTCGCGCTCGCCACGCTCATCCCGACGCTCATGCTGCTCGTGTTCGGCGTGATGTGGGGCGTGTGGTCGCCGGCGCGCTCGCCGGGAATCCTGGCCGGTGCGCCGGGTTTGGGCCGCGTTCTGCTCGTGCTCGTGCTCGTCGCGGGCGCGGTCGGCCTCATCGCCCTGGTCGGGTCGCTCCGTGCTCGGAACCGCGCCCGCGGTCGGCGGCAGTGGGGAGCGGCGGATGTCGCGGTCGCCGCGACGCTGCCTCTCGCGGTCGCGGCGACGGTTCTCGTGCCGGTCGTGAGCGGCCTGCTCGTGTTCGGCGGCCTCCTCGGTGTCGTCGTGTTGCTCGCGGTGGAGGATCCCCGCCCGCAGCAGCATCCGCTTCGCCGCCTCTCCGCCGCTCTGCTCGCCGCGTTCTGCGCCGGCAGCATCCTGGCTGCGCTCGCCGGTTCTCTCCTGCACATCTACCTCTGGAACCCGCTCGCGCGCATGCCCGGCATGACGCTCGATGAGATCTACGCGGGTCTCAGCGCCGCGCGCGAGCTGCCGAGCCCGGTCCTCCCGGTCGCCTGGGCGGGGGTGTGGTGTCTCATCGCCGTCGCGCTCGTCGTGCTGGCCGCCGTGCCGGTCCCGGGCATCCGGCGGCGCGCGACGGCTCGGCGGATCGTCGGCATCGGCATCCTCGGCGTCGCGCTCGTCACGAGCGGCTCGTGGTTCGTCGGCTTCGGCATGGGGATGGGCATGGCCGACGCCTTCATGACATCCGGCGGTGACGCCGCCGTCTCCGGTCCGATCCTCACGCTGATCGGCCTCGTCTCGCTCATCGCGGCGGTGCTCCTCGGGCTGCTGCCCTCCCGCATCCGTCCCGACCACGTCGAAAATGCAGGAGACCTCGCGAGCCACCCGTGACATCACGGGGGTGGAACGCCCGCGCACGGCGGATTCTCCTGCATTTTCGACAGGGGGCGCGAGCTGCGCGGGCGAGTGGGGTGCGCGGTCCGGGGGGTCAGGGACCGCGCGGCTCAGCCCGGGTGGGTCATCGAGAGCACGTCGAGTGCGCCGTCGAGCTGCTCGAGCGTGAGCTCGCCGCGCTCGACGAAGCCGAGTGCGATGGTCGCCTCGCGCACCGTGATGCCCTCGGCGACGGCGTGCTTGGCGATCTTCGCCGCGTTCTCGTAGCCGATGTACTTGTTGAGCGGCGTCACGATCGAGGGCGACATGCCCGCGAGGGCGGCGGCGCGCTCGAGATTGGCCTCGAGGCCGGCGACGGTCTTGTCGGCCAGCACACGCGAGCCGTTCGCAAGCAGGCGGATCGACTCGAGCAGCGCCGTGCCCATGACGGGGATCGCCACGTTGAGCTCGAAGCTGCCCGTGGCACCCGCCCAGGCGACCGTCGCGTCGTTGCCCACCACGCGGGCCGCGACCATGATGACCGCTTCCGGGATCACCGGGTTGACCTTGCCCGGCATGATCGACGAACCCGGCTGCAGGTCGGGGATGTGCAGCTCGCCGAGACCGGTGTTGGGGCCCGAGCCCATCCAGCGCAGATCGTTGCAGATCTTGGTGAGCGACACCGCGATCACCCGAAGGGCGCCGGATGCCTCCACGAGCCCGTCGCGCGCGCCCTGCGCCTCGAAGTGGTCCTTCGCCTCGGTGATGGGCAGTCCGGATGCGGTGGCGAGCTCCGCGATGACCTTCTGCGGGAAGCCCTTCGGGGTGTTGATGCCGGTGCCCACCGCGGTGCCGCCGAGCGGCACCTCGGCGACACGGGGGAGGGCCGACTCGATGCGCTCGATGCCGAGCCGTACCTGGCGGGCGTAACCGCCGAACTCCTGGCCGAGGGTGACGGGCGTCGCGTCCATCAGGTGGGTACGGCCGGGCTTGACGGCATCCGCCCACAGCGTCGCCTTGGCCTCGAGCGCCGTCGCGAGGTGGTCGAGGGCCGGGACGAGGTCGCCGATGAGCGCGCCGGTGACCGCGACGTGCACGGAGGTCGGGAACACGTCGTTCGAGGACTGCGACGCGTTGACGTGGTCATTCGGGTGAACGGGCGCGCCGAGCTTCTCGGTGGCGAGGGTCGCGAGCACCTCGTTCATGTTCATGTTGGAGCTCGTGCCCGAGCCGGTCTGATAGGTGTCGACCGGGAAGTGCTCGTGGTGACGCCCCGCGATGATCTCGTCCGCGGCCGCCACGATGGCATCCGCGACGCCCTGATCGAGCACCCCGAGTTCCGCGTTGGCGATCGCCGCGGACCGCTTGATGCGTGCGAGCGCCACGATCTGGGCGGCCTCCAGTCCCGTTCCCGAGATCGGGAAGTTCTCGACGGCGCGTTGCGTCTGCGCGCGGTAGAGAGCGGATGCGGGAACCCGCACCTCGCCCATCGTGTCGTGTTCGATGCGGTAGTCGGCGTCGGTGCCCATGACGTGCCTTTCGTGCGGTGTCGCGGTATCGCGAGCGGGGAGCGGATTCAGGCCTCGGCGCCGATGTCGCCGATCACGATGGCCGGCACGACGACGCCTTCGAGGAGTTTGTAGTTGGCGCCCACGACCGCGAGGCGGCCCTCGGCGACCGCATCCGAGATCAGCTCGGAGCGCGCCACGAGCTCGGTCACTGTGCGCCGGAGGTGGGTGATGCCGACGGTCTCGGCGTCGCGGTTCTCGGAGGAGCGCACCGCGGGACGGATGCCGGCGACGAGTCCCGCGATGTGCGGGGGCAGCGGTGCCGAATCGGGGGCGTCGAGGTCGATCGCGGCGCGCACGGCGCCGCATGAGTCGTGAGCGAGCACGACGATGAGCGGCACGTCGAGCAGCGCGACCGGGTACTCGAGCGAGGCGATCGCGGAGTCGGTGATGACGTGGCCGGCGTTGCGCACCACGAAGAGGTCGCCGAGGCCCTTGTCGAAGATGATCTCGGCCGCGAGACGCGAGTCGCTGCAGCCGAAGAGGGCCACATGGGGCGCCTGGAATCCGGCCAGCTCCTCACGCCGCTCGACGTTCTGCCGCGGATGCCGCGGGGTGCCCTCGACGAAACGCTGATTGCCGCGCACCATCTCCCGCCACGCGTCCGCGGGCGTGCGGCGGGTGTCGACGCGGGTGTCGGTGTCGGCGTCAGTCATCTGAGCTCCTTCGCGATAGCGGCGGCCAGGAACGCGAACTCCGCGTCTCCTGCTGTTCCGGCGAGCACGATCGTCGAGTCGTCGGTGGTGGTGACGAGCGCATAGGCGACGTTGCCCGGATCGGATGCGCTGCGGCGGTCGTAGCTCGTCCAGGTGAGGCCGTCGATGGTGACGGTCTCGCCCGCACGCGCGTCCCGTACCTGATCGGCGATCCAGCTCGCGTTGGCATCGATGCCCTGGATGATCGCGAGGTAGGAGCGCTTCGGGGTCGTGAATCCGACGCTCCATGCCGTGACGCCGTCGGATCCCGTGCGCAACTCGGCGTGATTGGCGCTCCAGCCCTCGGGCAGGGGCGGGGCGACGATCGGCGCATCCACGACACCGCGCGCCTCGGCCGCCGAGGCGAGGTAGTCGACCGGTTCGCGCAGCGAGCCCTGGTCGGGTCGCACGACCACCATGACGAGGAACGCGACGATGCCGAGGGATGCGAGCACGGCGATGAACAGATTGAGCGCCGTCTGGTTGCTGCGTCGCCGGGCGCTGGATGCCGCCTTGCGTTCGGCGGTCTCCCGCGGGGTCTCGGCACGGCCGAGTTCCGCGACGATCGGCCGCCCGGACTCGTCGACTCCGGAGGCGCGGGGACTCACGATTCCTCGGCCGCGGCGCGCGCCGCGTCGAGGCGCGCCTTCGCGCCGACGAGCCATTCCTCGCAGCGGCGGGCCAGCGCCTCACCGCGCTCCCACAGGGTGAGCGACTCCTCGAGCGTCGCCGCGCCCTGCTCGAGCCTGGCCACCACCTGCACGAGCTCGTCGCGTGCCTCTTCGTAGCTGAGAGAGGCGACATCTGCCCGGTGCTCGTCGGCCCGGGCCTCGTCCGCACGGGGGGCGTCGGTCATGCTGCCAGCTTACTCAGCCGTCGCCGCGAGCTCGCCGCGAGCGACCCGGATGCGCAGCGCCGCGCCCGAGGCGACCTGTGCAGGGTCGCGCACCACGGCATCCGCGGTGTGCACGACGGCGTAGCCGCGGTCGAGCGTGCGCTGTGGAGAGAGCGCCCGCAGTTCGGATGACAGCCGGTGCACGGCCGTCTCGGCGCGCTCCACGCACAGCTGCACGAGATGGGTGCCGCGGTCGACGAGGCGGATGAGGTCTTCGGCCCGCGGCTGCACGAGCGCATCCGGATCGGCGAGCACGGGCCGCGAGCGCAGCCCCGCCACGCGCTCGATCTCGCCGTTCACGAGCGCGCTCATGCGCATCGCGATGCGGCCGCGTGCCTGCTGCATGAGAGCGAGCTCCTCGGCGACGTCGGGCACGACCCGCTTGGCGGCGTCGGTGGGCGTGGAGGCACGCAGGTCGGCGACGAGGTCGAGCAGCGGGCTGTCGGCCTCGTGCCCGATGGCCGAGACGAGCGGCGTGGTGCAGGCTGCGGCGGCGCGCACGAGCTGCTCGTCGCTGAACACGAGCAGGTTCTGGAAGTCGCCGCCACCGCGCGCGACGATGATGACGTCGACCTCCGGGTCTGCGTCGAGTTCGCGGATGGCGGCCGCCACCTCCCGGGGCGCTGCGGCACCCTGCACGGCCGCGTGGCGCACCCGGAACGCCACCTGCGGCCAGCGCAACTGGGCGTTGCGCAGCACGTCCTTCTCGGCATCCGAGTCCTTGCCCGTGACGAGGCCGATGCACTGGGGCAGGAAGGGCAGCGGCTTCTTGCGGTCGGCTTCGAAGAGCCCCTCCTCGCGGAGGGTGCGTTTGAGTCGTTCGAGTTGGGCGAGCAGGTCGCCGAGGCCGGCGTGACGCAGATCGGATGCGACCATCGAGAGGGTGCCCCCGCGCATCCAGAAGTCGGGCTTGACGAGGGCGGTCACCCGGTCGCCCTGGGCGAACTGCTCGGTGAGGCGCTGCAGTGTCGAACTCCACACCGTGAGCGAGACCGTGACGTCCTGCTCGAGATCCTTGAGCTTCGCGTACACGATGCCGCGCGCGAGGTTCCACTGGGTGAGCTCGCCCTCGACCCACACGGAGCCGAGGCGATCGATGTAGCCCTTGAGCTCACCCGAGAGGCGTGCGACGGGCCAGGGAGCGTCGGCGGTCGGCTTCTCGGTCACGCCGCTCAGGCTACGCGAACCCGCCGACTCCCCTCCCGGTTCCGTGGCGCGGCTGGAGCCGTGACCTCATGACGGGAGGTACGACCCCCGCTGCCGGGTCACGGCTCCAGCCGCGCCCAGGTACGCCACCGTAGACTCGAGGGCGTGAGCGGCATTACGAACGGGGCGTTGGGGGTCACCCTCGAGGCACCACGCATGCCCGTCGCCCGGGAGCGCCTGCGGGATCTTCCCGTGGCCGGGACCAAGCGCGTCCTGCTGGCCGCTCCACGCGGATACTGTGCCGGGGTCGATCGCGCCGTGATCGCCGTCGAGAAGGCGCTCGAGAACTACGGCTCGCCCGTCTACGTGCGCAAGCAGATCGTGCACAACGTGCACGTCGTGTCCGAGCTCGAACGGCGCGGCGCGATCTTCGTCGACGAGGTGGACGAGGTGCCGCCGGGGTCGCATCTCGTGTTCAGCGCCCACGGTGTCTCACCTGCGGTCGTGCGGGCGGCGTCCGATCGCGACCTCCTCGCGATCGACGCGACCTGCCCGCTCGTGACCAAGGTGCACCGCGAAGCGACGCGCTTCGCGAAGCAGGATCTGCAGATCCTGCTCATCGGTCACGCCGGACACGAGGAGGTCGAGGGCACCATGGGTCACGCGCCGGAGCGCACGATCCTCGTCAACTCGCCCGACGACGTCGATCGGATCGAGGTCGACGACCCCGACAACCTCGTCTGGATCTCGCAGACCACGCTCAGCGTCGACGAGACGATGGACACGGTGCGCCGGTTGCGCGAGCGCTTCCCGAAGCTGCAGGATCCTCCCTCGGACGACATCTGCTACGCCACCCAGAACCGCCAGGTGGCCATCAAGAAGGTCGCTCCTCGTGCCGACCTGGTGATCGTCGTCGGTTCGGCCAACTCCTCCAACAGCGTGCGCCTCGTCGAGGTCGCGCTCGAGCACGGGGCGCGGGCCGCGCATCGCATCGACTATGCGAGCGAGATCCGGCAGGAGTGGCTCGACGGTGTCGCCACGGTGGGGGTCACGAGCGGCGCCTCGGTGCCCGAGGTGCTCGTGCAGGAGGTGCTCGCCGATCTCGCGGATGCGGGCTACGCCGACGTCGAAGAGGTGCGCACGGCCGAGGAGGACCTCATGTTCTCGCTGCCGAAGGAGTTGCGGCGGGATCCGGCCGGCAACGCCGACGCCCGCGCTCTGGGAGGACGCGCGCGCGGCTGACCGGCCAGCGCGCTCGCGATCCGGGAGAATCTGCCACAGAGCGAGGAGGCCGGATGCGCGTGACCCTGCTGCCGCGTGATGCGGCCGCCCGCGTCATCACGGGTGCGATCGCCTACCTCGCCTGGTTCGCGGGCGCGGCGATCATCCTGCTCGCGGTGCCGGTGCTCGTCGAGACGCTCGTGCTGCGGCACGCCGAAGAGCTCATCCCGTTGCCGCTCGCGCTGCTGCTGCTCATCTTCGCCGCAATCGGCACAGCCATCTATCGCATGACCCCGGCCGTCGTCGTGGCATACCTTGTGATCGCATCCGTGGCCGCGCTCGTCTACGAGGTCGTGCTCATCCAAGCCGCGCCCGCGCTGTACGCGAACGAGCTGTTCCTCGTCAATCGGCCGACGCTCGCGCTCGTGACGATCGGGGTCGCCTCGTCGTCGGCGCTCGGCGGGATCGCCTGGTGTCTGCTCGGATACGGTGCCGCGGGCCTCGTCGCCGTCGGGGCCGCGATTCTCACCGGCACCGCCGTACGGCCGGGGCTCGGGCCCACCATGGTGCTGCTGCTGGCCGTGCTGATGTATCTGACCCTCTTCACCATCCAGGCGCGGCAGCGGCGCAAGCTGCCCCGCTTCGAGGAGCTCGAACGCGCCACGCGCCGACGTGCGGCATCCGCCGACCTCGCCCGGCGCACGACGGCGGTCGTGCACGACACGGTGCTCAACGACCTCACGGTCGTCATGAACGCCCCCGACACGCTCGATCCGCATACGCGCGAGCGCCTGCGCAGCGATATCGACACCCTCGAAGGCGGCGAGTGGATGCATACGACGAGTCAGGTCGCCGTTCCCGACGAAACCCAGGCGGCGACCCGCAACGAGCTCGCGCGCCTCGCGAGCGAGTTCCGCTGGCGAGGGCTCACCGTCAACGTCACGGGGGTGACGAGCGGCGTCTACATCTACGATCCCCTCGCGGGGGAGGCGCTCATCGGGGCGCTGCGCGCGACCTTCGAGAACGTGCTGCGGCACTCGGGGGGATCCACCGCCAACGTCGAGATCATGTACACCGACACCGACGTGACCTTCATGGTCTCGGATGAGGGGGAGGGCTTCGATCTCGATGCGATCGACCCCAGCCGCCTCGGCATCCGCGACTCGATCATCGGGCGCATGGAGGCGGCGGGCGGTGCGGCGCGGATCTGGTCGTCGCCCGGGGCGGGCACGACGGTGCTGTTGAGCGTGCCCGTGCTCGAAGTGCGGGACCCGGGGGAGCCGTCGACGCATCAGGGGCCCGGGCATGCCGACTAGCAACATCCGGGCGCTGCGCTACTCGGCCCGTGACGTCGACCCGATGAGCTGGTTCACGGGTCCCTATGTTCCGCTGGTGTTCGCCGCATTCATCGCGGTCTACGGCGGCATGATGTCGATCATCACGTGGTGGCAGACCGATCTGCCGGGAACCCAGCTCGCCGGGGTCGCGCTGTGCACGCTCGCGTGCCTGCTCGTGCAGATGCTCACCTCGCTGCGCAACCGCTTCAACTGGCAGCTCGGCGCCGTGGTCGTGCTCGTGGCGGGCGCAGGACTCATCGTCTCCGCATTCGGCTACTGGGGGAGGGTGTTCGCGATCGAGCAGTGGTGGGCTCCCTTCTGCTTCGCGATCGCCCTGTCGTCTCTCGCCCCGTATCTCTCCACCTGGAGGCTGCTGTTCTGGGGCCTGCTGTCGCTCGTGACCGTGATACCCGCCGCGTTCCTCATCGTCGACACCCGCGTTCCCGACTGGGGATCGGTGTCGGTCTTCATGCTCATCGCCACACCTGCGGCGGTGGCCGTCGCCGCCACCACCGCGTTCTCGTACAGCGTCGTGCACCAGATGCTGCCGATCGTCGAGAACCGGTCGAGCGCGGTCGTCTCGGAGGCGCTCGAGCTCGACCCGGAAGACGAGGAGGCCGAGCGCGTCGTGCTCGCGCGTTACACGGCGCGCGCCGTGCCGTTCCTGCGCACGGTGGCCGAGCGCGGCACCGTCTCGGAGGGCGATCGGGCTCTCGCGGGCGAGATCGCGCGGTACCTGCGCGACGATCTCGTCTCACGTAGCGACCTCGCCTGGCTGGGTCTGCGAGCCGACGACACCCGCGTCGTGGTGGTCGACCCCGAGCGGCGGGCCCAGTCGATGCGTTCGGCGCAACGCACCGCCATCCGCGACCTCGTGCGCGCGGTGCTCGACGACCCGTCGACGGATGCGACCACGATCTTCATGGAGCTGCGCGCCCAGGAGGACGGGTCGACGGCAGTCGCGATCACCCTCGACACCGAACTGCCGGAGGGCAGGAGGGTGCGTCACATCGCCCCGTACTACTTCAACCTGCGAGGCGAGATGAAGGATGTGCGGCTCGGGCGCGACCGGCTCTCGTTCCGGGTGCCGCCCGGGTGAGGCTCAGCGGCTGATCGAGTGCCCCGCCGAGCCGAGCTGCTGCGTGGCGGCGATCACGCGCTGCGCCATCGCCGTCTCGGCGTGCTTGCCCCAGGCGCGCGGGTCGTAGACCTTCTTGTTGCCGACCTCGCCGTCGACCTTCAGCACGCCGTCGTAGTTCTGGAACATCCATCCGGCGATGTCGCGCGTATAGGCGTACTGCGTGTCGGTGTCGATGTTCATCTTCACGACGCCGTTCGCGACCGCCTCGGCGATCTCAGCATCCGAAGAGCCCGAGCCGCCGGGGAAGACGAGGTCGAGCGGCTTCTCACCGGTGCCGTACTTGGCCTGGATGCCGTCCTGGATCTCCTTGAGGAGCGAGGGGCGCAGCTTGACGTTGCCGGGCTTGTAGACGCCGTGCACGTTGCCGAAGGTGAGCGCCGACATGTAGCGTCCCTGCTCGCCCAGGCCGAGCGCCTCGACCGCCTGCGCGACGTCGCCGAGGGTCGTGTAGAGGGCCTCGTTGCTGCCCTCGTGCTGCACGCCGTCCTCCTCACCGCCGACGACGCCGATCTCGACCTCGAGGATCGCGCGGATGTTCTTCATGCGGGGGAGGAGATTCTTCGCGATCTCGATGTTCTCGGCGAGCGGCACGGCCGAGCCGTCCCACATGTGCGACGGGAAGATCGGGTTGCGGCCCGCCTTGACCTCGGCTTCGGAAGCCTCGATGAGCGGCAGCACGAACCCGGGCAGCGCGTCCTTGGGGCAGTGGTCGGTGTGCAGGGCGACCGTGATGGGGTAGTTCTTGGCGACCTCGGTCGCGAAGGCCGCGAAGGCGAGGGCACCGGATGCGCGCGCCTTCACGCTCTGGCCGGCGAAGTAGTCGGCGCCGCCCGTGGTGACCTGGATGATGCCGTCGGAGCCCGCCTCGGTGAGGCCCTGCAGCACGGAGTTGATCGTCGAGGAGGACGACACGTTGATCGCGG
Source organism: Protaetiibacter sp. (assembly GCA_051954835.1). GTDB lineage: Bacteria > Actinomycetota > Actinomycetes > Actinomycetales > Microbacteriaceae > Homoserinibacter. Next base: position 4,480 of record JBQCHI010000002.1, on the reverse strand, counting down.
GGAACGCGAAGCCGGTCTTCTTCGCGGTATCGAGCATCTCGGCGTACTGATCCGGGGTGGCGACGGGCATGGAAGGTCCTCCAGAAATGGGGCGGGGGTGGTTTCGCCCTCGAGTCTAGGGCGCGGAGCGCGGCGTGGCGTCAGGTGCCGAGCAGGGCGAGCGGAATGACGCCGATGCCGTCGGGGCGCCGGTACGCGGTCGGCCCGGTGTTGATGATGATCGCGTCGAGGAGACGCGGGCCGAGTTGTTTCGCGAACCAGTGAAGGTGACGGGTGTCGCGATCGCCGACCGTGCTTGCGAGCTTCACCTCGATGGCGATCACCCTTCCGTCATCACGGACGAGCACGAGATCGACTTCATGGTCGCCGTTCCTCGTGCGCAGGTGACCGACTGTCGATTCTGCGACCTGCGCCATGACGCGCACGCACAAGGTGACGAGTGACTCGAACAGGCGGCCGAGCATCGTGCTCTCTTGTGGACCGAGAGGGTGCCCATCGCCGTCGATCAGCGCGTCGATCCCGAGGCCCAGCAGGCGAGCCGCGAGGGCGGGATCGGCAAGATGATGCTTCGGGGTTTGGCCGAGGCGGGTGAACTCCGCGCCGACCGGAGCCCAGGCGGGAACCGGGTCGAGCAGCCAGATCTGCGCAAGGGCGTCGCGATATGCAACCGTCGTACCTTTCGCCGGCTTGTCGGTTGTCCCGGCCGTGGCTGCATCGAGGATCTCGGTGTAGCTCGCCGTGCTCGAGGTCGCCGCCGCGTAAGCCCGGAGCCAGTCGAGCATGACTTCGGGACGTCGGAGTTGGAGGCCGGCCTCCGGCACGTCTCGATCGACCGCGTTGCGCAGATAGCTGTCGAGTGCGGCGCGCGTGGCGCGTGGGCTGAGGCCGCGAAGGCCCGGCAACCCGGGGGTGATGATCTCGTTCGCATAGTCGGCGAGTCGGAGTCCGCTGTCACCATCGAGGTCGGGGCGGGCCCCACGCAGCAGTTCACGAATGCTGATCGTCGGGTGCGCGACGCCACGTTCTGGGAGCGTCATCGGTCGCATCCGCAGGCGGGTGATCCGTCCTGCGCCGCTGTGTGCCGTCGTATCCGGTTCGGGTGTCGCACTGCCGGTGAGCAGGAATCGGCCGGGGGTCCGGTCGGCGTCCACCGCGCGGCGCACGACGTCCCATACCTCCGGCACCTTCTGCCACTCGTCGATCAACAACGGCTGGGGTCGTCGCAGGATCAACTCGGGTTCTGCCGCGACCCCTTGTCGCACTGCCTTCGAGTCCAGCTTCACGAGGCCGGCGGCGCGTTCCTCGGCGGTGGAGGTCTTCCCCACACCTTTGGCGCCGTCGATGGCGATGGCGGGCAACTCCGTGAACAGCTCATCGAGCTCGTCGTCGATGAGCCGCCGGTGGTATGCCACCTCGAGATACTACGGGAATTGGGTCGAAAGCAGCAGTTCTATTGGACGGAAAGCAGCAATGCTATTGGACGAATAGCAGCGATTCTTTTTGGACGGACGGCAGACCACTACCCTCAGTCCACCCAGTCGAGGGTGCGCTCGATCGCCTGGTGCCAGCGCGCGATGCCGCGCTCGCGGGTGGCTGCGTCCATCGTCGGCTCCCAGCGGCGGTCCTCGGCCCACAGCTCGCGCAGTTCGTCGAGGTCCTTCCAGAGGCCCACCGCGAGACCCGCGGCGTAGGCGGCGCCGAGGGCCGTGGTCTCGGTGACCGCGGGCCGCACGACGGGGATGCCGAGCACATCCGCCTGGAACTGCAGCAGCAACTCGTTCGCCACCATGCCGCCGTCGACCCGCAGCTCGGTGATGGGGGCGGCGAGTTCGGAGTTGGCCGCCTCGAACACATCGAGGGTCTGGTAGGCCACGGCTTCGAGCGCCGCGCGCGCGATGTGCGCTTTGGTGGCGAATCGGGTGAGCCCCACGATCCCCCCCCGCGCATCCGGGCGCCAGTAGGGCGCGAAGAGCCCCTGGAAGGCGGGCACGACGTAGACGTCTCCGTTGTCGTCGACCGTCTTCGCGAGGGCCTCGACCTCGGGTGCCGAGCGGATGATCCCCAGGTTGTCGCGCAGCCACTGGATGAGCGACCCGCTGACGGCGACCGAACCTTCCAGGGCGAAGCGGGGGGCCTCGTCGCCGAGCCGGTAGGCGACCGTCGTGATGAGCCCGTTCTCGCTGAGCACGCGCTCGGTGCCCGTGTTGACGATGAGGAAGTTGCCGGTGCCGTAGGTGTTCTTCGACTCTCCGGCGTCGAACGCGACCTGGCCGAAGGTCGCCGCCTGCTGGTCGCCGAGGATGCCGGCGATGGGGGTCTCGCGCAGCAGGCTCTTCGTCTCGGCGTATCCGTAGACCTCGGAGGAGGAGCGGATCTCGGGCAGCATCGCGCGCGGCACGCGGAACGCCGTGCACAACTCGTCGTCCCAGTCGAGCGTCGCGAGATCCATCAGCAGGGTGCGGGATGCGTTGGTGACGTCGGTCGCGTGCACGCCGCCCTTCGCACCGCCCGTGAGGTTCCACAGCACCCAGGAGTCAGGCGTGCCGAAGGCGAGTTCGCCGCGCTCGGCGCGCTCGCGGGCCCCCTCGACGTGGTCGAGGATCCACGCGATCTTGGTGGCTGAGAAGTAGGTCGCGAGGGGCAGTCCCGTCTTCTCGGCGAAGCGCCGGATGCCGCCGTCGGCCGCGAGCGCGTCCACGGCATCCTGCGTGCGGGTGTCCTGCCAGACGATGGCGTGATGGATCGGGGCGCCCGTGGCGCGATCCCACACGATCACCGTCTCGCGCTGGTTGGTGATGCCGATCGCGGCGACCTCGTGACGGGTGAGGCCCGCATCCGCGAGGGCTTCGCCGATCACGTGACGGGCGTTCCGCCAGATCTCGGTGGCGTCGTGCTCGACCCAGCCAGGCTTCGGGAAGTGCTGCCGGTGCTCGCGCTGGCCGGAGCTCACGATGCGACCGCGGTCGTCGAACACGATCGCGCGGGTGCTCGTGGTTCCCTGGTCGATCGCGAGGATGTGGCGGGGTGCGGCGGCGGTCATGGGCTACTCCTTCGTGTCCGTGTCGAGGCTAGACGTGCCGTGCGGCGGACGGCGGGCGTCGTGAACGCATGTGCAGCTCACTCGTCGACGAGTCGATGCGCGAGGCCCTCGTCGAGGATCAGATCGGTGATGAGCCCTGCGGCGAGCGCACCGCGCAGGCTCGCGAGTTTCTGCGACCCCGAGACGACACACACCCGCCGTGCCACCTTGCGGAACCGGGCGAAGTCGGGGCCCGTCGCGCGGGCGTTGAGCGCGATGTCGTTCCAGCTGCCGTCTGCACGGTAGAACACGGTCGCGACGTCACCGACCACCCTGTCTGACGCGAGACTTTTGTAGTCGGCCCGATCCAGGTATCCCCCGATGTAGACGCGGCTGGGGATCTCGGCGAACGGCGATCCGAGCCCGAAGACGGCGACGTCCATCCGCGCGACGAGATCGAGCACGCGCCGCGTGGAGCGCTCCTTCCACATCGCCTCTTTCGTCACCGGGCTGTCGAAGAAGGCGGGCACAGGGAACTGCTGGATGTTCGCGCTGTAAGCGCGTCCGAACCGCTCCAGGATCTCGCTGGCATATTCGATGCCGGTCGTCTGCATATTGCCGGCCCCGTTCATCTGCACGATGACCGAGTTGTTGAGCTCCTTGGGCGTGAGGTGCCGGCTGATCGCCCCGAGGGTCGAACCCCAGGCGAGGCCGATGATGTTGTTCGAGTCCACGAACCGGGTGAGCAGTCGGGCCGCCGTCATCGCGACGCGGTCGAGACGGTCGATCTCGGTGGTGGATCCGGGCGTCGGAACCACGTACGAGCTCACGCGGAACCGGCGGGCGATCTCCGCCTCGAGCTGGGCACCGCGGTCGTGCGGGGAGTGGATCTGGATGTCGACGAGCCCGCTGGCGCGTGCATAGCTCAGCAGCCGTGACACCGACGAGCGCGAGGTCTTCAGCTCGGCCGAGATCGCATCCATGGTCAGGTCTTGCAGGTAGTAGAGGCGCGCCGCGTGTAATGCGGCAAGCACCTTCGGGTCGGCGGTTTCGGTATGGGACATCGGGCTCCTTGCACATTCGTGCACGCAACTTGCAAGTTCTCTCGCAATGCGCCGAGCATAGTCGGCGCCGCCCGGTGCGGAAAACGGGCGTGGGAGAAACGAGGAACTGCCGATGACGCGTCACCCTGGGCACATCCGAGAACACGTCGCCGACCTCGCCGAGCGCGGGCGAACCCGGGTTCTCGTGATCGGTGGTGGGATCAACGGGATCGCGGCGTTCCGCGACCTCGCCCTGCAAGGGGTCGACGTGGTGCTCGTGGAGCGTGCGGACTTCGCCTCCGGCGCCACGGCCGCGTACAGCCACAAGATCCACCGCGGCATACGCAACCTGGAGAACGGCGAGTACCGTCTCGTGCGTGAATCGATTAGCGAGCGCAACTAGCTTCTGAGCACCGCT
>JBQCHI010000001.1:0-13868 GCA_051954835.1 Protaetiibacter sp. | reverse complement strand
TCGGTGATCCTGCTCGACGAGGTCGAGAAGGCGCACCCCGAGGTGTTCGACGTGCTGCTGCAGGTGCTCGACGACGGGCGCCTCACCGACGGTCAGGGTCGCACGGTCGACTTCCGCAACACGATCCTCATCCTCACCTCGAACCTCGGCAGCCAGGTGCTCGTGGACCGCGACCTCAGCTGGGAGAAGAAGCAGGCGGCCGTGCAGGACCTCGTGCGGCAGGCGTTCAAGCCCGAGTTCGTGAACCGACTCGACGACATCGTCGTCTTCGCCCCGCTCTCGGAGGCCGACCTCGGCCAGATCGTGTCGCTCTACGTCGACCGGCTCGAGAAGCGCCTCGACGAGCGCCGCTTGCAGCTCGCCGTCACCCCGGATGCGCGTGCCTGGCTCGCGGAGCGCGGCTACGACCCGATCTATGGGGCGCGTCCGCTGCGCCGCCTCATGCAGCACGAGATCGACGACCGCCTCGCCAAGGCGCTGCTCGCGGGCGAGATCCGCGACGGCGACACCGTGCGCGTCGACCTCGACCCGAGCGGCGACGCGCTCGCGGTCACGCGCTTCGACGAGGCGGCGACCCCGGCAGGCTGACGCCCCGGATCAGCGGGGCCGCACGAGGGCGGCGATGCGCGCAGGCGCATCCGGCTCCTGCAGGCTCGTCGTGTCGCCGAGCGGGCGACCGTCGACGATGTCGCGCAGCAGGCGACGCATGATCTTGCCCGAGCGGGTCTTCGGCAGCTCGGGCACGAGGTGGATGTCGCGCGGCTTCGCCACGGGACCGATCGCGGTCGCGACGTGCGCCCGTAGCTCGGCCACGGCATCCGGGCCCGCCTCGCGTGCGGGGATCACGAACGCGACGATCGCCTCACCCGTCACCGCATCGTGCGCCCCTGTGACGCCGGCCTCGCCCACGAGCGGGTGCGCGACGAGCGCCGACTCGATCTCGATCGTCGACAGCCGGTGGCCCGAGACGTTGATGACGTCGTCGACGCGCCCGAGCAGCCAGACATCGCCATCGGCGTCGAGCTTCGCGCCGTCGCCGGAGAAGAAGTAGCCGCGCTCGGCGAAGCGTCGCCAGTAGGAGTCGAGATAGCGCTGCGGGTCGCCCCACACCGTGCGGGCGAGGGCCGGGAACGGCTCGGGGATCACGAGGTAGCCGCCCGCCCCGGGCGCGACCTCGTCGCCGTGCTCATCGACCACGAGGGTGCGCAGGCCCGGGAGCGCGCGGGTGGCCGAACCGGGTTTGATGTGCGAGCGTCCCGGGACGGGCGCCATGATCGCGGCCCCCGTCTCCGACTGCCACCAGGTGTCGACGATCGGCGCGCGACCGCCGCCGAACTGCTCGCGGAACCACACCCACGCCTCCGGGTTGATCGCCTCGCCCACCGAGCCGAGCAGGCGGATGCTGCGCAGGTCGAACGAGGCGGGCACGCCGTCCGGGAACCAGGTCATGAAGGTGCGCACGAGCGTGGGCGCCGTGTAGTAGGTGGTGACGCCGTAGCGCTCGATGATCTCGAGATGGCGGGTGCGGCTCGGCGAGTCGGGCGTGCCCTCGTAGATCACCTGCGTCGTGGCATTGCTGAGCGGGCCGTAGAGGGCGTAGCTGTGGGCCGTGACCCAGGCGAGGTCCGCGGTGCACCAGTGCACGTCGTCGGGCTTGGCGTCGAACGCAGCCCAGTGGGTCCAGCTCGCCTGGGTGAGGTAGCCGCCGCTCGTATGCACGAGACCCTTCGGCTTCCCGGTCGTGCCGGAGGTGTAGATGATGAACAGCGGGGTCTCGGCCGGGAACGCCTCGGCCTCGTGGGTGTCGCTCTGAGACTCGAGCACCTCGTGCCACCAGACGTCGCGCCCGGGCGTCCACGGGATGTCGTCGCCCGTGCGGCGCACCACGAGCACGTGCTCCACATGATCGAGCCCGGCGACCGCGGCATCCGCGTTGGCCTTGACCGGCACCGCGGCACCGCGGCGGTACTGACCGTCGGAGGTCACGAGCAGCTTCGCACCCGTGTCGGCCACGCGGAACCGCAGCGCCTCGGCCGAGAACCCGCCGAACACGAGCGAGTGGATCGCGCCGAGCCGCGCCACCGCGAGCGTCACGATCACGGTCTCGAGCAGCACCGGCAGGTAGACCACCACCCGGTCTCCCGCGCGGATGCCGAGCTCGGTGAGGGCGTTCGTCGCCTTCGCGACCTCCCGCTGCAGCTCGGCGAAGGTGAGGGTGCGGGTATCGCCCGGCTCGCCCTCCCAGTGGTAGGCGACCTTGTCGCCGAGTCCCGCCTCCGCGTGCCGGTCGACGCAGTTCACGGCCACGTTGAGCGTGCCGTCGGCGAACCACTCGGCGCGCGGCGGCTGCAGCGTGCCGTCGGGTGCGAGCGCGGGGGTCCAATCGAGCACGCGCGTGAACGGGGTGTGCCAGGTGAGGCGGCGGGCGGCATCCGTCCAGAACGCGACCGGATCGGCGGCGGCACGGTCCCACGCACCCGGGGCGAGGTTGCTCGTCGCCGCGAGCTCCGCGGGCGGCGGGTACACCCGTGATTCGACGAGCAGCTCGTGGATGGGGGCGTCGCGGGTCACCCGGGCGACGCTACGCAGCATCCGGGCCTGTACCGAATCGGCGCGCAATGTGCCGTCACGTGACCTTCGTCCCTACGGGGCACCCGCATCGGCCGTTGACTGAGCGCGGCGGAATGCCGGCGCCTCGAGCCGGCGCGGTACGCAGCGAACGGAGGTTCACGATGAAGGCGCTCGTCTACCACGGACCGGGCATGAAGAGCTGGGATGAGGTTCCCGACCCGGTGATCCAGCATCCGACTGACGTCATCGTCAAGATGGTCGCCACGACGATCTGCGGTACCGACCTGCACATCCTGAAGGGCGACACCCCCGAGGTCGTGGCGGGTCGCATCCTCGGGCATGAGGGCATCGGCGAGATCACCGAGGTCGGCAGCGGCGTGACCCAGCTGCAGGTCGGCGACCGTGTCATCCTCTCCTGCATCAGCGCGTGCGGCGTGTGCGGCAACTGCCGGCAGGGTCTCTACAGCCACTGCCTCAACCCCGAGGGCAGCGCCGGGATCGGGTGGATCTTCGGCCACCTGATCGACGGCACGCAGGCCGAGTACGTGCGCGTGCCGTTCGCCGAGAACTCGGTCTACAAGGTGCCCGAGGGGGTCTCCGACGCCGAGGGCATCCTGGTGTCCGACGTGCTCCCCACGGGCTTCGAGATCGGCGTGCAATACGGGAAGGTGCGGCCGGGAGACGTCGTCGCCGTCGTGGGTGCGGGCCCCGTGGGCCTCTCCGCCGTGATGACGGCGCAGCTGTACGGGCCGTCGCGCGTCATCGCCGTCGACCTCGACGACGCCCGTCTCGCGCGCGCGAGGGAGTTCGGTGCCACCGACACGGTGAACTCCGGCCAGGCCGACTGGGCGCAACGCGTGCTCGCGCTCACCGACGGGGATGGCGTCGACGTCGCGATCGAAGCGGTCGGCACGCCGGGCACCTTCACGATGGCCGTGAACCTCGTGCGGCCCGGCGGCCATGTCGCGAACATCGGGGTGCACGGCAAGCCCGTCGAGCTCGCCCTCAACGAGCTGTGGATCCGCAACATCGACATCGCGATGGGGCTCGTCAACACCAACACGACGAGCATGCTGCTCAAGCTCGTGGCCCAGCATCGGCTGCCGGTCGACAAGTTCGTCACCCACGAGTTCTCCTTCGATCAGATCGAGGAGGCCTACGAGGTGTTCGGCAACGCCGGTCAGCACAACGCGCTGAAGGTGCTCATCCACTGAGCGTCGCGACGTGCCCGCCGCGTGCTGAACTACGAGAGCACCGGGATGACGGCTTTCTCGAAGAGCTCCACGCCCGAGCGGTCATAGGCCGAGTCGGCGAAGTAGTGGATGCTGTAGCCGAGCCCCAGCTCCTGCCGCGCGCGCAGTTCCTCGATGATCTCCTCGGGTGTGCCCGCGAGACCCTCCTTCGACGCACCGCGGTACTGGCCGGCGATCTCGGCCGCCTTGGCGTCGCCGATCGAGGGCGCGAGGCGAGCCTCGAGCTCGTCGATCTTGCGCTCCACCTCGGCGCTCGTCTCGGCGATGATCGTGTTGAAGTTCGAGGAGCGGGTGATCGACGCGAAGTCGGTGCCGAGCGTCTCGCAATGCGCGCGCAGGATCTCGCTCTTGCGCGCGAACTCCGCGGCCCCGCCGTTGAAGTTGGTGTACGTGGCGTACTGCGCCGCGATCTTGAGCGTCACCTTCTCGCCGCCGCCCGCGACCCAGAATGGGATGCCGCCCTCCTGCAGGGGCTGCGGCTGCACGATCGCGCCGTCGACCTGCCAGAACTCGCCGTCGAGGCTCGCCTTCCCCGTCGTCCAGGCCTGGTGCATGATCTCGACGCCCTCGCGGAGCGCCCGCAGGCGCGCCGGCGCATCCGGGAAGCCGTAGCCGTAGGCACGGAACTCGTGCTCGTACCATCCGGCGCCGATGCCCATCTCGAGGCGACCGCCCGAGATGAGGTCGACCGTCGCGGCGACCTTGGCGAGGTAGGCGGGATTGCGGTAGGCCACGCACGTGCACATCTGCCCCAGGCGGATGCGCTTGGTCGAGGCCGCGAACGCCGCCATGAGCGTCCACGCCTCGTGCGTGGCCTCCTCGCTCGGCACGGGGGTCGTGTGGAAGTGGTCGTAGACCCACAGCGACTCCCAGGGCCCCGCCTCGGCGGACTGGGCGAGGTCGTGCATGACACCCCACTGGCGTGCGGGGTCGATGCCGACCAGGTCGAAGCGCCACCCCTGCGGGATGAAAATGCCGAACTTCACTACTAGCTCTCCTGTTTCTCGATCTCGATGAGCTCATCGCGCACCTTGCGGCGCAGCACCTTGCCGATCATCGACTTGGGCAGTTCCTCGACCACGTGGATGCGACGCGGCACCTTGTAGGCGGCGAGCTGCTGCTTCGCCCACGCGCGCACGGCATCCGTGTCGACCGTCACGCCATGCTCGGGGACGACCGCGGCGACCACGTGCTCACCGTCGCGCGCATTCGGGATGCCGACGATCGCCACATCGGCGATGCCGTCGTAGCCGCGCAGCATGTCCTCGACCTCCGACGGCGACACGTTGAAGCCGCCCGTGATGACGAGCTCCTTGATGCGGTCGGTGATGGTCACGAAGCCGTCGTCGTCGATGGAGACGATGTCGCCCGTGCGGAACCAGCCGTCGACGAACACCTCGGCGGTCGCCTCCGGCTTCTTCCAGTAGCCCGAGAACACCTGCGGCCCGCGCACGAGAAGCTCACCCGGCTGGCCCGGCTCGACGTCGTGCGTCGGGTCGTCGGGGTCGACCACGCGCACCTCCGTGCCGGGCAGCGGCAGGCCCACCGTTCCGGCGCGGCGATTCGGCGCGACGGGGTTCGCCATCAGCACGGGGGAGCACTCCGAGAGACCGTAGCCCTCCACGAGGTATCCGCCCGTGAGCGCCTCCCAGGGCTCCACGACATCCTTCGACAGCGGCATCGCCCCCGAGATCGCGATCTCGATCCCCTTCAGCGACACGCCCTTCGCCTCCGCCGCCTTGCGCAGGCGATCGTAGAGCGGCGGCACCGCGGGCAGGAACGTCGGCGGGCGCTTCTTGAACACCGGCAGCACGAGGTCGGGGTCAGGCTTCGGGAACAGCACGAGGCGTGCCCCCATGCTCATCGCGAAGGTGAGGCACAGGGTGAGGCCGTAAGCGTGGAAGAGGGGCAGCACGGCGTGCACGGATGCCGTGCCGCGCGGGATCGAGGGCACCCATGCCCGCGCCTGCGCGGCGTTCGCCACGAGGTTGCGGTGGCTGAGGTTGACGCCCTTGGGATTGCCAGTCGTTCCCGAGGTGTACTGGATGAGCGCGAGGCTCGCGGCCTCGGGAGCGGGCACCTCCGCGGGGATCGCCGGGCCGCCCACGAGCTGCTCCCATGGCACGGTGCCGGACACCTCGGTCGTGAGCTCGGCGCGGCTCGACCGGGCCTTCTCGATGGGCAGCTTCAGCAGCATCCGCATCTTGAGCGGGAAGGCGCGCGTCATGTCGACCGACACGATGGCGTCGAGCGCGAGGTCGCGGGGGAAGTCCTGCAGGGTGGGCACCGTCTTGTCCCACGCGATCGCGACGCGCGCGCGGTGGTCTTCGAACTGGTGGCGCAGCTCGCGGGCGGTGTAGAGCGGGTTGTGCTCGACCACCACGGCGCCGATGCGCAGCACGGCGTAGAAGGCGACGACGTGCTGGGGGCAGTTCGGCAGGATGAGCGCGACGCGATCCCCCGGCTTCACACCGAGGCGGCGCAGACCCTCGGCGGCATGGTCGATCTGCTCCCCGAGCTCGGCGTAGCTCGTCTCGCGCCCGAAGAACTCGAGGGCGACGCCGCGCGGGTAGGTCGCCACGGACTCGGCGATGAGGTCGACGAGCGAGCCCGGCGGCACGTCGAGCTCTCGGGGAACACCGTCGGCGTAGGAGTCGAGCCAGGGCTTCTCAGCGGGCGACCTCGTCACCCTGGCAGCCTACGCTCCGGCCTGCCACGCCCGCGATTCGGGCCCCGGCTCACCGGGCGGGGGAGCAGCCGTGCGGCGGGAGCAGTTGCTCCCGCCGGGTGCCGGTTGCTCCGCCCGGGCCTGCAGCTTCTCCCGCCGATGGTGCAACTTCTCCCGCCGACTCAGCGGGCGAGCTCCTCGCGGATCGCGGCGACGAAGGCGTCGATGTCGGCCTCCGTCGTGTCGAACGCCGTCATCCAGCGCGCCTGGCCCGCCGCGCGGTCCCAGTCGTAGAAGCGGAAGCGGGCCCGGATGCGGTCGGCAGCGTCGTTCGGCAGCACCGCGAACACCGCGTTGGCCTGGGTTGCCTGGCTGAAGGCGAGGTTCCGGATCGAGCCGTCGGCGATGCCCGCCTCGAGCGTGGAGCGCAGTCGGGCGGCCATCGCGTTCGCGTGCACGGCGGCGCTCAGGCCGACGCCCTCGAAGAGGGCGAGCAGCTGGGCGCTGAAGAAGCGCATCTTGCTGGCGAGCTGCATCGAGGTCTTGCGCAGCCGCACGATGTCGGCGACCCGCTCCGGGTTCAGCACGACGATCGCCTCGACGCCCAGCGCACCGATCTTGGTGCCGCCGAAGCTCAGCACGTCGACGCCGGCATCCGTGGTGAAGGCGCGGAACGGCATGCCGAGTGCGGCCGCCGCGTTCCAGACGCGCGCTCCGTCCATGTGCACGGCGAGCCCGACCGCATGCGCGGCATCCGCGATCGCCCGCACCTCCTCCGGGGTGTACAGCGTGCCGAGCTCGGTGGTCTGCGTGATCGAGACCGCGGCCGGTTCGGCCCGGTGCTCGTCGTCCATGCCCCACGCCTCGGTCGCGAGGAGCTCGGGCGTGAGCTTGCCGTCGGGCGTGGGCACCACGAGGAGCTTGAGCCCGGCGACCTTCTCGGGCGCGCCGCCCTCGTCGGTGTGGATGTGCGCGGTGCTCGTCGCGATCACCGATCCCCAGCGCGGCAGCAGGGCGGTCAGCGCGACGACGTTGGCCCCCGTGCCGTTGAAGACCGGGAACACCTCCGCCTGCTCGCCGAACTCGGCGCGGATCACCTCGCCGAGCCGGGCCGTGTAGACGTCTTCGCCGTAGGAGATCTGATGGCCGCCGTTCGCGTCGACGATCGCCTGCAGCACCTCGGGGTGGATGCCGGCGTAGTTGTCGCTCGCGAAGCCGCGGAAGGTCGTGTCGTGCAGAGTCACCCGTCCATTCTCAGCCCTTGAGCGCCTCGGCGAGCTTCACGCGCTGCCCGAGCCGCAGCAGCGAGTTCTCGTAGATGCGGGCGCCGAGCGCGATCACCCCGACGCACGTCGCGAGCAGGATCACGAGCGACAGCAGCGGCTCCCACCACTGGGCGTCGCCCAGGAACAGGCGTAGCGGCATCCCGATCGGGGCGGAGAACGGCACGTACGACATGATCGTGACGACCACAGGGTTGTCGTTGAGGAACACCGTGACGAAGTACGGGATCATCACGAGCATCGTGACGGGCGTCGTCGTGGATCCGATGTCCTCCTGGCGCGACACCATCGCGCCGGTGGCCGCGAACAGCGCCGCCAGCAGGATGAAGCCGAACACGAAGAAGATCGCGAACCAGACGAACGGCATCCCGAGCCCGAGCAGCAGGGTGCTCTGCCCGGTCACGCTGAGCGCGACGATCGCGATCGCGAGCAGCAGCGCCACCTGGCCGAGGGCGAGGATCGTGGTGCCGACGATCTTGCCCGCGAGCAGCACGCGCGTCGGGATCGTGGCCAGCAGGATCTCGACGACACGCGTCTGCTTCTCCTCCACGACCGACTGCGCGATGGTCGAGCCGAATGTCATGGCCGAGAGGAAGAACACCAGGCCGAAGCCGATCGCGACGATGTAGCCGAGGAACCCCGCCGTGCCGTCATCCTCGAGCAGCTGCACGGGAGGTGCGACGCTGAGGGCCTGCACGACCGACATGGGCACGCTGTCGTCACCGAGCACGGCGAAGCCGAGCGGCCCGTCGTCGGGCACGATCGCCGCATCGACCTCGCCGTCGCGCAGCAGCTGCTCGGCGGCGGCGCGGTCGGCGACGCTCTGCGGATCGACGTCGGCTCCCTCGGGCAGGGTCACGCCCTGCACGACCGCGACCTTCGGGTCGGCGGCGTTCGCCGAGACGACGGCGCTCACGACCACCGAGCCCAGGATCAGCACGAGCATGAGCCCTGTCGACACGAGGAACGCGACCGAGCGCAGGCGCACGATCACCTCGCGCATCGCGACGAGCCAGATGCTGCGACCGGCGGAGTACGGGCGGGCGGTGGCACGCATGGCGGTCATCGGACGACCTCCTTGAAGATCTGGGAGAGAGACGGATGCTGGCGCGCGAAGTCGGACACCCCGCCACGCGCGACCGCGGCCGCGAGCACGCGCTGGGCGGCCTCCGGGTCGTCCGCATCGAAGAGGGCGTAGCCGCCGTCCGCTTCGATGACCGTGATGCCGGAGGTGTCGCGCACCCAGCCGGCGTCGCCGTCGGTCTGCAGCTGGTAGCGCAGCGTGGCGTGCTCGGCCCGCAGGGCGTCACGCGGGCCCTCGGCGCGGATCGCGCCCCCGGCGATGATCACCAGGTCGTCGCACAGCCGCTCGACGATGTCGAGCTGGTGGCTCGAGAACAGCACGGGTACGCCGCTGCGGGCGCGGTCGGCGAGCACCTCGACGACGACGTCGACGGCCATCGGGTCGAGACCGCTGAAGGGCTCGTCGAGGATGAGCACCTCCGGGTCGTGCACGAGGGCCGCCGCGATCTGCGCGCGCTGCTGGTTGCCGAGCGACAGCTTCTCGATCGCATCCCCCGAGCGCTCGCCGAGCGAGAGCCGCGCGAGCAGCTCGTCGGTGTTGCGCTTGGCATCTGCCGGGGTCAGACCGTGCAGGCGCGCGAGGTAGACGAGCTGCTCGCCGAGCTTCATCTTGGGGTAGAGGCCGCGCTCTTCGGGCATGTACCCGAAGCGGCGACGCCCCGTGGGGCCGAGCGGCGCGCCGTCGAGCGTGACGGAGCCGGAGTCGGCCTCGAGCACCCCCAGGATGATGCGCATGGTCGTGGTCTTGCCCGCGCCGTTCGCGCCGACGAAGCCGGTCATGCGACCGGGCATGACGTCGAAGCTCACATCGTCGAGCACGCGACGGGTGCCGTAGGTCTTGGTGACGCCTCGGATCTCGAGCACGTGGCCTCCTTCGTTCCGCGCCCCACGCTACGACCGCCCCCCGGCATCCGCCTCCCCCCTGCGGCGGACGTCGCGCGGCGGAGCTCAGGCGCGGGCGAAACCCGAGCGGTAGGCGCGCACGACGGCCTGCACGCGATCGCGCACGCCGAGCTTGAGCAGGATGTTGGAGACGTGCGTCTTCACGGTCGCCTCGCCCACGTAGAGCCGGCGCGCGATCTCGGCGTTCGAGAGACCGTCGGCGAGCAACCGGAAGACATCCGCCTCACGATCGGTGAGCTCGGCGATCGCCTCGTCGAGAGCGGCCGGCTCCCGCGCCGGGCCCCCGAAGCGCTCGATCACCCGCCGCGTGACGGCAGGCGAGAGCAGAGCGTCGCCCGCGGCGAGCACCCGCACGGCGTCGACGAGCTGCTCGGGGCTCGCGGTCTTCAAGAGGAATCCGGATGCGCCCGCCTCGAGCGCTTGGAAGAGGTAGTCGTCGCGGTCGAAGGTCGTGAGCACGAGCACCGCGGGGCCGTCGGTCCTCGCCGCGATCCGGCGTGTGGCCTCGAGCCCGTCGAGTCCCGGCATCTGCACGTCCATGCAGACCACCTCGGGGGAGAGCGCCTCGGCGAGCGCGATCCCCTCGGCGCCGTCGCCCGCCTCCCCGACGACCTCGAGGTCGGGGTGGGCGTCCAGGATCACGCGGAAGCCGGTGCGCACGAGCGACTGGTCGTCCACGAGCAGCACGCGCGTCACGCGGGAACCTCCGTGGGCAGCGGGATCCGCGCGCGAACGAGGTAACCCCCGCGACTGCGGGGGCCGAGCTCGAGCGTGCCGCCGGATGCCGCGACGCGCTCGCGCATGCCGAGCTGACCCAGCCCGCCCGGCATCCGGTGCACTGTCATGCCTCCCGTGTTGGCGATCTCCAACTCGATGTGGTCGCTGCCGTAGCGCACGCGCACGTCGGCCGTGGCATCCGACCCCGCATGTTTGCGCACGTTCGTGAGCGCCTCCTGGGCGATGCGGTACAGGTTGACGCTCGCGACGGCAGGCACCGGCTGCGCGTCACCGATCACGTGGTAGCTCGTGGGCAGCCCGGCGTCGACGGATGCCGCCACGAGCTCGGGCACGCGCTCGATACCGCGGGCGGAATCGTCGGCCTCGTCGGTGTCGCGCAGGGTCGTGAGCATGTCGTGCAGTTCCCGGATGGTCTCGCGCGTGGTCTGCTCGATGGTCTGCAGGGCCGCGGATGCCGCGTCGGTGTCGCGCGTGAGCACCGTACGAGCGGCTCCCGCTTGGATGCCGATCACGCTCACGTGATGGGCGACGGCGTCGTGCAGCTCGCGCGCGATGCGCACGCGGTCGAGGGCGACGGCCTGCGCGGCGGTGCGCTCGCGCTCGCGCTCGAGCTCGGCGGTGCGCTGCTCGAGTTCCCAGCGCTGGCGGGCGGAGGCGAAGGCCCGGTCGCCGAACCACCACGCGCCGGTGAAGTACAGCAGGTTGATGAGCACCTGGATGAGCATGTAGGCCACCAGCGGCGAGAACGCCCCGGCGCGCGAGATCCCATCGAAGGCGTCGGGGTCGGTGGCCGACTGGAACAGCGCGAGCATGAGCCACACGCCCATGCCCAGCACGATCGCCGACCGCACGCCGATCGCGAGCGAGCGCCGCGAGACCCACGCGCCGACCGTGTAGATCGCCATGAACAGCGTGATGTTGACGATGAGCAGCTCGGGCACTTGCAGGCTGCCGCACGCGATGAACCCGATCGACACCGTGATCGCCGCGATCACCGGATGCGTGCGGCGCACGACGAGCGGCAGCACCGCGACGGCCAGGAGCGCGAAGGTGAGCACGGCATCCGCGGGGTCCTTGTAGACGCCCGCGACGCGGTAGAGCTGCTGGCTGAGCACGGCGGCCACGTAGAGACCGCCCGCGGTGGCGATGTCGAGCAGGCGTTCGTGGCGGGTCGGCTCGGGGCGAACCCAGCCTGCGGCCGGGCGCGCGGATGCCTCGGTGTCGGTGCTCACGCGCACACCCTAGGCTGCGTCGCCCGACTGCGCCTCCGCCTCAGGGGGGACGGATGCGCAGACGGTTCCGAGGTTCTCGCGCATGCGCCGGGCGACGGCGCCCAGCACGCGCTTCTCCTCGTCGCTCATGAGCTCGAAGAACCACTCGCGGATGGCGTCGGTGTGGTCGCGCGTGGCGCGCAACAGCAGACGGCTGCCGTCGGGGGTGAGCACGACCCAGACGCCGCGCGCATCCGTCTCGCATTCGCGGCGCTCGACGAGCCCGCGCGCCTCCATGCGCGCGACCTGGTGCGAGACGCGGCTCTTCTCCCACGAGAGCTCCTCGGCGAGCTCGCCGGTGCGCAGGCTGTGCTCCTGCGCGTTCCAGAGGCTCAGCAGCACGAGGTACTCGGGATGCGAGATGCCGGCATCGCCCTGCAGGCGCCGGTCGAGGGCTGTGACGAGCTCACGCCCTCCGCGGAAGTAGTCGCGCCAGAGGTCCCACTCCTCGGGGCTCACCTCGGACACGGTCGACATGCGCCCCAGGATAGCGGCAGGAATAGGTTGACGTGTCAACCGGTTGTGTTAGCGTGACACGTCAACTAATCCTTCAGGAGGACATCGCATGAGCAGCCCGCTCCGCATCGGCATCATCATCGGCAGCACGCGACCCGGTCGCGTCGGCGACCAGGTCGCGAAGTGGGTGCAGGAGCACGCCTCCCGCGTCAGCAGCGCCCAGTACGAGATCGTCGACCTGGCCGAGGTCGGCCTGCCGCTGCTCGACGAGGCCATCCCGGCATCCGCGGGCCGCTACGAGCACGACCACACGCGGGCCTGGGCCGAGAAGATCGACGGCTTCGACGCCTTCGTCTTCGTGACCTCCGAGTACAACCACGCGCCGTCGCCCGCGCTGCTCAACGCCATCTCGTTCATCTACCGCGAGTGGAACGACAAGGCCGCCGCGATCGTCAGCTACGGCGCGCTCTCGAGCGGCATCCGCGCCGCCGACAAGCTGCGCAGCACCCTCGGCGAGCTGCAGATCGCCGACGTGCGCACCCAGCTCGCGTTCTCGTTCTTCCACGACTTCGAGAACTTCAGCGTGTTCACCCCGGGTGAGCAGCACCTCGCGAACCTGCAGGCCCTCGTCGACCAGCTCGAGAGCTGGGCCACCGCGATGCGCGGCGTGCGCGAGGCCAAGATCGAGGCGGCCGCGGCGGCCTGAGCCGCTCCGGATGTTGCGGTTTCGGCGCGATGTGCTGCGCGCGCGGGCTACATCCCGCCGAAACCGCGACATCCGCCTCCATAGGCGGCTCAGGCTGGTCGTCTACCCTGAGGAACCATGGCGGTTCCCCCCGATCTGCCGACCCTCGACGAGACGGTCGCCCTCGTGCGGCGGTGGCTCGCGGCGGCGGATGACGTGCCCCCGGATGCCGGAGCGAAGCTTCTCGCGGGGGTGCTGAAAGACCCCGACGGTCTCGAGTTCACGCTCGGCTTCGTGGACGGGGTCGTGCGTCCCGACGACCCGAAGGTCGCCGCGAAGAACTTCGAGCGCCTCTCGAGGCGCGTGCCGCGGTTCCTGCCCGGGTCGCTCCGGGTGCTCATCCTGCTCGGCGGGGGCTTCTCGGTGCTGTTCCCGAAGCTCGTCATCCCGATCGCGCGGCGCGTGCTGCGACGGATGGTCGACCACCTCGTCGTCGACGCGACCCCCGCGAAGCTCGACAAGAGCCTCGGGCGGCTGCGCGCATCCGGGGCCCGCCTCAACCTCAACCTGCTCGGCGAGGCCGTGCTCGGCGACCGGGAGGCGGCGCGGCGCCTGCAGGGCACCCGCGAGCTGCTCGCACGCGACGACGTGGACTACGTCTCGGTCAAGGTGTCGTCGGTCGCCGCCCAGCTCTCGCTGTGGGGGTTCGACGAGACCGTCGAGCGGGTCGCCGACCGACTCAGGCCCCTCTATCTCGATGCCGCCCGCACCCGGAGAGCCAAGTTCATCAACCTCGACATGGAGGAGTACCGCGAACTCGGCCTCACGATCGCAGTCTTCACGCGGCTGCTCGAGGAGCCCGAGCTGCGAGACCTCGAGGCGGGCATCGTGCTGCAGGCGTATCTGCCCGACTCGGTCGCGGCCCTCGCGCACCTCACCGAGTGGGCGCAGCGTCGG